>CAYYXG010000001.1:0-82662 GCA_964475595.1 uncultured Flavobacteriaceae bacterium
CAAGTGGCAGAAGCCATGAATGCGGCTTTCACACCCGTGAGCTTTAATTTTACAGGGGCTGCTTTTGTGAACCAGCATGCCGCTTTCAGCGATTTTCACGTTTCAGGTGGCAACCCCAGCGGAAATGCCGGTTTCACTACCCCTGAGTACGTGAACCGACGCTTTGTGTGGGTGGGTAACCGCTACGCTTAATTTTAAGAATCTTACCAAACAAAATCCCATGTTAATGGGTTATCTATACGTAAATGCGTATGGAAAAATCAACATTGCTGGAAAAGTACATTCAGTACCAACTAGAACACGGTAAAAAGCCCGAATCCGTATATCTTTTCATGAAAAAACTGAAAAAAACGGACGCTGATTTTTTTGCGCATTTCAGCAATTTTGAAGCACTGGACAGCTATTTTTGGGTACATGTTTTTGAAACAACCCGCCACAAGCTGGAAGCCGATGAACAATACGAAGGATTCAGTGCGGCTGAGCGTTTGAGTGCCTTTTATTTTCTGTGGACACAGGAGTTGATGCAGCACAGAAGTTATGTGTTGTATGTGGCAGAGAAAAGTCACAAAGGCATCAATCCCATGGATTCCGCATTGGGCGATTTTCGTCATGCTTTTCTAGATTATGCCGCCAAGATTGTGGCTTCCGGTATAGGTTCCGGTCAAATTGCCGATCGTAAGTTTATTTCTGACCAGTTTAAACATGGCCTTTGGGTGCAAACCTTATTCCTGCTCAATTTTTGGCTGAAAGACACGTCCAAAGATTTTGAGGATACGGATGCTGCCATTGAAAAAACGGTCAATATTGGATTTAAACTAATGGGTGAAAACCTGTTTGATGAGGTGCTGGATTTCGGAAAGTTCATGTTTCAAAGAGCAAAAAAATCTTTTTCATAAGCGTTGAAAACACAGGAGAGAATACCCAAAACACGCATTGAGCGTGCGGCTCACATTGCGGGTGCCGGGGTGAAAGTGGGTGGCAATTACCTAAAGCATTACGCAAAAAAATTGGTGAATGCCGATGTGAGTAGGGAAGAACTTCACAAAGACAACGCCGGCGATATTTATGAAACCCTAAGCACCCTGAAAGGCAGTGCCCTGAAGGTGGCTCAGATGATGAGCATGGATAGGGGGATTTTACCGCGAGAGTATCAGGAGAAATTTCAGTTGTCTCAATACTCGGCTCCACCCTTGTCTTCTCCGCTGGTAGCCCAGATTTTTCGGAAGGCTTTTGGGCAGCCCCCCACCGCTTTTTTTGATGAATTTACCTCAAAGGCAGTGGCTGCAGCCAGCATAGGGCAGGTGCACAAAGCCAGAGCCAAAGACAAATGGCTGGCTGTGAAGATTCAGTATCCGGGTGTGGCTAATTCCATAGGATCAGATTTACGCATGGTGAAACCTTTTGCGGTTCGTTTGCTAAATATGAGCAAAAATGACATCGAAAACTACTTTGATGAAATAGAAGGTAAACTGCTGGAAGAAACCAATTATGCCCTGGAGCTGAAGCGCAGTATGGAACTAAGTGCGGCATGCGCGCATATTCAGAATCTGAGGTTCCCAACCTATTATCCCGAATGGTCTTCAGATAAAATCATCACCATGGACTGGCTGGAGGGAATGCATTTGAAGGAGTTTTTAGCCACCAATCCATCACAGGAAGTTCGAAATCGCATTGGTCAGGCACTTTGGGATTTCTATGACTTTCAGATCCACGAACTCAAAACCGTGCATGCCGACCCACATCCGGGAAATTTTTTGTTTATGCCGGATGGTACGGTCAATATCTTTGATTTTGGCTGTGTAAAGGAAATTCCGGATCGTTTTTACACGCCCTATTTTAAACTTGTAGACAGAAATATTTACAAAGACGAGGAAAAATCCATGCAGATTTTCAGAGAGCTGGAATTGCTGCATGCCGACGATACAGCCGAGGATATTGCCTTTTTTACACCGCTGTTCAAGGAAATGATAGACATGCTGACCCTGCCTTTCACCCAAGATGTTTTTGACTTTGGCAATGAAACGTATTTTTCAGGAATCTATCATTTTGCCGATAAACTCATTGAAATGCCTGAAGTGCGCAACAGTAAAAAGGCACGCGGTTCAAGGCATTCACTGTATATAAACCGAACCTACTACGGTTTGTACCACATTCTTTTCGATTTGAAAGCGATTGTGAATACCGGTAAGAGAAAATTTTTCTAAACACTTGTAAAAGTTTGTTTAAACAAATAAATTTGCAACCAATAAAACCAAATTAATATAGAAACCATGAAAAAAACCTTGTTTTACGTTGCAGGAATCGCCGCATTGAGCATGCTGGCATCCTGCGGAGGAAACTCACAACAGTCTGCCGAGGCAGATTCAGCAGCCAAAGCCGGTGACAATGCCGGAACCTACACCGTTGATGCCGCAGGCAGTAACCTTGAATGGCGCGGATGGAAAATCATTTCAACCGGCGAACACAAAGGCACCATTGGTATCAAAGAGGGCAGTCTGAGTGTTGAAGGCGGTAAAGTAGTTGCCGGTTCTTTCGTTATTGACATGAACAGCATTAAAAACACCGACCTTACCGATACAGGCTACCAGAAGAAGCTTGTTGGACATTTGATGGCTGAAGATTTCTTCAATGTTGCTAAATATCCTATAGGAAAATTTGAAATCGTGAGCGTGGAAGAGAAAGCTTCTGAAGGTAACACCCATGAAGTGAGTGGTAACCTTACCCTGCGCGACAGCACCCGCAAAATCACGTTCCCTGCTACCATCAAGGTAGAAGGCAATACAGTTGAGGCCACCGGTAAAGCGACCATCAACCGTTTGGAGTGGGGAATCAACTACGACAGCAAAAACCTGGGTCTTGCTGAAGCCGCCCAAAAGAAAGTAAAAGACGGTATTGTGAATAAGGAAATGGAAATCACCATTTCGCTGAAAGCCACCAAATAAAACTTCCTGATTACAGCGATAGCTTGATAAATAAAGGGTCCGTCCAGCGACGGGCCCTTTTTATTTAGTAGGGAAATGCTTCAGGGCTTCCCTTTTGCTCAGCGGACTGATGTTTTGCGCTTCTACAAATCGTAGAACAGCCTCGGGATTGGTTCGGGCATATTGCCGCAATGCCCAGCCGATGGCTTTTTTAATGAAAAACTCCTTGGAATCTTTGAAATGATCAATGCAGGCAAACAACAAGCCCTCATCAGTTTTGGCTTTATAATTCAGCTGAAAAATGATGGCGGTCCGGTTTAACCAGATGTTTTTGCTATTCAGCCATTCTTCTATGTATTGATCTCTTTCTGCAGCAAAGGATGTAAAATATCCGCCTACCATACGGCCTGCCAATATATCCACCGAATCCCACCAGCTTTTGTGGGTTAGGCAATATTGCAGCAAGTTCGCGGCCTCTCTGTGTTTCCATATTTTCGATTGGATCATGAGCTCCATGGCCGTATACTGAAATTCTCTTTCAGGCATATTCCATAGTGCGGTAATCAAACCTTTAAGGGTAGGGTAATTCAGACTTTTGTTTATTTGAATGAAATCCTTTTCCAGTTTGCTTCTTAGTGGTTTTTGAATGCCCAAAAATGGGAAGTGATACTTCATGTACCTCGACATTGCTTCTGCCTTGTCCGGATTGGCTTCGGAGCGAAATCGGTCAATTAATTCTGCTAAGTTCATGGGGTGTATGCAAAGGTAGAATTATATAAAAAAGAAAATCCCGCCTTTTCAGGCGGGACTTTCAAAACTAAACCTATGATGATTACTTAACTATAAAGCGCTGGCTGATACGGCCTTTAGCACCTTCAACTACAATCAGGTAGATACCTTTGTTGATGTTGCTAATGTTGGCAGAGATGGTGTTTGCACCGCCATTTACGGTTACATTACCAATGCTCATAATGGTTTTACCGGTCAGGTCAACGATCTTGGCAGTAGCTGCGAAGCTTTGGGCTGAGGCAAATTCAAGGTTGATGTTTTCCTGAGCAGGGTTGGGATATACATTCACACCGGTTACGGTTTCGATGGTGTTAACACCATTGAATACACCAAACTCAGTAAGACGGCTGTAGGTGAAATTAGAACCGCTGAGGGCAGGTGATCCTGAAACAGGGCGGAAGTTAGGAGCAGTAGCATTTTGAGGATCTTCCAATACAGTACCGGCAGTGAAAGCAACGGTATTGATTTTGTTTTGGTTGGCAGCAGCGCGAACCCAGCCATCAAAGCGATTCAATGAAGAAGCATTGGCAGAAGCAACCTCCACCAGGCCAGTGTTGCTAGAACCTGCTGAAGCAGCAGCGGCTGAGTTTACAATCAGGTTGTTGCGGAACAACATGGTTTCTCTGAAGCTGCTGTCTTTTGCACCTGAGGCGGTTAAGGTACTGTCACCATCATACATCAGGAAGTTGCGGTAACCCATAAATACGGAGTTAATAACGCTCAAACGGCTGTTACGACGGATACGGGCACCACGGCGGAAAGCGGCCTTTGGAACAGTACCCAACGCGCTGTAGGTAGAGCCGATGCTCACAGGACCAACCACAGTCATATTGCTGAATACACCGCGGGTGTAAGGAGTTTTACCTGAACCGGCAGCGTCGTTATCGCTTTCGAAAGATTCGCTGGTGCTGGAACCGCTGGGAGCATTATAGGTAAGGTCATACTGGGTAGTATCTTTCACGGCAATACCAAACTGTACGGCGCCGCCCCAACCAAAATCGGTATCGAAATCGTCGTCGGTGATGCGGTAGGAAACGAGGTGTTTAGCGTTTACGTTACCACCGAACCACTCGAATCCATCATCGTTAATGAAAGATACCTGAATATGGTGCAGGGTAGTGGCTTTGCCCACAGAACCCAAGGTAAGACCATTGATTTCCTTGTTAGGTTCAAAAGCCAAACCACCGAATTCCATACGCAGATAGGTGATTGAACCGCTATTGTCGTTGTCATCAGTTCCACCAAATTTTGCTAAGTTGGGGTCTGCAGTTACGTTGTTAAATCCTTCAACCTGAACGTCAGAACCTTGGTTGTTTTTGGCTTTACCTGCAATCACAATACCACCCCAGTCACCGCGGGCACGGCTACCTGCCGCTTTGCTGCTGGTGATTACCACAGGGCTAGTCTGTGTTCCGTTGATTTCAATCATACCACCGCGTTCAACCACAATACTGGCATAATTCTTAGGCGTAGCATTTACATCGGCTTCAGCACGGATAACGGTTCCGCCAGGAATGATAAGTTTACCACCGCTGCGCACTACAATCAGGCCCTTCAGACCATAAACGGTTGAAGCGCTGAGGGTGCGGGTTCCATTGATGTTTTTGATTCCACCGCTACCGGTAGCAATGGCGTTCAGGGTTGTGTCATCAGTAATGGCGGCATAGCTGGTCTGCTGGGGGTTGAAGTTTGTCCAGCCTGCAGTCCAATCCTTGGCAGGGTCAGAATCCAGTGCACCAATGAAATTGACTTGCTCAATAAACTGAGCTTTCGCTGCCATGGCACTAAGACCGGTCAGCATTAACAATTGCGTAATTTTTTTCATACGGGAATTTTATTATGCCACAAAATACCCCTGACACGATTAGCAGATTTTCAAGTTAAGGTTAACTAAGGATTAAGATTTTAACCCTTCACAAACAATTACTTAATATACGCATTTTTTTGCACATTTCCAAATGAATTATACCAATTCGAAAACAAATGCAGGCACTTGGTTGTAACTTCCATGCACAATTTACATGACATTCAAAATTTATACACGCAAGGGCGATGATGGAAAGACTGCTTTGCTGGGAGGGGATAGGGTTTCAAAGCATCACATACGGGTTGAGAGCTATGGCACTGTGGATGAGCTAAACAGTTATTTGGGCCTGATTCGCAGTATTAGCTCAGATTCGGGAGTAACTGTAGCCATTGGCAATATCCAGGATCGCCTGTTTACCTTGGGTTCATACCTTGCCTCCGCTCCCGGAAGCAAGATGATTTTGCCGGAGTTGTATGATGAAGATGTGGTATTTCTGGAAAATGAAATTGACCGCATGACATTGGAACTCCCTGAATTGAGAAACTTTATATTGCCGGGTGCCACACAGTTAGGGGCGCATGCTCATGTGGCCCGCTGCGTTTGCAGAAGGGCAGAACGCCTGGTGGTATACCTTTCTGATAACGAGGAAATTGATGGGATGATTGTAACCTACCTCAATCGATTAAGCGATTATTTATTTACCCTGGCCCGTTACCTGGATAAGCTGGGTGGTGGTGAAGAAATTGCCTGGGTGCCGCGCGCTAAATAAAAAATCCCGCCAATCTGGCGGGATTTTTTTATATCCAGCATTGGATTAAAAAGTGTAGGAATATCCCAGTGTAATGGTCATTCCGTTGGTAAACTTAAATAACGTGTTATCACCGTTTTCATCATACTTCTTATTCTCATTGATATCCTGATAAAAGACGGTTGCTTGCCTCAATACATCACCAAAGGTAAGTTTGAGGCTTCCGGCTTTCTTCATGTTTTTACCAATCTGGAAGTCGAGGATGCTGCGTCCAAATTCGTATATATCGCTACCGAACGGCTGAATGTCTTTTGTAACGCCGATGTAGGCAATTCTATTTCCTATTTTATTGAAATTGATGCTGGCGAGCAGCCCTTTTTTGTTTTCATAGAATAGTGAAATATTGGCTACATAAGGGCTTTGGCCTTGCAACGAACGTTTGTTTGTTCCTTGTTCCTTGCTAAACTGCACCTGACTTTGAATCAGTGAGAAGTTGCCATAGGCAGAAAGATAATTGAACAGGCCTGGTGCAAGGTAACGCCCCAGAAACTTTAAACTCTTGCGCATTTCCAGTTCTAAACCGCGTATGTCGGCACTTTTTTCATTCTGGTATCCAAAGGTGCGAATACCGGGCTGGCTGGTTTCCAACGAAAATTCAATGGGATTGATGATCCGTTTGCTGAATGCACCAATGCTGAACATATCCTCCTTGCCGGGGAAAATCTCATAACGAAGGTCAAAATTATGCAGTAAGGCCCTTTTTAACTGTGTATTACCAATGATTTCTGAGTTAAGATTGAAATTATAAAAGCTGAATGGTGCCATTTCGCGCATTTCCGGACGATTCACGGTTTTATAATATGCCATACGCAATCCTGTTTTTCCGGTAATAGGCGTAATGATATTCAATGATGGCAACAGGTCTGTATTGATTGCTCCATCGGCCAGTTTTTTCCCTAATTGATCAAAATATGCATTGGTAAGATATTGGTTAAACTGCTCACCACGCAAACCATAAATTACTTTCAGCATTTGGTTACGGCCTTTGGCTTTGAATAGCGGGTAATGGTGTTCTATCATCATGTATGCCGCATTTAAAGTGCTGTTTCCGTTGTATTCATCCGCGTCGGACGATGTTTTTTCTACCAGATAGATTCCACTTGCATTGATATTGTCTTCTCCTAGGTCTTCCGCAGGTTTTCTGTCGCTAATAACCGGAGTGCCAACCGGTCCATAAACAAATTCACGGCTTTTAAATACGCGTTTCCGGGTCTGCCTGAAAAAACCGTATTTGATATTGTTGGTTAATTTTCCTGCGTTGATGGTGTGCTGCATGTCGGCACTAGCTGAAAATGTATTTTCATCCAAGTTGGAAAAAAACCTACCTGAACCGGCATTGAAAAAATCATTTAATACCAGGTATCGTGTATCTTCGATGGTGGCATATTGGGCAATTCTAAAGTCGGGAATTTCACGGTGGGTGTTTCCATAGTTCACCAGCCAGGTGAGCGTACTTTGTTTTTCGCCAAATGTATGGGTTCCATTCAGCTGTGTACTGGCCAGACGATTGTAGTTAACCTGATTGGAAAACCCTTCGATGGGAACCACCGGAGATACATTGATGTCATTATCACCCTTTCTGAGTGTGCTGGAAGCGTCATAATTGAGCGTGTAAAGGTTTTTCCAGTCTATGCGGTTGCGGTTATTCAACTTGAAGCTCAGGTTCATGATACCGCCATTTTGAACATTGGTGCTAAACAGGGCGTCTTTATAGCTGCTAATCAGCTGATTGTCGCTCAGATCCTGTCTGTTTACCACGCCATCACTGTATTTTTGGGTTAAAGAATAATTTACACTCATCAGCAAACCAATTTCTCTTTTCTTTGGGAGCTTAAACGGCACGCCTATCGTATAATTGAAACGAGGGGTAAGCATGGGTTTTGTGGTGGTAAGATCCCAGTTATTGTTGAATTTTTTGGACTCTGATGCCAGAAATTCAGCAGGTTTGGTTTGGTTCATGTTATCAGCAATGGCGGGCAACTTGCGGTCTGCACCGGGTATCCCAAAATACTCTGAGGTAGAGGAGTTAAACATTTCAATGGGCCTTAGCGTGGTAATGGAGTTATACTGGAAGCCCAGATTGAAACTTTGGGTTAACTTTTCCGGGATGCTTTTGGTGTTGATGCGAATGATGCCACCGCCAAAATCGCCAGTGAGGTCTGGGGTGCCGCTTTTAATAACCACAATGTTATCCAGCAAACTGGCAGGGATAATGTCAAATGAAAATGCCTTTCGGTCGCTTTCGGTGCTGGGCAGGGGAGCACCATTCAGATAGCCGGCGTTGTAACGGTCAAACATGCCCCTGATGTTCGCAAATTTACCCTCCATGATGGTAGCGCCCGGTATGCGCTTCATCGCATCAGCTGAGGTACGGATGGTGGTGCGTTTGAAATCTTCGGCAGAAATGGCTTCCACCATTTGTACAGACAACTGCTTGGAGCGAATAGCTCCCGCAATGGTGTTTTCTTTCTGTTTGCGGGCTACACTCACCGTGGCTACCCCCATGTCCTTAATGCTGCTGAGTATGGGATACACAAAAGTTTCCTGATTTTCCAGAATGACAGCGCTATCCGTGAATTCCGGGAAAAGGCGACTTTCTACGTGGTACACATATTTACCCGATTTTAGCTTTAACAGAAACAAACCGTCCATGTCAGTTCTGCTGGTGTCGCTGCTGCCCACTGCAAAAACTTTGGCATCGGCTACCGGCCTTCCACTTTCTGATTGTACTTTTCCGGTGAGGATTCCCGTTTGAGCTGAAATGCTGCCGAAACTCAATGTCAGCAGGGTAAATACAACAATGCGATTCATAATCTCGTTTGAGTAATTCTTTCTTCAAAACAACCCTGCCCGGGTTACCCGAGTATTACCATGAGTTTAAGATTACGTAGTTTTACGCAAACATAAAATTAACATAAAATTAATAAAAGCTGTTAAAGAAGCTGTCTGCTCAATTGACCAAAAACTATGGCAGGGTTGGCATTGGAGTATAAAACGTTATACACCGCCTCGATAATCGGTGCATGAATATTATTTTCTTTACAAATGGGGTAAATGCTGCCGGTTGCATAGTAACCTTCAGCAATCATGTTCATTTCAAGTTGGGCACTTTTAACGCTGTATCCTTTGCCAAGCATGTTACCAAAAGTACGGTTCCGGCTAAATTGGCTGTAGCAGGTAACCAGCAAATCACCGAGGTATGCGGCATCTTTCACATCGCGATGGGTTTCGTGAAGGGCCTCCAGAAAAGACTCCATTTCGCGTAGGGCGGCGCCCGTATACACTGCATGGAAATTATCACCGTAACCCAGTCCATGTGCAATACCGGCGCCTATGGCATAAATGTTTTTTAACACGGCGGCATATTCAGCGCCATATAAATCATTGTTGGTGCAGGTATTAATATAGCGGCAACGAATAAGTGATTCAATTCTTTCTGCTAACTCGCTTTGTGTGGCTGAAAGGGTGAGGTAGCTGAGTTTTTCAAGCGCTACTTCTTCTGCGTGGCAAGGTCCTGTAATAAGGCCAATATTTTCGGGTGAAACATCGTGTTGTTTTTCCAGGTAACGCGCAATCACAAGCCTTGTTGTGGGATCAACGCCTTTCACCGCTGAAATGTAGATTTTATCCTTGGGTAGTGAAATATCTTTTAACGCCTCATGCAGAAATGCGGATGGAACAGCCAATATTACCGCATCGCAGTGTTCAATCATAGATTGTAGGTCACTGTGAAGGGATACCTTTTGCAGGTCAATTTCTACCGAGGATAAGTAACGGGGATTGTGGTGAAATTCTTCAATGTAGGTGAGGGTTTCGGGGTTGCGTATCCACCAGTTTACTGCAATGCCTTTTTTTTCGGAAATGATTTTTACCAGCGCTGTGGCCCAGCTGCCACTGCCTATGATGCCTATATTGCTGAAAGCACTTTCCACCCTGACTGCAAATGTAGGGCAGGAGTTACCTTATCGGCAAACGAATTGATTACTTCAGAATTTGTGCCGCGTGTTTTGCGGTTTCCACCTTCTCAATAATTTCGCTGATTACACCTTTTTCGTCAATCACGAAAGTAGTACGGGCAATGCCCATGTATTTGCGTCCATACATGCTTTTTTCTACCCAAACTCCATAATCGGTGGCCACTTTGTTGTCCGTATCAGCCAATAAGCTGAAGGGTAATTCATATTTAGCGATGAATTTCTGGTGTTTCTTTTCGTTATCTGGGCTCACACCCAAAATGGAATAACCCTGTTTCAGGAGGGCGTCATAGTTATCGCGAAGGCTACATGCTTCAGCCGTGCAACCGGGGGTGTCGTCTTTGGGATAGAAATATAAAACCAGTTTTTTGCCGGTAAAATCATTCAGGGTAAGGGTCTGGCCATTCTGGTCGGGTGCGCTGAACGCGGGGGCTTTGTCTCCGGATTTGAGGTTCATGGTATTGAAGGATTGCTATAATTTTAACACTTAACCGTGTGAATGGTTTTTAATTTACTTCATCCCCGCTTCACTCTTGTATTTGGTGATGTAAATCTTCAGCGTAGCTTCACTTTTGTATTTGGTGAAAAACACTTTCCAGTCGGCTTCGCTTTTGTATTGTGTCCAATACCAAATGCCGCTGTAGGGCTTGGCCTCGCTCTTATATTGGGTCTCATACACAATCATATCAGCTTCGCTTTTGTAATCGGTCACATAGATGATTTTATCAGCTTCACTTTTGTAGGATGTTTTGTACACCTTTTGGGCCATGGCTTTTTGGCCCAAAAAGATCACAACGGAAAGTATGATTATATTTTTCATAGGTACTAATATAGGTAAAAAAAATGAGATTTACAAATAAAACGGTTACAGCTTTTCCAGTATGTATTCTGCCATTCGTCGATAAAGGTGAAACTGTCCGTATCTGTCGCCAATGCCATGATTGCGGTTGGGATAAACTTCCGCATCGTAGCGCACTCCGGCTTTGATCATGGCGTTAATCATTTCGGCGCTATTTTGCCAGTGCACGTTGTCATCGCCTGTACCGTGTATGAGCAGATAATTCCCCTTGATGTTTTTTACAAACTGAATGGGCGAGTTGTCATCATATCCCGCTGGATTTTCTAAGGGTTTGCGCAGGAAGCGTTCCGTATAGATGTTGTCATAATAACGCCAGCTGGTAACCGGTGCAACGGCCACTGCTGTTTTAAAAACATCGGCGCTTTTGGTAATGCAGAGACTGCTCATATATCCGCCAAAACTCCATCCCCAGATGCCAATGCGGCTTTTGTCCACATAAGGCAAATTGCCCAGCCAGCGCGCTGCTGAAGTCTGGTCAATATGTTCCAGTTTACCCAAATTCAGGTAGGTACATTTTTTAAATGCTTCGCCCCGGTGGCCTGTTCCGCGGCCATCTACACTCACCACAATGTAGCCCATCTGCGCCAAGTACTGATGGTACAGGTAGTTTCTGCCGCCCCACTGATTGCGCACAGTGTTGGCACCCGGACCACCATACACAAACATCAGCACCGGATATTTTTTGGCTGCATCAAAATTATGGGGCTTCATCATCCAGTAATTCAGGGCAATGCCGCTATCGGTGGTCATGCTGCCAAACTCATGTTTGCCAAAAGCATAATCAGACCAAGTTTTGCGAGCCTGATGGTTGTCTTCCAGCACCCTTTTCCATGGAGTCCCGGCTTCTTTAAGTACATATTGCATGGGTTCGCCAAATTGGCTGTAAGCATCGGTAAAATAACGCCCGCCCTTGCCAAAGGAAACCATGTGACCGCCAGGCTCCGGGGTGATGTTTACTTTCTTTTTCCCGTTGAAATCAATGCGGTAGCAATGGTCTTCTGTAGCAGAAACCTCGCTGCTGTTATAGTAAATGATTTCTTTGGCCTCATTCACAAAGGCAATGCCCAGCACATCAAATTTTCCGTTGGTAACCGCCTTTTCTTTGTATTGGTTTTTGGCCTTAAGCGGCATATACCTGTATATATGGTTAAAACCGTTTTTCTCGGATGTGGTAATAAATCCGGGACTGTTTTTCAGGAAATACAGATTATTGTGAATGTCAATGTAGGTATTACTTTTTTCTGATAATATGGTGGTCACTGCACCTGTTTTAACATCCGTAAACAATAATCTCCATTCATTTTGGGTGCGATTTAGCCATTGGATACTCAGTTGCCCGGGAATGTTGGTCCATTTGATTCTGGGCAAGTACTGATCTCCCTGCGCAATATTGGCTTTTACTTTTTTACCGCTTTCAGCTTCATACATAAAAACATCCACTACCGAATTGTCTTCACCGGCTTTGGGGTATTTCCAGCGCTCCTGAGCGGGATATAATCCGGTAAACATATCCATGCTGAATTCCTTCACTCCGCTTTCATCAAAACGGTAGTATGCAATGTGTTTTCCATCCGGTGACCATTCAAAGCCGCGACTCATGCTGAATTCTTCTTCATAAACCCAATCAACGGCACCATTGATGATGCTGTTTTTAAGGCCATCTGACGTAACAGCTTTCTCCACCTGATTTTTAAGGTCAAAAATAAACAGGTCATTGTCACGCACATAAGCCAGGTAGCGGTTATCCGGGCTCATGCTAGGATACAGTACCTTTTGTTCGCTGATTTTTATTGAATTGCCCGTTTTTAAATCCACCACATATACCCATGATTTGCGGCTATGTCGGTAAATGGCTTCTGAAGCTTCAGTAAGAATGAGGTATTGTTCATCCTGAGAAAAATCATAGGTTTCCGGTTTTATGCCTATGCTGATTTCGCTGCTTCTCAGCACAATCCCTGCACTATCGCCTGTTTTCATGCTTCTTTTCAGAATATACCAGCCTGTTTCTGTGGTTTTTAATTCGGTGTAATGCTCACCGTTTTTCATCTCATTGAAACCGGAAATACCCGCCGTTTTGAATGTGCCCTTTAGGAATATATCTTCTAGCGAAAATGGGGATTTTTGGGCAAATAATAGGTTTACAGATTGTATGGCAATCAGCACTATTAAGAAAATGCGTTTCATCGGTGTATTAAGAAATGCGGGTAAGTTTTACAGGGGCAGTCTTTTTGAAGACTACCGGAACTAGCTCATAAGTAACCATGCTGTAATCCAGCCCAAACCATTTATCCGGACTGGCTGCAGTTTTCCTTACCCAGCTGTACGCCTTCATAATCAGCGCATCCGGCAATGGTAAGTCATTTTCCTGACTGATTTCTTCTTCTACTATCACAAATCGGAAATCGCCCAATTGTTTTTTATCGGAAAATCCATGATAGTATGGGTCAAGGTTAATTTCATGATTTTTCACCAGGTCTTCAATTACCAATCTTAGAAAATAACTGATTTTCTGCTGAACACGGAACCCGAGACGGAAACGAACTTTGATTAAATCATCCTTCTCGATGATATTCACCTTGTATTCCATGGTGAAGGGTTCGTCGGTTACATCAACGTTCACAAACCAGTAAAAATCGGCTCGTTTGGGCCGCTTTTGCAGAATGGAATGCGGTATTAGGGATTCTACCTCATCGTCCTTTTTTACTTTGCTGAGGTATATAAGGTGGGTTGAATATTTTGGAAGGGTGGTGTCTTGACTGAGTGCTTTTAACTTTTGAGTAAAGGATTCAATTTTCACCGGAATTACCATTTTTTTACTGATTTTGCCGCCACGGTAGCAAACGAACATCAGGGCAATGATGATGGATGCAATCATTACGGTGAAAAAACCACCGTCCATGAATTTGGTGAGGTTTGCAAACAAAAATGAACTTTCTACAGTAAAGAAAACCAGCATTATGGCCCAGACTAAAATCATATTCCATCCCCTGGATTTCAGGTAATGTAGCAACAGAATGCTGGTCATTAGCATCGCAAAGGTGATGGCTAATCCGTAAGCGGCCTCCATTTTGGCTGATTCTTGGAAATAGAGTACCATGCCTATGCATCCAAATAGCAATGCCTGGTTCACCGCCGGAATGTATATCTGTCCTTTAATGTTACTAGGGAATTTGACGGTGAATTTTGGGAAAAGATGCAAACGAATACCCTCGGAAACTAAAGTAAAGGATCCGCTGATGACTGCCTGGCTCGCAATAATGGTGGCAGCCGTGGCAATGATGATACCCACAGGCAAAAACCAGTCGGGCATAACCCCGAAAAACGGCCGCTGATCTCCCAGCGTTTGACCCTTCATGGTCAATAACCATGCTCCTTGACCGAAATAATTGGCCAGTAGGCATGTTTTTACAAAAATCCAGCCGGTTCTTACATTCTTTTTTCCGCAATGTCCTAAATCACTATATAGTGCTTCAGCCCCTGTGGTGCAAAGGAACACAGCACCCAGCAACACGAAAGACTCACGGCTGCCACTCAAAAACTGTATCATGTAGTATGGGTTGATGGCTTTTAAAACCCCCGGATTAACCAAAAGCTGATTGATACCCAGTGTAGCCAGCATGCAAAACCAGATTAGCATAATGGGACCAAAAGCTCTTCCTACAATATGGGTGCCTGCTCGCTGGAACAAGAAAATTGCAGTTAATATTCCTATTACAATAGGTACCGTTTGAATATCCGGCTTGAGATAACGAAGTCCTTCAACTGCTGAAGAAACGGAGATCGGTGGTGCAATAATACCATCTGCCAAAATGGCTGCACCACCAACTACAGCGCCAATTATAAGGTATGGAAATCTGCGACGTAGCAGAGCAAAAAGAGAAAAGATTCCACCCTCACCTTTATTGTCTGCCTTTAAGGTTAAAAATACATATTTAACGGTAGTTTGAAGGGTTAATGTCCAAAATATGCAACTAAGTCCTCCCAATACCATCAATTCATTGATGGTTTCTTTTCCCACAATAGCGCTCATTACATACAGCGGTGATGTGCCAATGTCTCCATAAATAATTCCCAGGGTTACCAGCAGGCCGGCGGCCGATAACTTGTCAATACGTGAATGCCCCATCCGATAAAATGTGGGAGCGAATTTACGGGGGTTAACATGAATTTAAAGAATCGGATTTACAACTTGTGAATAATCTGTCAACAATGGGTAGAATGCCCGTGCTATTTGAATTTTCATGTGGTGCATTAATTATGGAAAAGTAACATCTTTCCTATTATTGATATGGAGAAGGGTATTACGAACTTTGCATCTTAATCAGGCATCCTAAAATAATTATTTCGTGGCAAACAAACACCTCATCTCTCATTATTTCGGCGAAAACGTTTTCGGTCCGGAAGCACAAAAAAAGTACTTGAATAAATCGGCTGTAAAAGCCATCGCAGATGCCCAACGTGAGGGTAATCCCATTTCAGCCGAATTGGCAACTGAAGTGGCGCAGGGTATGAAAGACTGGGCATTGGCAAAGGGATGTACCCATTATACACACTGGTTTCAGCCATTACGGGGCACAACAGCCGAAAAACACGATAGCTTTTTTGAACCTATTGCCACCGATAAGGGGGTAGAGAAATTCAGTGGTAAAGCCCTTGTGCAGCAAGAACCCGATGCCTCCAGTTTCCCCAGCGGCGGTATTCGCAATACATTTGAGGCCCGCGGGTATACGGCATGGGACCCTTCGTCTCCTGCTTTCATTATGGAGAAGGCCGGTGCCAAAACCCTTTGTATTCCTACCGTTTTTGTCTCCTATACCGGAGAAGCGCTCGACTATAAAGCTCCCTTGCTTAAGGCCGTAGCCCTGGTTCGTAAAGCTGCCACAGAGGTTTGCCAATACTTCGATACCCAAGTTTCGGATTGTTCCATTAGTTTGGGGGTGGAGCAGGAATATTTTCTGGTGGATGAGGCGCACTATCACCAACGCCCTGATTTGATGCTCGCCGGTAGAACGCTGGTTGGCAGTTCACCCGCTAAAGGGCAACAGCTTGAAGATCATTACTTCGGCAGTATCCCCAATCGTGTGCTGGCATTTATGGCAGACTTTGAGGAGGCAAGCCACAAGTTGGGGATACCTCTTCGCACCCGCCACAATGAGGTTGCCCCAGCGCAGTTTGAATGTGCACCACAATATGAAGATGTGAATCTGGCGGTAGACCATAATAGTTTACTAATGGATGTGATGGAAAGTGTGGCAGATAAACATGGATTAAAGGTATTGTTCCACGAAAAACCGTTTAAAGGCATTAACGGCAGCGGCAAGCACAATAACTGGAGCATTATCACCAATACCGGGGTGAACGTACTTTCCCCCGGCTCCGATCCCCAGAATAACCTACAGTTTCTTACCTTCTTCATCAATACCATTAAGGCGGTATACGACCACGCCGATTTACTGCGTGCAAGCATTGCAACCGCTGCCAATGATCACCGTTTGGGTGCAAACGAAGCTCCCCCGGCCATCGTTTCCGTATTTGTGGGTGATACTTTGGAGCATGTGTTGGAATCGTTTGAAGGTACTAAAACCGTGGCCAAGGCGGGCAAAGGCAATTCCAGTATCAAGATTGCCAATATCCCTGAAATTTTATTGGATAATACCGATAGAAACCGCACTTCGCCCTTCGCCTTCACCGGCAATAAGTTTGAGTTTCGTGCGGTAGGCAGCAGTGATAACTGTGCCAGTGCCATGACCGTGCTGAATACCATCGTAGCCAATCAGCTTATCAAGTTTAAAAAAGATGTGGATGCCGCCGTTAAAGCCAAAAAAGGAACCAAGCCCGAAATAGCCATTAAGTCTGTGTTGCAGGGATATTTGAAAGATAGCAAGAAGGTGCTTTTTGGCGGAAATGGCTACAGTGAAGAGTGGGTGAAAGAAGCCAAACGTCGTGGCCTGAATAACATCAAAACCACCCCCCGAGCGTTGGAAGCATACATCAGCAAGCAAAGCACGGAGTTGTTTGTCAAAAATGGTATTTTTAGCCATAAAGAGCTTGAGGCACGCACCGACATTCGCTTTGAGAACTACGTGTTGCGTCTGCAGATTGAAGGTCGTCTCATCAATGAAATGGTGCAGAATCACATTGTTCCTGCTGCTATCAACTACCAGAAACGCCTGGCAGACAACGTACAAACCCTATTGCAGATTGGACAGAAGAAGGAAACGCTGAAAGCGCAGAATGAGATCATTGGCGAAATCAGCAGTATGGTAAATAAGCTGCATGAGGCCAATAAGGCCATGACCGCAGAGCGAGCTTCAGCCAATAAAATAGAGGATGCCCACAAGCGCGCCATTGCTTATTGTGAAAAGGTGAAACCATTATTTGACGACATACGCGAATACAGCGATGCGCTGGAAAGCATGATTGACGACAATGAGTGGCCTTTCCCAAAATACCGCGATTTGTTGAGCGGTTGTCGCTAATCATAAAGAACAAAAAGAAAACCCCGCATGTCGGGGTTTTTTTATGCTCAATTTGCAAAAAATTAGTACTTTATACTCATAAATTTACGAATAAAAACTATTTTATTTGTAAGTTCTTTACGATGCAGGTTTGTAGACAACATAGTGTACTCCTTTTGTTTTTATGGGTCTTTTGTTTGCCGGTAATGGCATCGCTTTCTCCTGCAGATTCTCTGGAAATGCGCATTCTTGCTGCTGCTGAGCGGGGTGCCGTTGCCGATGAACTGGGCAGTGCATTTCATGCCCGCCCCGATGGTGAAGTGTTGTTGCTTCCACCCAATAAAGACATGCGTTTTGCCATCCTTATTTATAACATTGATCTATTGCCTGACAGGGCTGAGTTTAGTGCAGGACTGGCTTTCCGCGATGGACGAAGCAATCAGCTGGTTGCTTTTAAAACCGATAATATTCAGTTTTTTTATAAACAGGGGCTGACCGGGCCCGTTAGGATGCAGCTGATGTCGGATGTATTTCTGAGACTGGGAAGGGCTGCCACTGTGCAATTTTATGGGGGATATAACCAAACATGGGCCGAGTTCGACTGCCACGGACTCAGTCAATTTGGAATTGTGGCACAGGCCCGAATCAATAGCGATGTGCTGGTGCCCGTAGATGCCAATCATGCTGCCATTCCGGATAGCACACTCACCTGTGGAATACAGATGATGGTAAAATCATGGGATGAGCTGCTGCTGAGTGTGAGTCTGCAACCCTTTCAGATTAGGGGGTTCAATGGCTATGTGTTTAATATTTCAAAAGCTACGCTGGATTTGAGTGCCGATATGAATGTGGCCGGAATGCAACTGCCTGATGATTATCGCGATCCGGGTTTTGATGCCACCTGGGAAGGATTTTACCTGGCCGAGGGAAAAATGCATTTTCCCCGCCATTTTGCGCAAGACAGCATAGCTTCTTCACTATCAATCCAACGTTTGATGCTGGATGAAACGGGCTTTTCAGGCCAAATAATCGGAAATAAGATACTCAGTCCGGAAAAGGGCAATATCGCTGGTTGGAAATTTGGTATAGACAACGCACAAATATCATTTTACAGAAATTGTCTGAGAAAGGCGATTCTGGATGGACCACTAGGCCTGCCTGTTTTACCCGATACGCAATTTCTTAGGTATCAGGCATTGCTTGGGTTTGAAGATCAGTTCAACTTTAGGGTATTTAACCAAAATGAGGTTTCATTCCCGGCCCTCAAGGCAGGAAAGGTTTTTCTGGATCCCGGTAGCCAGGTGTACCTGGAAAGTGTTCGTGGTGATATTACGGCCCGAGCCTTGCTTCATGGCAGACTCCAAATTTCAATACCGGGAAATGGAGCAGAAAAACAGCTGCAAGCCCATTTTAATGGAATTGTCTTTCAGGGCTTGTCGTTGTCCAATAAAGCACCCAAACTGGGCATTCAATACCTGGGTATTGGGCAAACGCCAAACGCGTCACAACGTATTGGCAATTTTCCGGTTACCCTCTATTCAGTTTCGTTTAGCGTGGCCAATAATCAGCCAAGTATTGGTTTTGGACTGGGGTTGAATCTTTCAGAAAAACTGGCATGCAATACCCGATTTACCATTTTTACAGCGCTGAAAAATGAACGGAAAACTGACCGACTTACTTTTCTCAAAGTTCAGCTGGATGATATTTACGTAAGGGCGGAAATTTCTAACATCAGTTTTACAGGCAGTATTTCCATCATGCGTTCCGATCCGGTTTATGGTGATGGTTTCAGCGGCTCCATTGCCTTCGGCGTGAAATTGGCCAGACAGGCCATCAACGGTTCCTGTAAAGCCATGTTTGGTAACTTTAGAAGCCAGCGTTACTGGTATTTTGATGCATCTTTAGCCGTTACCGGCCCCGGTATTCCCCTGGCTCCTGCCGTGTCATTGAATGGTTTTCTGGGTGGGGCCTGGCATCGAATGCGCGCGTTAAAACCCAATGAGACACCACCGAATTCTATAGCAGGAAGGAGTGAAAATGGTAGAATTTATGTGCCGGATTCGGCTGCCGGACTCGGGCTAAGGGCTGGGGTGTTTCTTAAAAGTACGGCCCAGGGTGCTTTTGAAGGCAACGCGGTTCTGGATATTCAATTTAACCGTAATGGTGGCCTATCTAGTATTAATATGACCGGCACTGCGGACTTTTTTATCAAACCGGTGCCTCTCAATCAATCGGTTTTTGTCCAAAAAAGCAAAGCATTGTGCACAGCCTCCGGTACTTCACAGTTTGTTCCCAAAGGAAGCATGGCCGCTGCCCTGGAAATGGTACTGGATTTTGACAATGATGTTTACCATGCCAATATGAAAATGTATGTAAATGTGGCTACATCCGGTATGGGGCTCAAAGGCAAGGGAAACTATGGGTATGCAGGGCAAATGAACATGTTTTTTGCTCCTACAGACTGGTACGTATGGATTGGTAATAGCTCACAGCCACTGCAGGTTGAGGCAAAAATACCCGGTGTGATGCAATTTAATGCTTCGGCATATTTTATGGCCGGAACCCAGGTCCTTCCTGCCCCTCCTTTGCCCGAAAATATCCGAAAAGCCGTGGGGTATCAGGCCCAATTTGACAGAAATACCGAGATGCTATCCAAGGGAACCGGTTTTGCCCTTGGTGCTGCCATGCGAACCCAAATAGGCGGGGAGTATAAGGACAAAAAACTGGCCATTTACGCTACAGGATCCGCGGAGTCCGGTTTCGATATCCTGATGCAGCAATACCATGGCAGTGTGATTTGTCATCAAACCGGCGAGAGACCCGGTGTGAACGGCTGGTTTGCCACCGGAAAATATTACATAGGTGCATCGCTTAACCTAGGCATTGCGGCATACGGGGTTTCAATACAAATCGCTAACATGAGCGTGGGAGCTGTTTTGTCGGGGCAGGGGCCCAATCCCATATATGCCCAGGGATTGGCAGGTATTAGCGTGAGAACCGGGTTAGTTAACTATAGCGGTAACATAAGGCTGCAGCTGGGTAAAAAATGTGATTTATCTGAAACGCGGTACAACGCCATTCCCATCATTTCCATTGAAGAACCGGCACAGGGCAAGGATGTTTCCGTTTTGGTGCGCCCGCGGGTGGCCTTTGCCATGCCTGTAAATAAAGAATTTAAGGATGCAAATCAGCGCAGACTTCGGTTTGTGGTCGATCTGGTCATGCGAAAAAGCAGTATCAGGGTATCGGGGAAATGGATTATTTCCGACAATGGGGAAGAGGCTATCTTCCATCCCGATGAGGCTCTCCAAAGTCAGACCCATCATACCGTAGCTGCTACCTTGTTTCTTGAAGCATGGGATTCAAGATTTTCCAAGTGGAGACGTTTTAATAATAATGGTTCAGAGGTCATTGAGCAAAAAACAATGTCTTTTACTACGGGCGATGCGCCGTCAACAATCTCATTCGAGAATGTAGCTGCTGCCTACCCTCAAATCGGGCAGGTGAACGTACACCGAGATTATAGCGATAAAGGTTTCATGGAATTAAAGGTGTCTCAATGGAAATCTTTCAGTATGCCCGGAACACGAATGGTGGCAAGGTTTTCTGCACAAAATGGAGAATGTCGGGAGGTTCCGGCAGTAATACAAGGACTTACTGCCCATTTTACCATACCCAAATCACTCAGCCATGGGCGGGTGTATCGATTTTCGCTGGTTAGAAGGTCTGCAACTGCCCCTTTGATGAATCTGTCATCCGGATTTCAGGAAAGCACAATGTCTTCTATGCCCGTATCAGGCAATTTACTGGCTTCAGAATCCGTCTTGTCTACAACAACCTCCAATTTCAGCGGCAGCAATCCACAAGGAACCACAGTCAAACCGGACGCTGTAATCCTCAGTTACTGGTTCCGAAATTCGTTGTATGCAGCCCCTTCCGAAAAATGGTCTGACTGCAAGGTCACCGAAATTGTGGCATCACCCGGTCAAAAATGGCTGCAAGTCAGTCAGTCGAAAGGAGAATACCTGCAGTTATCAGAGCTTCAGCGAAAAACGCTGAGATTATCTGCCGATATGGGCATAAACACCTGGTTCAGACAATCGGTGTACCCTATGGTATATGGATTGTATTATGGTCTAACGCCCAGCATCTGTGCAAGTGTCCGTTGGAATCGGGATACTTCGGAAGGACTCATTCCCAACACGCTCGATAATGTTGAGCAGGCGGGAATTGAACAGGTTGAACTCAAACGAAGTCATTACGCTGCGGGAACCTTCACTTTTCAGAATACGACCCTGCAATTGCGATACCATGGACTCCAAACCATGGAGACAGACCTGCAGGCGTTGAAACAATGCCTGAGCGAGCAAAGCATTTACATGGACGTTGCTACGCTAGAGAAAATACTGACTTTGTTGCCAAAATCGTCTTCAAACGCACAGGTTATCGGTCCGGTAAATTCAATGCCAGCGCCATTTTCTGCATTCCCTATTCAGGGAAATACTACGGTGGCTCAGCAGGTATGGACTATGGCCGACAACCGTCAGACTGTATTGCGGAACCGACTTTTATTGCTGCTCAATAACCTAAAAATGCCTGCTTCGCCCCAGAATATGGTTATTCCCTTGCGGGGGGTGTACCAATGCGGTATTTATCCGCCGGTAAAAATGATCATAGGTAAAGGAGGTTTATTGTGAAACCGCTGCTGCTCTTAGTTTCTTTATGGTTTTACATTCATTCTGCCTTTTCGCAGCAATCCGACTATCGGCTGCAGACCCGACGTTTCGCAGATGCCGTATGGATTAGATGGAATCCCCCAAGCCAAGAATGGCTGCAAAAGCATGCTCCCGGGGGGTACGAATTGCAGCGAATAACCGTAAGTAGAGATGGGATTCCCTTAGAAACCCAGGATCGATATAGACTTAATAGGGAGCCTATTCGGTGGGATACAGCCAATGCGCTTTCCGATACCATGCAACTGATGAAAACGTTATTCTTTCTAACCACGGAAAAAACGGATGACTACCAGGCCATTCTGCATAACAAGGAAATGATGAATCTGGCCTATCTCCAGGGCAGTGTATGGCTGATGCGGAATTTTAACCACGCACTTCAGTGCGGACTTGGATGGGCGGATAATACTACCCGGAATAATGAAACGTATTTGTATGAATTGCGTTTATGGGGTGATACCGTTCGTTTGCTGGGTGCCGCCTACAGCAACCTTTCGGATGAGCCATCCAGACCTCAGGTTTTCATTAGTAACTCGTCTACCAAAAATCCTCTACTTAGCATTGAATTTGCGCCAATTTACTGGGGCTATCAAATAGAGCGAGCTTCCGACACGCTTATGAATTTTACCTCCTTGTCTGCATTGCCATTTATGAATGGAAGTAATTCGCCTCAGTTGCTGGTTTCAGACACGTCGGTCATTCAACGTAGTAGGGTTTTTTACCGTGTTGCAGGGCTTGATGTGTTCGGGTTGCGAGGACCATGGTCAGATACGTTATCGTATTTCATGCTTCCGGATATGGTGTGTCCAAGCATTGAAAATCTTCGCATGTTAGCAGATACTGCGTTGGGTTTTGAATGGATTATCCCCGATAGCATCGCGCCTTATGTGAAAAAAGCGTCCATTGATTTTACTGCTGCTATAGATGAAGGTTTTCAACCGTTGCAATCCATAAAAACTACGGAGGGTTGGTTTGCAAAATGGCCTAAAGGTTATTCCTCATTGTACCTGAGGCCTTCATTTACAGATCTAAACGGGCACGAGTATTTTGGTGCTATAGCATTTATTCAGCCCGTAGATTCTTTTCCACCACCCGTTCCCACAGTATTGTACGCAATATGCGATTCCTCCGGTGTGGTAAAAATTCACTGGAAAAGCACGCATGGGGCAGCTTATTACCGCCTTTACCGCTCCAATTACCGGAATGTAGAATTTACGGATCATTCGCATGTGTATTTGACCGATACATTGTATGCTGATACTATTGATTTAAAGACCCTGCAGGATACAGTATATTATGCAGTTACAGCACTCGACAGCCGCTACAATGAATCCGCCCAAATGGTGTTTGCCTGCCCGGTTTATGATAAAATTCCACCACCACCTCCTGCATTCATGGGGTATGAACTCATGGAAAAAGGTTATCTCATCCGCTGGGTAGGTAGTGTGGATGCAGCACATTACAGGCTCCACAGGCAAGTTGATGAACAGCTAACCATCATGCATACTGATTCCCTGTTTTACCTTGATAGCACGGGTATTTACAATGCCAATTATACGTATTACCTGACAGCGGTAGATCGAAATGCCAATCAATCTGAGAAGTCTGCAAAACTAGGACTGCGTTTTCCCCTTAAAACCATTATTCCGGCTGTCCCCAAACCGTTGTGTGTGAATGATACCCAAAACCGAAAATGCTATGTGCTGTGGGAATATCCTGAATTCCCCAATATTTCCCATTTCAGAATTATGCTGAAATCCAATGGCAGAAACAAAACCATCGCTACGGCTCAGCCCCATGAACGACAATATTGCCTGAATGGATATTTAAAAACCGACGAAGAAGATTTTGAAATTATTGTGTACACCAAAAATGGAATGAAAAGCAAATGAAAAATATAGTTTTAATACTCAGTATCTGGGTGCTACAACCCTTATGGGCTAAACAGCATTTTCTGTTTAAACTAAACGCCGATTATACCTGGGGCGATGGGAATGCCGATTTTGTAAAAATAAGATTCTTGTATTACCAAAAAGGGAAAGTTTCCACGTATGATTCTTTTATTCTCAGGGGTAAACTGGAACATGAATGGCGTCGTGCGTTTGATGAAGTTCCTGATTCTTTTGTGTTTCAGGTGGTAGATCATACCAAGCGTATTCCCCGGCAAAGTGCTTTTGCTAGGTCGGCTCAATTGCAGCATTGCAATGTATTGAATTTTGATAAGTTGATGAAAAATGGAACCTGTGAGGCCTTTCCTATGCACGAACTGGGTACAATTTGTGCGCATCTCAACCTGTCTGTTTTTGATGATAAGACATCGGCCCTTCCGGTGAGCTCAGGCGTGGTAAAAAATGAAGTTTTTTGTGAGTCTGAAGGAGCTCTTTTCAGATTGTCTGCCCCCTGCTATATGAAATTCAGGACGGCAAAAGGAGTGCTGCAATGGTATGAAAGCCCAACTAATCAAGGGCCATGGCTGCCCATTGATACTGGATGGTCCTGCCACCCGTTTGCTGCACTAAAACGTAGAGGAGAGTCATTATTCAACCGTCAATTTTATTACAAACTGGTTTCGGATTCCTTTACCATCACCGGGGAAAAGAAATTTTCTTCGGCTGTATTCGGCCCCGTGAACTATTACGTTGATGCAAAACCGGATGCTATGGCAGTTTTCGGCACCATTTGTCAACAAACCGAAAAACGCATTGATATAAAACTCACCCATGATTCTGCCCATCAGCACCCTGAAGGAGTGAATGTGTGGTTAAAAGACCTCAGTGACCCGTCTCCATCCGGTATTTGGTATTTGGGTAACGAAAAAAAGGTTGAAAACATCAGCATAAGCCACAATACGGGGCAGTTTCATGTTTTGGCTCCCTTTAATGCCGGCAAAACCTTTCACCTCACCAACGGAATCTATGCCGTAGGAATTGATTTCACACCATGGAATGACTTTGACTGCGGTTTTGGCTGGGATACAGCGGTGGTGAATGGCCCCTATGGGTTTGCCATAGAACCCCATATCATTCGAGGTGAATCTTGTCCCGGTGTGATGGATGGAGCATGGACATTTACCGCCAAAAGCGCTTTGTGGCATGATACACTGCTTCTAAATATGCCCGGTTTTGGGCTTTATCAGCCCGGTGACACCATATCCGGACTGGCTTGGGGTGATTACTCATATTTCGCTTCAAATCGTGGTGGATGCTTTGAAAATGGGCAAATCAGGATTGCCGGTTCTCCGTTTTTTGGCAAGAAATTCGGTATTGATACCGTGTTGTGTAAAGGGCAGCATTTGACCATCAATGCCAAGCACCCGTTTGCAAAGTCCTTTGAAGTCCTTAAGCCGGATGGTACCAGAATTTTCAATGATACATTCACGGCCAATACAAAAGGTGAGTGGCAACTTATCTGGAGCAACGACTCCGGCTGTGTGGTGCGTGATACCTTAAAGATCAAGAAGCGTAATCTGGAGGTTATCCATGATTTTCTCATGCCTGCCCAGGTGAAATTGAATGACACGGTTTGGGCCGTGGATCATAGTTATCCCAAACCTGCCAGCAACCTATGGATGCCTGTACATGCCGCATGGCGCTATGCCGAAAAAGAATTTTTGAAATTTTATCAGGCAGATACCGGTGTTTATCCCGTCACCTTAATTTCAAAATTTGATTCGGGTTGCACGTATAGTAGTACCAAATGGTTGCATGTTGTTCTTGCCTCTGACTCTTCCCGATTTTTACCTCAAATGGGATATCAGGGTCCTTTAATAAAGTCTTTCCTATTGAAGCCCAATCCGTCAGGAGGGTTGGACTATCAGGCAGTTATTGGGTTGCGTGCTCCTACCGATGTGGTAATTTCCTTGCTGGATCCAATTTCAGGCAGGGTACTTCGTAAAAATGATTACAGGCAAGTGGCACAAATCGCTGAAAGGCCATTTGATATTGAAAATGAAGGTGTTTATTTCCTTCGGGTGGTTGCCGGTAATGAAATTCAGACCCGCAAAATTCTGATTATCCGGAAATAATATGCTGCTGAGGATTGCCGTTTTGCTGGTTTGTTGGGTTCCGTTTGGGGTGTTTGCCCAGGATGTGGAGAAAGTTTTGAAAAGCAAGCCGATTGAAGCAGGAGGCAGTATACAGATGCAACACATGTTCAATCGGCGTTTGGATGGTGGAAATCAAAGTCAGCCCTATAACTATGTGCTAAGCGGAAACCTTAATCTGACCCTTTTTGGTGTGGTGAACGCTCCTTTGCAAATGCTCTTTTCCAACATGGGAAATCAGTTTTCGCAACCTACCTTTAATCAGACGGCATTGCACCCGCAATACAAGTGGCTGCAACTGCACCTGGGCAGAATAGCGATAAACTGGTCTCCGCAAACCGTGGGTGGTCATGTGTTTCAAGGGGTAGCTACCGATCTGACACCAGGAAAATGGACTTTTAGTGCCCTGTATGGACGTTTTCAAAAGGCCATGCCTGTCCCTATGGATTCTTTGGCACCGGATGTTACGCCTGCCTTTCGCCGCGTGGGGTATGGCTTCAGAGTCGGTCACAGACTTAAAAACGCCCACTGGCAGGCTACCTATTTTCATGCAGCTGACGATAGCAACAGCATCAACGCAGTCCCATTTATGCAGCTGACTCCCCAAAGGAACCATGTTATTGGACTTCTAACCGATCAGGTGTTGTTTAAAAAACTCATGTTGAATGCCACGTATAACATCAGTCATCTGCAAAATGATATGCGGATAAGCCAAAGCGCCATTCAAAAACAGCACTACAAAGGAAGTTTGGCCTGGCAGGGTAAAGTGCAGCGCTGGAATATAACCTACGAATACACAGATCCCGAATACCGCACCCTTGGGGCTTACTATTTTAATAATGACATGGAAAATATAAGCGCAGGTACAAACGTGACAGCCCTGAAGGGAAAGTTGAACCTGAACGGACAGGCGGGTTTGCAGCGTGATAACCTCGATAACCGCAAAAATTCCTCTATGCGACGTCGGGTATACAGTTTGCAGGCACAATACCGATTGGGAAAAAGTGGCACACTATCAGGGGCATATTCCAGTTTTACCAGCTTTACGAATACCCGGCCATTCACAGATTATTTGCAGCCAAACAGTCCAATGTTGGCTTGGGACACCCTCAATTTTAGGGAGGTTTCAGAATCCGGGAATGCGCAGCTTTCATTGCCTATGCCCAAATGGGGGAAATGGCAGGGCAGTATAAACGGAAATGGACTTTGGCAGCGAAACGCCGGTGCCCCCGGCAGCAACAGCGATTTTTATAATGCAGGTGCGGGTGTGGTGGCAAGGCATGCCGATAACGGATCGTCAGTTGCCCTTCAATTGAATGCGGGACAGAATATGGCGGGTGAATTGAGGGTCCGGAATTGGGGGCCTGTTTTTTCATGCAGTCTGCCCCTCATGCAAAAAAAATGGTTAACATCCCTTTCGTATTCCCGAATTATATCAGAAAGACTGTCTGCGAAATCTGCCATAAGTAGTGCGCGTTTCCAGCTCAATCGAAAATGGAAAACCCAATCCCTGCAAGCCATGATGCAGATTCAGCGTTCACCCGGAAGGGGTTTCCTTCAGGCCACAATAGGGTATCAGGTTGTGGTGAAGTGACTGTTAATTTAAATAAGATACCGTTACTATCGTTACAATAGAAAAGTATGTAATATTAATTATAGCAAATAAAATTAATTCTTTTTTAAGAGAATCTTTTAATACTTTTCGCTGCTCATAAATGGCATATATGGTTAGAAGTAATATAGATAAGATTGTTAAAAAATGCAATTGATCGCTCAATCCCCACGAGTCAATTAAAGGTAAGTTCGAATCTGAAATATACTTGTTACCTATTGTTGTAAATAGAGAGCCGACTATGATGGATATTTTTTCTTCGCTGTGTTTATTGGGTAGGAATATAGAAGATGTTGCAATTATCAATGCTAAAAATAATACAGCAAACATTTTTAAATAAATTCCCCATGAATTTCTTCCTACATTAATATCTAATTGGATGTTGTCATAACAAGGCAATTTGTCTTTTTGTAAGTCCATATATTCCGATGGTTTAGAGTCATCATTTTCATCGAAATCTCCAAAATTTGAATTCCAGCAGTTTTTAAGCAGTTTAAATGAAGTATTGGTTACGTGCCAGTTTTTAATAAAATCCGGCTTTATTTTTGAATTAACAGAATCTAATGAAATTTTATATTCACCTGATATGTGACCTTCTAACTCTATAGATAGATTTAGGGTGTTTTGATCAAACGGGAAATTTTTTATATTCAGCTCATTCGAAATTTTGCATTTATATTTTCGGATATCACTGTAATATGTATGACCTTTAGATTGGAAAGAATCTAGTTCTTCATATAAAATTTCTTTATCAAGGGCGTTAAGTATATCAATGTCGTTTAAGTTATATTTATGGTCTATAGAATTATACCAAAAGTAAAATATAACCGAATACGAAGACTCATCATAATTAATATCATAAATATTATCAATATAAACTGAAAATTTTATTGGTTTTTCATTCTTATAAGCAATATTGCCAGATGAGACATGCTGCAGAAGAATAAATAGCGAGAAAAAAATAAATCTAATTGATTTCAACATAGCATCAATTAAAAACAATAATTATTGATTCTTTTCCATCAAAAACCAGGTGATGTCGTCCTGCGGAAATGCCTTGTCTCGTTTATAGCAGAAACCATAATCTACGAGGGTTAGGTCGGTATATTTTTCCAGCATTTCACCGGCAAAATCCCTTTTAAACAGCCGATCGCTGTGGCCGCGGTAATTAATGCTGACGGGAGAGGGGTTGTAATACTCACAAACCAGGATGTATTTTCGGCTTGATTCGTACATTTTGGCGTAAACGTCCTGAAGCATATCCGGGTTGATGTGAATCAATACCCCTTTGATGAGTGAAACATCAAAAGTTTTTTCTGGCTTGTAATCAAATATGGAACCATGGAAAACGTTATCGGTACCAATGGCTTTTGACAGTTCTTCGGCGGCTATGCGGTTGATTTCTACACCATGCGCATCAATTCCGGGAAAAAGCATCTTAATGGCCCTTAAATTCATGCCCACATTGGCACCAAATTCCACAATCGAGGCCGGCCGGCCCACCTGATGAAGCGCTTTCGAAAAGAAATTGAGGTTGGATGCCAGGTACTCTTCACTGATGTTGCGGCTGATATACTCATCCCCAAAATTGCCTGCCCAAAAATCCTCCTGTTCGGTCTTGAATGTCATGTTTAGTCTGGGTTTAATCCAATGCGCAGCAAAGGAGAATGTGTCCTGAACCGCATTGGCTTTGCCGCTGCAATATTAGTTAATAGTTCGAAAAGTATAGTACCCCGTTTTCTTCTTTATTGAAGGTTAAGCCGGCAAATTCTGCAATTTTCACCGAGGCGGTATTGCCACTTTTGATTTCTGCCCTGATACGGGTGTTTAGCAAATCCGTCAATGCTTTTACCATTCTTTTGCCCGTTCCTTTACCCCTTGCGTCGGGTGCTGTGGTCCAGGAGAGTAGGTAATCATTGAGTATTTCATCAAAATCTGCCCTAACAGTACCCACCGGAATTCCATCTTCCTCTGCGATATACAATTGTTTGCCGGTATCCTCCAGTGCATGTTTCAACCAGTTTTTATGACTTTCCTCTGCCACCAACGCTGTGGTGTGTGAGTTGTTGCGGGTTGCTTCGTCATTTCTCCATTCCAGCAGCAGAGGCCAGTCTTCAAAAGTTACTTTTCTCAGGGATATCATGTGCTGTGGTTTAAACCCTCAAAATCTCGCTGATGCAGGTTTTCAGTTGTCAATATTACATATTTTTCGGCAAATTGGGTGTTGCTGGTTGAGACTAAAAATAAAAGCCCCGGAAATTCCGGGGCCTGGGGTTAGTTTTTTTTGCGGGATGTGAGCCAGGCGATCAAAAAAATAGCCGGGATTACCACCACAATGCCCGCAAAGATTAAAATGTAATTTTCCTGCATAGGCAATAAATTTTTTTGTTAATACGAAGTAAGGGAAAATATCTAAAAAAGCAAATATTTTTTGTCTGAATGTTCATTTTCTATATGCTTGAAATTCAGACGTGTACCATGAGTATGGGTTTGTGTGGGGTTTTGAGTAACCAGGAAGTTATCAACATGCTATTTTCAGGATTTTGGGCCACAGGTGATTAAACTACGCAAAAAATGCGGAGAAAGATAATTTTAAAAGTGCCTATAAATCAATTATAGTAAGCTATTAAGCCATTTTTAACAAAATATCAATTAAGTAGGTGTGATTGCTTTGTTTGTAACTTGTGTTACCATCCGGGTGTCTGGTCTTGGCGATTCTCCCCTCAGCTCAGTAAATTTGCCTTTCTGATATGATGAATCCAACACCCGAAAAAGTAGAATGTCTGATTATTGGCAGTGGACCCGCAGGATACACCGCTGCTATCTATGCCGCCCGTGCCGATATGAAACCGGTTCTTTACGAAGGATTGCAGCCCGGCGGGCAGCTTACCATTACCACCGATGTTGAAAATTATCCGGGGTACCCTGATGGTATCATGGGTCCGGAGATGATGGATCTGTTCAAAAAGCAAGCCGTGAGACTCGGCGCTGATGTGCGTTTTGGAATGGTTACCTCTGTGGAATTTACTCCTGGTGGCCCTCAGAAAGTGATGGTGGACGGAACCCATGAAATAATTGCAGATACTGTCATCATTTCTACCGGTGCCAGTGCCAAGTGGCTTGGAATACCCAGTGAGCAGCGTCTAAATGGCAGCGGGGTAAGTGCCTGCGCAGTTTGCGATGGTTTCTTCTACCGCAATTCGGATGTCGCCATCGTGGGTGCCGGTGATACCGCCTGTGAAGAAGCCAGCTACCTTGCCAAAATTTGTACGAAGGTTTATATGTTGGTTCGGAAGGATGAATTCCGCGCCAGCAAAGCCATGCAGCATAGGGTAATGAATACGCCCAATATTGAGGTGTTGTTCAATACTGAAACGGATGAAATTCTGGGTGAACAAACCGTAGAAGCCGTTCGGGTTAGGAACAACCAATCGGGTGAAACGCGCGAAATTCCCATCAAAGGGTTTTTTGTCGCCATTGGGCATACCCCGAATACGTCCATCTTTAAGCCTTATATCGATATGGATGAGCAGGGCTACATTATCACCAAGCCCGGCACATCATACACTAACATGGAAGGTGTTTTTTGTGCAGGTGATGCGCAGGATAAAGTGTATCGCCAGGCCGTTACCGCTGCAGGTAGTGGTTGCATGGCTGCCCTGGATGCCGAAAGATGGCTTGCCGCACGAGGTGAAGTTACTGCAGGTGCGTGATGCGTGGCCGGTGGGGGTTGGTGTTTCTTTGGTTGGCAGGTAATAGTCTGTCAGCCCAAACCCCTATCATTGATTTAATTCCGGGAGGGTTAGAAACCAATGAGCCAAGTATTGCCATCCATCCTAAAAACCCCAATATTCAGATTTTGGGGTCTAATACCAACTATTTTTTCGTTTCTGAAGATGCCGGACAAAGCTGGAAATCCATTGCGCTAAATCCGGCCGAGGGTTTTTATGGCGACCCGGTAACCCATATCGATAAACAGGGTCGCTTTTATTTGTTAAGTCTGGCTCAGAATCCTGCACTACAGTGGCCGGAACACTTCGATAGAATTGTTTTGCAGACATCTGAAGATGGAGGAAACTCTTGGAAAAGTGTGGGGATAGGGCATCGCACGGGTAAAATGCAGGATAAACCCTGGATTGCCTTGGATGAAAACAAAAAGAGCCGTTTTAATGGAAGTACTTACGTTTCCTGGACGGAATTTGACAAATACGGTAGCAAGGATTCCCGTGATTCAAGCCGTATTCGTTTTGCATATCGCCGAGCCGCTGCAGATACGTTTACTACCGTTGTGGTGAGCGATTCCTGCGGTGATGCGGAAGATGGCGATAATACGCTGGAAGGTGCCACTTGTGCCGTAGGCCCCATGGGTGAGATTTATTGTGTGTGGGCTGGAAAGTATAAAATCTGGATGGACATCAGCACCGATGGAGGGAAAACCTGGGGCAAAGACAAAATCATTGCCTATCAGCCATCAGGGTGGGCCATTGATGATATTCCCGGACTTATGCGAAGCAATAACATGCCCTTTGTGAAATGCGATTCCAAGGGCCGCCTGTATCTGGTGTTTGGCGATAAAAGCCGCGGTGATTATGATGTTTTTATGAAAACCAGCCATGATGGAGGATTAAACTGGTCTTCCGAACGCCGGCTTAATTCAGATCCTGCTGGAAATGGAAGAGATCAGTATATGCCGCACATGGCCCTGGATGCTGCCAATGACAATGTGTATGTGATTTGGTATGACCGAAGGCATTCCCTTACAAATATGTACACCGATGTGTATATGATTCCCCTCGTTAAGGGTAAACCCGGAAAGGAATACCGAATCACCAATCAGTCATTTTGTGCCCCGGGGAAAAAGATATTTTTTGGGGATTACATTGGCATCGCCGTTGCAAAAGGCATTGTGCGAGCCGCTTTTACCCATTATGACAATGCTTCAGCTTTGGCATCCGTAAAGGTGGCAGCGCTTACCCAATCTGCGGTGAAACGGAATGCCTTGCTGCCTAAAACATCCTACATGGAAATGGGTGTGCTGCCCGATACGGGTTTATTTGTGGTGCATTTTGCCTTGCCGGGTATCAAGAGCTGCACACTGGAAATGAGCAGGGGTCGGCAAGTCATACACAAGCAGCTCTTTGATCCGCTACCGGCGGAAGAACAGGAAGTAATCCTCCCGATTAATCGCATACCGGCGGGCGTTTACAAAGTTTCACTTTCTGCCAAAGGGCGCAAAATGACGAGAGAGCTGTATATCGGCAAACCTTAATGTCCAAATAGGGATACCCTTGAACGGGATATCAACGCATGCATGGGGATGTGGGTATGTTCATCAGGACTGAGTTGCATGCGCAACTTTTCCGCTTCGCCAAAGGTGGTTGCGTTTCGCAATGACAATGCCTGGTTGGCACACAGCCACTCAATGGCAATTACTTCCTTCACGTTTTGTACTACTTGCAGGGCTTTAACAGCGGCGTTGGCGCCCATGCTCACATGATCTTCCTGTCCGTTGCTGCTTACAATGCTGTCTACGCTGGCGGGTGTGCACAACTGTTTGTTTTTGCTCACAATGCTGGCGGCCGTATATTGGGCTATCATGTAACCACTGTCGGTGCCGGGATTGGTGGCCAAAAAGGCGGGTAAATCGCGCTGACCGCTGATGAGCAGGTAGGTGCGGCGTTCACTGATATTGGCCAGTTCTGCCAGTGCCATGGCTGCATAATCCAGGGTGAGGGCCAGGGGCTGTCCGTGAAAGTTCCCGCCGCTCAGCACCATTTTTTCTTCTGCAAATACGTTGGGATTATCCGTTACGCTGTTCAGTTCTGTCTCCCATACGGAAAAACAATGATTTAATGCGTCGATGCTGGCTCCGTGCACCTGAGGAATGCACCTGAAGCTGTAGGGGTCCTGAACAGCAGGGCGAGGAAACTTTTGCATAGGACTTTTTTCCAGTCGGCTGAGCATTTCTGCAGCTGCTGAAATCTGTCCGGTATGGGGACGTATCCTGTGAAGTTCGGGTTTGAACGGGTCTTGGCGGCACAGCCACACATCGGCACTGAGCGCAGCTATGGTGGGCAGCTTTTCCAGGATGGACATTGTGGCCTCGGCCAGCTTCAGCGCATGGGCCAGCATGAATTGTGTTCCATTGATGAGTGCAAGTGCCTCCTTGGGCTTTAGGGGTATGGATTTCAGGTTGTTTTCAGCAAGCACATTCTCCGCACTTTTTGCGCCGAATATTGGATGTTCCAGGGTTCCCATTCCGAGCAGTGGAAGACACATTTCAGACAAGGGGGCCAGATCACCTGATGCTCCGAGAGAACCCTGTTCGTGCACCACCGGAATCCAGTTGTTGTTGTAATGCCAGATGAGCCTCTCAGCCACTTCGGCTCTTACCGCACTGTATCCTTTTCCAATATTGATGATCTTTAGCAGCAACATGGTTTTTACAATCCCTGTGTCCAGCAGCTTGCCGGTTCCGGCTGCATGGGTAATCAACAGGTTGCGTTGCAATTCCTCCAGTTCGTTATCAGGAATGCGCACATGCTGTAAGCTCCCAAAACCGGTGTTTACGCCATATACTGCCGGATTGCCATTCTGTAAATAATCACTCAGGGCCGATACTGAAGTGTTTATTCTCTGCAAAATATGCGGAGAATAACAAATTTCATCTCCGCTCTGTAGTAGATGCAGTATGTCTTTTAGCGTATAATGCTCTTGTATTTCTGTCATTTCGAAATATGGGGTAATAATCCTTCCTGTGGGATAGTTTCCTGTTCGCCTGAGATTAAATTTTTGACGGACACTGTTCCATTTTCAATTTCCTGTTCGCCCAGAATGGCTGCCCAAACAATGCCTTTGTGATTGGCGTAATCAAGCTGTTTTTTAAGTTTGGTGGCTGAGGGATACACTTCGGTGGCAATGTTGGCTTTTCTCATTCTGCTAGCCAATGAAAAAGCGGTTCCCATTCCATTTTCATCCATGCAACAAAATATCAGTGCCGTGCTTTGATTTGCATTGGAAGGAAATAGTCCGGCAGCATCCATGATATCATAGATTCTGTCCAGGCCGAATGAGATGCCTACGCCGGTAACGTCCTTGAGTCCAAAAACGCCAGTGAGGTTGTCGTAGCGGCCACCACCACCAATGCTGCCAATCCTGAAGTCGGCCGGAATACGCGTGTCATTTGCCACTACTTCCATTACCATGCCCGTGTAATAGCTGAGGCCGCGGGCTAGGGTAACATCCAGCGTTAGGTTTTGAGACAGGGATATGTTATCAAGCAATGCCAGTAATGCTTGTGTTTCTTCCAATCCCTTGGTTAGGGCTTCATTACGGATGTGTGGCTGGTTCTGCAACGTAGCGATTTTTTCATGGGTGTCAGCGAGTTGGCTAACGCCATGCAGGAATGTCCATGCTTCCGCACCATTGGGCAGGTTTTCAGCCGTAACCTCTTTCAGAACCCCTTCAAATCCAATTTTATCTGCCTTATCTATGAGCTGCATAAAACGGGCATGGTTTGCCGCTCCCTGCAACCAGGGTCCAAATGCATCCAGTATGCCCCTATGATTGAAGCGAATGGTTATCTGTAAATCAAGCGCCGAAAAAGCCGAGTCATAAATTTGAATTAAGTCCGCCTCATTGCTCAGTCCCTGACTGCCTAATACATCGGCATCACACTGCCAAAATTCGCGGTAACGGCCTTTCTGGGGCCTATCTGCCCTCCACACCGGTTGAATTTGATAGCGTTTGAACGGGAAATGGATTTTATCCCGGTTCATGACCACATAGCGGGCGAGCGGCACAGTAAGGTCATAGCGCAAGCCCCTGTCTGAAATCTGTGATGTAATGGCCTTGCTGTCTCTTGCAATCAGCAGACTTTCATCAGCTTTAGCGAGAAAATCTCCATTATTCAGTACCTTAAATAAGAGTTGGTCACCCTCATCACCATACTTGCCTTGCAGGGTTTTGAGGTTTTCCAGTGCAGGCGTTTCCAGGGGTAAAAAACCGAACTTTTTGAACGTATTTTCAATGATGCCGATGATGTATTTGCGGCGCATCATCACCTCCGGCCCAAAGTCGCGGGTACCCGAAGGCAGAGATGGTTTATCCATGTTGCGAAGTTAAGGGGATTATTTGAGTCGGCTGATAAAGCGTTTAAATTCCTGATATTAAAAATTTTTGTAAATGTGCTTGTATTTGTTAAAAAAGGGATTTAAAATTGTAGAAAAAAATAAATTATATGAAAAACTACTTTAAATCATTCGTGCTTTTCGGCATACTTGCCGGATTGTTGTTTTCTTCATGTGGTAAATATGATGAGGGACCCAATTTTTCACTGCGAAGTAAAAAATCCCGATTGGTTAATGTCTGGGTAATTGACAAAGTAATGCAGGACGGAGAGGACGTTACAGCAATGATTTTGGAGAGTAATCCCAATTATTCTATGGACATCAGAAAGGACAATACAGTTATAATAACCCAATATGATGAAGACTTGGGACAGATGGTGGAGAATAAAGGAAAATGGGAATTTTCCAAGGATAAAGAAGAAGTAGAATTCTCAGATGATGAGACAGGTCAGATATCAACGGAAGAGATTTTACGGCTTACCAATAATGAATTTTGGGCTGAACTCGACCTTGGCTTTACAAAATTGGAATTTCGATACAAACCTAAATGAATGCATTGATGCGTTATTCTGCAATATGGAATTCTTAATTTATTGAATTGATTTAAGTTAACTTAATCTCGCATAAAATAATAAATATGAAAAAAATATCAATTTTAATAGTCGTTATGATTAGCATGGGGATAGTATCTTTTTCTTCCTGCAAAAAAGGAAAGGATGATGTAGTTATTTCACAACCCTCTAGAAAAAACCTCATTGTAAACACATGGGTGATTGAAAAATACTTCGAGAATGGGGAGGATATCTCCAATGAGATGCTCCCATTCTTGGCTGATTATACATGGCAATTCAGAAAGGATGGTACTTATGAATTATTAATTAATGGCGATAGGGAAACCGGCACTTGGACCATGGACAGCAATGAAGAAAATTTGGAGCTGTTAATTGACGGTTCTATGGTCCCGGACACATTGAAAATTCTTCGCCTTAGAAGCACAGAAATGAGGTTGATGGTAGATTATTATGCGACCAAAATTGAGCTCCATTATAAACCCAAGTGATTCTTCAGTTATAGCTACTGAGAAAACTGCAATTAAAGGTTGCGGTTTTTATAGGTACTACACCTAATAGATTAAACAGGAACAAGCATAATCCAACTTGCCATTTCAAGTGTAAAACCATCCATTCAGATTTCCAATCAGAATCAATGTTTAACAAATCGGACATAAGGAATTCTTAATTTGGTGAATTGCGGCTTACTCATGTATTTTTGCGATTACTAATTTAAAAAACATGAAAAAAATCTCAGTTATTCTATTTGCCGTGGTTGTCATGGCCCTCGTAACATTCTCTTCTTGCGGCAAGTATGAAGAAGGACCCGGTATTTAACTGCGTTCTAAAAAGTCTCGTGTGGTAAACACATGGGTAATTGAAAAATACCTCGTAAACGGTCAAGACCTTACCAGCCAGATTCTGCCATTTTTAGGTAATTATTCAATTGAATACAAGAAAGATGAAACATTCGAAGCGCTGATTGATGGCGACCGTGAAACCGGAAAATGGTCATTTGACAGCAAAAAAGAAAACTTGGAAGTAATGTACGATGGATCTACCTCCAAGGACTTATCTAAAATTCTCCGCCTTACCAATAATGAGATGTGGCTAGTAGAAGAGGATGGAACAGATAAATATGAAATTCATTTCAAATCTAAGTAATTAGCAAACTATTCAAAGGAAAGCCGCAACAGCCCGTTGCGGCTTTTTTATTATGAATCTCTCTTAAATCACCGAATTGGCATGTGTTTTGATTTACTTTGCAAAACGTATATGAGAAATATTCTGCTTTTTGCTTCGGCTATGGTAATGTTCATCTTTCATTCCAATGCCCAAAGTCAAACTCTCCCTTCTGTTCAAGTGAAAAATTTGGATGGACAACCCCTGGATTTTATGAAAGTAGCGGATTCCGGAAAAATTACCGTAGTATCCTTTTGGGCCACATGGTGTGCTCCCTGCATTAAAGAATTGGAGGCCATCAATGAACATTATGCAGAGTGGCAAAAAAAATACAACATGAAACTCGTGGCCGTGAGCATCGATGACGCCCGCAATAGCAAAAAAGTGAAGCCCAAAGTGTTGGGTTACGGCTGGGAATACGATATCATCCTTGATGAGAATTCAGATCTGGCACGTGCCATGAACGTGAACAATCCTCCCATGACCTTCATTGTAGACCGATCGGGAAAAGTGGTATGGTCTCACCAGGGTTATACACCGGGTGCAGAGGAAGAGCTGGAAAAGCAAATAGCCATGATTTCTTCCGGAGGGCAAGAGAAATAAAAACAAAACATAAAGTTACGGGTTTTTAAGTAAATAAACAAATAGTTATGATTTCAAAAACGATAGAAAAAGCCCTTCAGCACCAGATCGCCCTGGAGGCGTATTCCAGTGCCGTGTATCTGAGCATGGCAAGCTGGATGGATGCAGAAGGATTTGAAGGGGCCGCCGCATTCTTCTACAAGCAAAGCGACGAGGAAAGAATGCACATGCTCAAGATTTTTCATTTCATCAACGATAATGACGGACATGCCATGGTTCCAGCCATAGAAGCTCCACCCAAATCATTCAAAGATTTCCATACCTGCTTTAATAGTGTGCTGGAGCAGGAGCAGAAAGTAACCCAAAGTATTCATGAACTGGTGAACGTATCGCTAAAAGAGCGAGACCATGCAGCCCATAATTTTCTTCAGTGGTATGTGAGTGAGCAAATGGAGGAAGAGAAGCAGGTAAAGAGTATACTGAACAAACTCAAAATCATCGGCAAAGACGGCAGTGGCCTGTATTTGCTGGACCGCGAGCTGGGTCAAATGGCGGCAGCCGCTCCCGATGGGGAAGAGGCAGGTGCCTGATTCTTTTAAAATCTGTGTAATAAATAAGGCATTTCCCTGTTTGGGGTATTGTGCTTTTCCGCTATTGCATATTTTTGCAACACCAACGTGAGCATTCAGGTACATCAGCTGACCAAGAATTACGGCGCCCAAACGGCGGTCGATCATATTTCGTTTGAAATTGCGCCCGGTGAAATTGTGGGTTTTCTGGGTCCAAACGGAGCCGGCAAAAGCACTACCATGAAAATGCTTACCTGCTATATTCCACCTACCTCCGGTGAAGCCAAAGTTTGCGGACTGGATGTGAATGAACAAAGCATCAGGGTGAGAAAACACGTGGGCTATCTGCCGGAACACAATCCCCTTTACCTTGACATGTACGTGAAGGAATACCTGGCTTTTGCTGCCGGGATGGGGGGCGTGAAAAATGTAAAAAATCGGGTGGAAGAGGTAATTGCGCTCACCCACCTGGGGCGTGAAATGCATAAGAAAATCGGGCAACTTTCCAAAGGTTACCGTCAGCGGGTGGGGCTCGCTCAGGCCATTATTCACGATCCTGATGTGCTAATCCTGGATGAACCCACCAGTGGTTTGGATCCCAACCAAGTGATGGAAATTCGCGATCTGATTCGCAGCTTGGGCAGTAATAAAACCATTATGCTGAGTACCCATATCATGCAGGAGGTGGAGGCCATTTGCAGCCGGGTCATCATCATAGACAAAGGCCATATTGTGGCCGATGACAAACTGGATAACCTGCGAAGCCAAACCGCTGAAAAGTGGATAGTGCGGGTGCAGTTTGCCTCAGTTGTAAAAGAAACCGACCTAAACACCATACCCGGTATATTGCAGGTATCTAGTTTGGGGAACAACGCATGGCGTTTGTCCGGCGACAATCCTCAATTCAGGCAAGCAGTTTCCCATTTTGCCCTGTCTTCCAACCTGGAGGTAACAGAACTGGTGAGTGAAAAAGACAATCTGGAAACCATTTTTAGACAACTGACAAAGCATGTGGACGGTTTATAAAAAAGAAATTCGAAGCTTCCTCAGCTCACTCATTGCCTATTTGGTGATGCTGGTGTTTTTGGGTGCAACAGGGCTGTTTATGTGGGTAATCAAAGGCAACAGTGTGTTTGATCTTGGACTGTCTAGCATGCAGGTGATGTTTGAAATGGCTCCTTATTTATTTATTTTTCTGATTTCTGCCATTACCATGCGCAGTTTTTCTGAAGAAAAACGCCTTGGAACCCTGGAAACATTAACTACCAGACCCGTTTCAGACTTGGGAATTATTATGGGTAAATACCTGGCAGGTGTTTCGCTGCTACTCATTGCCCTATTGCCCACTCTGGCATATTACTACAGCGTTTCACAATTGGGTAACCCGGCCGGAAATGTAGATACCGGCGCCATGTGGGGCAGTTATCTCGGATTGATATTTCTGGGAATGGCTTATACCGCAATGGGGGTATTTTCTTCAGCTGTTACGGATAACCAGATTGTGGCCTTGATATTGAGCATGACATTGGGCTTCTTTTTTTATGTGTTGCTGGGCATGATGGGCGATATCGCAGCGCTGGATGCCATTGGAAAAAGTCTTGAGTGGTTTAGTCTTGAATACCATTATGATAGTATTAGCAGGGGTGTGATGGATACCCGTGATGTATTATATATGCTAAGTTTTAGTGCATTGTTTATAGGGTTAACCAAAATGGTTTTTGAAAGCAGGAAATGGTGATGAAAAAGCGCAGACTACAAAAAACCCAAAGTTGGCTGGAAATGCTGATGCTGGTGGTGGGCATTGTAGTTATCAATGCGTTGTCATCATTGTATTATAAGCGTATTGACCTTACCCAGGAAAAGCGCTACACGCTTAGCGAAACAAGCCGAAAACTGGCATCAAAAATAGAAGAGAAACTCTATTTTAAACTCTACCTCGATGGGGAGATGAGTGCAAAATTTAAGCAGTTGCGCAATGAAATACGCGACATGGCTTATGAATTTCGCGAAGCCAGTGGTGGTAAAATGGAGATAGAAGTCGCTGACCCACTGAAGGATAAGGAGAAAAAAGAGGTGGCCGGTATTCTGGAAAGCTTTGCTGAAAGAGGCATAGAGCCGGTTCGGGATGTGGATATGGAAGACGGCGATGAAACCCGCATCAAGTATCTGGTGCCGGGTGCAGAATGCATTTACCGCGGAAAAACGGTTGGCATGCGCTTTTTTCAATATGATGTTTCGACAGATATTGAATCCAATATAAAAAAATCCATCGATAACATAGAATACGAGCTGGCCAATGCCTTGCGGCAGTGCGTTACTGAAAAGGCCAAAAAGATTGTGGTTGCTGATGGGAGTGGTGAGATGATTGATGCTCGGGTGGGTTCTTTTGCTAACGAATTAGGGAGATATTACCAGCTCGAAGCCCTCCATTTGAATGTTGCCGATCCTGAATGTGCCAGACCATTTAGTGCACAAATTGCAGCCGCGCCTGACAGTGCAGAGCTTGTGCTGCTTCGTAACCTGCAACGCAGATTAAATGCAGCAGATTTGCTGATGATCGTTAAGCCCGAAAAGGATTATTCGCCTGCAGAGCTGTTTCTCATAGATCAGTTTATTATGAAAGGAGGTAAGGTGATGTGGTTGCTGGATCCGGTGCAGGTGGAAATAGACAGTTTTCAACGGGCTTCCACCTTGATGGCCATGAATAAAGGGCTGGAAAATATAACGACCGGTTTGTTTGGATATGGGGTTGGGCTCAATGCTGATTTGTTGCAGGACTTGGTGTGTAACCGAATCCCATTGCCAGCCGGTGGTCGTATGCAATTGGTTCCTTTCCCTTATTTTCCCTTGTTTACCACCAAAAATTCCACGCACATCATTACCAAAAATGTGGGTGCAGTTTGGGCGCAATTTCCGGGTACCCTTAAAATAAAAAAGCGTGACGGACTCGTATCTACGCCATTGCTGGTTTCCTCGCCATATACCAAAATTGCCAATGCACCGGCTACCGTAGAACTGATGAATGTGGCCATGATGAGCAATGACAAGCAGTATGCGAAAACCATGCAATCCGGACCACAGGTGAGCGGTGTATTGTTGGAAGGTAAATTTAAATCGCCCTTTCAATATCAGAAAAAACCCGATTTGGGAGGGTATTTGGCCGATGGAAAAAGCGCTATGATTGTAATTTCCGATGGAGATATCATGCGGAATTTTGTAAGCAGTAAAGGCGGCAATTTCCCCACGGGCTATGATCGTTACAGCCAGATTACTTTTGCTAACCAAAAGTTTTTACAAAACTGTGTGGATTATTTGATTGATGATAACGGACTCATTGAAATCAGGGCAAGAGAAACGCAGTTAAGACTGCTGGATCCTGTGAAAGTGAAAGAGGAGAAATTTTACTGGCAAATGCTGAATTTGTGTCTCCCACTGGCTTTTATCGTTTTGCTGGGCTTTTCAAATTATATAATTCGCAAGAGAAAATATACGCATTAATTATGTTTGATTTTATTGAAGGAAACGTAGAAAAAATCAGTCCTACCCACGTGGTGATTGAGAACGCAGGCTTGGGATATCTCATTTCCATAAGCATATACACCTACGAGAAAATAAAATCGCAAAAACAGGCGAGGCTTTTTGTGGAGCAAACCTTCAAAGTTGAAAATCAAAATCCGGTAGGGATTGTGCTTTTTGGGTTCAGTGAACCCGAGGAGCGTGAGATGTTTAGACTACTCACTTCAGTTAGTGGAGTGGGGAATAACACCGGCATACTGATGCTGAGCAGTCTTGATGCAGAATCGCTCGCTGCGGCTATTCTTAATGGCAATGTGGGATTGCTTAAAAGCATCAAAGGGATTGGCGAAAAAACTGCGCAGCGAATTGTGTTGGAGCTCAGGGATAAACTGGGCGGTAAAAAAATGAAGCCGGGGGCAACATTGGTAAGCCCGGGTGTGTCTGATGCAATGAATGAGGCCCTGTCTGCACTGCTTAGTTTGGGATACAACAAAAGTGCTGCAGAAAAAACCCTGATGAAAGTATCAGATAATGGTAAAACGTCATTAACGGTTGAGGAACTTATTCGTAATTCACTGAAAATATTGTAAATTGCGCAGTTTAACAAAAACCTGACAATATAAGCCGAACTACTACGTTTACTTTTTCTATTTAAATTATGAAAAATTCCAGCCGGAAGGCATGGGTGAAAATACCGGAAGTTGCTTTAGCAAAATTGGCTATCCTGGTAGCGATTGGGTTATTTGCGCAAACTGGTTTTTCACAAACGGATTCCACGCTAAAGTATAACATCAAGTCAGGCAATGAATGGCAAAAAAACAAATCTACCTCCAATGTAGATTTACAAAATCCCATCACTTCTGAATGGAGATATAACCCGAAAACTAATCGATACGAGGAATTCAAGAATATTGGCGGACTGAATTATGCCACTGGGAAATCTTTGTCAGTGGCTGATTACTTTAAAGAAACTACCCGTGCAAACCGACTTGATTATTACCGCGAGAAATCGCAAAATGCCAGTTACAATACAGGCAGTGCAGGAAAAGGGAGCATCAATGACTACATTAAATCAGAGCTGACCAATCCCACCATTTCCAAAATATTTGGCGAAGGGGGGGTGGATTTTCAATTAAACGGATCTGCCATGATTAAGCTGGGGGGGAATGTGAATGTAAATCGCAATCCTTCATTTAGCAAGCGCCAACAACGCTATTTTGTACCGGTTTTTGATCAACAACTGCAAATTAGTGCCAATGGTTCTGTGGGACAGAATGTGAAGCTTGGCATCAATTACGATACCGAGGCAGCATTTGAATTTGATAATCAAACCAATCTTGGCTGGAAAGGCAAGCCCGACGGAATTCTCAAAGACGTTCAGGTGGGTAACGTAAGTTTGAATCTTCCTACCCAGCTTATCAAGCCGGCCAACAATTTATTTGGATTCAGCACCACCATGCAGTTTGGTAAAACAACGGTTAAAACGGTGTTTAGCCAAAATAAAGGCCAAAGCACGGAAACTGTGTTACAGGGCGGTCAGCAACTCAATGAATTTAAGATTACCGCGGATAATTACGACCAGAACAGACACTTTTTTCTGGCCCAGTATTTTAAAAACAATTACAATTCCGCTCTGGAAAATTTGCCCATTGTGGCAAGTGGGGTGATTATCAACCGTGTTGAAGTTTGGGTTACCAACCGCAGCGCCAACATCGAAACTCCACGGGATATTGTGGTATTTCATGATTTAGGAGAATCAAAACCCTACCGTAATAATTTGGGTGGCTCCATAGATCCGGCTGCCGACAATGCCTCGAATGCGCTGTATGCACAGATTGCCAACGACGATCTGGTTAGGAAAAACGGAACAGCAGTGGACCGTTTATTTTCAATGTACCCGTATTTCGAGCAAACCGTAGATTTTGATATTCTTAATAATGCTAGGCAGCTGAATAGCAATGAATACACACTCCACTCACAATTAGGCTATATTTCACTGAATCAGCCACTTAATAATGATGAAATTCTGGCGGTGGCTTTCGAATACACGCTAAATGGCAAAGTGTATACCGTTGGAGAATTTAGCAGAGACGTGCCGCCGGGTGACCAACGTATGCTGTTTTTGAAAATGCTGAAAGGCAATACCATCAGAACCAAGTTGCCCATGTGGGATCTGATGATGAAGAACATATATACGCTGAACACTTACAGTTTATCCTTAGAAGATTTTAAACTCAATGTGCTCTATGCGGATGATACGAGTGGTGCAGATTACAATTACCTACCCGTTCAAAATGCGGTCCCGGCTTTCGCCAACGGCAATCCGCTGATCAGAGTCCTCGGCCTGGATAAACTGAATAGACAGCAGGAAGCAAAGCCAGACGGGATTTTTGATGCGATAGAAGGTCTCACTGTTCAGGCGCAGTATGCCCGAATTATTTTTCCGGTTACAGAACCTTTTGGTGATTTCATGCGCAGCCGGTTTGGCGGAAGAACGGATTTGGCAGATTATTATTGTTATGATGCATTGTATGACAGCACCAAATGGCTTGCCCAACAAGATGTAAAGCATAATAAGTTCTTTTTAGCCGGTAGTTACAAAAGCCCTAATGGCGCTGAATTATTTCTGGGAACCACCAATCTTCAGCGTGGCTCGGTGCGGGTTACCGCCAATGGTCGTCCTCTGCAGGAAGGTATGGATTATGAGGTGGATTACGCCTTGGGTAGAGTTCGAATAATCAATGACGGATTGCTGCGTGGCGGGGCTGAAATTCGCGCCAGCGCCGATGGCCAAAGTTTCTTTAATATACAGCAAAAAACTTTGGTAGGAGGGCGTATTGAACATAAGTTTAACAAAAATTTACTGGTTGGTGCAACGGCCCTCCACATGTATGAAAGACCGTTAACCACAAAAACCAATTTTAATGAGGAACCCCTGCTTAATACCATTTTTGGCGGGGACGTGGCCTACAGCAATAAGTCGCGGTTTATCACCAGGATGGTTGACAGACTACCCTTTCTGGAAACCAAGGAGATTAGCAGAATAACCGCCTATGGCGAGTTTGCCAAGATTATACCCCATAATCACAGATCCCAGGGGGGACAACGTGGGGTATCGAATCTGGAGGATTTTGAAAATGCTGAACTTCCCAATGACTTAAAGCAGATTTCTAACTGGACGATGGCCAGTATCCCGCAAAAGCAACCTGATCTATTCCCCGAAACTCTGGATTCCAATAAGCTGAGGTGGCTGGGCAGGCATGCGAGTCTGTCATACTATAGCATTGACCAGCTATTCTATCGCGAAGAAGATATGCCGGATAACATCCGTACGCGGGTAGATGAGATTTTGAGCGATCCCTACATGCGGCAAATCGACCAGCGGGAGGTGTTCCCACAGCGACAGTTCCCTCAAGGTTCGCCCACATTGTTAACCACCTTGGACCTGGTTTATCGCCCCACACAGCGAGGATTGTATAACTTTAATGCAAACCCTACTCAAATCAATTCAAATGGCCGTTTATTACAGCCGGAAAGAAGCTGGGCAGGAATCATGCGACGGGTGGATCAAAATGATTTTGAAGCCGCCAATATCGATTATATTGAAATATGGATGATGGATCCGTTGATCAAAAATCCGGGCTTGAAAGGTGAGCTCTACCTTCACTTGGGCAGCATAAGTGAAGATATTTTGCCTGACAGAAGAAAGTCCTTTGAAAATGGCCGCCCGTCAACTTCGGATTTCACCAATACTGATACGACAACCTATGGAATAGTGCCCTCCATTCCGCAAATTAATTTTGCATTTAATAATGACCCGGGCATCCTAAAAGAGCAGGATGCAGGTCTTGATGGCATGAATGATGAACAGGAACGTCAGCATTTTGATCAGTCGTATTTGAAATTATTGGAAACCAATTTCGGGGTTAATTCAAGTATTTATAATCAGGCTGTCAGCGATCCCTCTAATGATAATTTTGTTCACTACCTGGAAGATCAATATACAACATCAGATGTTGACATTATTGGAAGGTATAGCCGTTTTCAGGGTATGCAGGGTAATTCAAACCCTGACCGATTTACAGGGAAGTATAATGACATGCCTAAGTCTTCTACCAGTGCGCCTAACGATGAGGATATCAATAAGGACTTTACCCTGAATCAAAGCGAAGATTACTACCAGTATCAGGTAAAAATTAGTGCCGCAGATTTGCAGATTGGTAAAAATTATGTGGCTGATATTGCCAAAAAACGGGTTAAACTGCGCAATGGAAAAGAGGAAGAAATAAACTGGTATCAGTTTAAAATTCCTATTCGCCAGTTTCAGAAGTCTGTGGGCAACATCAGTGATTTTAAAAGCATTCGTTTCATGCGCATGGTCATGACGGGTTTCTCAGACAGCGCAGTTTTGCGCATGGGTTACATCAACCTGGTGCGAGCTGACTGGCGCAGGTACGTAAATTCGCTCAAAACACCTGGTGTAATCGTTCCCCAAGATCCCAACGACAATACCAAGTTCGTTGTATCCACGGTCAATATCGAGGAAAACGGGCAAAGATCTCCTGTGGCCTATGTTACTCCGCCGGGCGTTGTGAGGGTGCAAAACATGGCTTCATTAGGCACAGTGCTCGAGAATGAACAGTCATTGTCTTTAGCCACGTGTAATATGCTGCCCGGTGACGCAAGAGGCGCGTTTAAAACCAGTCAGTATGACATCCGAAACTATAAAAATCTCCAATTGTATGTTCATGCTGAAGCACCCGCGGCTCCACAGTTACAAGATGGTGATGTGTCTTGTTTTGTCCGATTTGGTACCGATCTTACCAACAATTATTACGAGTATGAAATTCCTTTGAAAATTACGCGTGGCAATATCAACCGTGGAACCCCTGGCGCTGATAAGCTCATATGGCCCGATGAAAACTTCATTGATTTGGAACTTGAACGGCTATATCAGCTGAAGATTGATAGACAAAACGCAGGATGGCCTATGTCGGCTCCTTACATACGGCCGGCTCAAAGAGGGAAAATTACGGTTTTGGGGCTTCCCGATGTAGGAAACATCAGGGTGATGATGATTGGGATCAAAAATAACACCGATGCACCACAGTGTTTTGAGGTTTGGGTAAACGAATTGCGCGTCAAGAATATCGCAAACAAAGGGGGCTGGGCGGCTTTGGGAAATGTACAGACCACTTTGGCTGATTTTGGTACCGTGAATCTGGCAGGTAGCATCAGAACCATTGGATTTGGGGATGTAGACAAAAAACTCAATGACCGAAGTTTGAGCACCACCATGAATTATGACGTGGCCAGTAACCTGGAGTTAGGTAAGTTTTTCCCTAAAAAGGCGGGTGTTAGCTTTCCTATGTATATTGGGTATTCCGAAAACTATATCCGTCCCAAATTCAATCCCTTGAATCCGGATATAGAGATGACAACATTCCTCAACGGGATTGTGGATAAAGCCCAACGGGATGCGGTGAGAAAGGCAGCGGAAGATTATTCGTCACTGTACAGTATCAATTTTAACAATGTCAGAATTGCGGCCCGTCCGGGTAAAAAAACCATGCCTTGGAGTTTATCCAACTTTAATGCGACCTACAGTTTCCAAAGAAATTACCGCAGAAATCAACAGATCGAAGAGTTTTTTGCCGAAACCACCCAAGGGGCGCTGGGTTACCAATATACCATCCCTACCAAATTCATCAGACCATTTAAAAAACTCAAACAAAGTTGGTTAAATCCGATTAAAGAAATCAATTTTAATCTGTTGCCTTCGAATTTTTCTACGCAATGGCAGGTGAATCGTTTTTACAGCGAAATGCAGGCAAGAAACAACAACAATTTCCGGCAGGTAAATCCTCGCCTCTTTGATAAGAATTTTACCCTAAACCGGGTTTACAACGCGAGTCTGCCTCTCTTTAGCTCACTTACCATTAATTACAATGCAACGGCCAATGCCCGCATTGAAGAACCCTACGGCAGTTTAGATTCAGAGGGCAGACGTGAATTGGTTCGCAAAGAATTCAACACATTGGGTAGAATGACCCGTTTTAATCAATCGGTCAATGGTAATTACACGCTACCTTTTGCCAAATTTCGCCGCCTGGATTGGATTAATACCAGTGTAAACTACACCGGCAGTTATGAGTGGAATCAGGCACCGCCTGCTTTTTCATCGTTGGGCAACCGAATAAGTAATGCCCGTGATATCAATATTCAAGGGCAGTTGAATTTTCAGACACTGTATCAAAAAATACCGTGGTTGCGTGATTTGGAAAAGCCCTCAAAAAAGAAATCAGATAAAAATAAAAAGTCTGATGAAGATGTGAAATATGAGAGTGCTATTGATAAAAGCAAAGACAGCAAGAAAAAAGCGAATCCTGTTAAAATCGCAGTGGGCAATTTTGTGAGTATGTTTAAAAATGCGGGCTTCAGCTATAGCATGAAACAAACTACCGATATGCCCGGATTCAGATATAAGCCGGATTATTTTGGACATAATTTTAAACATGTTCAACCGGGCTTGCCTTTTGTTTTTGGATGGCAGGAAGAAAATATTCGATATCGCCTCGCAAGAAGTGGTGCTTTGAATGAAGATGCACGACAAAGTAATTTTTACAGAACATCCACTACCGAAGCTTTTACTGGAAATATCACGATAGAACCCATCAAAAGCTTGAGAATCCAGCTCGATATGAGTCGGAATAATATGGAAGGTACGCAAAGTGTTTTCCGTTGGGATGGAACTTCGTGGGTAGATCAGGGATTGACTCAAATGGGGAATTTCAATATCACGGGCAACTTCATTCGTACACATTTTGTCAAGGACAACGTATTGGGTGATAACAGGGTGAATGAGGTATTTACCCAGTTTCAGGCCAATCGATACAGCGTTGCGCAAAAACTGATGTTCGAAGACCAGCGGGTGCGTATTCCAGGCGAGGATACCCTCACCAGATTCCCAATCGGTTATAGCAAACAGCAACAGGATGTTCTGATTGGTGCATTCTATGCCACATACTCCGGCTTGGACCCCGGCAGAGCTGCTGTTTCAGGTTTCCCTAAAATACCATTGCCCGGCTGGAATATCAATTATAATGGATTAACCCGGATAAAGGCCATTAGCAAAATATTTTCTAATATCAATATTAGGCACGGCTATAATGGTCGCTACTCGATTGGGAGTTTTACCCAAAACCTGCGGTACGATGCCGGACAAGAGGTAAACCCCGGTGAGGACTTTATTCCGCAACGCCAAATTTCTGATGTAACCATCTCAGAAGGGTTCTACCCGCTTTTGGGTATCAATATTGCCACCCGAAACAACTGGACGCTATCTTTCGATTACAAACGATCCCGCATACTCAAGCTTTTTGCAGCACAGTTTAACGTAACGGAAATGCGAAACAATGAGATTCAGTTTCAGGCGGGATACCGAGTTACCGGGCTTACCCTGCCATTTCGTAGAAATGGCCGAAAACTCTATCTGCCCAATGATTTCAGGTTTGATATGACCGTAAATGTGGCCGATAATATTACCATTACACGGAAAATAGACCAAAACGATAACCGTGCCACTGCAGGAACCAAGCAAGTGAGAATTGGCCCTGCGGCAACCTATCAGGTCAATAATAAAATTAATATGGCTTTGCGTTACAACAAAACCATTATGTCGCCTCGGATCGCAAACCAATTCTATACTGCTTTAACCGATTTTGGATTTGAAATCAGATATACGCTCAATTAAAAGCATAATCCTGCTGTGGATTGCAATGACTTGTGGTTTTACCGCAGTTCAGGCCCAGGATACGATGCCTCCTATTGGTAGTTGGCGTATCCATGCCAGCTATAAAGTAGCCAGGGTTTGTGAGTCCTCCGGACCTTACGTGTATGCAGCATCAGCGGGTGGCCTTTTTCGCACTGATATCAGGGATGGCGAAATGAAAACATTAACAAAGCTTGATGGTTTTGAAGCTTCCGGCGTGTCTAGCATGCGGTATACCCCTGATTATAAAATTCTCATTATTGGCTACAATAATGGAATGATTGAACTGTTAAAAAATGATCGGACCTTAACCCAGATAAAAGGCCTGTATAGTAAACTCATTCAGGGGGATAAGCGAATTATTCATATTCATGTTGCAGGGGAAAAAGCCATTATCAGTACCAATTTTGGAATTTTGGTGCTTGATCTTTTGAAGGAAGAAATCAGTGATAGTTATACAGCTATTGGTCCTGGCGGTCAAAGCATTGGTATTTTGTCAACGGCAGTTTTGGGCGATTCCATCTATGCCGGTACTGCCACCGGTATCATCCGTGCTAAGTATGCCGCGTCGGTCAACCTTAATGATTATAATAACTGGAAACAGATTTTTAATGGTAATTTCTGTGCTCATTTGCAACCATTCAATGACAGTTTATATTTTTCGGCCGACAGTTTTGTCTACAGACTGCACAAGGGAAATGCGTCGGTAGTGGTTGGCGAAAAAAATGTGACGGGAAGAATTCAGCAATATGCAGGTAAATTAAATATATTCAGGGGTGGGGGGATTTTTACGGTGACCAATTCCGGCATGTCCCGAAAAGCGGTAAATCTGCTTAGTGATGGTACTACCGATGCCGAAGGGTATTTCTGGTTCTGCACGGGCATTGGTCCTGGTGTAATCAAACAAACCGATGTTACCGAAATTGCCTTTGAACCTTCCGGACCTGCAGGCACTTCTGTCTTTGCCATGACACAGTCTGGGAATACATTATTTACCAGTGCCGGGGGGGTAAGCAATACATTTGGCAACGCATACAATCCCACTGGGTTCTATCTTTTTGACAATAATGCTTGGAGCAGCAACCCCGCCAGTACTTTCAATACCGGTTTATACGATTATACATTCGTGCATCATAATCCTGTAACAGGCAAAAACTATGTGGCCACCCATGTAAATGGATTACTGGAATACAGGGGTAAAGAGGCCATAAACCGATGGGATGCCAGCAATAGTACTTTGCAACCCACACCGGTTATCAATATGGTAAGGGCTTCAGGCATCGCGTCAGATGAAAAGGGAAATCTGTGGGTCACTAATTTTGGTTCTCCGGGCGCAAGTCTTCATATGATGAATAAATCAGGGCAGTGGACTGCCATCCCGATTGGTACTGCAGACATCGGTAAAATCATTGTCGATAAAAATGGGTACAAGTGGATGGTCTTAATTGCAGGGGGAGTGCTGGTTTACGATGATAATAAAACCCCGGGCAATACATTGGATGATAGAAGCCGTACCCTGGGCAGCAGAGATGGATTAATTACGAATGAGGTGACTGCTCTCTCCTGCGACTCCAATGGGTATGTTTGGATTGGTACCACCCAAGGACTGAACGTATTTACCAATCCTGTATCGGTTTTTGACGGGGTTAACGCAGACCGCTTGATAATTAGACAAAATGGAGTGGACGGATACTTACTGGGGGAGGAGAGTATTAATGACATCTGTGTGGATGGCGGCAACAGAAAGTGGTTTGCTACCAATAATGGCGCTTTCCTTGTAGAACCAAATGGCCAGAAAGTATTGTGGCAGTTTAGGTCAGAAAACAGCCCGCTGCCCGATAATCGAATAACCTGTATTGGACAACAGGATAAAACCGGTGAAGTATTTTTTGGAACTGACAAAGGCATTGTATCCTATCGCAGCGATGCCAGTGCCGCTTCTGATAAATTTGGTAATATTAAAATTTATCCCAATCCTGTGAAACCAGGATATAGCGGGCTGGTTACCATAGAAGGTCTGGCCAGGGATTCGGAAATCAGAATTACAGATGCTACCGGAAATCTGGTGTACATAACACAAGCCAATGGCGGCACTGCTACATGGAATGGGCTGCGTTTAAATGGCACTCGACCCAATAGTGGCGTCTATTTTGTTTTTGCAGTAAATAAGGATGGTTCAGAAACCGAAATGGGCCGATTTGTATTTATTCATTAATACGCCAGTTCAATCACCTGCCCGTCATACGCCAATTGCATATTAGAGGGGAGTGTTGCATTTACTTCGTCGTGCAATCCTATCTGATGGCTCATGTGGGTGAACCAGGTATTTTCTGCGCCTATTTTGTATGCGTGTTCAACCGCTTCTTCCAGGGTGAAATGAGAGATGTGACTTTCTTTTCTGAGTGCATTCAACACCAAGTGCCGACTTCCTTTGGCTTTTTTCTGTTCATCTTCCGCAATGAAATTGGCATCGGTGATATAAGTGAAATCCCCAATCCTAAAACCCAGAACGGGCAGTTTATAATGCATTACTTCAATGGGAATAATGGGAATACCCCGAATATTAAAGGGTCTGTTTTCAATGTGATGAAATCGAATTAAGGGTATGCCCGGATAGGGATTTTTACCAAAAATATAATGGTATTGTTTTTTAAACGTATTCAATACCCGCTGTGTGCAATAAACATCAAGATGATCTTCCTGCAAATAATTGTAGGGCCTTATGTCATCTAATCCTGCTGTGTGGTCTCGGTGTTCATGGGTAAATAGCAAAGCGTCAATTCGATTAATTCCTGCTCGAATCATTTGATACCGAAAATCCGGTCCCGCATCAATAACAATGCTGATGCCGTCAATATCCAGATGTATGCTGCTTCTCAGTCTTTTGTCTTTGGGATTGTGACTCAAACAAACTTCAGAGGTGCAGCCAATAGGGGGAACACCCTGCGATGTTCCAGTTCCAAGAAAGGTTACCTTTATTCTGCTTGCGACCACAGTGGGGGTCTATTTTATGGAGTCAAGAAAACCCTTGAGGCGCATAATGATGTGCACATGCATGTTGTCGGCATTACGAAGATTAGACGCGTAAATGCTCACCCAGTCAAGAATATGTATAACCTCAAAAAGGCGCTGTATATCAGATCCGGATTCAGCAAAGGCGTAAACACGGTTATTCTGTTCTTCCAACAATGATTTCAAGAACTGAAATCTCAGATTGGTGCGACTGTTATTGCCACTGTTTAGTAAAATGAAATTGGTTGGATGTTTTTCCTGATAGCTTTCAATTACATTGTGATTGGCTTCAGGAAGCACGGTAATGAATGCCTCACTTTTGGCATTTTCCTGGATTTGCTGACAAAAACGTACGGCAATAGCTTCAAAATCAGGATCGCAGATAACCACAAACTTATCGTTGATGGTCTGTCTGAAAACGTCTATTATGGCGTTGGCTTGGTTTTTTAAGTGGTCGTTACGGGTCAATAGGTTGGCCGTATCGTTGAGTTTGCTTTTAACATCAGTGCCGATTAGGTCAGAAAGAATGAGCAGTAGTGTGCTCAGGCTGTAGCCCAGCGTCATGCGCGGCTGGTAACCGGTTTCAATCTTGTAGCATGGAATATTATCATCTTGCGCCTGCTGCATGATTTTTCCGCCACTGCCTAGGCAAATCATAGTGCAACCCTTGGTTTTTGCCTCGCTATACATAGAAAGAGTTTCCTCAGTATTGCCACTATAAGAGCATAGAATTACTAGGGTTTTCTCATTGGCATATGCGGGTAAATTATAGGTGGAAAAAACTTCAATTGGAAGTGGGAAATAATTAATGGTGGCCAGTCTGGCAATACGACCTCCAATGCCGGAACCGCCTAATCCACCAATTACCACATTTTGGAATGCAGATGACTTTAATCCATGGGAGCAGTAATTCTGTATAGACCAGGTTATTTGGTGATGAAAATTGTCAAGGGAAATTTCGTGTGTTATTTCAGACATGATACTTATAATTTTTCAGGTTGCAATATACAAATCAGCGATTTCTTTTTGATGAAATGAGTCATAAAAAAAGCCCCAATTTCAGGGGCTTTTCTATTACTTTAGTTTTAATGAGATGTTTCCTAATTCATTTATTTCCGCACTTTCCGAATATTTATATCGGTAATCTGTAATTTCTGCAGACCTGGATGCATATTGGCCCAGGAAATTCATTAACATTTCACCGGTATATTGAAAGCCGGCATTGTTGAGCACAGAATTGGGCACTTCAATTTTGTCGCGTTTTTCAATTAACGCAACAGCCACACCATTGTTGCCGGCTATGGGCTTACTTATTTTTTTCAATTCAATACCAAACAGGGCCCCCACAATTTTGGGTTCATTGTTTAATTGTGGCAACATAGTTTGATTGATTCTCACACCGTCAATCGGAATGATAGAGCTTCCTGTTTTTTGAGCCAGATCTTCAAGAGATTTGGCGTTTTTCATGGCCTTTTCGAATTTCTCAATGATTTTCTCAGCTTTCAATTCGATTCGTACCAATGGCTCAATTTTTTCTCTAACATCCTCCAGGTCAGCATAGCCCGCATTCTTTACCCCATTCATTAATAAAACAACATGCTTATTAGAAAATGCAAAGCGGTCTGATACGTCATTGGTTTTTCTGTTTGCGTCAAACATCCAATCAAGAATGCTTCTGATGTCTGTATATTCTTCAATGCCGGGCAAATTCCTGATATCAGATTTTACATCCTTTTGCACCAAAACATTCAACCCCATTTTGTCAACTGCATTCTGGAAACTCTTCGGATCTCCTTCCACAATCATATTTCTGAACTTGCGGCTTAACTGATCCACTTCCTTCACGGTTTTGGTTCCGGCTACAATTTCAAAACGCTGCTCTTCATACTTAATTTGTGTGTAATCTGGACTGGCAAGCGCTTTCATCACGTGCAAACCCAGCTCTGATTGCACAACCTCTACCTGGCCTTGTGCAGCACGCAGTGCAAAATTGCGATAGGGAGCCACATAATTGTTGTAGGTTTCTTTGCCGACCCAGCCGTAGGATCCGCCATTAGAAGCAGAGCCTGGATCGGAACTCCACTCTGAAGCGAGTTTTGCCATATCAGCACCTGCCCTGATTTGTGCAGCCAATTCATTGGCCTTTGCAAGCACTGCAGCGCTGTCGGCCAGTAGTTGCTTGTTGGGCGCTTCACCTACTTTGAGCAGGATATGAGCCACATTGATAGAGGGTGTACTGTCCTTTTTCTCGGCAATTTTGCGATAAACTGAATAAGTACCGTCTTTGTAGAATGGACCGGCAACAGAAAGGGTTGGCAGCGACCATACAATTTCTGAAACCTCTTTTGGGGTACTTTTTGGTAGACTGCCACGCGAAACAAACATGGATATGCCCTCACCCACAGTATCAGGATTGGTTTCTTCCTTCATGGAAGCAACAGCTCCTAAAGCTTGTTTCTGCACATAGGCACTGTCATCAGAACTTGGAATGATTTTCCAAACCAGGTATTGAATGTCTCTTAGTTCCTCTTTGTTTTTGTATTGTTCTCTATGTTTGTTCAGGTATTTTTCAAGGTCCGCATCGGTTACCTTAATGCTGTTATCTGAAATGGTGCTGTAATTGATGCTGATAATTTTACCTGAAACGCCCGAATTGGCAGAAAGATATTCGTATTTGCGAATGGATTTGGGCTTGTAAAGACATTTGGCAATGTAGTTCCCGTAGCGTTTCATGCCCTCGCTCTGGCGAATGCTGTTAACGTAACGATTCAATGCCTTCACTCGGGCCTTGTCTTTGCGGTTCTTGCGGAAGAGGTCCTCCACTTTTTTGCGGTCATACTTTCCGTCGGTTTGAAAATTGGGGTCCCCTTTCACGTATTCAAGCGGATTTGGCCCCACCAGCAGGTCGTTAATGTCCTCGTCAGTAATAACAACACCCGATAGTTCGAGTTCTTTGTCGATGGTCTGGTTTCTCAAAATTTCACTCCAACCCTGGGACCATGCCTGTTCCATAGCCATTTTGAATTTTTCAGGGTCGTTAAGTTCTCCGGTTTGGTCTCTTTCCAAAAATGAATTAAACAGGTCCTGGGCTTTTGCCTCCAGGTCTTTGGTTTTAACCTGATTGCCGTTGATGGTTCCCACCACGCCTTGCAGACCGTCACCAAAACCTAATCGATTGCCCGTCAGTATGTCGCCAACTACAAACAAAACCAAGGCAGCAATGATAACCACTACCACCAAACCTGAATTTCTGAGCTTTTGTATTACAGCCATAATTTTTTAAGAACGGCAAAAATAATGATTTTAAACAAGATTTTACAATCATTCTTGCATGAAAAAACTTGCTTTTTTTGCGCTTTTTTTGTATATTAGTATGTTCAAGATGAAATTCTGTGTTTCAAGGTGGGGTTTGAGTTTACGAATATTCATGCAAGCCCTTATGGCTAAATGATTTTATAGCGTGTGCTTCTGCCCCCTTTTGGCAGTTTTTGCAACATTCCCTGATTCAGCATTATCCTAATTTCTCTAAGGGCAGTGTCAGGCGAATAACCCGCTATTTCAGCCCATTCCTGGCAAGTAAAATTGGGTTTTTCAAGCGAAGATAGCTTTTGCAAAATACTTTTTTGCCTCCTGGATAGGCCCAAAGCTGCCATTTTGTCTTCTAGTTTCTGTCGGCTAAATACGGCTGCCTGGGTAGATTTTACATCCAAAATGGATTGCTCGGTGATGCCTAAATACCATTCAATCCACTCCGTGATATTTAGATCGCCTTTCTGGGAGTTTTCCAGTATCTGGAAATAGGTATCTTTCTCTTTCAGTATTTGGGCTGAAGGTGCGTAATATCGGGGTAATCCATTTTCTGATTGGGCCAAAAGCATCAGTGAAACGATCCTTGAAATAGGTCCGTTGCCATCAGTAAAAGGGTGCAACGTCAGCAGCCAAAACTGCGCAATGGCCGATTTGAGTACTTGACTTTCATGCGTATCCTGATTGAGCCAAAAAAGCCACTTTTTCATTTCATTCGTCAATAACTCCGGGGCAGGGGCCTCAAAACGAATTCGCTGGGTAACAGGGTCTTTGATTTCCAGTGCTTTTTCTCGCCATGCACCCATTTTTATCTGCGAAATTCCGGGATATAATTGGGCGTGCCAGTGATGTAAATTTTCAGCTGTGAGTTTTTTATTGGCATGCGATATGCCCGATACTAGCGCATCTGCAGCTCCCCTAGCTTTACCGCCGGTTGCCACCATCGCAGGCAGCCGTATTTTCATGCATCTGGCTATGGCAGATTCTACCTCTCCGAAATCAAATGTCGCATCCTCAATGGCATTGCTGCTGATGGTTTCCAGCGTGAGTGCATGTATAATGGCCTTTTTTCTGAGTTCCGGAGAGAAGCCTTCCATGCGACCGTGAAGTTGCCCCTGAAGAAAATTCACCCTTTCCAGTAACCCTGAAATTTTTGTATGCTGATAATGGAAATCCGGCCATTCCCGTGATTTATAAATGTACATTATTCTCCGCAATATTTGCGTCGAATATAATTAAAATTATTCATTTTTCAGCTTTTCGAGTATGGGAGTGTATTCAGTGGCATCAATTTGCCATTTTCCAGCAAAAAGTGCCCGGCCATACAAATCATAGCAGCGTTGTCGGTGCAGTATTCAAATGAAGGAATGAGGCATTGTAATTGGCACTCTTTTGCCAGCTTTTCCCACCACAATCTTAGGGAAGTATTGGCAGAAACGCCGCCAACAATCGCAATAGACTTGGGGTGATAAATCTCAATGGCTTTTCGGGCTTTTTCGCACACATATTCGGTGATGTTTTGCTGAAAAGAGGCGCACACATCCCCGCGCTTTTGTTGCAAGAAATCAGGGTTCTCTGCAATTTCGCTTCGCAAAAAATATAGAAGTGCAGTTTTGATTCCTGAAAAACTCATATCCAATCCGGGTACATTGGCTTTTGGAAATATAAATGCGTTGGGATTTCCCGCAGCCGCATGTTTTTCAATTTGAGGACCGCCCGGATAGGGGAGCCCCATGAGTTTGGCGGCCTTGTCAAATGCCTCACCTGCTGCATCATCCAGGGTGGTGCCAACAATCTTCATTTCAGTGTAATTGTTCACCAGAATCAATTGGGTATGCCCGCCGCTTACCAACAATACTAAAATAGGGAAGGCCGGACTGGACTCCTCCAAATATAATGCGGCTATATGGGCCTGTAGGTGATTTACACCCACCAAAGGTTTATTTAAGGCCAAAGAGAGCCCCTTGGCAGTATTTAGGCCTACCATCAAACTTCCCATAAGGCCGGGCCCTTGGGTTACTGCAATGGCATCGATATCAGCAATTGCCAACTGGGCTTTTTTCAAAGCATGTTGCAGCGTGGGAATGATGTTGCTTTGATGCGCCCGGGAAGCCAATTCAGGTACTACACCGCCATACTCCATGTGAATGGCCTGACCGGCCGTTATATTGGCAAGGATTTTGCCTTTGTGCCATATAGCTACTGCGGTGTCGTCGCAACTGCTTTCAATGCCCAATATAGTGGAATATAGCATGGTTAGTGGATAGCGAGCCGCTTTAGTTGCCTTAATTCGAACAGGTTGAAAAAGCAGCGAACAAAATTACGAAAGTTTATTCTCAGGTTTTTGCTGTTTCTGCTTTTATCTGCGGGCTTGTTGGGAATTTTATTGCGAAGCCGCGCTGTACAGACTTATCTGGCAAACCGTGTGGCCAATCATTTGGAAAAGCAGCTGGGTTGCTCGGTTTCTATCAAATCCATCGAATTTGACCTTGTGCAAAACTTCCATGCCGAGGGGATATTCATCAGCGATCAGCAGGGAGATACCATGATTTTTATCCGGATGCTGGAGTTAAATCTCAGAAAATGGGACCGGTTGCGAAAAAATATTGATTTTATTGATGGTGACGTAGTTGGGGGGTATATCCGGGTGGGTCATCACAAAGGGGTTAAAGGGCAAAACATCGATTTTCTGGTGGATTACATAAACGGTCCACCTAAAAAAAACAAAACCCGTTCAAAGCCCTGGGCCGTTCATTGGGGGAATGCCCGAATTAAAGATACCCGTTTTCATTATTTTGATGAAAGGCATCCGCCGTCAGTGCCTGGAATTATTGATGAATATCACCTGGAGTTTAATGCTATTTCAGGAACCTGTAAGGATTTTTGGCTGATTGATGATTCATTGCACTTTACGGCAGTTAATTTGAAAACTAAGGAACGAAGCGGACTGCAGATAGACGCTTTCAATGCAATCTGTAATATCCATTACAAAGGAATGGATTTTGATAACATGACCTTAAAAATGCCTTGCTCATTGCTGGTGGGCGATTTGCATTTTCAATATCCCGGCTATAAATATTTGGATGAATTTATTTCAAATACGCAATGGAAGGCCCATGTAACCCAAAGCCAAATTTGTTTGGATGAGTTGTCCATTTTTGATGAATCCCTCCGTGGACATCATGAATTCCTTAATGTGACTACTGAAATTTCAGGCACGTTTGACCAATTAAAGCTGAAAAAAATGTTCTTGACTACGGCGGGTCAAACGGTTTTTAAAGGCAATGTGTTTTTCGATGGCCTGCCGAAATGGCGCACCATGTATTGTGAGTTTGATATCGAAACCCTGCGCACAGATGCTGCAGATTTGGAACGGCTGATGCCCGGTATTGCCCTGCCTGAGATAATTTCTAAGGCAGGTGTGGTCATTTACCAAGGCGACTTTAACGGACAGTTGCTGGATTTTAAAGTCAACGGAAATTTGCAAACAGAAATTGGGAATATTCGGGCAAACGGATTTATGAACTTCGAAGAGGGATTGGAAAATGCCCAGTTTGCCGGTCATTTTTCCTCCGAAAGTCTTGCACTTGGTCAATTATTGTCGATGGAGGATAAGGTTGGAGATTTTGCTTTTGAGTTGGATCTGGAAGGGGAGGGCCTAACACCTGAAAGGTTTACTATGAAATTAAATGGAGAAATCCCTGTGTACCAGATTATGGGTAGGACGTTTTCTAGGGCGCGTATTTTGGGTAACGTAAATTCAGACATGTTTGAAGGCGAAGCCTATTTTGATGACCCTGCGCTGAATTTGGATTTTCAAGGGCTAGCCAAGTTCACACCCAAAGACCCGCGGTGGGATTTTACCGTGAATGCCCGAGGCATAGATTTATCTTCGCTGGGGATAGATACGGCGCAAACCCTGATTTATGGAATGGCAACGGTGAATGCTTCAGGTCTTAATTTACAGGAATTACAGGGAAGAATCGCTTTAAAAGATATTTCTGTTCACAGAACGGGCAGGATTTATAGTTATGCCAATCAGGTTTTTGAAAAATACAATCAAGGAGTCCAGAGTTCACTGACAGCCTATGGTGAAGCCATCAATGCAGAAGTTAAAGGTCGATTTAGTCTCGCCAATGTTGCGCCGGTGCTACAGAATGAGGTTGCAACCATCTTCTCTCGAAGATTCCAACATACCAAGGGGTACTATTCAGATTCATTTTCTTTCTCTGTACAAATCCCGCAAACCGGTTTATTAACCGGATTTCTTCACCCTTCGCTAAATACTACAGCTTTTAATGCATCGGGTATGTTTGATGGGAAGTTTGAGACGATGGCACTGAAAATTGACCCGATGGATATTTGTATAGGTCAAATTTCAGCCAAACAAATCAGTTGCAACGCCAGAAAAGAAGATAGCAGTCATCTTGATTTTAATATCTCAGCTGCCAGTCTTAGCCACCACGATTCCAGTTGGTTCAACAATATTGATGTTACAGGGTCAGCCTGCCTTTCCGATGTGAATATGGAGCTAAAAATGAAGGACGCACGTTGGAATGAAGAAATAGATTTTATCGCCCATAGCGAAGTTTATAAAGATTCTGTGGCCATGCATTTAGCCAATAGTCGTCTGGAACTGATGCATAATGAATGGCAGGTAGCGGGTAATGCGGGCATTACGTTTTTACCCGAGGGTCAAATCAGGGTAAATAACATGTATTTTGAAAGCAGGGATGCATTCTTTGAAGTTAACGGGATGATGTCTGACAAACATACAGACACCCTGCACATTGATGCGGGTAATTTTTCGCTGCAGAATTTAAATCCATTGTTCCCTGGCGGTGGTTTGGATAGTCTAAACGGTCGAATAAACGCGGGAATTCACATAACATCCGCATTAAAAAAACCTCGCATTTGGGGTGATTTTTCTGCGCGAAATCTTGAATATATGGGGGTTGAATATGGTGATTTGGACGTGGGTTTGAATGACAACGGCGAGCCGGGCCGCCTGGGACTATCGGCAGGTTTCGTGAATGGGCCGTTGGACGGGGTATCCGCCAGAGGAAGTATTGCCTATGAAAAAAGAAAAATCGGCGACCAGTTTGATATCAAGCTTACCATACCTTCCAACATTCCTTTGAAGAGCATGCAGCCATTCCTGATAGATGTGGTTACACTGCAAGATGGTAAAATTTCAGGCAATTTTCATTTGGGCGGAAATGCAGACAAGCCGGAACTCACGGGCAGTGCCAACATTACCGGGGCCTATTTTAAAATCGATTATCTCAATACCTATTACAAACTCAATGCGTCTATCATGGCAGATGAAACCGGTTTTTACACCTTCAAACCATCTAAGCTGATAGATGAAACAGGGAAGAATTTTGCCTGGGTCAAACTCGCGGTAAAACATGATTATTTTACCAACTGGTTCCTGGATTTAAATATAGACAGTGCCAGAAATCTGAAGGTGCTCAATACGACTGAAAAAGACAATAGTTTGTACTATGGGGTGGGCTATGCAGATGGAAACTGCCGGATTTATGGGCCGCTTGATCAGATTTCAATGGATATTCGCCTCAAAACCAGAAAAAACACCTTAATCAATCTGATGTATGCATCTGTGGAAGAAACTTCTTTTGGCGGGGGGCATGTTAAATTTAGGTTTAAGGGCTCCGGTACTACATCAAACAGGGTCAAGAAAGAGGAAGGCGATGCCATACATAGAATTAATTTATTTCTTGAGGCAACACCCGATGCAGAAGCGCAGTTTGTGATTGATAAAAAATTAGGCGATGTAATTCGGGGAAGGGGTAGCGGAACATTAAGGATGTTGTATGATGAAAATGAGCGGTTCTCGCTTTACGGAAATTATGTGGTATCTGAGGGGGATTACGTTTTTTCTCTTCCGGGAATCAATGTGATAACCCGGAAAATTGCACTGGATAAAGGTGGAGTAATTGCATGGGATGGTGACCCCTACAATGTAAATGTAAGTATGACCGGAAGTTTTGAAAAGAAGTTGTCTCCCTCTGCGCTTATGTCTGCCGTTTCTTCCACCAATAAGGATTATCCTGCCACGCGCATTATCAGTCAGCTTATCATGAAAGGCAATTTGTTTGCACCTGAAATTACTTTTGATTTGCAAGCGCCCGATTTGCAGGCAGCCGGCGGGGCTTCAGGTGATGTGTATTCTGTTATTCAGCGCATTCGGTCAGATAAAGATGAAACCATGAGGCAGGCGGTTGCCCTATTGTTGTTTGGTAATTTTATCCCTCCTTCATTTGCCACAGGCAGCGGTACAGGAGGGGTGAGCGGAAGCGGCGTGGCAGGCAGCAGTCTTTCAGGGGTGGCAAGTACTGTGGTTAATGATATTTTCTCCAGGTTGGGCATCCCCACCCGAATTCAGGTGAATATAGATGATGTGAGAAGCGCAACAGGCACCAACACCAAGGTGTTCATAAACAGTGAATGGTTTTTGACTGAGCGACTTAGACTGGATGTGAATTATGACCCCACCGTAGCCATGTTGGTGAGCAATGTGGCATTACCCCTGAATTTTAACTTGGAGTATATGACCCGCAATGAAAACTGGCGTGTGAAAGCATTTAGCAGGAGTAATAATTTACTGCTACAGCAAAATAATAGCACAATTACCAATGGCGTCAGCGGAAATACCCTGGGTGGAGGATTGATTTATCGAAGGGAGTTTAATTCGCTCCGCGCTCGGAAAAAGCCCTGATTTAATGGGAATAAAAACCTAAATTTGCCCTAATGAAAGCGGGTGCATTTCTATGGGAAAGTTTGGCTATGGCCATGGATGCACTGCGAAAAAACAAGTTGAGATCGGTCCTTTCTGTTTTGGGTATCACCATTGGAATATACTGTATTATCGTGGTATATGCCCTGGTGCATTCCATGGAGAAAAACATCAACGACAACTTTTCTTCGTTTGGCACCGATGTGCTGTTTGTTCAAAAATGGCCGTGGGATGAGTTTGGGGGAAATTACCCCTGGTGGAAATATCTGAAAAGGCCCGAAACCAGTGTGGATGAAGCCAGGTTTCTTGAAGAAAATATTGATGAAAGTTGGGCGAAGGCTGTTGCTTTTGCTTTCAGTTCAACCGGAAAAATTGAATATAAGGGTGTTTCTTTGACCCAGGCACGCATTAATTGCGTGTCGCATAAATATAATGAGGTGCAGAAAGCGGATGTTGAATTAGGCCGCTATTTTACCGAGGATGAGAGTGCTGCCGGCAGATCTGTGTGCATTATCGGTGCCAACGTAGCGGAAAATCTGTTTCAGGGAGTTGATCCGTTGGGCAAAGAAATCCGGGTTAAAAATCAGGTATGCAAGGTTATTGGTGTGTTTCGAAAGGAAGGGCAGAGCATTATCAATGCCAGTGCCGATGAACGTGTCATGATTCCATTGAAATTGGGTATGTCTATCATGAATTACAAGGAAAACTCAGAAGGTACTCAAATTTTATTGAAAGCAGCTCAGGGTGTTTCATTGGATGATTTATCCTTTGAAACTGCGCAGCTGATGAAGCGATACAGAAGAATTGGGCCCTATCAGGAACCCACTTTTTCAGTGAACCGAATGAGCATGATTACCAATGCTGTAAGTGAATTGTTTGGTACCATCACGATTATCGGAGTGATTATCGGCGGGTTTTCTATGTTGGTAGGTTGCTTTGGGGTGGCCAATATCATGTTTGTATCCGTGAAGGAAAGAACCCAGGAAATCGGCATTCAAAAAGCGCTGGGGGCCAAAAAAAGTTTCATTCTTGCCCAGTTTCTCACCGAGTCTGTAATCCTGTGTATGCTGGGTGGATTGATAGGGCTGGGGATGGTTTGGGCAACCCTTCAGTTGCTAAATTTTTTACTTGAACAACAATTAGACAGCACATTTATTCTTTATTTAATGCCCAATGATGTGCTGCTGGGCATGGGCGTTTCCGTGCTGGTTGGCCTACTTGCCGGATTTTTACCCGCATCATCCGGTGCCAGATTGAACCCGGTTGATGCCATTCGGTCCAAGTAATTTTTACATCGTGGATATAGCGTGCATTAACCCATTTGGAAATCTGATATTTTTGCCTTATATTTATGGAAATCACAGGTAAAATTTTCGAAGTATTGCCCAAAGTAACGGGCACCAATAAAAGCGGTAATCCCTGGCAAAAGCAGGAGTTTATTCTGGAAGTGCAGGGCGGTCAATATCCCAAGCGCGCTCTCATGGCCATCTGGGGCGATAAAGTTGATCAGTTTCAGGTTCAAAAGGGAGAGGATGTAACGGTTAGTTTTGATATTGATTGTCGCGAGTACAATGGACGATGGTACAACGATATAAAAGCATGGAACGTGCAGCGCAAGGGTAATGCTCCTTCATCAATGAGTTCTCCCGCCGATAGAACCATTTCGGACACGCCTGCCGATGTGGATAGCATGCTGCTCAGCCAGGATATTGCCACAGATCCTTCCTCAGGTGGTGAAGATTTACCCTTTTAACGGCTGATCTGAAATGCTGGTAACGCTCAGACAGTTGCAATACGTTATTGCAGTATCGGAAACAGGCAGCTTCAGCAAGGCCGCCGATGTAGTTTCTGCTGAGCAAAGTACCGTAAGCCAACAAGTAAGGGTGCTGGAAGACCGATTGGGTATCGCTATTTTCGATAGAAAAAGTCTACCCGTCCGGACAACGCCTGAAGGTGCTAAAATTGTGGAACAGGCTAGAGAAATCATGGATAAAGTTGAGGATATGCTCAAACCTTTTAAAGTCAAGCCCAATCGATTTGGCTAGTTCGTTTCTAAAAGTTATTTAATAAGCTTTTCTGAATCGATTTTAACATAATTTACGGCGCTAAAAAATTCCGATTGTTGCCCCGAAAAATGCAATCAATACCCAATTTCGCTCGTGGTGAAGAGGGTTCCTCTTGTGCAAGCAGAGCGATGGTTTGCCACAGAAGACTGTAGTGAGTGTATCATTAAATACACGTTGCTTTCTTATTCCCCTGTCAACGATTCTTCTTTTTTAAGGTATTTACATTATTTTTTCCTATTTTTGCCCTATATTTATTATGAAAATAGCTTTCATAAATCCAATTCCAACAATGAAAAAAATCAGTTTGTTGGGATTTTCGCTCTTTGTTTGTCAGTTTGCTTTTTCCGCCATTTGGTATGTAGACACTGCAGGTGACAATACGTATGACGGTAAATCACCCGTGTTTGTAGCTGGTAACAACGGACCTCTTAAAACCCTCTCCGCTGCTTATGATTCAGCGTCTGCAGGCGACACAATCTACATGGGCGATGGCTTCTTTGCAGAGCATTTTACCCTCAGTACCAAGGATGTTTTCATTCATGTGGGCAATACGTCAATTAAGGCGTTCACACTGAATGCCTCCAGTTACACTACAACCATCATCGGTGCTGCCGGCAACGGACTTACAGTTACTGACACCTTTGATTTGAGTGCAGGTTACCTGAAAACAGATGTCAATGGTGCCGCATTTAAGCTGGCACCGGGAGCCGAACAGCTGGGAGGAAGTTCGAACTCTTTCGTGGATGGGCCTTACCAAATTGGGGCAGCTATCGCAGGTACAGCTGATTTTTCATACTATTTGGGTGAAATCAGTACGTTTGATTTTCGGAAGATTCGTCTCACCTTTACTAAATCTTCGTCAGATACCACCTACGTGGGTAGTAAAATGTTTTATGGAGCAGCGCCTGTTTCCGGTGCTTTGCCCGCAGGTATTCGCAACATCAGCACGGTGAGATATTTTCACCTATTTGCCGATAGTTTTACCACCATCAGCAACTTTTACCTGGAACCGGGTTATGATTACCAAAATATTGATGATGAAGTAAATGATTCAGCCCGTTTGCGTTTGGTAATGCACAAAGGCACCGGCGACTGGATTTCACTGGGTGGAAACGGTACATCTAACAATTCAGGTACCTTATACAACATTGCTGCGGCCGATACACTGGCGTATTTTACTTACGCCAACGACAGTCTTGGTCACAATGTTTTAGGATCCGATGAGGTTTTTGCCGTGTTGCCCGAGACTTACTCGAATTGTCTGGGCACATCCACCAATTATAATGAAGCTTCACTCAGCCTTCGTTTTCCTATCACATCCTATTTTTGGGATTTTGGCGATATGCTTATTACTACCGACACATCATCACTGCAATACCCCAGCTTCACTTATGCTGACACTGGTTTATATACCGTTAAACTGAAAGTGATGAATAGCGCCGGATATGAGGACTCTGCCTATACCACGGTTAGAATACTGGGTACGCCGGCTGTTAATTTTGGATTTACAGAGGTTTGCGAAAGTTTGCTGACAGATTTTGAAGACTCTTCGGTTATCGCTGCCCCTGCGAGCATCGCGGCGAGAACTTGGTTGTTTGGCGACGGCACGTCAGGTTCAGGTGCTACGGCCAATCATTTGTATACAGCGTCCGGCAGCTACAATGTTCGGTTAATCGTTTCATCCAATGATGGTTGTACTGATTCTGCAGACAAAACCGTTCGTGTTTTTGCCAAGCCTTATGTGGATTTCCCCACGCCTTCCGGATGTGTTAATGATACTGCGGTTTTCTTGCGTTTCAGAAATACCAATCCTCCGGATAATCAGGTAAGTTACTCTTGGTATATAGACGGAGTTTTCCAAAATACGGATACCATGGTAAAATATAAATTTACCACGCCCGGCACTCACAGTGCCAATATGATCGCTACATCCATCAATGGATGTGCCGACAGCACCTTAAAGACGTTTACCATACAGAGCACTCCCGTGCCCAACTTTACTGCACCGGCTCTTTGTATATCGGATAGTGCTTATTTTCTTCGTGTGAGAAACACAATTCCTCCTGATGCACAAATTTCATGGCGCTGGAATGTGGATGGCGTGTTGGTAAGTTCAGATACTGCCTTTAAATATAAATTTAATACCGATGGACCTCATACCGTGCAATTAAAAGGTACTTCCTTGCAGGGCTGTAAAGACAGTATCAGTAAGACGGTTACCGTCTATCCGCTACCTACCCCTGATTTTACCGTGAAAGATATTTGTATTTCTGATACGGCCATCTTTAATAGAATTGCCAATACCAATCCGCCTGAAAATCAAATCACATGGTCTTGGAAGTCAGATGGGAGCAGTATTCTTGGTGATACCATGGCCAAAGCGATATACAGCACCACCGGTTCTCATACGGCTTCTCTGTATGGATTGACTGTAAATGGCTGCAGGGATAGCATTACCAAAACATTTACCGTATATGGTCTGCCGTTGGTAGGTTTCGTGTTGGATCCATCCATTGCAGGAAACACTCAAACACAGTGTTTGAAAGACAACCAATTCACTTCATCTCCCACCTTGTCAACCACGCAGTCTCAAGTAATTGTTTCTGCATTTTGGAAATGGGATGACGGTAACACGGGATTGTTGGCTGACAGTGCGCACTCATACGCTGCTGAAGGCAACTATAACGCTACGCTGGTGGCCATCACGGATAAAGGTTGTGCCGACAGTGCCAGTCAGGTTTATTCTGTAAAAGGTACCCTCAATGTCAATTTCTCAAAAATCGGCAACTGTGTGCCCGATAGCATTGTATTCTCCGATTCTGCCCTGACAGCCAGTTCAGCCATAGCCAGCAGAATGTGGAAAGTGAATGGTGCCAATGCATCAGCTGTGAGCCCTGCAAAACTACTACTCAACAGTGCTGGCCCCTATGCTGTTACCTATATCATTACCACAGCAGAGGGTTGCTCAGATTCTATCACTAAGAACTATACCTTTACAACCTATCCTAATCTAACATTCAATCTTACCGGTACTTCGCCTTTCTGTGCGGGAGATAGCCTTACTGTACGCGCGAATGGCGGCACCAATGTGGTTTGGCTGAATGACAATGATACCAACAGAACGAAAGTGTTCTATACTGCCACACGCTACAGAGTGCGCGCATTCAACGGTCCATTATGCTTCGTAGAGGATGATGATACGGTAGTGGTATATCCCAATGCATTGGTAACGGCATTCTCCGATACCACCATATACAGGGGCGGCACTGCTACCCTTTATGCAACCGGCGGCACCACCTATAACTGGAGTCCTTCAGCCGGGCTTAATGCTACTTCCGGTGCTACCGTGAAATCTACTACGGCTCAAACTCGCAACTATATTGTATCCGGCACCGATGCAAATGGATGTTCGGATGATGATACCGTCACTGTAACCGTTATCGATCCTCCGTTTACCCGCATTCCCAATATCATTACTCCCAATGCAGATGGAGATAATGATGTATGGAACATCAGTGATTTAAATGAACTGGATCAATATGATCTTACCATTGTAGATTATTCCGGCAAAGTAGTTCTGGAGAGTAGCAACTATCTGAACGACTGGAATGCCGTTGATAAAAATAACAAAGAGTTGCCGGACGGTGTATATTATTATTTACTCCGCCACCGTGGCAACAATTCTGAATTAAAAGGTTTCATTCACGTAATCCGCTAATCCTGTGAAAATTACAAAATATATCCTCTTGGTTGCGTTCCTGGGTTTTACCGGTAAATCCGGTGCTCAGATGAGTTCACGCATAGATCAGTTTTTTCTGGATCCTTCCATCATTAACCCTGCGGCCATGTCTATGCAAAAGACGGCTTCCGCTTCGCTTTTCTTCAATCGGGTGTACTCTGCTGTGCAGGGAACACCCCAGAATGTGTTGGCAAACATTGTGCTGCCGCTGCCCAATGAGCGAACCACATTTGGTGTTTTTTACCTGAAAGAAAGTGCCGGATTTTCCAACCTGCAGAATGCCTATCTCTCGTATGCCTACGCCATACCATTCAATGAAAACAGCAAACTGAGTCTGGGCGTTTCTTTGGGTTTCATGAACCAGAGTTTTGACGCAAGCAAAGCGGTTTACATTCATGCAAATGATCCTGTCATTAATTCTTTAATTTTTAGTCCGGCGGTAACCCGGGCAGATCTAAGAGCATCCGCGATGTATACCAATAAAGGTTTAATGTTTGGTATATCAACCAGCCGCCTCCCTAAACCTCGCTTTGACTACTCTTATTTCAACTATTCAGCCAAATATAACCTTCAGAATGTTTCTAATGTCATTTTAGGGTACTCATTTGAGGTGGGCGATAATATAAAGATTCAACCCACAGCCAATGTGACCGTTTGGGATTTTGAAAACTATCGTGCTCAGATGAATCTGAACATGAGTTACAAGGATAAATTCTGGTTTGGATTTTCAGGCAACGATGCTGCACAGTTAGGCGGTAACGTTGGTGTTAATCTGGGCGGAGGAACTCGTTTTGGATATGCCTTTATGTATCCTACCGGCAAATCGCGTGAGGTATTGGGCAACGGTCATGAATTTTTCTTTACCATAGGCCTAGGCAGGGGGGCTACCGCAGCTACACCTGCAGAGCCATCTGCACCAGCTGAAACCAATACTGAAGCTAGACGTAATGTACAAATTACCGTTTCAAGTCTGCCCGGTTTCATAGAGGCAGGTAAAGGTATTGATACAGCAGGTATAACTATCGCAAAGCTTGATAGCAATGCCAAAGCAACTTCAGGTTTCTATATTGTAACCGGGGTAAGTTCTGACGAATCTAAGGCAGATAAAATGATCAAAAAATTGTATGTAGACGACCAGTTCTCATACAAATACTTTGACAGAAAAAACAATAGCTACTACGTGTATGTAAAGTATTTCAAGACGCGTAATGAAGCTGATAGATTTTTGCTAAGTTCCGAAGTAGGCCTCACTCAGGCTTGGGTAAGGGAAGTCAAATAATCGGTTTACCGATTCCTGCATAATACATGCCCGATAGGGCTGCATCTCTCATTTGCCTGTTTTGCGCATACAGTCCGGCAATCATTCCGGTTAATTTATCTCCGCTGCCCCCTCTGGCCAGACTTGAATTGCCTGTGCCATTGTAAAAAACTTTACCATCCGGACAGCTTAAAAAGCTGTAAGTATTTTTAGCAAGAATAAAGATGCCCTTTTCTATGGATATTTCCAGCGCTTTTTTCTCTTTGTCTTGTCCGTTGGAAGATGGTCCAAATAATCGTTCGAATTCTTTGGGATGAGGTGTGAGCAAAGAACCTGCAGGTATTAAACTCATCAATTCTTTGTTTTGAGCCAGAAGATTGAGAGCATCTGCATCCAGAATCATGGGTGATGCGTAGCTTGTGAGCAATGTTGTAAGCAAATCAACCGTTTCGGTAGTAACTCCCAGTCCGGGGCCTATGGCCAGAGAATCATATTTGTGGAGATTAATCTGTGATATGGCCTTAGCATTGAGATCATGACAATGCAACATAATCTCAGGCACATGAGCAAAGTATGATGTAGCATTTGCGGGGGTAATCACCGAAGTTAATCCACTGCCGGCTTCATAGCATGATTTTGCAGCCATAGCAATGGCTCCATGCATTCCGTAGTTGCCTCCAACGAGCAAAGTGTGACCATTAGTACCTTTGTGGCTGTGTCGATGCCTTTGTGGCAATAATTTCTGCATTTGAGCGGCTACCGATGGACTGTTGGGGTCCAGAAAAAAACGGTTAGTATTTACATGGTTGATTTCAATACCACAATCCACAATATCAAAATCTATTTGATTTTCAGCATACAAAAGCGAAGGTTTAGCCGTTTGAATAGCGATTACTTTTTGAGAATGTATTCGGGGTGTTTGCGCATCATTGATCTCATCAGATAAACCGCTGGGCATATCTAAGGAAATGATAGGTCTTTTCTGAGAATTGATAGCATGAATTAGCGATTCCCACTCATTTTGCAAAGGGGCTGTGAGTCCGGTTCCAAAGAGGGCATCAATGATTAAGGAGTTTTCATTCAGATTCAGTTCATCAAACTGTTGAATTACCTGCATGTTTATTTGTGTCTGAGACGCATAAAGTTTCATGCGAAATTCAAGTTCGGTGGATGGTCTTTTCCCCAGCAGGCAAATTTTGGTTTCTACCTCATATCCTTGGGTGGCAAATAGGATGGAAAGGCAAAGCCCGTCAGCACCATTATTGCCGGGTCCGCATAAACAGCAGATTGGGATGTTTTTGGGAATCTGATTTTGCAGGTGTTGAAAAATTCGAATGGTTGCTCTGTCCATCAGGTCATGGCTATTCATTCCTTCTGCAAACGCAGTGCAGGTGTCGCACTCTTTGTTTTGGGCAGAAGTTAGAATTTTTAACCCGGGGTCCATACGATTAGACTTTTGGGTACAACCTCTATGATGGCACCATTTTCAATAATATCGAAAGCTTCCCCGTCCAGATGCAATGGTCTTTTTCCTTCGAATTGTATTTCGAATTTGCTTCCTGAAATTCTATAGACATCGGGACTTTTGTTAACACTACCTGTAGCCAGGCGAAAACCAATGGCCGGTAATTTCATGGGGTTGGCTTTTCGAAAAATAACTGCAGATAAGGCACCATCATCATCTCTGGCGGCCGGGTCAACCCTGAAATTATTGCCCCACTGGCTGCCATTGCAAAAATCTACCATCCATACATTCCCTTCCCAGGTGCTTTGTTCATTGTTGATTCTGACATTGAAAGCATCCATTTTTAGATTTTTAAACACGGTTTTTACGTAACCTTTCAGCCCCCTGTGCTCTACTCTTTTAAATTCATGACTGATTTTGGCTGCATATCCTATCCCCGCAATGTTAAGAAAGTGATAACCGTTAAAAAGGGCCGTATCCCGCACCGACACTTTAGGGTTTTCGGCTGCCTTCAGTGCCTCACGCCATTTTAATGAAATATGGTGATGCCTTGCATAGCCATTCCCTGATCCCAGCGGAATTATTCCCATGCCGGTTTCGGTGGCTACCAGTTGGCTGCTTACAAGATTTAAAGTGCCGTCACCGCCACAGGCAAATACCGCCCTGTAGTTTTTCTCAGCCAGATGTTTGGTTATTTCTATCAGTTCTGCTGCCGATTGGGTTTTGAAAACAGAATAACCGGACATGGTATTTAACACGTCCACCATTTCAGCACCTTTTCTGCGCACTGCGGCACTTCCGGATACCGGATTGATGAGAAATGCAATTTTTTTGCTGTTGTCAGGCATCAATTTCTAAATACGTAATGCAGTATGTTGGCGCCCATCTGCAATGCTTTTTGCCTGATAGGTTCCGGATCATTATGAACTTCGGGGTCTTCCCAGCCATTCCCCAGGTCGCATTCATAATCATAAAAACAAATCAGTCGGCCTTTGAATATTAAGCCAAAGCCCTGCGGTGACTTGCCATCGTGCTGATGGATCTTGGGAAGTCCGGTATTAAATAAAAACGGAGCTGAATAAATAGGATGGCGGTGGGGGAGTTCCTTGAAATCAAGCTCAGGAAACACCTTTTTCATTTGGGTTCGCACAAATTTGTCCATACCGTAATTATCACAAATATGCAGAAATCCGCCACTCTCCAGATATTTTCTAAGGTTAGCAGCATCTGCATCGCTAAAAACCACGTTGCCATGGCCTGTCATGAAAATATAAGGGTAGTTGAAAAGATCCGGTCCGCCTACGTCCACAATGTTTTCAGCAGGGTCAATATTCATTCCCAATTTTGAATTGCAAAATCTGGCAAGGTTGCCAATGGCTGTTTTTGAGCTATACCAATCTCCACCACCGCTATATTTCAGTCGGCCCAGCTTGATAGAATATGCGCTTGGTTGACCGGTGAAGGCGCTCATCCCGATTAACATGGCTGAACATACCAAAATCCGTGAGGTTTTTTGAATGGCCCACATCATAAAGAATTTAAAAGTAAAGATACAACAGAAATGCCAAACCTGCAGCGATACGATAGTAGCCGAACCAGGCAAACCCTTTGTTTTTCACCAGTTGAATGAAAAATCGGATAGCAATTAAGGCCGTAATAAAACTAAACAGATTTCCCAGTGCAATATCTTCCAGTTGCGCAGTGGTCAGCGAATCCCAGTTTTTCATAAGTTTATATAAACCGGCTGCAGACAGGGTTGGTACCGCCAGAAAAAAACTAAATTCAGTGGCAGCAACCCTACTAAGTTTACAGCCCAGCGCACCGGCAATAGAGGCGGCGCTTCGGCTTACTCCGGGCACCATGGCAAAGCTCTGTACCAGGCCTATTTTTAGGGCGTCTTTGTAGGTGACATCATCCACTGTTTTCTTTCCCTCGGGCAAAAGTTTTTCCATAAACAGTAAAAAGAAACCAATGATAATCAGTGTAAAGCCAACAATGGCAGGGGTTTGAAGTAGTTTTTCCAGAAATTCATCAAACATAAGCCCCAGTACTGCGGCAGGCAGAAAACCGGCGAAAAGTTTGAGATAAAACGCAGTGTCTTTAAATGAAAAGAATCTTTTGGGATATGCAGCTACAACCGCAAGAATTGCCCCAAATTGAATGCTGATAATGTAGGTGTCTATTTGGGTTGGGTCGAGTTTCATTACCTCACCCGCCATCATTAAATGGCCTGTACTGCTGATGGGTAAGTACTCTGTAATCCCTTCTATAACCGATAAAATGAGGTTTTCAACCCAGGTCATTCACCGGAATTTGATTTGCTTTTATAGAAAATGGATACAATACCCAGGGCAAATCCAAGCATCACAATGATAGGAGCAACCGTGATTTTTGTACTATTGTAGATTTCGGTAGTGCCACTCATCAGTGCGAACCCAATAATCAATACCACAAGGGAACCACCTAACAGTAAGTAATTAAGCGTACCAAAAACCATGGGATTCTGCTTTGATTGAGTGTTTTTTTCAAGATCCTTAGGGATATTTTTTTTCGTACTCATTAGTATAGATTTTCAATTTTGCTACGAAGATACTTACGGGTGCTGAACCATGCACTACCTGCGGCAATTAAAATTCCGCAAAGTGCCGTTCCGGCCACGCAAATACCTGCTTTTATCGGGTCAATAAATGCTGTAAATTCAGCAATGGAACCAAAGCCGCTCCAAATAAAATGAATGCCTTTTAGTGTTGCGGCCAAAAGGATCAGCGAGATGGGAAATGCAATGATCGCATAGCGAATAAATTTGCCCACGATGGGTCTGATGATAAACCCGTGGGTGGCCCCAACCAGTTGCATGCTTTTGATGATAAAACGATTGGAGAAAATATTCAATCGTGTGGAATTGTGGATGAGGCCAATGGCAATGATGATGAAAATCAAAGTAATCCCCCAAATGGTGAGCTGGATTTTTGAAACGTTGTTATTTACGGATTCCAGCAGATTTTTTTGGTAAATGACACTTTCTACCATAGACTGGGATCTGAGCATTGCAGCAACCCGCTCGAGTTGATCTGCCGTTGCATGTTCGGCTTTGAAATAAAGCTCAAGACTCAGTGGCAGCGCATTCAGCTCCACATATTGCATGAATGCAGGATCTTGTGTTTCCGCCATTTCTTTCATGCCTTCCTCCCGGCTCACAAACCTTGAAGATTTATACCATTTTTTCTGCTTGAGAGTTTGATCCAGTGTTCTTACCTCAGACTCTGTGCAGGAATCTTTAAAATAAACATCCAGACTGCTGCTTTCTACCAGACTTTTGCTCAATCCTTCAAATCCGAGGTAGCTGATGGAGAGCAATCCCAGCATGAACATCACCAATGTAAGGCTTGTGATACCGGGCAGCGCACTCGGCCGGCGTCTTTTGGTTTTATGCTCTGCTTCACCCGTCATTTACTGCGAATTACACCAAAATCTGCCAATCACAAATCATTAAGTTATCCGCAATTGTGCATAGCTTAATAAATTGCTATTTTTGTTGAATGCAAAACACATCCGAGAAACTATTGATACAGGTTGGGCACCTAGAGGGTGTCAGTTATCTGCTGCTGTTGGGTGTTGCCATGCCTCTGAAATACTTTTTTCACTGGCCACCTGCCGTAACCTATATCGGGGGCATACATGGTTTCCTTTTTGTTGTATTTGGATTGTTATTGGCATTGATGTTATTCCAAAAGCAGCTAACTTTTCGGCAGGCCATCTGGGCCTTGTTGTTGTCTTTTCTGCCATTCGGAACGTTTTTCCTCGCTAAATCCGTTTTGAACAAATAATTGGTAAATATAAGATAAAAATCGTAAATTTGTATTTGGTATGGATGGGGTAAATGTCAAACAAATTCTGCTGGAAAACATCGTTTTTCTTGACATTGAGACGGTATCTGCGCAAAGGAGTTTTGACGATTTACATGCAGATTGGCAGGATTTATGGAAACGTAAGGCCAAGAATCTGGTAAAAGAGCAGCAAACAGAGGCTGAAATATACGATCAGGCCAGTATTTATGCAGAATTTGGTAAGGTGATATGCATTGGGGTCGGTTTGATTCGCAGGGGGAAAGATGGTACACAATTTCGAGTTAAATCCTATTATGGGGATGATGAACGCACCGTTTTGCAGGATTTCGCCAATTTACTGAACAAGAGTTTTAACGGCCCGGGTTATCTGTTGTGTGCGCACAATGGAAAGGAATTCGATTTTCCCTATCTGGCCAGAAGAATGATGGTAAATGGCATAGAGCTGCCTAAACTTTTAGATATTCAGGGTAAAAAACCGTGGGAGGTTCCTCACATAGATACGCTGGAGCTTTGGAAATTTGGAGACAGAAAAAGTTTTACTTCATTAAACCTACTCGCGCATTTATTTGAAATTCCTACCCCCAAAGACGATATAGATGGCTCTATGGTGGGATCAGTTTACTGGCAAGACCACGATTTGGACCGCATCGCACGCTATTGCTGTAAGGATGTACTAACGTTGGCCAGGGTGTTTATGAAATTCCGGGGCGAGAAAAACATATCCGATGAGGATGTTGTTTACGCTTGACATTCAATTATTTAAGGGTCATTTATACGATTCAGGCAACCTCGGGCTATTAATTATAGTCATAGTTTTAACCAATAGGTCTATATTAGGCAGACCCTTGGCGTTATATTTGCCAAAACTTACCCATGCGCACTCTGTTTTTTACCTCCATATTCCTTTCCTTTTTCTGGAGTGTAAAAGCTGCTGAGCCCACTGTGGCGGCGAGTAACCTTCAATATGGTGGTCTTACCTGTATAGCGGTTAATCTAACATTTAGCAAAGGAGACGGTGCCTGGAGAACAGTGTTGATGAAGAAGGGCAGTGCGGTTGATGCCACTCCCGTAGATGGAACAAAATATACAGCTTTTTCCTCCTTCGGAGCGGGTTCCCAAATAGGAGCAGGCAATTATGTGGTATATGATAATATCGGCAATAGCGTAACCATTACCGATTTATTGCCGGGAACTACCTACCATTTTACGGTTTTTGAACACGATGGTATTGCCCCGGATTACCTGACATCCAAATCGGCCAGTTTGTCGTTTACCACCCATTCACTCAAGTTAGACTTCACTTTTAGCCGAACAGATAGCTGCGAAAAAACCAATAAGGTTACCTTTACCAATAAATCTCAGGCCAGTTTTGGTTGGATAACCTACACCTGGCTTTACAGGGACGGAAATAAAGACACGGGCGTAAACACCTCCTATACCTACAACGCTGGCGGTAATTATGCAGTACAGTTGATTGCATCACCTTCGCTCGGCTGTAACAATAATTTTACCAGCCCAACGAGCGTTTTCATTGTTCCAAGGCCAAAAAGTACCCCCACGGTAAGAAATTGGGACACTGCGCAATGTTTAAACGGAAACCGTTTTTATTTTGAGGATAAAACCACCATTCCGGCAATACCCCGCTGCGGAAAACGCGTGATGTGGTATCTGGGTGGAGCAGACAGTACCACATTCCCCAACCCGGATAAGTACTACACCGTACCGGGTAAATACAGGATATTTTTTAGAAGTGAAACTACCTACGGACTAAACGGGAATGTTTTCAATACCGGTTGCACGGATACGGCTGCCATCTTTGTGCGCGTGATTGCTGACCCCAGCAGCGGGCTCAAAATCAATGACTCTGTGCAGTGCCTTAAAAACAATAGTTTTAGTTTTCAGAATTCTACCTCCGGCCTGGTGTATTACCGCTGGTATTTTGGAGATGGTGATTCTTCTGTATTGCAAAACGCTACTCATTCCTACATGGATACGGGGACTTTTATGGTTATTCACAGTGCCAGAAGCAAAGAGGGCTGTTCTAGTACCGATACCGTTTTTGTGCGCGTGAGGGCCAATGTTTCTGCTGCATTTTCTGGGCTTCCCGCTTTTGTGTGCGAAAATGCACCATCCATCTCTTTATCTGCGCTCACACCAGGGGGTATTTTCTCGGGTGGGCCAATTACCGGCAATACTTTCAGCTGCAATTCACCCGGAAATTATACGGTAAAATATACCATTCCCGATGCAGATTGCCCGGATTCCGCCACCGCGCCCATTACCGTTCACCCATTGCCCCGTTTTAATCTTGGCAGGGATACCAGTCTTTGTAACGGAAGTAGTCTTAATCTAACGGTTACCGCTCCCGGCACGGTTACATGGAATACGGGACAGTCGGGCAACAGCATCATGGTTAATTCAGGTGGGGTTTTTGGAGCCACTGTGGATGATCTTGGCTGCATCTGGTCAGATTCACTGCGAATTTTTCTGGGAGATGCTCCAATAGTAAAGTTACCGTCTGATACGCTGCTATGCAAAGGGGGAATGCTCAAACTGACGGCTACCTGGCCGCAAAGCCGATACCAATGGAGCAACGGGCAAACGGATTCGGTGATTTATGTGACCAAAGCAGGCAATTACAGTGTAACCGTAACCAATCCTTGTGGTGTAGCGTCTGATGCAGTTACTGTGCGCTATCAGGAAGAGTTATGCGACTTATTCATTCCTACCGCTTTTACCCCCAATAATGATGATAAGAATAATGACTTTCAAATCTTTATCAGAGGCGGTAAACCCTTGCTCATGCTGATTTATGATCGTTGGGGCGGAAAAGTTTTTGATAGCAGGGATAAAGGAATTTATCAATGGAATGGTAAATCTTCCGAGCAGGATTGTATTGAAGGGGTTTATCATTACGTGTTTCAGTATGAGATGCCTGTTGGCAGCCGTGTTAGGCGAAATGCTATAAAAGGCAGTGTTGTGCTGTTGCGTTAAATTTTCGGGTAAAAAGTGTCAGTAAATTGAGGATAGTGTGGCTTGAATCTACACTAAATTTGTACCCAATGCAAGCCGCCACCATCGAACAGGCCAAACAGCTCGGCCTTTTGGAAGAAGAATTTCACAAAATATGTCAGATCCTTGGGCGTGAACCCAATTTTACTGAAATCAGCGTTTACTCTGTGATGTGGAGTGAGCATTGCAGTTATAAAAACTCCATCACCTGGCTAAAGACGCTTCCCCGTGAGGGAAGTAAAATGCTAGCTGCTGCCGGTGAAGAAAACGCAGGTTTGGTGGATATTGGCGATGGTCTTGCCTGTTGTTTTAAAATAGAAAGCCATAACCATCCAAGCGCCATTGAGCCCTATCAGGGGGCTGCAACCGGCGTGGGCGGAATTAATCGCGATATTTTTTCTATGGGTGCAAGACCCATTGCTCAGCTTAACAGTCTGCGATTTGGAAATCTAAAAACCGATCGCACCAAATGGCTGATGAAAGGCGTGGTAAAAGGCATTGGCGATTATGGCAATGCCTTTGGTATTCCTACGGTGGGCGGAGAAGTCTATTTCGATGATTGCTACGAGCAAAACAACCTCGTAAACGCCATGAGCGTGGGGATTGTACCCGTAGGCAAAAGCATTTCTGCGGCGGCAGGCCCTCCCGGTAATCCTGTGTATATTTTTGGTTCTGCCACCGGAAAAGACGGTATTCACGGTGCCGCATTCGCCAGCAAGGATATGAGTGAAGACAGTATTCAGGATTTACCCAGCGTGCAGGTGGGTGATCCATTCTGGGAAAAGCTCATTCTTGAAGCCACCATGGAACTCATTGAAACCGGGGCTGTGGTAGGCATGCAGGATATGGGTGCAGCGGGTATTACCTGTTCAACCAGTGAAATGAGTGCCAAAAGCGGCGTGGGTATGGATGTATGGCTGGATAAAGTCCCCATGCGACAAGCCGATATGAAGGCCTGGGAATTGCTGCTGAGCGAGAGCCAGGAACGTATGCTGGTGGTGGTGCAGAAAGGCATGGAGCAAAAGGCCATTGAGGTTTTTGAAAAATGGGAAATTTCGTATGCGCATATTGGTGAAGTTACTGATTCCGGCAGGGTTCGTTATTACATGAATGGGGTGCTGGAAGGCGATATTCCTGCTGAGAGTCTGGTGCTGGGCGGTGGTGCTCCGGTGTATAAAAGAGAGTGGACAATCCCCGCATATTTTGCGGAGATTAGTAAATTTTCTTTGGATTCTATTAGTGATATTTCCTTGGAACAAGCCCGCGAAGCAGCCCTGAAACTCTGCGCCGAACCCAACATTGCCAGCAAGCGCTGGGTGTATGAGCAATACGACAGCATGGTGGGAACCGTAAACCAAAGCACCAACAAACCCAGCGATGCCGCTGTGGTGATGGTAAAAGGTACCAACAAGAGTCTGGCACTAACCGTGGATTGCAACAGCCGCTACATTTTTGCCGATCCCGATAAGGGTACCCAGATAGCCGTAGCCGAAGCCGCCAGAAACATCCGCGTTACCGGTGGCGTGCCAACAGGTGTTACCAACTGTCTCAATTTTGGTAATCCATATAACACAGAGGTTTATTATCAGTTCAAACACGCCATTGACGGCATGGGTAAAGCCTGCCGTAAGTTTGATACACCAGTTACAGGGGGTAATGTGAGTTTCTACAACCAAAGTACCAACGGCAATGCGGTGTACCCAACCCCAACCATAGGGATGGTGGGCATCATAGAAAAACCGGAACACCGAATGACCTTGGATTTCAAAGCCCCCGGCGATTTGATTTATCTGGTAGGCAAAGCCCACAATGACTTAGGCAGCAGCCAGTATCTGGCAAAGCTGAAAGGGGTAGAATACAGCCCTTGTCCCCATTTCGAACTGGATGAGGAATATGCAGTGCAGATGGCGGTTTATGGTGCAATCACCAGCGGTTTATTGCAAAGCGCCCACGACATCAGCGAAGGCGGATTGTTTGTGGCCGCGCTGGAAAGCGCCATGGCAGGTAAACTTGGCTTTGATGTCTGCACCCTGAGCGGCATGCGCAACGATGCCTGGCTGTTTGGCGAAAGCCAGAGCCGGGTGCTGGTGAGTGTTTCAGCAGATAAGAAAGCAGCGTTTGAAACTGCTATGCAACAGGCAGGCGTTAGCGCAATGCATATTGGCACCGTACAAACCGCCGGAGTGGTGGTGAACGGCAACAGCTGGGGTGAGGTAAGCGATTTTGCAACGCCTTATAATACTGTTATAGTCGAAGCCATCGGCTGATTCTAGACAAATATTTTCTTTTGAATTTTACTACTTGGTAAGAAAACTGCTGTAAAAATATCGGGAATGTGAAAAATGCGATTTACCGATATTATCTTTGTGGGGATGAGAGAGTGGTGTCCGCTATATGGCTTGCCTCTTGAGCAGCAGTCCCGTATCCTTGATAAGAAAACAAGGCTGGATGCGCTGCGTCCTTTTCAAAACGCGGCTCTTCAGCGTTTGCGGCAGGATATTTCCGTAGAATGGACCTACAATTCCAATAGCATTGAAGGCAATACCCTCAGTCTGCGCGAAACCCGCGTGGTACTGCAGGATGGCCTCACCATTGGCGGTAAAACTATGCGCGAGCATTTTGAAGCGATTAACCACCATAAAGCCATTGCCTGGCTGGAAGAGGTGGTTTGTCCGGGTAAAAACATCTCTGCTTCCGATATTCTCACCCTGCATGGCATGATCATGGCATCCATTGATGATGAATTCGGCGGCAGATTTCGCACCGGCAGGGTGCAAATTACCGGGGCCAATTTTATTCCGCCCAATCCGCTGAAAGTTCCTGAACTGCTGGATGAACTCATTGAATGGGTGCATCAAAATCCGCAAAAACTCGATCCTGTGGCACTGGCTGCTGTATTTCACCACCGATTCGTTTGGATACACCCCTTTTTCGATGGAAATGGCCGCACCGGCCGGCTTGCCATGAATCTTATCCTGATGGGGATGGGTTACCCGCCGCTAATTATCCTCCGTACAGACAGAGACAAATATTATCGTGCGCTAAATGAGGCCAATCAGGGCAAGTTTGATAAGCTCATGTTGCTGTTTTTTCAGGGTGCCGAGCGCAGTTTTGAACTGTATCTTTCTGCTTTGGGCGATGGCTATGACGATTACCTTCCATTGGAACAAATTGCCAATGATCCAGCCGTGCCCTACGGTCAGGAATACCTGAGTCTGTTAGCAAGGCGCGGTGAGCTCGAAGCCTTTAAAGAAGGGCGGGTATGGTACAGTACCCAAAAAGCCGTTAAGCGATATATGGAAAGGTAGGGGCAATTTCACGACCTTTGTGTCGTGAAATCCCTGCCTAACCTATCATTTTGGGAGCAACAATGGCTAAAGAATGCCGATATTTTGATTATTGGTTCAGGAATGGTGGGGTTGCAAACCGCCCGCCACATTAAAAACCAATGGCCGCACCGCGAGGTATGGGTGATAGAACGCGCTCCCATGAGCCTGGGGGCAAGTACCCGAAATGCAGGTTTTGCCTGTTTTGGCAGCATGGGCGAAATTTTGGATGACATCAGTAGAACCGATGAAAACACGGCTTATGCCTTGTATGAAAAGCGATACAAAGGGCTTCAGCAACTGCTGGCCGATTTTGGTGAAACCGCTATTGGCTATGAAAAAACCGGGGGTTATGAGATTTTTACACCCGAAGATCTTGCGGAATACGAAACCATAGCCGCCAATATCGATAAGGTAAACAGCGCCCTTGAATCTGTGGCAGGCGAAAAGCCGTTTCAGCTGAAAAGCACATCCAAACTGGGCATGAAGGTGCTGGAAAACGGTGTTTATACCCCGCTGGAAGGCATGGTGCAAACCCACCTGCTATACAAAAAAGTGCAGGAAGCG
>CAYYXG010000001.1:82762-170807 GCA_964475595.1 uncultured Flavobacteriaceae bacterium
TAGGAACCCGCATCCTCATTGGTGGTGGCCGCAACTTGGATTTTGAAGGTGAAACCACCCCCGAACTGGAAACGTCAAAACATATTACGCAATATCTGGAAAATTACCTCCGTGATGTGGTGGTGCCGGGTGAAACCTTTGAAATTGAACACCAATGGGCCGGAACCATGGGTATGCATCAAAACAGAACACCCATAGTTCAGCGAATGGATGAGGGGTTGTATGCCTGCGTACGAATGGGTGGCATGGGTGTGGCTCTGAGTGCCGTGGTAAGTCGTGAAATGGCCGCATTGATGAAAGAAACGCAATAATTGCGGCACTTTTTTTGATATCTTTGAAATATGCGCAGTTTGTTTTTTATCTCATTGTTAGCCTGTAACGCAGTTTTGGCCCAGAAAAACGAGCAGGTGGAGGTGGAGCTCAAACGTGGCGATACCCTGCAGATAGGAAAGACAGGCGGTTCAGAGTTTAAGCATCTGGATATATACCGCAAAACCCGCTGGGCCGGGAATGAACCTGCTTATGATACGGCCACCGGTAATGGTTTTTTTCAATCTTTTTTTGCCACCGGCGATTTTGATGTGGCAGAACTTCCCAATGAATATGCAGGCCGCAAATTTGTGGTGCTGGGTGTGGAAGTACTCAACAATAAAAAAACCGGACAGCCCATGAATATTATGTACCTGCAGGGCGAAAACCCCAACATGATTATTTGGGTGGATTTTGACAAGGCGTTTGAAAGCGGTGAGTTGAAGTTATTACAGGATTGAATTCCTTTATATTTGGAAATTTCCCTCTTTTTTCGTATATTCATATTTCATGGACAACTACGACATATCCTCCCTGCTGGGCACCTACGCCAAACTGGCCGAACTGCACGAAGAGAATCCTTTTAAAATTAAGGCGCTTTCAGCGGCGGCTTTCAATATTAAAAAGTTCAAGGATCCGTTGCAGAATATGAGCGATGAAACCCTCGCTGCACTTCCCGGTATTGGGAAAAGCGTGTTGTCTGCCATCAAAAACCTGTTGCAAACCGGCACGTTTCCAGAACTGGAACAACTCATCGCCAAAACGCCTACTGGTGTGCTGGAAATGCTGAAAGTAAAAGGCCTTGGCCCCAAAAAAGTGGGCGTGATCTGGCGCAACATGGGCATCGAAACCATAGAAGATTTACTCGATGCATGCCGCGAGAATCGCCTAGTGGAATTTCCGGGTTTCGGCCTTAAAACACAGCATGAAATACAACAGGCCATTCAGTTTGCACTTAATGCCCGCGGATGGTTTCACTATGCCAGGGCGGAGGCGCCGGCCACGGAAATGTTGCAAAAAATCAGAACCCGGTTTCCTGCGTCACGCACAGAATTTACGGGTGACTTTCGCCGAAATGCCATAGTGCTGGACGCCATAGGCATATTAACTACCCTTACTGAAATAGAAATATTGGAGTTTGCCACCACAAATCAACTGGAACGCAGCACCGATAACGAACTCAAATTCCGGGATACTAACGGATTTTTGTTTGCCTTCGAAACCACACCTGCAAGCGATTTTGAAAAGCAATGGTTTTTAGGAACCGGCTCTGCTGCCCATTTTCAGGCATTGGGTATGGATGAAAGCTCTACCATTCAAGGGCGAACAGAAGTTGAAATTTATCAGCAATTGGGTTTCCATTACATTTTGCCGGAAAGGAGAGAGGGTGTCGGAGAATTGCTATCCGCCGGAAAGGAAACCCTGATTGAATTCAAGGACCTGAAAGGTATTTTACACAACCATACTACCTACAGCGACGGGCTGCACAGCCTGCGGGAAATGGCCGAACATGCCAAAAAACTGGGCTACGAATACCTGGGCATCTGCGATCACAGCCGCACTGCCGGTTATGCGCAGGGCCTGAGCAATGAAAAGGTTTTGAAGCAGATGGAAGAAATTGATGAACTGAATGCCGAACTGGCTCCCTTTCGCATATTCAAAGGCATCGAAAGTGATATTCTCAATGATGGTTCCCTGGATTACGAACCTGATTTGCTTGCGAAATTTGATTTGATTGTGGCCAGTATTCATTCTCCATTAAATATGACCGAAGATCGCGCCATGCAACGCCTCATCAAAGCCATTGAAAATCCCTACACCCGCATTCTGGGGCATCCCACCGGTCGTTTGTTGCTGGTGCGAAAAGGTTATCCCGTAAACCACCGCTACCTGATTGATGCCTGCGCTGCCAATGGCGTGGCGATTGAGCTGAATGCCCATCCGTTTCGTTTAGATTTAGACTGGACTCACATTCCGTATGCACTTGAAAAAGGAGTACTTATCTCCATCAACCCCGATGCGCACGAAAAGGAAGGTTACCATGATATGTACTATGGCACCCTGGCTGCACGCAAGGGAGGACTCACCAAAGAAATGACACTCAATGCCAAAACCCTTGCGGAATTTGAATCATGGCTGACTTTGAAAAGACCGTAACTTCGTACCGGGTTTATGAAAATTCTGATTCTTCGCTTCAGTTCCATTGGTGATATTGTGCTCACAACGCCTGTGGTGCGCTGTTTGAAAGAACAGTTGCCGGAGGTGGAAATTCATTATGTCACGAAGCCCCAGTATGCGGGTATTCTGGAAGATAATCCCTATATAGATAAGGTAATAACCTTGCAAGGAGGTGTTTCATCGCTGGCAAAATCGCTTAGAAGTGAAAAATACACCGCAGTGGTGGATTTGCATGCCAATCTACGAACCCGGCTTCTTCGAACTTTGCTTCCCGGTGTGTCATTTCAGGTTTTTCGCAAACAAAACCTACGCAAATGGATGCTGGTGAAAAAACTCACCCGCAAACCCTGTGAACATGTGGTTTTGAGGTTTCTGGAAACAGTAAAAAAATGGGGGGTAACCTATGATGGAAGAGGGCTTGATTTTTTTATGTCAGATGCCCATCTTCCCGATGGTCTTCCCGTGGATTTCATCGCCTATGCCATCGGCGGAACCTGGGGCACCAAGCGGATGCCGGAGGATAAAATGCTGGAACTGATTAACCGTTTGGAAAAACCAGTGGTATTGCTGGGCGATAAAAATGACAGTATTTTGGCAAATCGTTTGACTGCTAGTCTGAACGCTAAGGTTGTTAATTTATGTGGGCAGCTTTCGCTGCAACAGTCTGCTAGGGTTATAGACAAGGCGTCCCACCTGATTTCGCATGATACGGGCCTGATGCATATTGGTGCGGCATTAAACAAGCACATCATTTCCATTTGGGGCAATACTACACCGGATTTTGGCATGGCTCCATTTTTTCCCTCAGCCCATAGCGGAAACAAGGATTTGATTGTAGAGGTGGAGGGATTGGCTTGCAGACCTTGCAGTAAAATTGGTTTTGATGCCTGTCCACATGGCCATTTTAAATGCATGAACAATCAGGATTTTTCGGAGATTGGCGCTAAAATCTGACACTTCAAAATAACCTTTTATCATCCTGGGTTTTTTCCTTGCAGTTCGTAATTTTTTCCGTATTTTCGCGACTTCCTAAAAACCGCATTGACTCAATCACATGAAGAATAATCGTTCCGTTATTGTATTCTCGGTCGTTTTGGCCATAGCTTGTTTATTTCAGCTATCATTCACCTGGAAAGCACAAAGTTTTGAAAAGAAGGCCCAACAATTTGCCGAAAAACAGCAGAAAAAAGGACTAAACTACGGTAAGGCCTATCGTGGCTACATAGACAGTCTGGGCTCTAAAGAGGTTATCTATGATTTATGGATAGCCAATTACAACTATTTTGAATGTAAGCAGCGCGAGGTAAACCTCGGTCTGGATTTACGCGGTGGTATGAACGTAATTCTGGAGGTGGATAAAGGCGCCATCATAAAAGGTATGGCAAATGATCCTTCAGACGCAGACCTTCAGAAAGCTATAGCGCAAGCCAATGAAGACGAAAAAAACAAAGGGGGTGATTACGTAGACAATTTCATGTCAGCGTTCGCTAAGGCTGCTCCCAACCGCAAAATTGTAAACCTTTTTGCCAAAAGCAATAATCCCAATGGAATTCAGTCTTCCAGCACTGAAGCACAGGTTCGTAAAATTCTAAGTGACGAAACCGGAACTGCCATAGACCGTGTATATGATGTGGTGGAAAAAAGGATTAACCAAGCTAATGTAACCCAACCTACTATTCAGAAGATTGACGGAGGCCGCATCAGCGTGGAATTGCCCGGGGTGGATAATCCTCGCCGCCTGGAAGACCTTTTGGAGAAAAGTGCGAACCTGGAATTCTATGAGGTGTATGGAAATACCCAAAAAGGTGCAGAAGCCAATAAAATGCTGGATATGCTGTATAAAGCCGGCAAACAATCTGCGCTGGCAGCCAATGCAGATACCACCAAGGCAGATAGCACGATGCTAGCTGCTGCAGCAAAAAAGGATTCAACAACAACAGCAAAATCGAAGGATGACGGACCCTTAGGCAAGTTATTGCTGAGACTAAAAGGGTATAGCTACTTCGCTTATATGGGAAGCTCTGTTGCCTCAGTGCGCGGCTCTGACAGGGATGCCTTGATTGCAGAACTTCAGAAACCGCAGTACGCCTCCGTAATGGAAGGTACCTTGAAAGTTGCCTTCAGTTCAAAGCCCATTGACCTGGGCGAATTGAAAAATGCACTCATGAAAAATGACAAAAAATCTGAGAGTGCCGCCAATAAACTTATTGAGGAATACAGCGACCAACACTTGGTGTATTTCCTGAAACTGGACCGTGATGGAAAAGCAGCTCTTGCCAGTGAAGAAGAGAATATCATATCTGATGCCCGTTCGCAAACCAGCCAGACCGGTGAAGTGGAAGTTAGCATGGAAATGTCGCCACAGGCCGCCAGCCGTTGGGCGCAGATAACAGGTGCCAATATTAACAAACACATCGCCATTGTGCTTGATGACCGTGTATACTCAGCCCCCGTGGTAAACCAGAAAATTAGCGGAGGACAAAGCCAGATTACCGGAAACTTCGATATTAAAGAGGCTGACGATCTGGCCAACGTGTTGAAAGCGGGTAAACTGCCTGCCCCAGCAAGAATTGTGGCCAGCGATGTGGTGGGTCCTTCTTTGGGTGAAGAATCCATTAGCAGAGGTACCAATTCATTGCTCATGGGCTTTGTAGGTATCCTTATTTTTATGGTACTCTACTACAACAGGGCAGGTTTGTACTCAATTATTGCTGTGTTTGCCAATATGTTCCTCATCTTTGGTATTTTGGCTAGTCTTGGAGCTTCTCTCACATTACCCGGTATGGCTGGTATCGTACTGACCATTGGTATGGCGGTGGATGCCAACGTACTAATTTATGAACGTATTAAAGAAGAGCTCAGAAATAAAATCAGTTTGGCCCAGGCGATAAAGAATGGATATAAATATGCATTGTCTGCCATTATCGACTCAAATTTAACCACCCTGTTGGCAGGTATAGCCCTGCTGATGGCCGGTTCCGGTCCAGCTTACGGTTTTGCCGTAATATTTGTAATAGGCGTATTCACTTCCATGTATACCTCATTGCTGGTAACCCGCTGGATGCTTGAAAATAGGGCCAATAAGAAAAAAGACCTCAAATTCTCTTTCCCTTACAGCGAGAACGTATTGAACAATACCAATTTTGATTTTGTTAAATACCGCAAACGTGCCTATGTGCTCTCATTGCCAATCATCCTGTTTGGTATTGGTACCTTTATTTATAAAGGAGGATTGACTACTGGTATTGACTTTAAAGGGGGTAATGCATTCATTATACAGTTTGATAAAGCCAAAGATGTCTCTGTAGGAACTATCAAGGCAACCCTGGATAAGGCATTCCCCGGAAGCAGCAACGAAGCAAAAACTTTTGGTAAGGAGGGTCAGTTCCGCGTAATTACTACACACAGATTGAATGAAAACAGCAAGGAAGCCAGAGATAAAACCACTTCCGAAGTAGTGAATGCACTGAAAGATTTGGGTGTATCTGCGGATTCTATCAAAGGAACTTCTAAGGTAGGTTCTTCTGTAGCGGCCAGTACGCGCAACAAGTCAACTGTGTTATTGATTGTAGCCGTATTCTTGATGTTTGCCTACATATTGTTGCGTTTCCGCAGTGCTGCCTATGGTCTGGGCGCCACCATTGCCCTGATTCACGATATTGTGTTCATTTTGGCTTGCTATAGCATCATGGATGGATGGGTTCCATTCCCGGTTGAATTTGATCAGCACCTGATTGCTGCATTGCTTACGGTTATCGGTTATTCAATGAACGATACAGTAATTGTTTTCGACCGTATTCGTGAATTCCTTTCAGGTAATAGCCGCATGGAAAAAGATGATCATAAGCTGATTAATATGGCTATTAACCAAACCCTAAGCCGTACCTTGATAACCTCTGCAACAGTATTCTTTGTTTGTATCATTCTGTTCCTGTTTGGCGGTGATGCATTGAAAGGATTTTCACTGGCGCTGGTGCTGGGTATCATTGTAGGTACTTATTCATCCATATTCATTGCTACCCCTGTGGTTGTGGATTTTGGTCTGAAGAAAAATAAAAGCATTAAGAAAGCGTAATTAATTAAGTCTTCGCAAAAAAGCGGGGATTTATTCTCCGCTTTTTTTATGAAATACAACATAAAAAATGAAAATTGGATCTATTGACGCCACCGAAATTGCAGCGGAATTTGGCACTCCGGTATATGTATATGACGCAGAAAAAATTAAAACGCAGTATCACCGATTGAAGAATGCTTTTCCGGGGGTGAAGGTTAGCCTGCATTATGCACTCAAAGCCCTGAATAATGTAAATATTCTGCGTGTACTTAAGAATGAGGGTGCCGGTTTGGATGCAGTTAGTATTCAGGAGGTGCAGCTCGGACTAAGAGCCGGTTTTGCACCTGAGCAAATTATGTACACGCCCAACTGTGTTGATTTTGAAGAAATTCAGGAAGCCGTAAAATTGGGTGTTCATATCAATATTGACAATATTAGCATCCTGGAGGAATTTGGACATTATTACGGAGGTTCCGTTAAATGCTGTATACGACTCAATCCCCACATCATGGCGGGCGGCCACAGCCATATTTCCGTGGGCCACATTGATTCTAAATTTGGCATTAGCATTTATCAGTTAAGACATGTATTAAGGGTGGTGCAAAGCCATCAAATGAAGATTAACGGGCTGCACATGCACACAGGGAGTGATATTTTGGATGCTGACGTGTTTTTACGCGGAGCAGAACTGCTCTTTGAAGCCGCCTCTGACTTTCCCGACCTGGAGTTTATGGATTTTGGCAGCGGATTTAAAGTCCCTTATAAAGAAGGTGATATAGTGACTGATATTTCAGATACCGGAAGCCGCATTGCAGAGGCCTTTCAACGTTTTTGCACCCAATATGGCAGGGAACTGGAACTATGGTTCGAGCCTGGTAAGTTTATTGTAAGTGAGGCCGGTTTTCTGCTGGTGAAAGCCAATGTTATTAAGCAAACCACCAGTACCGTATTTATTGGTGTTGACAGTGGTCAAAATCACCTCATCAGACCCATGTTTTACGATGCCTATCACCTCATTGAAAATGTAAGCAACCCTGAAGGCCTGCCACGATTATATTCTGTGGTAGGTTATATCTGCGAAACTGATACGCTGGGATATGACCGCAAAATAGCAGAAGTGCGCGAAGGCGATATATTGGCCATTTACAATGCCGGGGCCTATGGTTTTACCATGAGCAACAATTATAATGCGCGTTTCAGGCCCGCAGAAGTACTGGTGATTAACGGTGAAGCGAAGCTCATTAGGCGCAGGGAAACGTTTGATGACCTGGTGCGTAACGAAATTGAAGTACTTTAAGGATTAATCACCCGTATAATCGGTCTGAATCCTATTTTGGATGAGGATTTATTTTTATTGAACAAATAAAGGGCTCCGGGTTGTAAATAATATGGGTCATCCTGCCATGATCCGCCTTTAATGACCATCAGGTTATTCATCGCTTCTCCACGAATGTACTTTTCTAGCGTAGCTGCACTGTGTTTTTCATACACATTGGGTGTTATTCGTCCGGTTACCGTGTAGATATATTCTTTATGATTAAATAGATGATTTTCGGCAGAGCTCCGCGTCCACTCTGCAACATTGCCCATAATATGATAAACCCCACCCACAGGACCAACGCCTTTTATGGCCGCGGTATATACATAATAATCCAACGGGATGGGCTTTATAAGGGCCATTCTTTCACTGTACCAGGGCCCGGAAATGACTTTGTTTTGATTGCCCGGGGAGGCGAATTGCAAGTAAGTGGGTTTTGGTAGTTTGTGCCTGTTTTTTATCTCATGTTGACGAATTGCATGGTAATAAATATGCACCCATTCGTCTGAGCTGGGTAGGTCCACTTCCACTCGCTGTGGAATTTTCTTTTGGGATAAAACTTGGTTTAAACTATCCTGTAGCCATTGGCAATAGGCCTTTGCCTGCAAAAATGACACCCCGCAAACCGGAAAATCATTGTAAGCCGGATGTTGAAAATAGTAGTGGGAAAGGGGCTCGCTGAATGGTTTGGGTCCTAGCCAGCAGTTAGTGTCAGGGGTGTGTGCTGGGTTTCGGGTAGACTGCACAAACTTGCGATATGCAAGGTTACTGATTTCTACGGGTAGAAAGAAAAAACCGCCATGCTTGGCCATAAAATCATAGTGGTATAAGGGAAGAATGCTGTCAAAACCGTCGCAGGGTTCTACCCGGGTGCTGTCGGAATGCAGGAATTTCCAGTCTTTGAGTAGCTTGATAAGATTGGCAGTCGGTTTTATGGAAGGTATTACGCTGTCACCCGGTTGATAGTAATATTTAATGCGTAAATGCTCAGGAGCGGACGTTGATTGTGCAAGCGCCGACTGAACGACCCACCACAATAAGCTCATCAATATAAGGCGCATATTCGCAATTTAATGCATCACTACCTGAATGGCAATAAAAGGGGTTTAAATAAAATAATCTCCGCATATTATGCGGAGATTATTTTATTCATATATTACTGGTCAAAGGGATGCAACGGTGTCTTTTACTGCCTGTAAGTTTGGCATTTCTCCGGGATTTTCCAGTACTTCAGCGTATCGGATGATTCCTTCTTTGTCAATGACAAATGCACTGCGTTTTGCAACCCCTTTCATGCCGAAAATCCATTCTTCATAAAGAGAGCCATAGGCGCGGCTCACTTCTTTGTTGAAATCGGAGAGCAGGTTGAAGTTAAACCCTTCGTCCTTTTTCCATTTTTCAAGGGTGAAGACTGAATCTACAGAAACTGACAATATTTCGGCGTTCAAATCGGTATAATCCTGATAATTGTCGCGCATCTGGCATAATTCAGCGGTGCAAACACCGGTGAATGCTTGTGGTACAAAAAGGAGTACTACATTTTTACCACGGAAGTCGCTGAGCGATACTTCTTTTTTCTGGTCATTGAATAGGGTAAAGTTTGGAGCTGCTTGTCCGATGGAGAGTGTCATAGTGTTATAACAATCAGGTTCGACAAATGTTTAGAACATTACGGGATTGAAGAATGCACGCTTATTGAGTTTCAAATCCTGCAGCATCCCGGATTTGGGTCTGATACTGAAGGTCCATTGTTTGGCAAAGCCGGATGGAACCCAGTTAAAATCGATTTGCCAGCAGTGTAAATTTCTTGAAACTGTAAACTGGCTGGATGCAATCTCTTTATTGTGAAGATCATAGCCGCTGGTGTATCCGATTTTCCATTCGGGTGTCAGACTGATATCGCCGCTGATGTTGATTCTGTTACTCCCAACCTTCTGAGAGCGGGTGGTTGCTTCCGCATTGTAATCAAAAACATAGGTAAAGGCCAGACTCCAGGGAATGTCAAAATGATAATATTCGTCCGGTTTGGTAACAATGTCTTTTTTCTCAGGATCATCCTCCGGTTTGAGGGTTTTGGTATTTTCGGCCTGTACTTTCTTTTTAAACATATCCGGGCTCAGTCGTGTGCTGATACTTACCCCGGCATTTCTCATTCGCAACGGTACTTTCTTGTCTTCATACAAAAACCGCTGCACATTTTTCAATAAAGAATCTCTTTGATACAGGCTGAATGCAGAGCGTGCAGTAATGTTGAAGTTTTTCATAAGGGTGGTGTTGAAATTGGCCTGTACATCACTCCATTTAAACTTTTGTGCCACCATGTTGTAGCGGGTATTAAAACTCAACTGATCAATTAAATTGAATTTTTCAAGTTTTTCTTTGCCGTTACTGTCTGTACTCACCACTTTTTTGCCCTGCAGGTTATTGTTGATCCCAATACCTACATATCCGCTCTCAGACTGACTTTGGCCACCACCATATATTCCCCTTTCAAAACGGTTATATCGAACGGATTTCCCACCGGTATCGGTGTAGCTTTGCTCCCAACCTCTCAAAGCCGCATTGATTTTGGGCTGATATCCCAGACTGATGGTGGGGGTAATTGTATGTCGCAGCGCTTTGATTTTTTTTGCATGGTTGCGTTGGAAAGTACCATAGATATTGGTGGTGAAGCCTGTGTTGAAATCCCAGTTATTCAAACGATAAAATCCGTTTTGTTCCCGTGACTGAACGACTCCGGCAGTATCCATGAATTTTTCTGTTGCTTTCAGGTACCAGGTTTCACGGTAGTTGAATGAAGGCGACATATTTACAATGCCTTTAAGCAATTTCACATTGGTATTGATTGGAATGCTATGGTTGATTCCACTCTGTGTTTTTTGCAGTGCCTGCTTATAATCCCGGCTAAAGAGTATGCTGTCTTTGGTGTTGATTACATTGCTGAATTGCATGTTGTAACTCAGACGCAATTGCTCATACCATTTATTCCCACTGCTGTTTTTACCGGCAAATGGAGTGAGAGACGAAACCCCAAGATTCATGCTGGGTAATTCCAGCCGGAAGTCTCTGTTGGCCGTGTTTTGCGAGTGTCTGGCCGCTGCCGTAAAGTTTACCTTATTTTGTAAAAAGGTTTTTCCGAAGTTTATGGAGCTCTGAAACTGCTGGTTGCTTATGGAGTTAATATCCCTGGAGTTCAATCGGTTAAAATTACCCGTCTGTATATTGATGTCTCCGTTTAATGAAATGCCCGGTAAATACTTGGGATCAAAAGCAAAATTGCCACGAATGCTTACATCCAGATTTTTTTTGAATGCCGGGCTGCTGCGTTCAATCCCGTTTCCGAACCAACTGGCACCCAAGCCGATATTGCTGCGGTATTTGTATCGTCTAATCAAGTTGGAGGTAATGCCCAACCGCAAATCTCCATTGAGATAAGCATCGGTATTCACGGATAAATCAGCAAATTCTCCCAACCCCATATAGTAGCCAAAGTTTTGCAGATAGAAACTCTTATTAAACTGGTTATATCCGTAGCCGGGAAATAAAATGCCATTACGTTGCCCTTTTTTCAATGGGGCAATTCCAAAGGGAACAGCCAGTGGGGTAGGGACATCCTCCACAACAAGGTTGGCAGCACCAAACAGCGCTTTATTATTGGGAATCACCTTTACCCTGCTTGCATTGAAATAAAAATGGGGATGGTCATCATTACAAGTGGTGATTTTGCCATTTTGCCCCACAAAACTGCCATCTTCCTGTTTTAGTACTTTGTTCAGGTGGATAACTGCTTCATCCTGAGTAAGTCTCACACCATAAACGCGACCTTTTTTGGATTGGCTATTGTATCGAATGCTATCCGCCTTGTAGTTGTCGTTGCCGTCTTTTAATACGGGTAAATTGCTGTATTTACCGGTACTGTCAGGTCCACCGGTAGCAAATATCTCTTTTTTGTTCAGGTCTATCTCAATGAAATGGGCCGTTAAGTTCATGTCACCATACTCAATCGCCGCATTTTTGTATAGATAGACCCTGTTTTTTTTCAGGTTAAACCAAATGGAGTCTGCGGCCTTGTAAATAATGGGCTTGTCGAGTTCACTCTTGGGCCGACTAATGCCAATTCGGGAAGTGTCGGCAGGATTCGACACTTGTCCGAAAGTCTTTTCAGCGTGGGTTATCAGGGTTGTTAATATCGCAACAAGGCAAAACTTCCACAAAGAGCGTTTATAAAGATTTACTGGGCCTTGCTGAAGCATTGGATTGTTACCGCGAAATTCGTCAAAAACTTTGCCATTCCTCGATATTTTCCGTGAATGTTTCAAAATTTTGGCAAGGTTTGTGAAGTTATGATAAAAAGAGATGCTATGAGACGCCTGTTTGTTGGCCTTATATTGTTGTTAATGATGATGACTTTGCCCGCAGGAAAGCCGTTAAATCGCATGCCGGGCAAACAGGTTAAGACCATTGTAATCGATCCCGGCCATGGGGGATTAGATCCTGGCTGCAACGGGGCTAATGAGATATGGGAAAAGGCCGTAACCCTTGCGGTTTCCATGAAACTGGGCAAAATGATTGAGGATAGCATGCAGGATGTTCAGGTGATTTATACCCGCAAGACAGATAAGTTTGTTGAATTGTGGGAACGTCCGCATATGGCTAATAAAATTAAGGCAGATTTGTTTATTTCCATTCATTGCAACAGCAATGTGAATACCACCGCAGCGGGTTCAGAAACCTATTTTATGGGTTTACACAAAAGTCAGGGTAACCTGGATGTAGCCAAAAGAGAAAATGCCGCTATTAAGTTTGAGTCAAATTATAAAACCAACGAGCGTTATGGTGGATTTGATCCAAATTCTCCGGAAGGCCACATCATTTTTTCGCTGGTTCAGAGTGCTTTTTTACAGCAAAGTCTGAAATTTAGCACCCTGGTAGAAGCCCATACACAAAGAATTTCCAAGATAAAAAGCAGAGGAGTAAAACAGGCTGGTTTTTTGGTGCTTTGGCAAACAGCTATGCCGTCGGTTTTGGTGGAAATTGGATTTTTAACCAATGCATCTGACAGAAGTTTTCTGAAAACCGATGACGGTCAGCGGACCATTGCAAAGGGGATTTACAGGGCTGTCAAACAATATAAAAAAGAGGTGGAGAAAACGGCTGCCCCTAAAAGTCAGGATGATTCCAAGCCGCTTAATATAGACAGTAGCAATATACGTCGTTAATTAGTATTATCTTTGAATATCATTTACTGTGGCATTATTTAAAGGCATTTCCAAAGAAACCAAAGTGGGTACACTGGCAGCTGTTTCAATAACGGTGCTTATTCTGGGCTATAATTATATGGTTGGTAGAGACAATCCGCTGGGCGGCGCCAGAGATTTTGTGGTGTTGTATGACAGTGCACAGGGGCTGGCAGATAATACGGCGGTGATGTACAATGGTTTCAGGGTGGGACAGCTTCGCAATATGGAAATGGATCCGCAGTCAGGCAAGATTGTCACAGAAATTGAAATTTACAGCGAAATTAAAATCCCAAAAAACTCTAAAATTAAAATAGAATCTGCATTATTAGGTTCTACTACGCTAAAACTGGTTCCGGGAAACTCAAAGTTGTTTGCGGAAGACGGTGATACGTTGTTGCCGATGTATACCCAGGACGTAATGAGCATGGTGAACGAAAAAATTGCACCCATTGCGGCAGGCGCAGATTCATTGCTAACCCACCTGAATGCCATCATTGCCCGTCAAAGTCTGACGGCGGCGGTGGATCAACTTCCTATGGTGCTGGCCTCTTTAAACAATACCATTGCAGAAATTCAAAGTACGCTGGCTGCCTCCAAGCCCGGTTTGTCCGCTACGCTAAATAACGCCGCAAAATTTTCTTCCAATCTGGATCAATATAATAAAAGCATTGAGGGCAGTTTAAGTAATATTCACCGCACCACTGCGCGTTTGGATAGCATTGAACTACACAAAATAGGCAAAGATTTGGAGGAAACGGCCGCTGCTTTGGCCGTTATTACCCGCAATATTGAACAGGGTAGGGGTTCACTCGGTAAATTGGCAAAAGATCCAGTACTTTATGATAATTTGGTGAAAACTACCCGAAACCTCGAAACGCTTGCCTATGATATCAATCATTATCCAGAGAAGTTTTTACCATTGCCTTGGGGTAAATCGCAGCGTAAAAAAGCCAAACGTGCGAGTGAGAAAAAGCATAATCACAGCGATACGGCTCGCTAATTAGGTTCGCTGCGCGCTTTAAGGCGTGAAAAGATGTATGGCTTGTTTGTTTTTTCTTGCCTCAAAAATCCAGATCATCCACATCATATAAAGCAGATTGTAGAAAAAATCCTCTAGGGGAATCCCGTATTGCATCCCGGGTAAAAATGAGGGAATTCTGATACCCATATTTTCTGTGTTTTCATAAATAAGCACAGGAAGCCCGGTTAATAGTCCATTAACTACAAACATCGGTAACACACTGATAAGCCATGCAGTATATAGATGTGTTATATAAGTGCCTCTGGTTACCAATAGCTGGTTGAGTATGGTGAATGCAAGCAAGCTGAAAGTTACGGCAGTATACAGCTTGTTATAGTGTAATACCACCATGCCAATGCTGAATGAGAGTAGTAACAAGGAAATTAGACGTCCCACATTCCTATGTTCGATTTTGGGGAAGTAGTATCTTAGACATGCATAAATAAAAAGGCATGCGTAGGGTACTGCCACAAAAAAGAAAATCTCTTCCCAGGGTAGGTTGATAATGTAGAAGCCGGTTACAAATTCGGGGTTGAAGTGCCATATTCCCAGAGCCGTGAATACCACATCCCATATCAGATAGATTCCGGAAGTGACTATCATCGCCGTGAGAAAGTGTTTCCACACCTTATAAAATGCCACGCGTTTGTCGAAAGACAATGCGAGGGGACCCAATATGGTGATGATGTTAATCCAGAGGTATGTACTCTTACTCATATATAAAAAAGGCATCCCAGTCGGGATGCCTGCAAAGTTCGTTAATTAATGTTAAGCATTCATGGCATTCATACCAAATTCATGACCATAAGACGCCAATTGTTCCCGAAGTATGCGCCTGGCAACGAATATTCGAGTTTTTACGGTGCCAATAGGTATGTTTAACTCTTCAGCAATTTCATGGTATTTATAACCTTCCGCATTCATGGTGAATGTGATTTTAAGTTCAAGGGGCAGCGCGTCAATGGCTTCTTCCAAGTCCTTGCGAATGAACTTCAATTCAGCATCATTGTCTACCCTATGGCTTGGGAGGTCTATGAAGTATGTGTTATCTGTGCTGTCAAGAAAAGTATTTCTCTTAACATCTCTACGGTAATTGTTAATGAAGTTGTTCTTCATTATGGTGTAGAGCCAACCACGAAGATTGGTTCCCTCCGCAAATTTGTCTTTGTAGCGCAGGGCTTTCAACAAGGTTTCCTGCACTAGGTCTTTCGTATCATCCATGTTGTGGGTCAACGACAATGCATAATTTCTCAAAGGTTGCAATTCATGCACCATGAGATTGTTGAAGTCTGTGGTTAGTTTTGTCATAGTATTGTTTAGCAAAGTTGAACAAAACATACCTTTTGTTCAAGTTATTTGTGTAATTATTGAGGTGTATAAGTTATACAAAAAAATACTACAAGCATTCCGAATTACTGAGCGATACAGTCTAATCCCTTTGTTTAAAAGCTTTAGCTATTTTGGATGGTTGTTTTTGTTGGGTTTGTGTGTGGAAAACTTAAACAATATAAATGATATTGGCATGACATAACCATAAACAAAAAGGCCGGACATGCCGGCCTTTTTGTTTATGGTTCAATGGTTTTTACACCAAAACGATTACCTTGTTTTTCAATACTTCTACCAATCCGCCATCTACTTCAAATTGTTGTTTGCCGTCTTTGCCTTTAATACTAAGACTACCTTTTTTCAGGTTGGTAATCATGGGGGCGTGATTTTCAAGTATTTGCAAACTGCCGTTTATGCCGGGTACTGTTACTACATCAGCGTCGCCACTATATAACGTTTTATCCGGGGTTAAGATTTCAACTTTCATCAGGCAGCAGCTTCTTCCAACATTTTCTTGCCTTTGGCAACTGCATCTTCAATGGTTCCCACCAGGTTAAATGCAGCTTCCGGATATTCGTCTACTTCGCCTTCCATGATCATATTAAAGGCTTTAATGGTTTCTTTGATGTCAACCAGTACTCCAGGGATTCCGGTAAATTGTTCGGCTACATGGAAAGGTTGAGACAGGAAGCGCTGAACACGACGAGCACGGTGTACAACCAATTTGTCATCTTCGCTCAATTCATCCATACCCAGAATGGCGATGATATCCTGGAGTTCTTTGTAGCGTTGCAACAAGGCTTTTACACGCTGGGCGCAATCGTAATGTTCATTACCCACAACATCAGGGGTAAGAATACGGCTGGTAGAATCCAGAGGATCCACAGCCGGGTAGATGCCCAATTCTGCAATTTTACGGCTTAACACGGTAGTCGCGTCAAGGTGAGCAAATGTGGTGGCCGGTGCGGGGTCAGTTAAGTCATCCGCGGGCACGTACACGGCCTGAACTGATGTGATAGAACCACGTGTAGTAGAGGTAATGCGTTCCTGCATCACACCCATTTCTGTGGCCAGGGTTGGTTGATAACCTACTGCAGATGGCATACGTCCCAACAATGCCGATACTTCGGATCCAGCTTGGGTGAAACGGAAAATATTGTCAATAAAGAAAAGAATATCGCGTCCTGCACCTTGTCCGTCACCATCACGGAAGTATTCCGCTACGGTAAGACCGCTCAGTGCAACCCTTGCGCGGGCTCCAGGAGGCTCATTCATTTGCCCGAAAACAAGCGTGGCCTGACTCTGGCTAAGTTCATTCATGTCTACCTTGCTCAAATCCCATCCACCTTCTTCCATGCTTTTGTTAAACTCTTTGCCGTATTTAATAACTCCGGATTCTATCATTTCACGAAGCAGGTCATTCCCTTCACGGGTACGTTCACCCACACCGGCAAATACCGACATACCACTGTATGCCTTTGCGATGTTGTTAATAAGCTCCATGATCAATACGGTTTTACCTACACCGGCACCACCAAATAATCCAATTTTACCGCCTTTCGCATAAGGTTCAAGCAAATCAATAACCTTGATTCCAGTAAACAAAGGTTCGGTAGAAGTACTTAGATTTTCAAAAGATGGGGCCTTGGCGTGAATAGGACGACCATTGCTGCTATCGGTGGCTTGCATGCCGTCAATGGCTTCTCCCACTACATTGAGTAAACGTCCTCGGATGGCTTCTCCTGTGGGCATGGTAATCGCATTGCCTGTGTCTATTGCATCCATACCACGACGCAGACCATCAGTACTATCCATTGCAATGGTTCTTACAATGTTTTCACCAAGATGTTGTTGAACTTCAAGCACTACCTTTTGGCCGTTTTCGCGGGTAATGTGCAATGCATTATAGATTTTTGGAAGGGTGGAACCGGCCTCGTTGAAACTAACGTCAACTACCGCTCCGATGATTTGGGAAATTTTACCTGTATTTGCCATGAGGTTTTTCGAGCCGCAAAGGTAAGAAATTATTTTTGTCATTGTAGCATGACAGTTGATTTTTATTTGAACTGTTAAATGGCTTATCAATAAATCGCCTTATGAGCCCCAATTGCTGTGATTTTAATCGGAATATTCCTAATTTCGCCCTTTCAAATGGATCGTAATACTATCATCGGTTTCTCTCTTATTTTTCTCATTCTGGTTGGCTACTACTGGTGGGCAGCTCCTTCACAAGCTGAACTCGACATGCAGCGCAAAGCGGCAGACAGTATTGCACGGGTTGAAGCCAAGTCCGATACTTTGAAAGTTGAAAAGACTGCTACTAATGCATTAGCCGCTGCGAGCAATGATTCGCTTTCTCAAGATTCGGTAATCGGTGGTTTTTTGGATTGCAAATATCAGAAGCCGACCGAAATGACATTGGTGAATTCTGCTGTTTCCATCAAGTTCAGCAGCATTGGCGGTAGACCTGTACAGGTGAAACTGAATCGATACAAGAGGGCCGATTCAACCGATTTAGTGCTGTTAGACGAAAAGCACACCCAAACCTACTTCGAGCTGATGACGAAAAATGAGATGTTACGCACCAGTAGCATGAACTGGAAAGTAATGGAATCGTCGCCGGAGGTAATTGTTTACAGGCTTGAGCATAAAAACGGGGGATATATTGAACAGCAATACAAGCTTTCTTCCCAGGATTTTCTGCTGAATTATACCATTAAAGTATCTGGATTGGAGAATGAACTGCAGCGTAACAATGATTTGAAGTTTGTGTGGAAGGCGGCATTGCACAAGCAGGAGAAAGGCATGCAGTTTGAAAACCAGCACAGTACAATTACGTACAGGTTACCGGGCGAACATCCTGAATCCCTCTCTGCCAGCAGTCCGGAAAGACTGGAAAAAATCCCAGGTAATTTGCAGTGGGTAGCCTTCAAACAGCAGTATTTCAATGCTACACTCATCAATAAAGAAGGATTTGCACAGGGCAGTAATCTGGAGTGGAAAGAAACACGTGAACCCGGCTACATAAAAGAAATGCAATCCGAGCTCTTTTTGCCCTATAGCAGGGAAAAAGAGAAGACATGGAATCTCGCTTTTTATTTTGGGCCTAATAGTTATAAAACACTTCAATCCATCGACCCAGGATTTAAAGACCATGAATTGCACCGGATGATTCCCCTTGGTTGGGGCATTTTTGGCTGGGTTAATCGTTGGATGGTGCTGCCTATTTTTAATTTTCTCGATGGTAAAATTGGCAGCATGGGCATTTTGATTTTATTGCTAACGCTGATTATCAAATTTATACTGCTTCCTCTGGTGTATAAGAGTTATATCTCAACGGCTAAAATGAGAATACTGAAGCCGGAAATTGAAGCCATAAAAGAGAAGCATGGCGGTGATATGCAAAAAATCCAAATGGAAAATCTGGCTTTGTATAAAAAAGCCGGCGTTAATCCCATGAGCGGTTGTGTGCCCATGTTGCTGCAAATGCCCATCCTGTTTGCCTTATTTCAGTTTTTCCCTGTTTTGTTTGAACTTAGACAAAAAACCTTTCTATGGAGTCATGACTTGAGTGCCTATGACAGCATTCTGGATCTGGGCTTTCATATTCCCGGTTATGGTGATCATATTAGTTTGTTTACCTTGCTGATGACCATTTCAACCCTTATTTATACCCACTTGAATAATCAGATTTCCGGGGTTACTGGTCAGATGAAATGGATAGGGTACATCATGCCTGTTATCTTCTTGGGTGTTCTGAATGATTATCCCAGTGGCCTTACCTGGTATTATTTCGTGAGCAATATGGTTACTTTTGGTCAGCAGTTTGCCATTCGTCGTTTGGTAGATGATCAAAAACTTCATCAGCAAATTGCCGATGCCAGAAAAAAACCGGTGAAGAAAAGTAATTTTTCCCGTCGGTTGGAAGAGGTAATGAAGACTCAACAGCAAAAGACTGCCGCTAAGCCCCGCAAGCCAGGCGGTAAGAAATAATCAGCCAAAGGCCATATTCTTGTAGATTTTCCCCGGTAAGCTGTTTACCATTTGTTTCATTTCCATTTCAAGCAATAAAAGCGTAAGTCTGCTCATGGGTAGCCCTGTGGATAAAAGCAGTTCGTCAAAATGCCGGCTTTTCCCTTTTAGACAATCCATTATCAGCTTTTCTTCGGGGGTTAAATCAAAAAGCAATGTTGTTTGATGCTGCTTGATTTTGGGTATTCCTAAATCCCAGTTCATGCCTCGGGCAATATCTCCGGCATTTTCACACAATCCGGCCTTTAGATTTTTGATTAAAAAATTACAACCTTCGCTCATTTTATCGCCGGGTTTGCCCGGCACGGCAAATACATCCCTGTCATAACTATGGGCAATTTGCGCGGTAATCATACTTCCGCCCTTGATCATGCTTTCAATGACAACAACCGCATCGCACATGCCGGCAACAATGCGGTTTCGGCGTGGAAATAAATCGGGATGAAGCGGAGTGCCGCTAAACAATTCACTGACCATAGCCCCGCCTGCTTCCAGCATTTTATCAGCCACCGATTTATGGCGCATTGGATAAACCATATCAAGCCCGTGTGCCACCACGGCAACAGTAGGAATTTGCTCTTCAACAGCAGTTTTGTGTGCCACGATATCGATTCCAAAGGCAAGCCCGCTAATAATATGGCAGGCATGGGGTTTGAGCCCGGCAACCATGTTGCGGGTGATTTGAGCGCCCTCTGGCGTATTTTTTCTTGTGCCAACAATGCCACAAGTTCTTAGCGGATTCAATTCGGTTCTGCCTTTAATAAACAATACCAAAGGACTATCCAGTATTTGCTTCAATCTTACCGGGTATTCCGGAGATGTGTAAGGAAGCACCCGAATTTGCGATTTTTCGATGAATTTTAATTCGTTTTCTGCGGCCTGTGCCCCCGATTCCTGACGGATAGCAGCCGCTCCCATACTGCCTATTCCGGGTATTTTTTCCAGTACCCGCTTCTTCTCTTTAAACACGGCTTCCGCCGAACCGCAATGGCTGATGAGTGATTTACCTGAAATGGGGCCAATACCCGGTATCTGAGACAGTGACAATAAATAAAACAATTCCAAAATGACAAAAATATTAACAAACCTATACCCACTAATATAGGCATTTTTTGTCACTTTTCAAAATAATTTGAAAAATATCGATTTTGTTAGTCGTTCAGCTTTAAAACCGCCATGAAGGCACTTTGGGGGATTTCTACATTACCCACCTGGCGCATGCGCTTTTTACCGGCCTTCTGTTTTTCCAGGAGTTTGCGTTTTCGGCTAATGTCACCACCATAACATTTGGCTGTAACATCCTTGCGTATCGCAGATATATTTTCCCTCGAAATAATTTTGGCACCAATGGCCGCCTGTATGGCAATTTCAAACTGCTGTCGGGGGATAAGATCCTTTAACTTTTTACAGATTTTTTTACCCAAATCAAAAGCATTATCACGGTGGATAATTGCACTGAGTGCATCTACCTGCTTGCCATTGAGCATAATGTCCATTTTTACCAGCTTACTTTCCTTATAACCCAATGGCTGATAATCAAAGCTGGCATAACCCTTACTGATGGTTTTCAGGCGGTCATAAAAATCAAATACAATTTCTGCCAATGGCATTTCAAAGGTCATTTCTACCCGGTCGGATGTTATGTAAACCTGATTTTTTAAAATTCCACGCTTATCCAGGCAAAGACTCATTACAGATCCTACGTATTCAGACTTTGTAATCACCGAGGCCGTAATGTAGGGTTCTTCCACATAATCTATTTTTTCAGGTGGAGGTAAATCGCTTGGATTGTTGACCGGAATTACTTCACCTTTCATGTCATAAGCCACGTAACTTACGTTGGGTACTGTGGTAATTACGGTCATTCCAAATTCTCTCTCCAGTCTTTCCTGGATGATTTCCAGGTGCAACATGCCCAGGAATCCGCAGCGGAAGCCAAATCCCAGAGCAGCAGAACTTTCAGGTTCAAACACAATACTGGCATCATTGAGTTGCAATTTCTGCATGCTTTCCCGCAGCTCCTCATAATCCTCTGTATCCACAGGATAAATACCGGCAAACACCATGGGCTTAACATCTTCAAACCCTTTGATGGTTTCTGTAGTAGGGTTCACGAAATCAGAAATGGTATCCCCCACTTTTACCTCCTTGGCATCTTTGATTCCGGAAATAATATACCCTACATCACCTGCTTTAATTTCTTTCTTAGGCAGTAAATCCAACTTTAGCACACCAATTTCATCGGCATGATAATCGTGCCCGGTGTTCATGAATTTTACATGCTGACCGGTTTTGATGCTGCCATCAATTACCCTGTAATAGGCAATGATACCGCGAAAGGAGTTAAATACCGAATCAAAAATCAAGGCCTTTAAAGGTGCGTCGGGATTGCCTTTGGGAGCAGGAACACGTTCTACAATGGCCCTAAGAATATCATGTACGCCCTGTCCGGTTTTGCCGCTGGCAGCAATGATTTCTTCGCGGTTGCAGCCCAGCAAATCCACAATTTCATCTTTTACCTCCTCCGGCATGGCTCCCGGTAGGTCTATTTTATTTAGAACCGGAATGATTTCGAGGCCATGTTCCAGCGCCATAAACAGGTTGCTTATGGTTTGTGCCTCAATACCCTGACTTGCATCCACAATCAGTAGGGCACCTTCGCAGGCGGCTATACTTCGGCTTACCTCATAGCTGAAATCTACGTGGCCGGGTGTGTCAATCAGGTTGAGAACATAATCCTCACCATCCAGCTTGTAATTCATTTGAATAGCGTGGCTTTTAATGGTGATACCGCGCTCACGCTCCAGATCCATGTCGTCTAGTGTCTGGGCCTGTAGTTGTCTTTTGTCTATTGTTCCGGTGTATTCCAGCAAACGGTCTGCCAGCGTGCTTTTTCCGTGGTCAATATGGGCAATGATGCAGAAGTTGCGGATGTTTTTCATAAAAGGCACCGCAAATATAAGCCACAGATTACCCTAATTGGCAGGGCTTTAGGCATTTTCAATATGTTGAACAATTTTAGCCACAGCCGGACATACATCAAGGTTTTTTTCGGCCAGTTTCAGCAATGTGTGCATCTTGCGCATGTTGGTATGCGGGTATTCCCTGCAGGCCTTGGGCCTGTGTTCATAAACGCTGCAATAGTTATCACTGCCCAGAAAGGGGCAAGGCGTTTGCCTGAAAGCATAAATACCATCTGTATCCAGAAAAAGGTATTGTTCAATGAAAGCACCCGGTTTTATTTTTAGGTATTTAGACAATCTTTCAATGTCTTTTTCGAACAGCATGGGGGAGGTGGTTTTGCAGCAATTGGCGCAGGTTAAACAATCAAACTCGCTGAAAACAGCATCATGGGCGATGGAAAACTGTGCATCCAGATTGGCCGGCGGCCTCTTTTTTAATTGCTTGAGTTTGGTTTTTATGGCTTCCAGCTCTTTATCTGCCATTTTTATCCTATTTGCGTGAGGCAGAAGCCGATGTTAGGGTATGCAAAAACGCCAGCAGATCTGACTTTTCCTGTCGAGTGAGACCCAGTTTGCCATTGAGTAAGGTATCGCGATTGATGGCATCGGGAACTATGGCAGCAGGGTCATTATAATAGTCGATAACTTCTTCAAGGGTTTTAAACATTCCATTGTGCATGTAGGGTGCTGTTAAAGTCACATTTCGCAAACCCGGAACCCTGAATTTGCCTATATCTGTGCTAATTTTCGTTACCACAAAACGGCCACTGTCATTAAGGTTTTTGGCGTTAAACAATCCAATGTTTTTAAATTCATCTGCGGTAAAATCCGGGGTGAAATGACATTCGAAACACTTGGCTTTTTCAATAAATATTTCCCTCCCTCTCATGGCTGAGATGCTAATGGCAGATGAATCTCCATCCATAAAACGGTCTAGGGGCGCATTCCCGGTTTCCAGGGTTCGTTCAAAGGCGGCAATGGCGCGCGCAGCCAAAAAGGCATCCGGCAATTTGCCGTATTCTTTTTTAAACCATTTCACATAGAATTTATCTGCCCTCAGCCGGCGGTTTAGTTCCTTGATGGTCATGCCCATCTCTATGGGATGCTGTATGGGTTGTAGCGCCTGATCCTCTAAACTAAGCGACCTGCCATCCCAGAAAAAATAGGGTCTGCCGCCAAGGTTGGTAAGGGGCGGGGCATTGCGTGTTGTGGTTCCACCGTTAAACCCCTTGGAAAGTGCGGTAGTGTCAGAAAATGCAAATGCAGGGATGTGACAATCAGCACAACTGATACTGTTATTTCGTGAAAATCGTTTGTCAAAAAATAAGGTTCGACCCATTTCTGCCTCACTTATTTCCCTAAAATCAGGAGGAAGTGAAAATGCCAGCCAAAGGGCTACGCCAATCAATAGAGGCCATATTTTATGGAGCAGTCGCATTATACCGCATCGTATTTGCGTAGAATTTTGAGCAGTACCTCCATGTCTTTGGGGTAAGGTGCTTCAATCTTAATTATATCATCGCTCATATTGCGAAATGCAATAAGTGCAGCATGTAGCGCAAATCGTTTTATCAGTGGGCTGTCCTCGCCTTTATGTTTGCGTTTTAGCTGAGAAAGTAAAAACATTTTACCTCCATATAATTCATCTCCGAGTATGTGGGTGTTTTGTGATTCCAGATGTACCCGGATTTGGTGCATTCTGCCGGTAACCGGCTGGCATTCCATAAGGGTGAAATGTCTGAACACTTCCAGTGTTTTGAAAAAGGTAGCCGATGGTTTTCCTGAACGGTCGATTCTTACCCTACCGGGAATTTCAGTTTGTATGGGCAAGTCCACCAAATGGTCATCAAATTGAATTTGCCCCTCCACAACTGCATGGTAAATTTTCTCCACTTTGCGGTCTTCAAATTGTATGCTCATGTGTCGGTAAGCGTCAGCATTGAGGGCAATTACCACAGCGCCACTGGTTTCGCGGTCCAGTCGGTGGCAAAGTGAGGCATCCGGATTAAATTCTCGCGCCATTTCCAGCAATGAAATATGGGTGAATTTTCCTCGCTCGTGCAAGGAAGGGACAAAAGGAGGTTTGTTTACAACGATAAAATCATCGTCGCGGTATAAAATCCAGCTTTCAAACTCCCTGATTGAATGTTTCATTCGTTGCGCATGCTGAGACGTATGCGGGTAAGTACATTTTTGGTTTGCATGGGAAAATCTCCGTCCATCATCCAGTTGTAATAGCCGGGTTCATCACGCAAGACATCTTTTACCGCTTTGTTTTTGTGTTTTCCAAAATTAAAAATAATTTCTCCCTGATCATTATACACAAATCTGCCTGCAAGGTCTGCCAGGTTGTTTTGCCCACTCATTTTATGCAGCGCATCAATATCTCCTGGTAAATCATCGTATCGCTCAATTTGTGCCTTAAGAATAGCCCAGGTGGCCAAAGTATCTGCTTCTGCACTGTGTGCATTTTCAAGATCCCGGTTGCAGTAAAACTTGTAAGCAGCAGTTAGATTGCGTGGTTCCTTTACATGAAATATTCGCTGTGCATCAATGAATTTGCGTTTTTCTACTTCAAATTCCACGCCGGCCCGATAAAATTCCTCCACCAGCATGGGAAAGTCAAATTTATTGCTGTTGAATCCACCAAAATCGCATTCCTGCATAAACTGGCTGAGTTCTGCAGCCAACATTTTGAAAGTGGGTTTGTCTGCTACATCTTCATCGCTAATACCATGTACCGCAGTGGCTTGAGGGGGGATGGGAATGCCGGGATTTATGCGGTAAGTGCGCAGTTCTTCGTGGCCTTCTGGAAACACCTTAATCATGCATATTTCTACAATTCGGTCTGCAGAGGTATTAATGCCGGTAGTTTCAAGATCAAAAATAACCAGGGGGCGTTTGAGTGTAAGTTTCATGAGTATTGGCAAATGCCTAGTTTATTGGGTGTCCAACTTTTTAAATAAATCGGGTCTTAGTTTTTGTGTTCGTTCCATGGACTGTTCCAATCTCCATGTTTCTATTTTTTTGTGATTGCCACTAAGCAATATATCCGGAACTTTTTGATTTTTGAATAACTCAGGTCTTGTGTACAGAGGAGGGGCTAGTAAACCGTCCTGAAAGCTGTCAGAAAGCGCACTCTCTTCATTACCCAGCACGCCGGGTAGCAGTCGTATTACAGCATCCGCTATGGCTGCTGCTGCTATTTCACCGCCGCTGAGAACAAAATCTCCCAACGATATTTCCCGGGTAACGTACAGGTCACGAATGCGTTGGTCAATACCTTTGTAATGACCGCAAATAATCATGATGTTTTGCACAAGAGACAGGGCGTTGGCAATACGCTGTTCAAATTTTTCACCATCCGGACTGGTGTATATGATTTCATCGTAATGGCGCTCTGCCTGCAGCTTCTCAATCAGGTTGGACAAAGGTTCAGGCATCAGCACCATTCCGGCGCCACCACCAAAGGGGTAATCATCGATCTGACGGTATTTGCCTAAACCATATTCATGAAGATTGTGAATGTGAATTTCAGCAAGCTTCTTATCTGTGGCCCTTTTAGGAATGCTTTGACCGAGCGGACTTTCCAGTAAACCGGGCACGGCTGATATGATGTCAATTCGCAGCAATGTTCTTCAAAGTTCGGTAAGACCTTCCGGAAGTTTCATAAAAATTTCCTTTTTTTCTTCTTCAATGCGGACAATCCATTCCTCTACTATGGGGATAAGGTGACTTTTACCGATTGTTGTTTTTACCAACATCATAGGGCCTTGAGGGTATAGTTCTATTTGTTCAATGATGCCTTCAAAAAATAAATCTGTGTCCTTAACCGTGAAACCACGTAGGTGATTCCAACTAAATACAAAAGACTGCTTTACTTTGTTGCTTTCCAGCAAAATCGGTTGGCCGGTTAGTGTTTTTACATCCTCTTCTTTATCTATGTCGGCCAGCTTGATAACAGATGCATTTCCGGAAACCCCTTCAATGAGAAAGGGAACTCCCTTGCCATCGATTTCGATGAACAGGAAATTCCCTTTTTTAAAATATTTTGCCACGGACTCATCCTCCAGGGCAAGATTCATTTCCCCTTTGAAGCCGTGTTTTCCGGCAATCCGACCAATGCGGGTCAGGGGTGGAATCATAAGCGATTACTCGGCGTTTTCTCCTTCAGCCGGAGCAGCGTCTTCGGCAGCGGGCTCCTCAGCAGCGGGTTCTTCAGCAGCAGGCTCTTCAGTGGCGGGTTCCTCAGCAGCAGGTTCTTCAGCAGCGGGTTCTTCAGCAGCGGGTTCTTCAGCAGCAGGCTCTTCAGTGGCAGTTACTTCAGCGGTTGAGCTGTCTTCAGCAACTACTTCTTCTCTTCCTTCGCTGTCGGTAGTTTCTTCAACTGCTTCTTCGCTAATGCTGTTTTGCTTGGCCAGTACACGGGCTGCAATCGCTTCGCGCTTCTGTGCTTCTGCTTTCAGGGCATCTGATTTGCGGCTGTTGCTGGCTTTTTCGAGGTTGCTGCGCTTGTCAGCAATTTTCGCCTCTTTGGAGGTCATCCACTCAGCAAATTTCGCATCTGCCTGTTCTTGTGTGATAGCGCCTTTGCGCACACCCACCTGCAAGTGATGTTTGTAGAGAACGCCTTTATAGCTCAGGATGGCACGGGCCGTGTCTGAGGGTTGAGCGCCGTTGGCCATCCACTGAACGGCCTTTTCTAGGTTAATGTCGATGGTTGCAGGATTGGTGATAGGGTTGTAAGTACCGATTTTGTCGATAAAACGGCCATCCCTAGGAGCACGCGAATCCGCCACCACAATGTGGAAGAAAGCACGTTTCTTCCGGCCATGTCTTTGCAATCTGATTTTAGTTGCCATTTTCTTCTTTTTATTTAATTATGCCCGGGTCTCCTAAATCCGGGGGTGCGAAATAAATAAAAAACCTTCTAATAAACAAGTCATTACACTCTTTTAGCGGTTTTTCATGCTAAAATCCAAAATAAATGTTGTTATATTGCAAAAAATAATTCTATTTCTTTGAGAAACTTATTTCGCTTAAACAATGGGGTTGGAAAAGCCGTTATTGGGCTCCTTGTGGTTGTGTTGTTTTCTTCCTGTATAAAGGATAGACTTGAAAAATTTCAGCATTTGAATGGCATTCGTTGGAAAGGTAATTATGCCGCACCTATTGTAAATGCCGAGTTAAATCTTGAGGATGCAGTGGCCTTGGTAAACCAGGAATGGGTGAGTTCCTTTCCGGATAAAACCCTGATTGTGCACTATGATAAAAAGCATGTTTCCAAACGGGCAGACGAAATTTACTCGATCAATAATCGCAGCTTCGTTGAAAATATCTCACCTACTCAATCAGAACTGAATCAGCTAACGGCTAATGGGTATGTAGCTATAGAAAGATATTTTATTTTTGATTTGGCTCCGGGGGCCGGTATCCAATGCGATTCCATTTGGTTGAAGGAGGGTCGATTCGCCGCAGAAATTGCGGTGAATACCAATCACAAGGGAAAGGTGACCACGGAAATTACTGACTTGTTATCCAATAATGCCACCGTTTCATTAAATCACACTTGGAATAGTAGTGGGGCCATTAACCTGAGTGACGATCACAAAGTTGCCGGCACTGAATCGCTGAATCTTACACAAGGTAATCTCGGGTACAATCAATTTAGGGTGAAAGTAACCTGGGAAATTACCCAAACCGGTTCCATCAATACCGGCGAGCAGCTTCAACTTACCATGAAGACAGAGGGATTAAAGTTCAGAAAATTGTACGGCAATCTCGGACAGCCCAATCTGCTAACAGTGCAGGATTCATTGGATTTGTCCTTGTTTTCAAATAAAATTCTAAAAGGCAATATTGTTTTTGAGGATGCCCGTATTAACATTCGGCTGAAGAATGGATTTGGGAAAAAAATGCAATATGATATTCAGAATCTAGCATTACAGTCACAGAATGGATTGCCTACTGCCGTAACATCCTATCCATCCTCCAATATGGTTGCAGCGGCCTCTGATGCGGGCATACTTACCTACAGCATGGATTCAGTTTACATTTCACAGGCCACAGGAAGCAATGTGGCTGCTGTGATGAAAACAGAGCCGCATTCTCTTGCTTACTCGGTTTCGGCTATCCCGCAGTTAGGACGTGGTTTTATATGGGATGAAAGCCAGCTTGAACTTTTGGTTTCTGTAGAATTGCCGCTTTATGTGAGCACAAAAGATCTTGTGCTTGAAGATACATCGGACCTTGACCTTGGAATTGGAGAAGAAGGAGATTACCTCGAAATGATTAAATTTAAAATGAACGCTGAAAATGGAATCCCACTGGGAGTGGGCATTCAGTGTTATTTTATGGATGGTGCCAATCAGTTACTTGATTCTTTGTTTCAGCCGTTTAGATACATACTCAGGCAGGCCGATGTGGATGCAGGCGGAACAGTCATTGCTCCCTCAAAAGATCAATGGGAGCTGGTGGTAGAAAAACCCAAACTGACCAATATCCTCAAAGCCAAGCGATTAAGAACCCGTGCATGGATTCCCACGTCTCAATTTAACGGAAATCCCATACCGGTGAGGATAAGCAAAGACCAAAACGTGAAACTGAAAATGGGTGTAGAAGTAAAATTATCAGCCGATGCAGAACTCTAAGAAATCATCCATTTTTGCAGTATTGCTGTCGGCCTATTCTGTGATTTCAGCACAGCAAAATTTCAGTCTCTATCACACAGAGAGTCTGCCACAGCGCACGACCCTCAACCCGGCGCTGCTACCCGACGCAAAATGGTTTATTGGCTTGCCGGGATTTAATAGTCTGGGGATACAGGCAACCAATACCGGATTTAATATTGATGAATTATCACGCTCTATTGATATTGGGAACGGTGATACATTGCTGAATCTGAATAAGCTGCTGAATGTGTTGTCCAATCAAAACTATGTCAGTTTGAAGCTGGATCAAACCTGGGTGAATTTTGGATTCCGGGCCAAAAAGCATTTCTTCTCAGCCAATATCACAGACAAGGCGGGCTTCAAATCGGGGTATCCCAAAGATTTGTTCAGATTCATCATTGATGGAAATGGAGGACCCAACCTGGGTGAAACCTTTGACTTTAGATTCAGTGCAGATTTGTACCATTACCGAGAATTAGGCGTGGGGTATGCCTACCAACTTTCAGATAAACTCACATTGGGCACAAAAATCAAATACTTACAGGGAATAAGCAGGGCCGAATTAAAGGAGGCAAGCATCAAAGTCCGCACCCGCCCGGAGGATTATGCATTTGAAGTGAGTAGCAACGTAGAGTTAAACATGGCCAGTTCGCTTGGGCAAATTATTACGGCAGACGGCAGCGATCTTGAGTTGGATCCCCGCGGGTTTTATAAAGGAATCAAAAATACCGGCTGGGGTATTGATCTGGGCGCTGAATACGCAGTAATGGATAAGCTGAAACTTTCTGCTTCACTGATAGATCTGGGTTACATAAACTGGAAACAAAACACTACAAGCATTGTGGCTGCCAATCCCAATGCAACGTTTGTATATGAAGGTTTCCCAATATCCTCCGCCGATTCATCGGTGGATGCTGACGGATATTTTTCACGACTCGCTGACTCTATGGTAGGATTGTTTGGTCTGGATACCGTTCGACAGTCTTTCCGGAGCACATTGAGTACAGAAATACTACTGGGGGCTTCCTATCAATTAAGGAAAAACCTGAAAGTTAACGCGCTTTTTTACGGGGATTTGTACAACAAACGCGTGTATGGCGGACTGACCCTGGGGCTATACTGGAGGCCATTTAAAGTATTCAGTTTGAACCTTAACAATACCTTTTATGGACGTGCATGGTTGAATCCCGGTGTTTCCATGGTCTTTAATGCGGGCGCCATTCAAACCTATTTTTCTGCTGAAAATTTCCTGGCACCGGTCTTGCCTACAATGGCGAGGGGTGCGGCGGTGAGAATGGGTATAAATTTCACTTTTGGAAGAGCCAAAAGCCGAGACAAGGGCATGAACAATACACAGGATAAAGGTGGCAGTGGGAAAGCAGCACCCATTGATCCAACCTCAATCCACTAAGTTACTAAATAATTCTCATTTTTGCAAATTTTAAGACCAGTTTCTTCTCTCCCAGTCCTTCAAAAATTACAGTGGCTTTCCGGTTATCGGCATCACCCTCTACTTCCGTTACTGTGCCATTGCCAAACCGCTGATGCGCAACGTTATCACCGGCTTTTAAACCGCTGATATCTCCGGGTTCAAAATTGGGGTCAGGTTCCGGAAGATTGGTATTGCGTGACTTGGCATTTCCCAGCAAGGTTGTAATTGGTGTTTTTTCTGTGCCATGGCGGTTTTCCCGTCGGTCAAACAGGGCATTAAGCGGATTTTCCTTTTTGAGCCCCGCAAGGTTCATGTCAAGGTACTGATTGTCTATTTCATCAATAAACCGACTGGGTTCGCAGGGCATGAGACTCCCGTACCTGAAACGACTGCTGGCATAGCATAGCGTGAGCGCTTTTTCTGCACGGGTTATGGCTACATAAAATAAACGTCTTTCTTCTTCCAGGTCTGCCCTTGATGTCAGTGCCATCTGAGAAGGAAACAGGTTTTCTTCCAGACCGCCAATAAAAACATGCGGAAACTCCAGCCCTTTACTGCTGTGTATGGTCATTAAACTCACACAATCCCTATCCGGATCTTTGTCTTTCTGATCATCCGTATATAAAGCAACCTCTTCCAGAAAGTTGGCAAGCGTTTTTTCTTTTTCGCTTTCGTCATCTTCGGTAAATTCCTGTATGCCATTCAGCAATTCAGTCACATTTTCATATCGGCTTATGCCTTCTACCGTTTTATCATCGTAAAGGGTTTTGAGCAACGTGGTTTGTTTGGCTACGTGGGAAGCCATGTCAAAGGCATTGTGAGTTTCGGTCATGGCCATGAAGCTTTTCATCATCATGGCAAAATTTTCAACTCGGCTTGCTCCGGTGCCCAAATCAGGGTAGTTTCTTGCGTTTGCCACAATATCCCAGATGCCTGTTTTGTTTTCGGAAGCCAGAAAGAGTAGTCTGTTTACCGTGGTATCACCAATTCCTCTTGCAGGATAATTGATAATGCGCTTAAGGGCTTCTTCATCGTTTGGATTGACCGTTAATCGGAGGTAGGAGAGCAGGTCTTTGATTTCCTTTCGCTGATAAAAACTGGTGCCGCCGTATATGCGGTAATCAATGCTTTGTCTTCTCAGGGCCTCCTCGAAACTACGACTTTGGCTGTTGGTACGGTACAGAATGGCAAATGCCTTATTTGGCAGATGTTTCTGGTTTTTTTGTTCAATGATTTGCTGCGCTACAAAACGGGCCTCATCACTATCGGTGGCGGAGCGCACCACTTTGATTTTATCGCCCGTTTCATTGGATGTCCACACCTCTTTTTCCAGCTGCTTTCGGTTGTTTTTAATTACGCTGGAGGCGGCATTGACGATATTTCGGGTGCTTCGGTAGTTTTGTTCCAGTTTCACCGTAAACACATCCGGATAGTCTCGATTAAAGTTTAGGATGTTTTGGATGTTGGCACCCCGGAATGCATAAATACTCTGAGCATCATCACCCACCACACAGATATTTTGGTGTACCGCCGCAATCCGTTTGGTAATCATGTATTGCACCGTATTGGTATCCTGATACTCATCTACCATCACATATTTAAAGCGATGCTGCCATTTATGGCACACATCGGGATGTTTTTCCAGCAGCAAGTATGTGTTAATGAGGATGTCGTCAAAATCCATGGCACCTGCTCGGAAACAACGTTCAGTGTAGGTTTTGAAAATTTCAGCAAACTTGGGACGGTTGGCGTTTTTGTCCTGTTGATTCAGCTCTTCATTTTGGTAATAGGAAGCCGCTGTAATCAGGTTGTTTTTCGCCATGCTGATTCTACCCAACACCATTCCGGGCTTATACGTTTTGTCATCCAGATTCATTTCTTTCAAAATGCTCTTGATGAGACTTTTGCTGTCGTCGGTATCGTATATGGTGAAGTTGGATGGATAACCCAGTTTGTCTGCTTCCTGCCTGAGGATTCTGGCGAAAACGCTGTGGAAGGTACCCATCCACAAACTTTTGGCTGCAGCCCCAACCAGATTTTCAATCCGGTTGCGCATTTCCCGTGCCGCTTTGTTGGTAAAGGTGAGCGATAATATGCTGAAAGGATCTGCTCCTTTCTGCAGCAGGTGCGCTATGCGGAAGGTGAGCACACGGGTTTTGCCTGATCCCGCGCCGGCAATAATCATCACCGGTCCGTCAATATGGGTAACGGCCTGCCGCTGAGGGTCATTCAGTTTTTCCAGGTACGGCGGTATATCATCAGGTTCGTTTTGGTCAGGCCAGCGCATAGAGAACCACAAAATTACTGCAGCATGGGTGCTGTCTGTAAAACACTTTTGCACAGTTCATGCCCAAAATTAATTTGGTTTTATGGGTTTTTATGTTTAAATTTGTTTAAACAAATATGTAGAGGCGTATTTTTATACATTCATTGTGCGCGCTTCCGTTAGGTGCTATGGTAACTGATATGAAAATTTTACAACAATGGATAGATGGAGCTTCGCCAACTTCCCGGCAGCCCGCATTGTTCATAGGTCATGGTAGCCCCATGAATGCGATTGAAAGTAACCCGTATACAGTTGCGCTAAAGGCGGCAGGAGCGGCTATTTTAGCAAGAAACAAACCCTTGGCAGCACTGGTGGTTTCCGCCCACTGGCTGACACATGGTACTTTTGTTCAAAAGAGTGCTAACCCCAAAATAATCTATGATTTTGGAGGGTTTCCGGAGGAACTTTACAAGGTGCAGTACCCGGTTGCAGGGAGTCCGAATATCGCAACAGAAACTGCCTCGCTTATAGCAGGTGCAATGCCGACAGAAGACTGGGGGCTTGACCATGGGGCGTGGGCAGTGCTTAAACATCTTTTCCCCAATGCAGACATACCAAGTTTTCAATTGAGCATCGATTGGGGTAAACCCATGCAGCATCATTTTGAGTGGGCCGCAATGCTGTCAAAATTAAGAGACAGAGGGGTTTTGATTATTGGCAGCGGCAATATCGTACACAATTTGGGTGTTAGTATTCCCATGCTGGGACGGGGCGATAAAAAACCCTTCGACTGGGCTGTGGAATTTGATGCTTGGGTTGCTAATGCGCTACAAAACGGCGATTATCGCAAATTAACATCATACGAAAGTGCCGGCAAAATGGGTTTACTGGCGGTGCCATCCCCGGATCATTACATTCCCATGCTTTATACGCTAGGGTTGGCCCAAAAGGGTGAAAGTGCTCGAACTTTTTATGAAAGTGTTGAGTATGGCGGTATCAGCATGCGCAGTTTTATCGTGGAATAACATGTTTGAGTAATTCTTTTGGAAAATTCACTTTTTTTTCATATTTTTACCAATGTGAAAAGTAAATGCCTTTTTGTAGGTGCGTTGTTGTTCACTTCCGTTTTTACCATGTTGCACTGTAAAAAATCAACCGGTACCGGGTTTGAGCATTCCATCATGCGTCCTTGGTTCGATAAGAATTGTCAGTCATGCCATGGCAGTGGCGGTAGTAATAGCCGCGATTGGTCATACAATCCGGACAATTACGAGTCTTCCATCAAAAAACATGCATCCCATATTTATGAGGTGGTGTACACCCAAAAATCCATGCCGCCTGCCGGTCTGTCGCAAACCGAACTGGATCAGTTTAAGGCGTGGTATGATGCGGGTTATCCTGCGAAATAACATGGGCGTTAAACAGGCACGTGTCTTGTTGTTTATATTTGCCTAATGCAAGTTTACTCGGGCAACTACTACTTTCTCTTTTGGGTATTTGTTGTTATTATCGCTACCGGGGTATTGTTGGTAAGTCTTCTCTGGCGAAACAGAGAACGTAAAATCCTACGTTCACTTTCAAAATTAATCGCTATCGAAAAGGAAGACCATAGCCAGCGCGACTTCTCGCAGGTTAAAGATGTGGAAGAGGCATTAAAAAAGCTTTTTGAGTCCCGAAAAGAGGAGATGGATCAATTAAAGCGACTGGAGGGCTATCGACGAGATTATATAGGCAATGTGGCCCATGAGTTAAAAACCCCCATTTTCAGTATTCAGGGGTATTTGGATAATATTCTTGAAGATGAGGACGTGGATGAAGAAACCCGTAAAATTTTTCTGGAAAAAGCATCAAAAAACACGCAGCGACTGGTACAAATTGTGAGTGATTTAGATACCATTACCAAGTATGAGAGTGGTTTTCTGCGTCTGGAGTATGAGGATTTCGATATTAAAGATCTGGCAGACGAGGTAATAGAAAGTTTAGAGATTCAGGCAAAAGAACGTAAAATCACACTCTATGAATTTGCCGGTTCCGGCCGGTTTTGGGTGCATGCCGATAAATTCAGAATCAGGCAGGTGCTCACCAATCTGGTATTAAATAGCATACGTTACGGAAAAGAAAGCGGGTATACCAAAATCAGATTGAGTGATACCGGCGAAAAGATCATAGTAGAAGTTGCCGACAACGGAATCGGTATTTCCAAAGATTCGTTGTCACGTGTTTTTGAAAGATTTTACCGCGCAGACAAAAGCCGAAGCAGAGACAGTGGTGGAAGTGGTTTGGGGTTGAGTATCTGTAAGCATATCATGGAATCTCATGGTGAAAACATCCATGTGATGAGCACCGAAGGCGCCGGAAGCGTATTTTCATTTGCGCTGAAAAAGTCCGTAGCTGATGAGGCGCAATAATTCGGGATTTTGGACAATTCTATGATTATGTGAATAATTTTGGAGGGGTTGTAATATTTAGCTCGTACCCGGGATTAAATTTGCCCCGCTAATAATACAATAAGATAAAGTATGACCGACATCAGCAGCAAGGGAGCTCCCCAGTATAATCCGCTGGAGAGCATGATGAGCCGTTTTAACGAGGCAGTGAATATTTTAGGTTTAGATAATCATTTTGCCAATTTGTTAAAGGTTCCGGACAAGGCAGTAATAGTGAACATACCGGTAACAATGGATGATGGAACCATTAATGTGTTCGAAGGGTACAGGGTAGTTCACAGTGTGCATCTTGGCCCCAGTAAAGGTGGAATACGCTATAGTTTGGATGTGCACCTGGACGAGGTAAAGGCACTCGCTGCATGGATGACATGGAAATGTGCTGTGGTTAATATTCCCTATGGCGGTGCCAAAGGTGGCATTAAATGCGATCCGCGCAGCATGAGCAAAGGCGAATTAGAACGCCTTACACGTGGATATACCCTGGCCATGAAAGATGTTTTTGGCGAAGACAAAGACATCCCTGCACCTGATATGGGTACCGGTCAACAGGAAATGGCTTGGATACTGGATGAATTTAGTAAAATTCGGGGGCAAAATAGTTGGGGCGTAGTAACCGGAAAACCCCTCGTGCTGGGTGGCAGTCAGGGTAGGGTAGAAGCTACAGGTAGAGGAGTAATGGTAAGTACCCGAAGCGCATTGGCCAAATTGGGCATCAAACCCACCGAGGCATCCTGTGTTGTGCAGGGGTTTGGCAATGTAGGCAGTATTTCAGCCAATTTAATATCTAAGTTAGGTGTGAAAATTGTTGGTATTTCCGATGTCAGCGGTGGTTACCACAATCCCAATGGCATAGATGTGGAAGAAGCGATGGCATATGTAGCCAACAGCCCTTCCCGCAGTCTTGAAGGCTACACCGGAGGCAGCAAAGTGTCAAATGCTGAATTACTAACCCTGCCTTGCGATGTACTGGTTCCTGCGGCTATGGAAGATCAAATTACAGCAGAAAATGCTGCAGATATTAAGGCCCGACTGATTGTGGAAGGCGCCAATGGCCCTACCACCGCAGATGCTGATCCAATCCTCAATGCCAAAGGCGTGCTGGTAGTGCCGGATATCCTGGCAAACGCTGGGGGGGTTACTGTGAGCTATTTTGAATGGGTGCAGAATCGTCTGGGTTACTACTGGACGGAAGAACGTGTGCATCGCCGTGCCGACAGGGCCATGAAAATGGCTTTTGATAATGTGTATGCCGCATCTGAAAAATATAAAGTAAGCATGCGTATTGCCGCTTACATTGTAGCCATTGATAAAGTTGCAAGTACACTCAAACTGAGAGGTTCCTTCTAATTTCAATGCATGATACTACACAGAGAAGGCTTTAAAATCATTTTGTTTTCTACCCTGATTTTGGGTGGACTCAATTTTGGCTTGCATGAATGGCTGGGCGACAACCTGATCGTTCAGGCAGTATTGATAGTTTCTTTAGTGCTATATGTGCTGATTATTCAGTTTTTCAGAAATCCCAAGAGATTTACCCCTCTGGATGAGAATCATGTTATTGCCCCGGCAGACGGCAAGGTTGTGGTGATTGAAGATGTGGAAGAACCGGAATTTTTTAAGGGAAAACGCAAGCAAATTAGTATTTTCATGTCGCCACTCAACGTGCATGTAAACCGTTATCCCATTTCCGGAAAGGTGATTTACCAAAAATATTATCCGGGAAAATACCTGGTAGCATGGCATCCCAAAAGCAGCACGGAGAACGAGCGAACTACCGTGGTGGTAGAAAATGCGAAAGCCCAGATACTTTTCAGACAGATAGCAGGAGCACTGGCAAGGCGTATTGTTTGTTATGCCAAAGTAGAGGATAAAGCGCTGCAGGGAGCTGAATATGGATTTATAAAGTTTGGCAGTCGTATTGATCTTTTTATACCGGTGGATTGTAAAATCAATGTCACTTTGGGACAAAAAACTACCGGTGGAGAAACCATACTTGCTTTTCTGGCCTGATTGTTGTAATTTTGAATTAATAACATTAAAACTAAGCATAACATGAAAAAAATAATCATTTTCGCCATTTGCGCCGTAGGGTTTGCTTTCGCAGCGCATGCACAAACTACTTCAGCGGATGTTACGCCCACCAAAACTGCCGATCAGTTAGCCGCTGAAAAAAACGGAACAGCCGTAGCCACTTCTCAGACATCAGAGAAAAAACAGTGTGCCGGTGCTACCAAATCTTGCAGTAAATCAACTGCAGGTAAGTCTTGCTGCAAAGCTAAAACAGGCGAAGCTTCTGCTGCTGCAACCAGCACTGAGAAGAAATCTTGTTGCAAAGACAAGGCCGCAGGAACTGCTGCTTGCAAGGGGCACGAATCAGCTGCCAATGGCGAAAAGAAATCTTGCGCCAAGCCCTGCTGCAAAAAGACTGAACACTAAAACCACTTGAATTTGATAAAAAAAGGTCGCCTTATGGCGGCCTTTTCTTTTTTATGCGTGTTGCTGCCTGTTATTTTGCAAACTGAATGCAAAAGGATAAAGGATTTCGCAGGCGGGTAATAACTTTGATTACGGTTGTGCTGATTACCGCTGCGGTGGTGGCAGTTTATCTGGCCTATGGGGTTCACTCGCGAAGCAATTTGCCGCTCATTGTACCCAAAAATGCTATCTGGTTCTACCATTTTCAAAGTCGGAGTATAGATGAAGCCGCTCGGAAATCTGCAGACAGCCGACCGTTGTATTATGACAGTTTTTATTATACCCTTCTCAAATTACCGGTATTGCATAATGTGAAAGATGCTGGACAGCCCGGTATTTATCTCATGACCGATGTGGTTCTCTTCGCCGATAATAAGGGATGGTATGCTGGTCTTACCGTCACTTCCGAAGAGAAGTTAGACGCATTTTGCAGGGATAATGTACCTGCAGATCTCATCGAAAAGCCTGTTCAGAAACCAGAGTTCACCTATGTGAAATCTAAAACCAGAAACTTGTATTTTGCTTACAAGCATAAGGCATGCGTATTTTATGTTCCCGCTGATACCACGGCAGATATTGCTTCGGCAGAAGCAGCATTATATTCAGTTTTCACCCGGAAAGACAGCAGTATTTATAATGTACATGCATTGCAAAATATTTACGACAAGGAATGTCAGGTGGTATACTGGGGTGGGGATATGGGGCATGGTGTTCAACTATCCGGCGAAATGGCACAATTTTATTTCGCTGACTCTTTGAGAAACCAAAAGCCGATTTCGCCGTTATATCTGTTCAGCAGGGCAGGAATAACCTACAGCGAAACTGATATTGACCGAATGTTGAATAAAAACAACCAAATCAAGTCCCGTGAATATCTGAATCAGACCTTCCGGGCCATGTATTATTTTCTAAAACCATTTGTACAATGAGCGTTGCAACAACCTTAAAAAAGCTTCTAAGTGAGCGAATTCTGATTATTGACGGTGCCATGGGCACCATGATCCAAAAGCATAAGCTTACCGAAGAAGATTACCGAGGTGAACGTTTCAGGGATTATGCCCATTCTCTGAAAGGCAATAATGATCTACTGGTGCTTACTCAGCCGCAAATCATTCTAGATATACATCGTGCATTTCTGGAAGCAGGGGCAGATATACTGGAAACCAATACTTTCAGTGCCAATTCGATTTCTATGGCAGATTATCACATGGAAAATCTGGTGTGGGAGCTCAATGTAGAGGCGACTAAACTGGCCAAAAAGGCGGCAGATGAATACAATCTAAAAAATCCGGATAAACCCCGCTTTGTGGCAGGATCGGTAGGACCAACCAACCGCACGGCAAGCTTAAGCCCGGATGTGAACAATCCCGGATTCAGGGCAGTGAGTTTTGACGATTTGCGCGTTGCATACCGCGAGCAGGTGCAGGCTTTGATGGAGGCGGGATGTGATTTATTGCTGGTAGAGACTGTGTTTGATACGCTGAACTGCAAAGCCGCCCTCTTTGCAATCAACGAACTTAAGGAGGAAATGAATTCGGATATTCCCGTAATGGTAAGTGGAACCATCACAGACAATTCCGGACGCACACTTAGCGGACAAACACCCGAGGCCTTCTGGAATTCGGTTTCTCATGGCGACATTATTTCAGTGGGTTTTAATTGTGCACTTGGGGCAGAACAGATGCGTCCCTATATCGCAGAATTAAGCAGGGTGGCCTGGGTCAATGTAAGTTGCTACCCCAATGCGGGTCTACCCAATGAATTTGGAGAATACGATGATACCCCCGAAGGAATGGCATCGGTGCTGGAAGGGTGGTGTAAGGAAGGATGGATTAATATTGTGGGGGGATGTTGCGGAACCACCCCGGAACATATTCAGTCAATTGCAAAGGTGGCGTCCATGTATAAACCGAGACCTATCCCAGCTTTAACATTGCCATAAGATGAGACTGTGATTTTTTTATCGAAATGGTTGTATCTTTGCAGACTCATTTAAAAAAATGGCTGATATTCAAACTTTGAATACGCCCGCTACGGTCTTTGATCTTTTTGCAGGGCTTGAATCTACCCAACACGAGCAAATCGTTTTTTGCCAGGATAACGCCACCGGCCTGAAAGCCATTATTGCCATACATAATACGGTACTTGGTCCTGGCTTGGGTGGTACTCGCATGTGGGTGTATGCCAATGAAAAGGATGCAGTTCGCGATGCGCTCCGCCTTAGTCGCGGTATGACCTACAAGGCATCAGTGGCCGGTCTCAACCTCGGAGGTGCAAAAGCGGTTATTATCGGCGATCCCAAAACTGCCAAAAGTGAAGCGCTGATGCGTAAATTCGGTCGTTTTGTTGAAAATTTGAATGGTAAATACATCACCGCTGAGGATGTAGGAACTACCACCCGCGACATGGAATACGTGAACATGGAAACAGACCATGTGGTAGGTTTGCCTGAAATGATGGGCGGAGGTGGTGACCCTTCACCGGTTACGGCTTTTGGAACCTACATGGGAATGAAGGCCTCTGCCCAAAAAGCATGGGGTAGTGATAGTCTGAGTGGTAAGAGTGTGGCTGTTCAGGGTATTGGTAAAGTGGGTATGCATCTTTTGGAATATTTGCAAAAAGAAGGTGCGACTATGTATGTTGCCGATATCAATGAAGCTGCCTTAAAACAGGCTGCCGAAATGGGAGCCATACCCATTAGCGGTGATGATATGTACGATCTGAATGTGGATGTATTTGCTCCTTGTGCGCTGGGTGCCATTCTCAATGATAATACCATTCCCCGTCTGAAATGTCAGGTGGTGGCCGGTGCAGCCAACAACCAGCTGGAAGATGAAAAGGTACATGGTGATATGCTCAAAGCCAAAGGCATTGTGTATGCCCCCGATTTTGTTATCAATGCGGGCGGATTGATCAATGTGTACAGCGAGTATAATGGATATGTTCGCGAACAGGCCATGGCACAGGCGGAAAATATTTATAAGACTATTCTGGATATTTATTCCCTGGCCGATGCTCAAAATGTGAATAACCAGCAGGCAGCTATCAAACTGGCTGAAAAGCGTATTCATGATATGATGCTGGTGAATAGCACCTATTAAGGTAACAATCCTTAAATCCCCTCACTCACCTGATATTTCAGGATTTATATCTGTTTTTTCATTTAAATTGCATTAATTGCAAATAATATGAGATTGTTGCGACATCCCATGCAAAATGCAGTTGTTTGCGTTTTGCTCATTGTGTTGGCAGTGGTCTTACAGGTATTATTCTGGAGACAAGCTGAATGGCCCGCCGGCGGTCAGGATAGTTGGAATCACTATCTGTATGCGCGGTTTGCGCCCGGTCATCCTGAGTTATTCACTGATCAGTGGGGTAAGCCATTTTTTACCCTAATCGCCGTACCATTTGCCTATTTTGGGATAGAAGGCGTGTATGTATTGAATATAATATGTATGGCAGCAGGTGCTTGGCTATTGTGTTTGACCGCCAAGCGACTCAATTTTAAAATGCCATGGCTGGCCGCTTTATTTTTCCTTTTTCAGCCCGTTGTTTTTGGCAATATCATCAGTGCACTCACAGAGCCGCTGAATGCGTTTGTACTGTGCCTTGCCATTTATTGGCTGGCTTCGCTCAGGTATGTTCCTGCTGCTATCCTGGTTTCTTTGTTTCCGTTTTTTAGGTCGGAAGGGGTGATTTTGTGGGCAGTTGTATTGCTTTTTTTTATAGTCCGAGCTCGTTGGAAACCCTTGATTTGGCTGTTTTCAGGAACTTTGATTTTAAGCTTAATCGGCGCCATCATTTCAGGCGATTTATTCTGGATTCTTACCCATAATCCTTACTATAAAGCAGAAATTGAAAATCGATTTCAAATTGGCCACGGCGATTTTTGGCATTATCTGCATGCACAAAGGCAAATCTGGGGGGGCATTGTTACTGCGTTATCTTCGCTAGCTTTGGCGTGGTTGCTGGCACACATCGTATACCTGGTTCAAAGAAAAACTCCGGAAGAAAAGAGCCGTTTTTGTTTTTGGCTGATAGCCCCCATGTTTTTCGCATTTTTTCTGGCTCATTCCTGGATTTGGTATAAGGGTTCTTTTGGTTCACATGGTTTGCTTCGCGTTTTTTTGCTGACCGCTCCTCTCACGGCTTTACTTGCCCAATATGCCTCCGATAAAATTTTATCCATTGATATAAAAATCATCAAACGGATATACATTGCCTGCGTGGTCATGTTGATGTTGATAGGTGCTTATTCCGGCAATAAAACTCCCTATCCATGGCAGTCTGAACCTACTGTGGCCGCTTTTCCGGGAGAACCACAACTGGACAGTGCATTGAAATTTATTGAAAATCAGGGATTGAAAAACAAGCTGCTGCTTCATCAGTTGCCTTGGCTCAATGCCAAGTTGGGTTTGGATCCATGGGCAAAACCTGAAGTGGCCAAAACATTCTATATATGGAGTATTGATAAAAGACCGGGACATGACTGGATGCCTGACAGCTGTGTGGTGCTCTGGGATAATTTTCATGCCCGAAGGGATGCTCCGATGACCCTGCAGGATATGAGAAAACTCGCACAATACAAAGAGCTGGCCTATTTTCCCGCTGCCGATAGTGTGTATGATGTGAGGGTGTTTCTGAAGATTCCATGAATAAGCCCTACAGTTTAAGTAAATCACGCATTTTGCGTTGAATCATGTTGGCTGCAAATTCAGGATTAATACGATAAAGTGTGTTCATCCATTTCGAATCACTGCCAATGAAAATATGGTATGCATCTTTCTCCATGCCATTAACAATGGCTTCGGCTACTTTTTTGGGTGAAATCATGGCATATTTTTTAATGTTTGATTGTGAAAGTTCAGGAGGCGTAACACCCGAATGTAACGTTATCTCTGTAGCCACTGCCCCCGGAAAGGCAACAGAAACTCCAATTCCGGTATGTTTTAGTTCAGAACGAAGACCCTCGGTAAACAATTTTACTGCTGCTTTTGAAGCACCGTAAATTACCTGTCCCGGCACCGGTACAAAACCGCCCATGCTGCAAACATTCATAATGTGTGCTTCCTTGCGTGGCAGTAAATGCGGCAATATCAAGCGGGTCATATTGACAGTGCCCCAAAAATTAATGTTCATGACCCTTTCCATAGCTTCCATTGTGATTTCTTTTACGGTAGTAAAGGGTTGAATAATGCCTGCGTTATTGATTAATCCATCAATACAACCATGGTAATGAATAATCTGATTAACCATGGCGGGCAACTTGTCTGCCTGGGTAATATCCACCGCATGACATGAAATTCTTACCGCCATTGATCCTGCCTCCATTTCGGTTTTATGCAGTCCTTCTTCATCCTTGTCTATGCAGGCCACGCGTGCGCCTTTGTCTAATAAATGCAAAGCCAAAGCTCTGCCAATGCCATTTCCTGCGCCGGTTACGGCAATGGTTTTTTGTGCAACAATCATGGTTGCTGCAAAGAAGTGCAGAAATAAACAGATTAGCCCTGACTGCGGTCAATCATCGGGTTGATATTTCGTTGAGAGCGGATACCAACGCGTCCAGATCTTCTATTGAATTGCTCAGGTGTGGCGTAATTCTGACACCCCGTATAGCGGGATGTTCAATAGCCACGGTAAAGATTTTGTATTTTGAGAATAAAGTGTCTGCTAATGCTCCTGCGGTGTATCCTTCCACAGAAACATTGGCGATTGCACCGCATCTTTTCGGGTCTTCCCATGGGGTGTTAATGCTGATTTTATTCTGACTTGCCACTTTCGATGTCCAGTATTGCATCATATACCGCAGCCGTTTTTCTTTGAGGGCACTGCCAATTTTGTGGTGAAATTCGATGGATTCGGGGATACATTGCAGCGTTTGAATAGGACGTGTGCCTACGTGCTCAAATCGTCTGATGTTATTCAAAGGTTGGGTGGTATCACCCATAAGCGGCCATACTGTAGGGATAAGTGCCTTGCGCATCCATAAAAATCCTGATCCCAGGGGATTACACAGCCATTTATGCAAGCTGGCTCCCACAAAATCGGCCTGAAGATCGGCTATGCCAAATTCCAGTTGCGCTACGGCATGTGCAGAATCAACGGCTACCATGATGTTTTGCTTTTTGGCTTCCTGTGCAATTTTAGCCACCGGAATCACCTGCCCCGATAGGTTGATCATATGGGTGAGGTGTACCATTTTGGTTTTGCGGGAAAACAAATATTTGTAAGCATCGATTACATCCTCATCGCTATGGGGTCTCAGTGGCACTTCTGCATATTTTAGGATGATTCCAAATCGCTTTGAGGCCTGTTGAAATGCCTCGGTCATGCTCCCATAATCCTGATTTCCCAACACCACTTCATCCCCTTTTTTCCATGGAAAACCCATGATGATAATGTTCATGGCTTCGGTGGTATTGCGAACCAACGCCAGCTCTTCGGCATCGCATTGTAGAAAATAGGCCAGGGATGTTCTCGCTGCTTCCACAACTGTCTGTTGCTCTTTTCGCATGAAAAGGCTGGTTCTGGTATTGATATCTTTTTCTTTGAGCTGATGAAAAGATAGGGTGGAGGCGGGTTGGTGACTGAAATAGCCATTTTCCAGGTTGATGAATCTTTCTGGTCTTGAAAACTGGGATCTCACAGCATTCCAGTAATTTTCATCGGTTTCCCCGTTCTGTGGGAGCGGTGGTGCTGGCAGGGCAAGGTTGTTAAAAATGGAAGGGATAAAGGCAGACCCGGAAAGTGCCACTGAACCTGAAATGAAATCACGACGGTGCATGCCGCAATTTAGCCAATGGCCTGTTAATTAAATCATATCCTTGGGCAAATTTTCTTCGCCGGGTTTGTAGTGTTCGTGCAAATTGGCAGGGGATTGCGTTTTGCGGTGCATGCGCATTTGCAGTATATCCACAAGGAAGGAGAATGCCATGGCGAAATAAATGTAACCTTTGGGAATTTCAAGCCCCCATCCTTCGGCAATGAGCGAAAAGCCAATGAGCAATAAAAACGCCAGCGCCAGCATTTTAAATGCAGGATGTTTATTGACAAAATTACTAATAGGGCTTGCAGCAAACAGCATCATAATCACCGATAGAATCACGGCAGCATACATTACCCATAATTCTTTCACCATGCCAATAGCGGTGATAATAGAATCAATGGAAAATACCAGATCCATAATGAGAATCTGAAAAATGATTGAACTTAAATCAGCTTTTTTTATCTCGGTAGAGACATCGCCGGACTCGCCTTCCGTTTTATGGTAAATTTCAGCAACACTTTTGTACATGAGAAACAATCCTCCGGCAATCAGAACGAGGTCTTTTCCTGTAAAACCTTTTCCCAGTATGGAGAAAAGTGGGTCTTTCAGTTGCATAATCAGCGAGATAATTCCCAATAAAGCCAATCGCATGATACCTGCCAGTATCAGTCCTATTCTTCTGGCTTTCTTTTGCTGATTTTCGGGCAGTTTTGATGCCAATATGGAAATGAAAATGACATTGTCTATGCCCAATACAGCTTCAAGCAACACCAGTGTTACAATGGAAATGATAATTTCAAGTTCCATTTACTTAAGGTTTAATGTCTTTTAATTTCAACTGAAGATTGGTTCTGCCGTTGAAGGTGTTTTCTTCGATACAATAACAGGCATGAAAAGTTTGTCTGTTGCTAACAGTATGGATATGATGACTCATTCCAAATCCAATGCTATCGAGTCCTGAGGAATGCTGGTGAACCATCATTTTCAAATGTTTATCTTTCAATACCCGCGCGGAACCATTGGAGTGAAGATTATCGCTTCTAAATACCGGGATCATGTTTCCTGGGCCAAAAGGTGCCATTTGATCAATGATATTGAGCATTTTAGGATTAATGTCATTGAGAGAAATCTGAAGGTCATATTCGATCTCGGGAAGTGTGGGTACGCCATCGGCTTTTTGTTTTACCACATCTTCAAATCGTTGTGCAAACACTTCAAAATTCTCTGTTTTTATAGATAATCCGGCTGCGTATTTGTGCCCTCCGTATTGTTCCACCACATCGCTGCAAGCACCTATGGCTTCATGAATATCGAAATCCTTTACACTTCGGGCGGAACCTGTGAGCATGCCGTCATTTTCAGAAAACACAATGGTAGGTTTATAAAATTGCTCTACCAATCGGCTGGCGACAATACCTATTACCCCTTTGTGCCATTGGTTTCCAAATAAAACGGTACTCTTTTTGGCTAGCAATTCTGCACTGTTTTCCACCAGGGATATGGCTTCCCGTGTGATATCGTTGTCCAGTTCCTTGCGCTCGTGATTGCGTTCCTGCAGTACCTTGGAGAGTTTTCGGGCGGTGTTAAAATCTTTTTCAATCAGCACAGCCACAGCAGCTTTGGCATCGGCAATACGACCTGCGGCATTGATACGCGGGCCGATTCCGAATACGATATCAGAAATGGATAGTGAGCTTTTTTGCTGATATCCCTCCAGTAGTGCCTGAATTCCCAAAGAGGGATTTTCATTTATCTTTTTTAGCCCAAAATAGGCAAGGGTGCGGTTTTCACCCCGAATGTCTACCAAATCACTGGCTATACTTACTGCCACCATGTCTATATATTCCATGATGCTATCCAACGGCAGGTCGTGTTTTTCGGCAAATGCCTGTATCAGCTTGAATCCAATACCGGCCCCCGATAACTCTTTGTATGGATATTCGCAATCATTCCTTTTAGGGTTGAGCACCGCGGCTGCATTCGGAATGGTACTACCGGGCAGGTGGTGGTCACAAATGATGAAATCTACCCCTTTCGAGTTGGCATAGTCAATCAGGTCATTGGAACGAATTCCGCAGTCCAGGGCAATGACCAGGCCGAATCCATTTTCTGCTGCGTAGTCAATTCCCATTTTACTAATGCCGTAACCCTCTCTGTACCGGTCGGGTATGTAATAATCGATTTCGCCGGTATGCCGGTTTCTGAGAAAGCTGTATACAATGCTGACAGCGGTGGTGCCATCCACATCATAATCTCCAAAAACCATAATTTTTTCGGCATTGTTAATTGCTTTGTCAATCCGGGCTATGGCCTTCTCCATGTCTTGCATGAGGAAAGGGTCGTGGAGATCTTCTATTTTGGGTCGAAAGAATTTTTCCGCCTGCTGATACGTTTCAATGCCTCGCTGTACAAGAATTGTGGCCAGGTAGGGATGAACGTTTATTTCCTGGGAAAGACGTGCAACTTTTTCTTCGGGGGGGAGGGGTTTTGCACGCCAGACGAATTCCATAATTTGCAAAAATCGTAAATTTCAGCGAGGGTAAAAAATAAATCGATGATAATGTGAAGAAAGCCGATGATTATGCGCTAAGGCAATGGCCTGAATTCCGGTTCTGAAGGAAATTCCTGAGGGTCAGCCAATGGACATCGCATCCAGCACACATCTATCCATTGGCCATTTTTCCATCCGGCTTTCTCATGAATGCTCTGTACCTCAAAACCACAGGATTTGTGAAGTTGGATACTGTTTTCATTGGGCATTCCTATCAATGCAAATGCATGGGTGAAATTCCTTTGGGTGAGGGTGTTGAGGAGGGTGTTATACAGTGTTTTACCATATCCTTTTCCTATGAAATTATTTGAAAGATAAATGGATGTTTCCACCGCCCACCGATATGCGGCACGTTCCCTGTGTGCGCAGGCGTATGCATATCCTGCTATGTTGTGGTTTTGCTCCAGAATATAAAAAGGAAACCGCGCTGCAATGGCATCTAATCTTGCGCTGAATTCATCTTTATCGGGTATTCCCGTTTCAAAGGTATAGGGACCATGTAGAATGTAATATTGATAAATTTCCAAGACTGATGAAGCGTCTTCACTCCGGTATGCACGTATATTCAACTGGTCTTCGGGCATCAATTATTTTGTAAATCTGATGCAAATTTCGTATATTTGAATGATAGACATGAGATTATTAATAATTACGTCTCTAAGTTGCCTTTTCAGTCTTGTCAGGGCACAAATCACCATCACCCAGGCAGCCATGCCTTCAGCCAATGATACCATTCGCTATTCCTCGGCAGCACCGGCAGGACTGAATTTAAATCTTGAGCAGAAAGGAGCTTCTCAATCCTGGGATTACAGCAAGCTGATTGCCAACGGCCAAGACATTTATCGTTATGCAGCGGCTAATAATACCCCCTATTTACTATATTTCTTCAACCAGGTAGGCCTGAAAACTGCAGATAGTCTGGGAGCGGGGCCGGTTATGTTAAAAAATATTTATTCATTTTACACCAAAAACAGTACGGTTTTTAAACAGGAAGGTATTGGTTATTCCTACCAGGGATTTCCATTGGCAGCACAAAATAAGGATGACGATGAAATTTATCAATTTCCCCTCAAATATGGAGATTCCGATGTGTCGACTTTTAATTTCAGATTTGTCATTCCCGGAAACCTACTCACCTATGTGCAATCTGGCGTGAGAACCAATGTGGTAGATGGCTGGGGAAGTATTGTAACGCCATACAAAACGTATCCCAATGTGCTGCGTGTAAAAACGCTGGTTAATGGCACCGATTCTTTGATAACGCAATTTGGCAGGGTGCCTATTCCACGCCGACAGGTCATTTACAAATGGTTAAGTGCAGATGAAAAAATACCGGTTATGGAAATTACCGGAACAGAAACCGCAGGTAATTTTACCGCTACTCAAATCCGCTATCGGGATAAATACCTGGGCCTGGTAAGTCCGCTCAGGCCACAGGCAGGTTTCAGCATCAGCAAATCTTCCGGTTTTGTCACCGTGGACACATTTACGCTCACCGACCGAAGTCGTCCTTTTGCCACAGGATGGAACTGGCAGATAACACCTGTTGGCGGAGTGACTTTTGTTAGCGGAACCAATGCCGGCAGCCGCAATCCCCGCATAGTTTTTACGCAAGAGGGGCTATATAATGTGTCTTTGATAGCATCTAACACCTTTGGCACCGATGATACTACGGCAGCCAATGTAATTAGTGTGCAATATGGTTTGTCCATTGATAAGTTCCGTCAAACTGATCAGTATTTTTATCCTAATCCCACGTCGGGGGAATTGACCATGGTAAAGGCGGGTAAATTCCAGATTTTTGATGCAGTGGGTCGCTGTGTTATGCAGCAAACGGTACTGTCTTCTCAGGTGTTTTCCATTAAAACGTTACCCAAAGGCGTTTATACATTAAAACTGGATAATTCAACAGCACTGCCATTGTTGCATTATTAATCATTGTTTTAGGCGATTGGCAGCGTATTATCTGCCGAAATGCTTGTCTTTCCATGTGCTAACCTTTACATTCGCATTGGTTAATTACCACGCTTGTGAAGATTGCAATATTAAAAGAAACCCGGGAGCGAGAGCAGCGGGTTGCCGTATCGCCGCAAGTAGCGGCAACCTGGGTTAAACAGGGTTTTGAAGTCGCAGTGGAATCTGGCGCCGGAGCCGGCAGCTGGTTTACTGACCAGTTATATACAGACGGCGGTGCCTCGGTAGGCACTCAGAAAGAAGTGCTCAGTGGAGCCGGTATAGTCATGAAAATCAATCCGCCAACTGCTGACGAGATTGCCGCAATGCCTGAAGGATGTCTTCTTTGCAGTCTGCTGTATCACCGAAGTAACACGGAAATAATAGCCGCACTGAATGCTAAAAAAATATCAGCGGTTTCGCTGGATGCAATTCCCCGGATTTCCAGGGCCCAGGCCATGGATGTGCTAAGCTCACAGTCAAACCTTGCCGGTTACATGGCCGTTATCAAGGGCGCCGGTTACCTGGACAAAATATTTCCGTTGTTAATGACGGCTGCCGGAACCATTACCCCTGCACGGGTGTTGATTTTTGGTGTGGGAGTAGCCGGTTTGCAGGCCATTGCCACGGCCAAGCGCCTGGGTGCAGTTGTTGAAGCCACCGACGTTCGTCCCGAAACTAAAGAGCAGGTGGAATCACTGGGAGGCAAATTCATAGAGGTAAAGGGCGCTGAAGTGGGTAGTGAAGGTGGTTACGCCAAAGAGGCGACCGAAGAATATCGTACAAAACAAAGAGAAGCTGTCAATAAGTCGTTAGCACAGGCCGATCTGGTAATTACTACGGCACTGGTTCCCGGTAGGAAGGCCCCGATTTTGGTGGATGAAGAACAGGTGGGCATGATGAAGCCCGGATCTGTATTGATAGACATGGCCGCAGAACAAGGTGGCAATTGTGTATATACAAAAGAATATGAAGTGGTAAATCATAATGGGGTTAGGATTGTAGGTGCTGCTAACATGGCGGCTGAATTACCCATCAATGCCAGTGAACTGTTTGCCAAAAACTTGGTAGAGCTAATGAAACTGATTGCTTCAAAATCAGAATTGGTATTGGATGTGAATGATGAAATTGTGGCCGGTTGTCTCGTGTGCCATGAGGGTTCTGTAAGATTGGCTGCGGGTTAAAATAAATTATCAATAAGAAATGGACTCAATATTCAACTTTATAGGCGAGAATATCTCAATGATTTATCTCGTTATCCTCATGGTTTTTGTGGGGATAGAACTGATAGGGCATGTGCCCAGTGTTTTGCACACACCCCTGATGAGTGGTGCGAACGCCATACATGGTGTGGTATTGATAGGCGCCATATATGTGCTGGGCCATGCGGAAGAAAACGATACCTTTAGTCTCATCGTGGGCTTTATTGGCGTAATAGTGGGAACCCTGAATGTAATCGGCGGATTTGTTGTTACCGACCGCATGCTGGAAATGTTTAAGAAGAAACCCGGGAAAGGAGCCAAATCATGAAACATATTCAGGAAGTACTATTCTTGCTGGGCTCATTGGGCTTTGTAGTTGGACTAAAAATGATGGGCAAACCCGACAGTGCTCGCAAAGGCAATCTGGTAGCTGCAGCCGGTATGCTTTTCGCTGTTCTGGGTATTATGTTTTTTAAACATGGCGAGGAGGGTATTCACGTCGTTAATAACGTTGGACTAATTTCAGCTGCTATTGGTGTTGGAACGCTGGTGGGCTGGCTGATGGCCAAACGAGTTCAGATGACTGCCATGCCCGAAATGGTTTCTTTATTCAATGGTATGGGTGGTTTGTGTGCAGCACTTATATCGCTGCTGGAATGGAAATTCAAAGGGGATTCTATTGCTACTATGCCTGCTGGTGAATACCTGGCTATTATTGCAGGTCTTATCATTGGTACCGTATCGTTTGTGGGCAGCATTGTAGCGTGGGGTAAGCTTAGTGGTAAACTGGGAGATTTTAGGTTTCCAGGACAGCAGTTTATCAACATTGTGATGCTGCTTGCCATAGTAGGTGCTGCCTGGATGAACTTTGGAGCCGCCGCCGATGGAAATATGCTGTATTTCTACCTTGTCATCATTCTTGCTTCCGTTTATGGCCTTTTATTCGTATTCCCCATCGGGGGGGCTGATATGCCGGTTGTGATTTCTTTGCTGAACTCGTTTACCGGTGTGGCTGCTGCCTGCGGTGGATTTTTATACCACAACAATGTAATGCTGATGGGTGGCGTTTTGGTAGGGTCTGCGGGTACTATCCTTACCATCGTGATGTGCAAAGCCATGAATCGCAGTCTTACCAATGTGTTAATTGGTGCCGTGGGTGGAAGTTCTGCTGCTGCGTCTTCAGGTGGTAAATCCGGTGGCAGCGTGCGTGAAGTGCAGGCAACCGATGTGGCCATTTTGATGAAATATGCCCAAAAAGTGATTGTAGTGCCCGGTTATGGTCTGGCAGTTGCACAGGCGCAGCATGTAGTGCATGAGCTGGAGGGATTGCTTGAAGCCGAAGGGGTGGAGGTGAAATATGCCATTCATCCTGTAGCGGGTCGTATGCCGGGTCACATGAATGTGTTGCTGGCTGAGAGCAACGTTAGTTATGATAAGCTAGTGGAAATGGAGCATATCAACCCAGAGTTTGCTACAACGGATGTGGTCCTGGTGGTAGGTGCAAACGATGTGGTGAACCCCGCAGCCAAAACCGATCCGTCAAGCCCAATTTATGGTATGCCCATTCTGGATGTAGAAAACGCCAAACAGGTTATCGTATTGAAACGAAGTATGAAATCCGGTTATGCGGGTATTGAAAATGAACTTTTCTACAACAGCAAGTGCGGCATGTTGTTTGGCGACGCCAAAGAAAGCCTGCAAAAGCTGGTGAATGAGGTAAAAACGCTGTAAGAATAATAGTTCGGCAACCGATAATTGCCGTAATTTGCATTTTCCCATGAAGTCATTTCTGCTTTCGATATTATTGCTGTTCACAACAGCGTCATTTTCCCAAACCTATTACTATCAGTTCGCTCAAAAAGGCAATCCGGGCGGCATTAACAATGAAAACGACCAGGAAAGTGACAATGGTGGAGGCTGGGTACTTATCATGGATTCGGCTGCAAGGCCCTCATATTCTGCCATTCAGGCACTACCGATAGGTTTTGATTTTCAGTTTGCCGGACAAGCCGTTACCCATTTTAAAGTAAGCAGCACGGGTTTTCTCACTTTTGACACCCTGGCAGCCAACGCCCCAATAATTGGACCTGAAGCATTGCCCAGCAACAATTTGCCTAACCAAACCATCAGCATCTGGGGGATGGAAGCTTTTGGTAATAATGACAAAGTAATTTGTAAGGTTTTCGGTAATCCGCCAAACCGACAGTTCTGGGTTAAGTTCTATAGCATGAGTACCCCCGGCGATAGTTTGTCATACCAATATTGGAGCATGGTGCTGGAAGAAGGCAGTCATGATATTTATCTGGTTTCTATGAATCACGGAGCTGTGCGGGATTATATTTCTCCAAAACATTCACTGGGTATACAGATTTCTGCGACCAATGCCACAATGGTTAGCGGTAGCCCCAATATACTGAATATCCCTTCGGGAGATTCTCGTAATGATAACTTTTACTATCGTTTCATTTATGGAAATCAGCCCACAACCGATGTGGCTGTTACTTCCTTTAAATTGCCGCTACTGACCCTTGCAGGAAATTCCAATGCCATCAAAGTGGTTGTTAAAAATGAGGGTTCCCAGGCGGTGAACTCACTAAAGCTAAATTATCAGCTTAATGGCGGAACCATACAAACCTATGATCTGAATGGATTGAATATCCAGCCCTCTTCAGGTTCTTTTGATACACTCAGTGTTCCTGGCAGTATTGCGGCTACCATTCCCGGAGAAATACAACGTATTAAGGTATGGGTGAGCGATGTGAACGGAAGCAATGAATTGAATACAACCAATGACAGTGCGACTGCTCATACCACCGTTTATGTCGGCTTGGCGCCTAAAAACAGCAAAGTATTGCTAGAATATGCTACGGGTGCCTGGTGCGCAGACTGCCCACCAGCGGATGCCGTGGTAGAAAAAATGAGGAAATCCATGGGTGATTCCCTTGTGGTAATTGCCCACCACACGCTGGATGGTATGTCTTTGCCGGGTGATTCCTTTGTGAGGGAAAAACTGGACTCTTTCCCGGCGGCCATCGTTCAAAGAAACGCTGTTCCCGTAAACCAACAAATTGCTGTTGAAGGCACCGCTAATTGGTTAGATGCTGTTCGCAATGCATTGCAAAGGCAGCGTTGGGCAGACATTCGACTGAGTAATCTTGAACTTGATACCTTTGGTTTGCTCAGCTGGAAGATGAAGGTGAAAATGTTGGATTATGTGTCCAAATCAGATGTTAGGGTTGGAACTGTGGTTGTTGAGGATAACATTAGGGGCAATGGACAGGCATTTGATCAACAGGTAGCCAATAAGTATCTCATCGCCGAAGGCAGTTCTTTTCAGGGGAAATCGAACCCGTTGGTGGGTTATTTTCATCAAAATGTGCCGGTATCATTTCCTGCAGGCATTTGGGGAACACCCTTCGCCACCGGCGCAGAGGTGCTCAAACCCGGCGATAGTTTTGAATGGAATATGAGTTACCGTTTTAACAAGCTGTTAAAGAAAGAATTTATGCCGTCTACATCCCAATATTTTCCCAGCGGCACTGATGTGTTTGTTTCCGGGAAACCCATGGATATGAAGGTAGTGGCATTTTTGGCCCTAAATGGTCAGGGAGGAGATAGAAGTGTTTTAGCTGTTACCCAATCCAGGTTGTGGGAGGTGAGTCTTAATAACCGTAAAATCAGCAAGGAAAATATGCGCCTTTATCCCAGCCCTGCCCATGAATATGCGTTACTGGCCACCGAAATAACAGGGGAGAAGCGGATTGTATTATGGAATACAGCCGGACGTATAATCAGGGAGTTTACCACCCGCGATGCGGCTGTTTTCATTTCAACTGAAACCCTGGCGGACGGAATTTATTACTTACAATGTGTGGGTGCCAACCAAATAAAGCAGGCAACCCTGATGGTGCGTCACTGATTCAGTGAAATCAGATCCTGAATCATATCAAGGGCCTGCTCTTCATTATGTACCGGCTCCAGGCAGGTTTCGCCCAAGCAAACATAAATATGCAGTGAATCCATTTTTTTGCCGGTAAATTGCGGTAAATCGTTTCCATTTTCTGTGAAAGAAACCTGAGCATGTGCAGGTAGGGCGAAAAGCAGTTTTTGAGCGGCAGCTTTGGATTGTGGTCCGGTGCAGGTTACCTGTATTAATCCTGATGATGTAGATAGGGCCATTCTGCCCCAATTGCTATACCATCCGGGGTATTCTGCCAGTTGTTTTTTTACAAAACCCAGCAAATCTTTGCCCATGCTCATATATCCCTGTTTCTGAAAAATGGTGCCCAACTTGCAGAGTGTATGGGCCATTACAGACACCGAACTGTTGATCACATCATCGGACAGGTCTGTTTTTCTGACAATCAGGTTTTCTCCATCTTCAGGCGAGAAGTAAAAAGCCCCTGTTTCGGCATCCCGAAATTTCTGAATGGCTGTATCGGTAAGGGTTTTAGCAAAATGGGCGTATTCGGATTTACCGGTAGCTGTGTAAAGTGCGGTCAATCCCTCGGCAATACAGGCGTAATCTTCAAGGAAGGCGGGAATACTAGCTTTGCCGCGACTGTAAATGCGAAATAGCGTGTTGTTTTGCCAAAGGTTTTCCTGAATCCATGATGCCAGTTTTTCTGCTTGTTGAAGATAAGTGGTATTGTTTAAGTACAGGCCCGCATCTGAGAGTGCTTTCAGCATCAGTCCGTTCCATGCAGCAATGATTTTATTGTCAAGTCCCGGACGTGGCCGTAAATCCTGAAAATCACGCAGTTTTTGCTTTACAGTTTTTAAGAGCGCTGTGTAGGAACTTACATCCATGTTTAGGGTTTCCAGTACCTGTAGGGGTGCCAGTTTTCGATGAAGGATGTTTTGACCATGTTCCCAGTTGCCAGTTTCAGTACAAGAAAAAACCGTACTGGCAAATTCCAGTTCATCCTGATTGAGACATTGGTTTAATTCAGCATGACTGAAGACATAAAATTTGCCCTCTACGCCTTCACTGTCTGCGTCTAATGCGCTGAAGAATGCAATTCCGTCACACAATTCATTTAGGCAAAAATGAATGCATTCTGTGGCAATTTCTTTGTAGAGTGGTGCATCGGATATGGCATAGGCACGACTAAATAAACTGATGAGCTGGGCATTGTCATACAGCATTTTTTCAAAATGGGGAGCAAACCACTTCCCGTCTGTGCTGTACCTACAAAAACCTCCCCGTAGATGATCGTAAATGCCTCCATTGGCCATTTTAAGTAGTGACAGGTGGGTAAAGTCCAGGGCTTCCTCATTGCCGGTCTGCAAATAATAATCCAATAGAAATTCATACTGATTGGGGAGTGGAAATTTGGGCACCCGGTTTGCACCGCCTTCTTCCCAATCAAATCCCTCGGCCATTTTTTCATAGAGGGCAGGTATTTCTGCTTTATTAAACCATGATGATTGTATCGATATTGCCTCATTCATGCCTTTGAGGCCATTCATCACCTTGGATGCATATTCTCTTGCTTTCTCTTGTTCATGATTCCATAGGGTGTGAATCTGCAAAAGTACCTGCTGCCATTTATCGATGGGGAAGTAGGTGCCGGCGTAGATAGGACTGCCGTCGGGCAGACAAAATACGTTCAGTGGCCAGCCCCCTCGTCCTGTCATGAGTTGACAGGCATCCATATAAACCATGTCAATGTCCGGGCGTTCCTCTCGGTCAACTTTCACATTGATGAAAAATGTATTCATTAGTTCGGCGGTTTTTTCATCCTCAAAACACTCTTTTTCCATCACATGGCACCAGTGACAGGCGCTGTACCCCACGCTGATGAGTACAGGTTTATTTTCACGCTGTGCCTGCTGCCAGAGTTCTTTGTGCCATTCAATCCAGTTGACCGGGTTGTGGGCATGTTGCAATAAATATGGACTGCCAGCGTTTATTAGGGCATTGGTATGTTTGGGATTGGCTTTCACGTGAACTTGATGTTAATTTGAACAATCATGGGCAAAGTTCGTTTGGCAGGGGCAATATTCAGCACATTGCTGATAATTAATGTGGCGTTCAGCCAGCGAGTGCTTATTGCCGATACCTTGCCCCGCAAATCTTTTGTCAATTATCGCGAAGCAACCGATACCTTGTGGAACAAACTGGCATTTAGGAAGAAATCATCGCTGCTGACATACACCGCATCAGATTCTGTGTACTACCGAATGCTGAGAAAACAGAACCCAGAACTGAATGCGCAAATTATGCGGGGATTATGGTTGAATTATGGATACAAGGTCGATAAATCCTATGGTAAGGTTTATAAACAATTGAGGAAACAAAAAATAGGGTTGCAGCGGGCAAAGCGGGATACCATACTTGTTTCATTCACCGCAAAAAATGCGGAGATTATGAGGGTGGAACAATACTTCAGAAAAGGGAAAATACAGTATTGTATGCGATTTATGCTTTGGAATGCGGAAAACGGCTGGTATTATACCGGCAGTATCGATTTCTTTGAGGACCGAACGCGTTTGCGTTAGAGGCCCGTCAGCAATTGTTTCACCATGCCCGGGCCCTGGTAAACAAACCCTGTGTACACCTGAAACAGATTGGCTCCTGCTACTTTTTTCTCCTGTAGGTCTTTGGGGGTGAAAATTCCTCCTGCCCCAATGATGGGATAATCCTTGCCGAGCAATTCTCGCAATTGTTCAATGATTACATTGCTTTTCTGCCTTACCGGGGCGCCACTGAGTCCGCCTGCACCAATTTTGTCAAGGGTATTCTGCCCACAAACCAGATTTTCTCTGGAGATGGTAGTATTGGTGGCAATAATTCCTTCGATATTGCATTCGCGAACGGTATCAACAATTTCACGCAGGGCTTCCGGGGTTAAATCCGGTGCGATTTTCAGTAGTATGGGTTTTGAATTTTCGTACTGATTTCTCAGTCGATGCAGTTCCTGAAACAGGGCGGTTAAAAATGCCTTTTCCTGTAATTCGCGCAAGCCGGGGGTGTTGGGGCTGCTGACGTTCACCACAATGTAATCTACCCAGGGATAGATTTTTTCAAAACAGGTTCTGTAGTCGTCTATGGCATTTTCATTGGGTGTAACTTTGTTCTTTCCAATATTGCCGCCCACAATGAGGTCTGAAGGACGTTTTTTCAATCGTTCCACCATGGCATCAATTCCCTGATTATTGAAGCCCATACGGTTTATCAGCGCCAAATCTTTTTTTAAACGGAAAAGGCGGGGCTTAGGGTTCCCGGCTTGTGGCAATGGGGTTACAGTGCCTACTTCCACAAAACCAAAACCCAGGTTTTGAAGCAAATGCAGCCACCTTGCATCCTTGTCAAATCCGGCGGCTAAGCCAATGGGATTGGGGAAATTGATACCCAGAAAATGAACGGTATGCTTGATTTTGCTTTGATATTGTTGTTTAATTGTTTGCCTAATAATGGGCAGTTTCAAGCCAATTGCCAGGAGGTCCATAGCCAGATAATGCGCCTTTTCAGGGGGTAGTAAAAAGAGGAAAAATCGCAATATCCCGTACATAGCAATCAGTGTTTAAAGTGCCGCATGCCGGTTATTACCATGGCCATATTGTTTGCGTTGCAATAATCAATGCTGGCCTGATCTTTGATGCTTCCACCGGGCTGTACAACGGCTTTGATACCGGCTTTATCGGCAATTTCCACACAATCAGGGAAGGGGAAGAAGGCGTCGGAAGCCATCACGGCACCCTCCAGTTCAAACCCAAAGCGCCCGGCTTTTTCGATGGCCTGATTCAATGCATCAACGCGGCTGGTTTGTCCGGTTCCACTGGCCAACAGCTGATTATTCTTTGCCAACACGATGGTGTTGCTTTTGGTGTGTTTAACAATTTTCAGGGCAAATTCCAGGTCTGCAAACTGACTGTCGGTAGGAACCAGTGTGGTAGCCGGTTTCATATCTGCCCTGCCGGCAAGGCCATGGTCTCGGTCCTGAATCAGTTCACCGTTCAGCACCGTTCTAATGAGTTGTTGCTTGAACATGCCATGTTGGGTTTTTAGTAAAATACGGTTAGTCTTTGCCTGAAGAATTTGCAGCGCTTCCGGCGAGAAATCCTCGGCCATAAGTACTTCAAAGAAGAGCGAATCAATCTTTTTTGCCGTAGCACCGTCTACGGTAGCATTGATGGCAAGTATGCCGCCAAAAGCGGAAACGGGATCGCAGGCAAGCGCATCATCCCATGCGGTTTCTGCGGTTTTGCGGGTTGCCACACCACAGGCGTTGTTGTGTTTTACAATCACACAGGTTACGCCCTGGTTTTTATCAAAATCGCGCAATAGGCACAGGGCGCTGTCCACGTCCAGCAGGTTGTTATAGCTAAGTTCCTTACCCTGTAATTTGGTGAACATTGCTTCCAGGTTGCCCCTGAATTCGGCTTTTTGGTGTGGATTTTCTCCGTAGCGCAACGGATAACTTTTAGCTCCGCCAAACCAATCGGCAATTTGCCTGTCGTAATGGGCTGTGGTATTGAACGCCCTGCGGGCAAGTTCTTTTCTTTCACTAATGGTTAATGTGCCGTTGCCATGGGTGTATTTCTCCATGAACCAGCTATAATCTGCTTTGTCGCTAATGATGCAGGTGTGGTTGAAATTTTTAGCTCCGGCTCGAATTAAAGAAACGCCGCCTATGTCAATTTTTTCAATCACTTCCTGCTCAGTGCCACCGGCATTTACCGTTTCTGTGAAAGGGTATAAATCTACAATAACTAAGTCTAATAATGGAATTTCATATTGGGCTGTTTCGGATAAATCCTGCTGATTTTCACGGCGAGCCAGAATGCCGCCAAACACTTTAGGGTGAAGGGTTTTAACCCGTCCGCCCAAAATGCTGGGGTACCCTGTTACCTGTTCAATTCCGGTGCAGGGAATTCCCAGTTCTTCAATGAATTTCTGGGTTCCTCCGGTGCTGTAAATGGTTACGTTGTTTTGCTGTAAGGCATGAAGAATGGGCTCAAGACCGTCTTTGTAAAAAACAGAAATCAGCGCAGATTTAATTTTAACATCCACACCGCGAAATTAGCTTTCAATAAACGGTAACGGATATTGATCATCACAAAGGTTTTTACATTTTGTACACAAAAACCTCAGGTTAAAGAATATTTAATTTTTATTTTTTCGTTCGGTTTGCGGTTACCCTTGTTGTGCCTGGGCTCGTACGGACAATTCCTGCACCCACTTCCGCAGCAAATCCCACGTTTAAAAAGATAATATTCGGTAAAAACCAAATATCCGTTTTCGAAATAATAGTCAGAATGTGCCTTTTCGGGCTCTTTCTCGCTCATTGACGGGCCGTTTTAGTCTTTCCCGTGGCAGCTCTTAAACTTCTTGCCGCTACCACATGGACAAGGATCGTTTCTACCCACCTTAATTTCATTTCGAATGGGCGACTGAGGAATAGACTGATGTTCAGGTGCCGGTGGCGGCATGGATGGATCCTGCATGCTACCTCCTCCGATTTCCTCGCGGCCAGTTTTCATTTTGGGTTCTTCTTTGCGTTTACTCACACGGGCTTCTTCCACTCGATCTCCGCTTTCAATCTCACTTCTGAAAAGTAGCCCGAGCACACGCTGGTTCAGGCGGTTTAGCATTTGTCCGAAAAGTTCAAAACTCTCAATTTTATAAATTAACAGCGGGTCTTTCTGCTCATACTGCGCATTGTAAGTGCTTTGCTTCAATTCGTCGAGTTCGCGTAGATGTTCTTTCCACTCATCATCAATCATTTGCAGGGTCACCATCTTTTCCAGTTCGTGTATGAGCTCCTTGCATTCCGAAGCCAGTGCTTTTTGCAGCGGGGTTACAATCTGAAACGAATGAATGCCATCTGTCATTGGAACGAGCACGTTTTCAATTTTATCGCCTTGTTCCTGATAAATGCCTTGGAATACGGGCAGTGCCTGCCGGCGAATGCGTTCGTTTTTATCCTGATAGTGTTTGGTCAGGCTATCAAACAAGGCTTCAATAAGTGCATCTTCTTTGGAGGTTTGGAAAGTTTGCAGATCAAAGGGCAGGCCGGATGCCATGGTTTTTATTACCTCCAGTTCCAGCTGCTCGTAGCTGTCTGCATCTTTGGCCAATTGCACCTGTTCTGTGCACCAGTTGTAAAGCATGTTTTTCAGGTCAATGCTCAAACGGTCACCAAATAGGGCATTTCTGCGCATCCGGTAAATGTTGGTGCGCTGCTTGTTCATTACATCATCATATTCCAGCAGACGCTTACGCACCCCGAAATTGTTCTGCTCCATGCGCTTTTGGTTACGCTCTATGGTTTTGGTCATCCAGCTGTGTTCAATCACATCGCCTTCTTTGTAGCCAAATTTATCCATAAAACGGCTCACACGTTCTGAACCAAAAATTCGCATCAGGTCATCTTCCAGACTCACATAAAAGCGCGATGTTCCGGGGTCTCCCTGACGGCCGGCACGTCCGCGAAGCTGTCTGTCTACCCGGCGGCTATCGTGTCGCTCAGTACCTATAATGGCAAGACCACCGGCGGCTTTTACCTCATCGCCGATTTTAATGTCGGTACCACGTCCTGCCATGTTGGTAGCAATCGTTACTGCACCCGGTTTTCCGGCCTCAGCCACAATTTCTGCTTCACGCTGGTGCTGCTTGGCATTCAACACATTGTGTTTAATCCGTTTCATAGTCAGCATGCGGCTCAGCAATTCGCTGAATTCGACGCTGGTGGTACCCACGAGCACAGGCCTGCCTGCCTCCTGCAGTTTCACTACTTCTTCAATAACAGCATTGAATTTTTCGCGCATGGACTTGTACACCTGGTCTTCATAATCCTTGCGAATGGCAGGTTTGTTGGTGGGAATGACCATTACCCCCAATTTATAGATATCCCATAATTCCTGCGCTTCAGTTTCAGCCGTACCGGTCATACCGGCCAGCTTGTGATACATTCTGAAATAATTCTGCAGGGTAATGGTGGCATAGGTTTGCGTTGCCGCTTCAATACGCACATTTTCTTTGGCTTCAATGGCCTGATGCAGGCCATCGCTGTAGCGTCGTCCGTCCAAAACACGCCCGGTCTGCTCATCCACGATTTTTACCTTGTTGTCCTGAATGATGTATTCCACATCTTTTTCAAACATGGTATAAGCTTTCAGCAGCTGCTGAACACTGTGAATGCGGTCGCTTTTAATGGCAAATTCGCGCATCAGGTCGTCTTTACGACGCAGTTTTTCCGTTTCATCTGCCGAGGTTCTTTCAATTTCTGCAATTTCACTACCCACATCCGGCAATACAAAGAAATTGGGATCTTCACCCGCACCTGTAATTAATTCTATGCCTTTGTCGGTAAGGTCTACGCTGCTGGTTTTTTCATCGATGGTGAAGAAAAGCGGGGCATCGGCCTTTGGCATTTCCTTTTGCTGATCCTGCAGGTAGTAACTTTCGGTTTTGGTCAGAATGGTACGAACACCCGATTCGCTCAGGAATTTGATCAGCGCACGATTTTTGGGCAAGCCACGATGTGCACGGAGCAATGCAAGTCCGCCTTCACCTTCTTTGCTGCCGGTATTTCCTTCTTCAATCAGACGCTTAGCATCATTCAGTGCCGTAACAATGTATTTTTTTTGTGCTTCAACCAATTTTTGGATGCGGGGTTTAAGGGCGTCAAATTGCTGGTCATCGCCGTGTGGTGTAGGTCCGCTTATAATCAATGGGGTTCTGGCATCGTCAATCAATACGCTGTCCACCTCATCCACAATGGCAAAGTGATGTTTTTTCTGCACCTGTTCCTCCGGGCTGTGTGCCATATTGTCACGCAGGTAGTCAAAACCAAATTCGTTGTTGGTTCCGTAGGTGATATCGGCCAAATACGCTTTGCGTCTTGATGCGCTATTGGGCTGGTGGTATTCGAGGCAATCTACCGATAGTCCCAGGAAGTTGTACAGCGGGCCGTTCCATTCGCAGTCACGTCGGGCCAGGTAATCGTTCACGGTTACTACGTGTACACCGCGCTTTCCAAGTGCATTCAGGTAAACAGGCAGCGTACTTACCAGTGTTTTACCTTCACCGGTGGCCATTTCTGCAATTTTTCCGCGGTGCAGCGCAATACCGCCAATCAACTGAACATCGTAGTGAACCATGTTCCATCGAATATGGCCACCTGCAGCGGTCCATTCATTGCTGTAAACGGCCTTATCTCCCTCAATGGAGACATGACTGTGGTTTACGGCAATTTCTCTGTCCAGTTCGGTGGCAGTAACGGAGAGCTTCTCATTTTCAGACAGACGTCGTGCAGCTTCCTTTACCGCCGCAAAGGCTTCGGGAAGTATTTCTGCAAGAATTTCCTCCAAACTGCTGTCACGACTTTTTTCCAGCTCGTCTATTTGATGAAACAGGCCATCCCGCATATCGGTCTGATCCTCGGGGGTATTTTCCAGTTCTGCTTTTGCAGATGCAATTCTGGAATCTATTTCCGTAAGATGGGCGTTGATACGGGCAATGAAATCTTGTGTTTTATTGCGGAGTTCATCATTGCTTAATGATGCGTATGAAGCAAAATGCTCATTTATTTTTGTGACAATGGGCTCAATTTCTTTGCGGTCGCGGTCGGTTTTGTTTCCGCCAAAAATATTGCCAAGTCCGGATACGAGTTTTCCAATCATAGGATAAGTTGCGAAATTACATATTACAACATGTAAGCCAAATATAGTAGGGATGAAAATACCGACATTTTGGCCGAAAATAAAAAATCCCTCTGTTGAGAGGGATTTTTCTTGGATTTTTCTAACTTTTTATTTAACTTGTATCTTTTTGGCTGTGGTTATGGCCTCCACATACTTTTTATTGAGGGTGATGTTCAAAATGCCATCGGTGTAGGTGGCTTTAATGTTGTCTTTCTCGCAGTTTTCCGGCAGGGCGAATGACCGTTGAAATGCGCGGTAACTGAACTCCTTTCTGAGAAATTTACCCTCCAGTTTTTCTTCCTTTTGTTCCTTTTTTTCAGTGGAAATGGTCAATACATTGTTTTGTAGTTCAATGTTGAAATCTTCTCTTTTCATTCCCGGTGCTGCCAGCTCAATTCTGTAATCCTTGTCTGATTCCTTTACATTGACTGATGGCGTTGTTGCGGTCAAATCTCCGTCCCACTCGAGTAAATCTTTGTTTAGGAAATCTTCCCAAAGGGATGTGAATGCCGGAAACATCCGGGCGGTGGTTGTGGCTAATGTGCTCATGATTGTATAATTAAAATGTTGGACTGCAAAGTTGCTATGCGATGGGAGGGGATACACTGATAAAGGTCAATGCCCGTGCTGTTTCAAATGGCCTGGTTAATCCGGATAATGGGTATTTTTTGTTTTTTCGTTGAACTTTTATTCCCATAATTTGTTCTATTTTCTCTATGCGATACGTCATTTACACTATTCTGTTGTTATTCGCCACTTCAGCTTTTTCTCAGGATATCATTATCAAAGGCATTGTAAAGGATGCAGCCACGAATGCACCTATTGCCAAGGCAGATGTAAAAATTTTAAAGACGAATATTTCCGGAGTATCCGATTCTGCAGGTAACTTTTTATTGATGCTTTCAGAACCGGGCTTTTATGTGATTTCGGCAACCAAGGATGGCTACAATGACGGTTTTGCCGCAGAGATGTTGTTTACCTTTGATAAAAGTCCGTTTGTTGAAATTGGCATGGAAAGTGTCGCTAAAAGCATTGGAACAGTCAACATATCTCGCAGTGCCATTCAGGCGCGCAGGGCGGAGAGTCCGGTGGGTGCCCAGTCGCTCAGTATTCGCGAGATTGAGCGGAATCCGGGTGGTAACCGCGATATCAGTAAGATTGTACAATCGCTTCCCGGGGTAATCAGCGTACCTAGTTTTCGCAACGATATTGTAATCAGGGGCGGTTCTCCTGTAGAAAATAAATTTTACCTGGATGGTTTTGAAATACCTGTAATCAATCACTTTCAAACCCAGGGTAGTACGGGCGGACCGGTAGGTATTCTGAACGTAAACTTTATCAAGGAAGTGAACTTTTATACCGGAGCGTTCCCCATAAACTATGCCAATGGAATGAGTGCTGTGGTTGATTTTAAGCAGATGGAGGGGAACAGCGAGAAGCCTAAATTTCGCTTTACACTGGGCAGCTCTGATTTGGGTTTTACTGCCGACGGTCCTTTGGGTAAATCGAAAAAAACCACCTTTATTGTTTCGGCTCGTCAAAGCTATCTGCAAGGATTATTTACGCTGTTGAAATTGCCTTTTCTTCCTAATTTTATTGATTATCAGGCCAAAGTGAAAACCAAACTTACTAATAAGTCGGAGTTGAATATAGTTATGCTGGGTGCCGTAGATTACATCCGGTTAAATGAAAAGGTGAATGAAGGCATTACCGATACATTAACCCTCAAGTCCAATCAGTATATACTTGGCTATATCCCCGATTATCAGCAATGGAATTACATGATAGGTACATCCTATACCTATTATGGAAAATCTAAACATCAGGTGTTTCTGAGCCGGAATATGCTGAGTAACATCAATACAAAGTATCAAAACAATGATGAATCGGATCCGGCCAAGAAAATTTTGGATTACAGAAGCACAGAGGAGGAGAACAAACTCCGATATGAACAGTCTAGGCGCTATGGTCGCTGGTCTGTAATGAACGGGGGAGGGTTTGAATTTTCACAATACGGCAATAAAACTTTCAACCGGATTAGCACGCCTCTTGGCCCACAGACCATCAATTTTCAAAGTGATTTGAATGTGGTAAAATACAGTTTATTTAGTAAATGGAACCGCAGTTTTTCTTCCGGTGCTATGGTGGCAATGGGTTTAAGACTGGATGGTTCCGGGTACAATAACACCATGGCCAATCCCCTGAATCAGCCGAGCATATCTTTGTCTGCATCTATTCCGGTGGCCAATGGTATCTTTTTTAATGCCAACGTAGGACGGTTTCACCAGTTGCCCGCATACACGCTGTTGGGTTACAGAGACAGTACGGGTATGCTTGCCAATAAATCCCAGCTGCAATACCTTCAGAACAGCATGGCTGCAGCAGGATTTCAATATAACTATGGTTTAGAAACCAAAATCACCCTGGAGGGTTTTTATAAACAATACCGCCGCTATCCGGTGAGTATTCGTGAGGGTATCAGTTTGGGTAATCTGGGCGGAGACTTTGCCATTGTAGGCAACGAGCCGGTGATTTCTAATGGTACCGGTCAGGCCTACGGTATGGAATTTTTGGTGCAGCGCAGAAGCCGCAAGGGACTTTATGGAATTGCCAGCTACACGCTCTGCTGGAGCAGTTTTGCCGACCCTCAGGGAAAGCTCATTGCCAGTGCATGGGATAGCAGACATACGGTGGTACTTACTGGCGGAATGAAATTGAAGCGCAACTGGGAACTGGGCGTTAAATGGCGCTTCATCACCGGCAGACCTTTTACACCGTTTGATACCACCCGTTCTCTCGCTAAATACAGTTGGGACGTAGTGGGGCAGGCAGTTCCCGATTATCGCCGGTTGAATACGCTCAGGGTGGGCAATTTTAATCAGTTTGATATCAGGGTTGATAAAGTTTGGTATTTTAGAAAAAGTTCACTAAATTTATATATTGATATTCAGAACTTTTTTAACACGCAGTATGTAGGGCCTAATACCCTAGTAGCTGCCCGCAATGCAGACGGAGCATTACTTTCAGACCCTTCCAATCCATTGCAGTATAAAGCCGATTTTTTACCCAATACATCCGGTACAGTGCTGCCTACCATTGGGGTGATTCTGGATTTTTAATCCATAAAAAAACCGCCTTGAAAAGCGGTTTTTTATGGATTGTTAAATTATTAGTAATCGTAAGTGAATCCGGTTTCTTTGGGATGTATGCACATTACCGGGGTATTGCTGCGGTTAACAATTTGTTGGGTATAGGTACCCCTTAGCATATCGGTAATTCCAAAGTCCAGGTCTGTCATAACCAGAATCAAATCAGCATTGGCCTTAGCAGCGTAGTTCATGATTTCTGTGGCGTAATTTTCAAGCAACCGATCTTCAATTTCTACGTCTTTGAACTGTACACCATTTTGCGATAACTTGCTTTCAACGGATTTCACATTGGCTTTAATCCGGTTTTGGGTAAATTCATCATTGCTGCCCTGATATACCACATGGATTTCAGAGTTGAATTTCTTTCCAACATGAATGGCCCAGTCAGTTTTTTGGCGACTTTCAATGGAGAGGTCCATGGGCATGACAATTTTTTTATAACCTTCACCTACGGAATGATTTTTTACCACTACCACAGGAACTTCAACACTCTGAATGGTTCGGCTGGCGTTTGATCCTATCACCTGTTCTATACCATTGGCACCATGACTGCCCATAATGACTGAGTCGAAATTCTCTTCATTGGCGATCTGGGCAATGGTTTTGTAAATTCGGCCTGAGCCAATTCGTATATGAACGTTGATTCCGTGCTTTGATTTTACTTCAGCGGCAATATTTTCCAATCGGTTTTGAACGGCCTCCTTGACCAGCTCTGATTGATTCCCGCCCCCAAAAATACCTCCGAAAAGGCCTTCATCAATGATATTTAATAAGGTGATTTCGTTGTTGTAGACCTGGGCAACTTTAATAGCATGGCCTAAAGCACTGCTGGCCACGTCTGAAAAATCGGTAGGGACTAGAATGTTGTTATTGGTTTTACGTTGCATAAAAATGGGGTTTATGATTGCAAAAGTAGTGCACTTATCGCTACAAAATGCGATATTAGTCACATTGTAACAGATGTTTTCGTTAAAAAAAACAAAAAGCAGGACAAGCCTGCTTTTTGTTTGGGTTGATATAAGGTTTAAGGATTTCTTTCCACCAACAGTCGACCGGTTTGTATTCCAGCATTTCCACTTAACTGTAGGGTGTAAATACCCGGGGGCAATGCGGCCGTTTTTAAAACCGTTTGACCTTCCGAAACTGAGGTTTGATAAACCAATTTGCCTGAAGTGGAGAAAACAGATAGGTTACTGTATGTTCCGCTCCATGAAACAGTTGAGGTTTGGTCGGCGGGGTTAGGGAATATCTGCATGCCTGTTTTTAACGTCTCAGGTTGCTGAGCTGCGCGGGTTTTCAAAATTTGCACCGTCAGACAAAAAGTGGTGCTGCAGTTGCTGGCTGAATCCCATGCGGTTAGGCATATTTTGCGGCTGCCACCGAATTTGTATGCATGGTATCCGGGCGATTTTAGTTTGCTGTAGGTGCTATCGCCCCAGTCCCAGCTATAGAAGGATGCCCCGGTACTTAAATTGGTTACATACACAATGCCGGTCTTGCTGATGCTGTCCACACGGAATTTGGCAGTGGCTGAGCAAGGGTTGCAGTCTATCTTGATGTTCTGGCAGATGCTGGTATCGCATTTTTTGCAGGTGTCATTCAGTTTCAGGCATACGTTATAGGTGCCATTTTTGCTGTAATTAACAGTGACAGACTTACCGGTTCCTACCAGCGCTCCGGCGCTGTACCAGTTGTATTTTACACAGCCATTATTCAGATTATTGGCAGTAAGCGTTACTTTTTGGCAATCCACCCTGTAGGTGTACCCGGCACCGGCTTTTTTCCAGTTGCACGCAGGCGCAGAGCAATCTATATATACCTTTTGGCAAATGGTGGTATCGCACTGTTGGCAATAGTCGGTAAGTTTCATGCATATCCAGTACCAGCCATTGCTACTGAAACCAATACTTTGGGTTCTGCCGTTAAAGGTAGCCAGCGGAACATTGTTTGCGTTGGAAACGGTAAATGCATAACCGATGCATGAATCATTGAGGTTTTTACCTTCCAGAATCAGGTTAGGACATTTTAATGAATAGGTGAAACCGGCACCGCGTTTTGCCCAATTGCATTTTTCAGTGTAGCACGAAACATTCACTGTTTTGCAGATGACGGTATCGCATTTTGTGCAGCTGTTGTACAACTTTAAGCAGATGGTATATGATCCGTTTTTGGGTAGTGTAATGGTTTTCAAGCGTCCTCCTATGCTGTCTACAAAAGTGCCGTTTACTGTCCATTTATAGGTGATGCATGAATCTGCGAGATTCCAGGCCTCCAGCTTCACCACCGCACAGGTGTTTGTGCTCATCATGCTAAAACCAGCTTGGCCCCAGTTGCAACGCTTTCCAGGTAAATTGATTACCACCTTCTTGCATATTGTAATTTTACAACGCTTGTCTGCTGAAACGATGGTTACGCATACGTTGTAGGTTCCTGATTTTGTAAAGGTTTTTTGAGGATCCTTGCCGGTGGCACTGCTTCCATCACCAAAATTCCATGTGTAGGTGGCGTTCTTGTTGGTGCTGTAGCCATTGAATTTGATGGTACCGTTGCCTGTATTTCTGAAGAAGAAGCCACCTTGCAATCTGCATGGTTCCTCAATTACGATTTTCTTGCAAATGGTAGTGCAGCATTTCTGCGTTTTATCGCAAATGCGAACGCACACCTCGTAGGTTCCGGGTTTTTTATACCATTTGGAAATATTTTTACCACTGCCGGTGCTGCCGTCACCAAATTTCCAGGTGTAGTAATATCCTGTGTTGCTGTAAGCTTGAAATTTTACCTGTCCTCCGGTACCATAGTAAACTTTAAGCTCGCCTTTTATGTTGCAGGGATTGCTGCAACTGATTTTTATTTCTTTACAGATTTCTTTGACACATACGGTGGTGGTTCCGGGAACTTTCCAAGTAGCTTTCAGACATACTTTGTAGATGCCATCCTTTACAAAAGTTTTACTGGGATCCACGCCTGTTGCAGAACTTCCGTCGCCCCAGGTCCAGCTGTAACTTACGCCGGTATTGCTGCCAGTTCCTGATGTGGCCACAAAACGCACTTTCCTGCAGTCGGCTTTCCAGGTGAAATCGGGTTTGAAATTTGAACAGGCATTGGGTGCGCACGTATCAACCTTGATGGATTTGCAGTAAAATGAATCTACGGATTTACAGAGGTTTTTAACTTTAAGACAAACCTGATACGTTCCGGGTTTGGTGAATTTGTAATTTAACGAATAGCTGTTAAACCATTTGCCATCAATTTGCCACCAAAAGTCAAGGCAGCTGTCTTGGTCGAGGTTGCTGGCTGATGCGGTTAGTGATAGACACTCTGTTCTATAGGTCCAGTTATTGTGGTTTTGTGCTTTCAGCTCTTGGTTACTGCCAAGTGAAAAGAGGGTAGTGAGAAAGACAATCAGTAAGGTAGGTTTTAACTGCATGATTTATGGTTTGGTTTATAGACGCTGCTATTTTAAAAAACGTTGTCTCTAATTTTTTCAAAAGTAATAATAAAAAGATTATTTTATTCAAATAGTTAAAAGCTTTTTCTGTGGCGGATTGTAGCGAAATCCTAAATCATTAAATCCCTGCTGATTGCATCTGAAAATAGCCGCCCTTTTTTTGTGAGTATGATACAATCATCCCTAAGTAATATAAGGTTTTTTTGTGACATTTCCAAAATAATCGGTCGTTTTAGGTTTTCCCAATCAGCATCTATTGAGCGAATGTCTAAAATGTTCAGCCCGTCCTGTTTTCTGAGTCGTGTAATAATCAATTCATTGATAAAATCGCGATCGGTAAGTTCCTCCTTTTCAGCATTCAGTTGCCCCGTTTCTACCCCTGTTACATACAATAAATTGTCGGATACATTCCAGCTCCGTGTTCTTTTTCCGTCAAAACTATGGGCTGATGGGCCAATACCCAAATAGGGTTTATTCTTCCAATAATTACTGTTGTGCCTGGCCTCAAAACCGGGTTTACACAGGTTGCTGATTTCATAATGAAGCCAGTGATGCTTGGCTGAGAAATCCTGCAGCATTTCAAAATGTCTTGCCTGTTTGTCATCGTCCAGCGCGGGCGTTTTACCCATCTGAATGTCTTTGTGAAGGCGGGTGTTGGGCTCTGCCGTTAATGCATAGGCAGAAATGTGCTGAGCGCCACAACTGAATGCCCACTCCAGGGTTTTTAACCACGCTTCATCACTGAGCCAGGGACTGCCATAGATTAAATCAAGATTAACCGATTGAAAGCCGGATTTTAGGAGCATTTCCATTGCCCGTAGGGAAGTAGCCGAATCATGTGCCCGGTTCATGGCCTTCAGCTCTTCATCACTGAGCGACTGAATACCCAGACTGATGCGGTTAATTCCTATGGTTTTCCATTCTTCGATTTTTACCGGATCCACATCTTCAGGATTCACTTCAAGCGTAATTTCAGCGTCCTTTTCAATGCCCACGGTTTGCCGGCTATGCTCTATCAAATCGCCAAGTTGAGCTGCAGGCAATAAGGAAGGTGTGCCCCCACCAAAGTATAGGGTTTCCCATGCGCCAGTCCATTCCTTCAGTCGGGCATCGTATTCTTTTTTTAAATATTGTGTAAAATCATTTTTGTAGCGCTGCCCGGTCGTGAAATGAAAATTGCAGTAGGTGCAAGCTTTGCGGCAAAATGGAATATGAATGTAAAGGCCTGACAATTCAGGGCAAAGTTCGTAATTTGCGGACAATAACGTTTGCACAAGAAGATATACATAGTATTGGGATTGATTCTACAGGGTTTTTTCGCCCTGGCCGATGCAGCCGTTGAAACAGACAGCGCAGGGGTGAAGGATCCGTTGCGATACCTTCATGCAGAGGGTTTTTTCAATCCGGTGAAACAGGGTTATGTGAGAGTAAAACCTTCCCGGAATGTTGGCATTTATATTGCCGAAAAAGGGAATTTACAGCGTTATAGCCCTATAGAATATGTGGCCATTCAGGATGCTTGGCTCCTGGGGCAGCTGAATACCGGATATCCTTTTGCAAATTACCAAATAAAGCCCGATTCAGTATCGGGAACATTGGTTTTTGTGACTGTGAATTATGATAGTGGTCCACGCTGCTTTTATGACTCCATTTCAGGGAATGGACTGAAATTATCTCCATACTTTATGAAAACCGCTGGGGCTATGGGTATTGGAATGGTTTACTGCGAGCAGGACGTACAGCGTTTTAGAAGTAAAATGCTGGCTGTGGATGGTTACATGCTAAAGGGAGAGGCAGAGCCTTATTTTCATTACGGAAAATTTGTTTTGAATCACGCAGTGGTGCGACAAAAAAGAGACCGTTTATCCGGATTGATGGGTGTGGCAACAGAAGCGAATAAAAGGCCTGTCATTACAGGGGAGGCAGACGCTGCTTTTTACGATCTTTTTGGTCATGGCGTTTCATTTTATACTCGATGGAGGCGATTTCAGGCGCGTTCTCAGGAGTTGTTTGCCGGCACAGAATTACCGTATTTACTGGGTTCTCCGTTTGTATTGGGTTTTCACCTGGGGTTGGAAAAATACGATACCGTTTACACCCGGCTGAAACGCAGCGCAGTGCTTAGGTTCCCTGTATCACGGCAATGGAGGTGGAGCATGGGCGTTGAACGAACCGGAATTACCGGATTGGGGATTGATACATTATGGGTGAAGAGTAGACGAAGCCTGCCTTATAACGCCCCAAGCCGCACTTCCGGCTACATGGTTTCCATTGAAAAAACAGGTTCAGCCGGTGAGGTATTTCCCAGGCGTGGGAGCAGCTTCAAACTCGAGGCCACTGTGGGAAGCCGAATCTGGCTAAGGGATGCCAATTTGGCTGCGATTAGCTGGAAAAACAGGGAGGGTAATCAGGAAAATATTTTTGATAGTCTGGATAGAATTGGAAAACTCAGGCAAACCACATGGCGGTTGCGATATTCAGGGTCTGTTTTAATGCCGGTAATGAAAAACTGGGTAGGTGCAGTTTCAATAATGGGCGAAGAATACCAAGCCCCTAACATGAATTTTGCAGAATTATCGAGGTGGGGTGGAATAAATTCCATTCGTGGGTTCAATGAGCAGCGTATTTTTGCAAACTCATTTCACATGGCTAATGTTGAATTTCGTTTTATGGCCGGCACTTCCGGATATGTGGCTCCATTTTTCTCGGCAGCCGTGTATCGAAATTCCACAACGCTGCAAACCGATTTGCAGGCCATTCAGAGTTTTGGTCTGTCAGGGGCATTGAAAACCGGAGCCGGAATACTGAAGTTTGCCTGGGCCTTGGGCAATGATGGGAATGGTTATGTTTTTAGGGATGCTAAATTTCACCTTGGGCTAAGCAATGCTTTCTAGAGTCAAATATCTGCTGGTTTTTATGGTTTTGGCTATTTTTAGTCTGCATGATATGTCGGCTGCATCCAATGATATGCATCGAAAGCGGAGGATGGAAAGAAGAAAAGTAACCGTTAAGGATACCCAGAAAAATTCCGGAGTTTCATTTATCGACAGTCTGAAAAATGACAGTCTGAAAAAGATTTTGGTTTCCAGATTCAGCATTAAAGTCAATAAAACAGTGGTGCCCAAAGTGTCCGACCCATTTGATCCCTTTGCTCATCAGGCCTTCTACAGAGTAGGGCAGGCCAAGTTTTGGTTTTTTCTGATATCACTGCTTTCTTTAGGGCTTTTTTTATATTATCGAGCAGCATTTCCTAAACAATTTTTTCAGCGATACAGAGGGGTTTTTAATAACTATTATTTCAATGAATTGATCGCTGACAGATCCCTTTCTTTTACCTCAGGAAGTCTTGTCTGTATTTTAGTATCTACCTTTGTTATGGCCCAGACAGGCCTTTTGATTGCGGTATACAGTCAGTTTTTGCAACTCAATAGTCTGATATTTTTCGTTGTAATGCTCGTGGCCGTCTCCGTATGGAAGTTGGTTTTGTATTTTTCACAAAGACTGCAGTCGTTTGTTTTTTCTTCCGTTGATGTGTCGAGAGCATTGCTGCAAAAACAAATATCTGTAGATTTTTGGGTCTCTATGGTCATATTTCCTCTTATTAATATCATTTATTATAATCCCAACCGGTTAAAAGATTATAACATGTCGCAATACTTATTGCTTATGGTATTGGCCTGGTTTATTTTAAAAATGTTAGTACAGTTATTTTACTTATTTCGAGAAAATAATTATTCATTCACCAATATTTTGTATTTTTGCGCCTTGGAAGTTTTGCCTCACGCAATTCTGACAAAAACCCTTTTCAGCATCTCATAAACTCAATGAACGAAAGAGAGAAAAAGGTAAAGAGCATTCTCATTACTCAGCCCCCTCCTGAAGCGGGGAAAAATGTGTATGAGGAATTTGCCAAAAAAAATAAGCTCAAAATTGATTTCCGGTCTTTCATTCACATTGAGCCTTTAACAGCTAAAGAAATCAGAAGGCAAAAGGTTGCTTTTCCTGACTACACAGCCATAATTTTCAATTCCAAAAACGCCGTGGATTCATTTTTTACCATGGCCCAGGAAATGAAGGTGGAAATGGCTCAGGACACTAAATACTTCTCCATAAATGAAAATGTTTCCAATTATGTGCAGAAATACATAGTGCCTAGAAAGCGCAAAATGTTTCATGGCAAAGGAACAGAAAAAGATTTTCTGGCATTGATGAAAAATCATGCTTCCGAAAAGTTTCTTTTTCCTTGTTCAGACATACGCAAGCCCAACATCCCGAATTTCTTTGCAGACCATAACCTGAATCTGAAGGAATGCATCATTTACCGAACAGTAAGCAGCGACCTAAGCGATCTGAGAGATGTTTTCTATGATATTCTGGTTTTCTTCAGTCCTGCAGACATCAAATCCCTATACGATAACTTCCCCGATTTTGTTCAAAATGACACCCGCATAGCAGGTTTTGGCGATAGCACTCAAAAAGCCATTGCAGAACACAACCTCATTTTGGATATCCCGGCGCCTGCACCTGACAGCCCCTCTATGCTGGCTGCTCTGGAGAAGTATGTGAAAAGGGCCAATTCCGATAAAAAATAATCAATCGGGCTTCTTAGCAACAAAACAGTATTTCATTTTTTCCTTTCCGGTAAAAAATAGGTAAATGTTGCCGCCATCTTCCAAACGCAGTTTTTTTCGGGTTTCTTCTGCCGATAATACAAAATCCCTAGCGCTGACATTCGCTTTGGTGATGCTCAAGTGTTGAATTTGCTTTTGTATTTCGCCTAATGAACCTGAAAATGTATATTCCAGCACAAAACAGCGGCCTAGTGCTTGCGGGATAATGGCATTGCCCGTCAAGTAAAAGCTGTTTTTGTTGATGGGCATTAATCCGGTTTGTTCTATGATGTATGGCCGGAAACCCGCTTTAATAGCAGCCGCTGATAATTCGCAGAAAATGGTTTTTGGGAAAACTTCAATCTGTAGGTCTTTTTGTTGATTAAATAAGTTGAATGTTTGTTCGTTTACGTCCACAATAGCCGTTTCGGAGTGTGTGTGGTTACCAGCTTCCACCAACAATTCCTTTACTTCGCCTTTGTAGCTGAAAACAAGGGTTTTAATCGGGCCTTGTATTTGCTTTTCAAACCAGCTGATATCGGTCATCGGACTCAGTTTGATGAGCCACCGTTTGGCTTTTGGACCGTATTTTTGATACAATGAAATAACCTCGGGCGAATAAGCAGCTGCATTGCCGGTGATGCGGTTGCCACCCGGTCTGCGGTCCGGATCTATGTAAATGCAGTCCCACTGATTGTGCTGCTGTTGTAAAAATTCTTCCGCGTTTGCATCCACCCGTTCTATATGGCCAATACCCATGCAAATTTGGTTGAACCGAACCAGGGCATTCAATGCTTTGTCTGTGTCAAGGCTGGTGATATGCCCAAACGATTTTGAAAATGCCCAGTCATCAACACCAAGGCCGCCGGTGAGACTCAGCAAACGATTCCCGCCAAAAAGTTGTGATTTGGCCAATGCCAGTTTTTCAGAGGTGCATTGTTCAAGAGGGATAGCGGCAAACAGGCATTGTTGGTGAATCCAGGTGGGTAGCTTGTTTTTGGCCTTTTGTCTGCAGGTTTGTTGCTCTTGGTAAACGGCTTTTATCAATAACCTGTCATCTTCGTTTAAATCGTTATTTTTCAGGTTTTGCGAATAAAAAGCATCAGATATTCGTTTAATACGAAGTGAATCTCCCAAAATTGAGTTTAATTTGCAGTAAATTTCCCTAACCATGAACAAGGCAAAAGTAATCATCGCCATCCTGATTTGTGTAACCGCTGTTTCTTGTGCTTCGCTGCGCAAAAAAGACAAGTGTCCGTCTGTAGGGATGGCCAATCATGGAATGAGCATCAAAAAATAATGTCAGCGCTACCGCAAATCACGGATGAACAACAGCTTCATGATTTGATTGCGGAATCGAATCAAAGACCGATTATTATTTTTAAACACAGCACCCGTTGCTCCATCAGCAGCATGGCGCTGAATCGGATGCAGCAGGCGTCACCGTCATTGGATTTTTATCTGTTAGATGTCATCAGTCATCGTAATATCAGCAACCATATTGCAGATAAACTCGCTGTGCATCATGAATCTCCGCAGTTATTATTGCTGTATAGAGGAGAATGTGTTTATGAGGCCTCCCATTTGGAAATCCAGCCCCGAGAAATCCATGCAGAGTTGTCAGCATTGCAATAATAAACGTTTATCAAACAGGTTCACAACATAGGAGACGAAACCGGCATTGCTAAAACCGTGATGCAAGATGACCTTGCCACCTTTGAAACAGGTAATGTTCATCCTTTTTATGGAACCTTTGCCCTGGGTAGGGATGTGGAGTGGGCTTGCCGACAGTTTGTGTTGAACATGAAGGAAGACGACGAAGAGGGCATCGGCACTTTTCTGAACATTAGCCATAAAAGTCCCGCCATGTTGGGTGATCAGGTAACCATATCAGCAAAAATTATTCATCTGCAGGGCAATACCGTAGATTGCGAATTCTCCGTAAAAGTGGGGGAGCGGCTGATTGCAGAAGGCACACAGGGACAAAAAATTTTGAAGAAAGAAAAACTGGCCCGCATCGTGGCAGAACTAACCGGTGGCTAAAAAATCAAAAATAGAGATACTGAACCGCAAGGCCGGTTTCAATTACCACGCAGATACAAAGTATACGGCCGGTATGATGTTAATGGGAACGGAAGTGAAAAGTATTCGGGCCGGTAATGTCAATATGGGCGATGCGTATGCGGTGATGGCTGATGGGGAATTGTGGCTGAAACATTTGCATATTTCGCCTTTTGCTCAGGGCAGTTTCGGGCAGCATGAGCCCCTGCGTGACAGAAAACTGTTGCTTACCCAAAAAGAACTAAAAAAAATTAGTGTGGCCCTAAAAAATGTGGGGATTGCCGCATTTCCCATCCGATTGTTTGAAAATGAAAAGGGGCTTTTTAAGTTGGAGCTGGGCGTGGGGCCGGGCAAAAAACAGCACGACAAGCGGGAAGATTTGAAAACCAAAGATGTACAACGGGAGATGGCGAGGTTTAAGCATTAAGGTTGCTTATTGCCAATTTTGGGCTATTAAATTATTGCGGTCGCAACATTCTTAATGATAAAGACTTGATGGTGTTGGCTATGAAGCACAAACCCTCCAGTTATTGTTTTCTGCCCGATAATCTGAATGCAGATAAAGATATTCGCTGTGCGATGATTGAGACAGATTCTTATGGCGGATTTGTTTTAATGAAAAATGACGCTTTTGACACCATTAAAGAACTAAAGAGTTTTATTAAAGGTCATAATAAATGGATTTGGGGTGAGACCAAGACGTTGGAAGAAATGCTGAAAGAGGTTTGGGATGAAAAAGTTGAACCAAGTAAAAAGTCAGATTCTGAATTCATAGCATTCAAAAAAGAATACGGCATGTAAGGTCGTCGCTCAGTAAAGCACTGTAGCAATTATTTGGGGATTATCATCATTGACGACATTATTTTATTGCCTTAAAAGATATTCGCACATTAAAGCAAAATTTTTGTCGTTATAAATTAAATTATAATATGAATTATGAATAGGTTAAAGATTCAGCAAGAAACCCGTGAATTGTATCAGGATGCTGGCATTAAAACATTAAAAGGATTAATTTTTCTCACCCTTTGCACACGCAATTTATCTACCAGGCATGCCATATTTATTCTTTCTGCCATCGTCCCATTCATTACGTCCCTGTATATGTATTCAATGGGTGTGGGATTGGTGGTATTCCCAACGGCTATGGTCGTGCATTTCTTCATATGCAAGATTGCATATGTGTTGGCCGAAAAAGACGGTATGCAAAAAGACTATGAAGAGCAGGATATTATCTACCGGGAGCTTAAGGTGATATTAGATGAGAAGCGTAAGTTGAGATATTGAACAAATTCACCGAATTTATTATTATAGATTATAATATAAATTTGCTAATTGATATAACAACTATGAATAGATTAAATTGTTTTTAATTTAATCTATTTAATAGATTTCAAATATCATATTTGGTTTTGACAATACAGTGGAAAAATGATAGTTAAATCTATCAATAAAACTTTTCACATTATTAAAGTTGTGGACTTGGCCGAAGGAAGAACCATTTATGTAACTACAAACATTATTGGGGAAGTCTTTTTCGCTGGACACATGGTTTTTCCAGTCTCTATATCCTGTTGATGTTATTCTATCGTAGAAAAATTCTTTAAATTTGAATTTATTGTGTGGGCTGTAATAATTATTATCTGCCAATAAGTATGAGCATGCTACTGCTAGTCCTTCTTCATTAGCGATAAATCCGGTGTTTTTATGACTTTCGTCATATATCATTAGGTCGCAATAATAATGAAATAGTTCGTGATGTAAAATCATTAAGAAAACAGTATCAGTAATCTTAACCGGATCGTTGTCTCTGAAAACATATTCTTTTAGTAATAAATTATTTAATAAAATATCGTAGCTCAACCCCAAAATTTGTCTCTTATTAAATCGTATGATGCCGGGACTGCTCATTGGACTATATGAGCCAAGCCAATTTTCATCGTTTTGTGGTTCAATAATTCGCTTTATTGAAAAACCATCTAAAATTAAATTATCATTGATTTTTTTCACTTCATTAGTTAAAAGATCCTTTGACATTTTTTCATTAATGTCACCCAATAGATCTATTGTTTCATTTTTGAGTGAATTTCTAATTGATGTCAATTGCTTACTTCTGATTGAGATTTTGATTTCCATGATTTTCTATTTTGAGATTAAACTTATTAAATTGTTCGAAATTTCAAATAACATCCTATTTATTATTATCACCCTAACAATCAGAGAAATAACTAAACTCCAATCCGGGACCCAGGCAGTTATTTATAAAATTTTGATAGCAAAAATACGCTCTCATTTCAATTATTTTCGCATTAAGCTGGCTCACAGCATCTGTACTTAAAGACTTTTTTAGCGATGAGTTTGGGCCAAAATATTTCTTCTGCAATTTTTCGTTCCAACTATTATGCAATGCGATTAAAAATGCCATTTTGATTACCGGAATATCTTGTGTTCTTGGTGACAGTTTTTCCCAAACATCACTGTTTTTATTAATGGCCTCCCTAAATCCCAAAAAATATGCATCGATAATTTGTTTGTTTCTAAGAGCAGCATACGTTATGTATTCTCGTCTTCCGTATGATCTATTAGTGACACACCATAATCGGCTGGGATTTTTTAAAATCAATCTTTTCCATCCTTTTATGTAGGCTTTTAATGCCTCTTCTCTTTGTCTTACCTTGACATACATTTTCCCCACACTATCCAACAGCCAAGGCTTTTCAGTAATTGCGTCAATAGCATTTTGTAGGGTAAGTGTATCGATGCTTGATTTATCAAATTCAAACTCAGGCAAAATGGATAAATCCGGGGGTAAAGCCAACCTATATGAAGGGCGCGCGGAGATGGCTTCCATCCAGGCATCTTGTCTTAGTGTATTAAAATCGCCTCGGCTTTTTATTTCATCAGGGAATATATCGTCGCTAAAATCAGAAGATTCTTCATTTAGGATGATTGTGGTTACTCTTTTTACAGTAAGGGTATATTCTTCTAATTCATTGTAAGCTAAAAAATCATCTACATAAGCACGATTAGTTCTTGATAACAGTGTCTTTGGAACTTTATACAATTCCTTATACAGATTCGTGGCAATTTGTTTTTTCAGCAAGTGTATATATTCTTCAGATTCTTTGACAAAATCAGGTAATTTTTTATATTCATTAAGCGTCAATTCTCCATTTTCAATTTTGATCAACCACCCTTCAATACAGCCGGATTTTAATTGTTCTATATTGGACTCGTTTTGATGCAAACGACAAATGGATGCAAATAAATGAGGGCTAACTGTTAAGATTTTTACCAATGCATCAACATTGAAGACAAGTTTAAAATCTTTTTCAAGTCTTTCCAATGTAATGAAATCAATATATTGAATAAAATTATCAAGGCTCGGTGGGGTAACTTTATTTTTAAGCTGGTCATCCATTTTATAGTAGGAACCTGGCCATAAAATAATTCTTTGTTCCCACCAGTCAGCGGAAAAATCAGCAAAAGATATTTCCTTTAAATAGTCCTCAGCCAACGGGTCGTCAAAAACAAAATTCATGTAATCTGAATAAAGTTTAATGTCGTGTGCAAACTGGCTTGGAACTGAATTATGAACACCCACACACTCAAACACAGTGCCTGCATTTACACGCAGCGCTACAACCGGCTTTCCGAATCGTCGGAGAATGTAAAAAGAAAAATCTTCCAGGTATAATTTTGCCGCATATCCGGAGGCTATACACCATCCACTTCCACGGGCAGCAGCACTTAATTTGGAAGCATTATGTACCCCCATAGAAACATATTGCCAACCATTCTGAATATTTTTCCCATTACCAAAAGATTTTTTTAAAAAATAGCTTTTTGATAGACTATCCTGCGGATTAAATACCCGTCGATTGATTTTTAAATGTAACCATTCAATTACATCTATATCGGGAGCTGCCAATACCCTTCTTGAACCATAGGGCGTTGTATCGAAAACAGAGCGCAACATCATATAGATAAATGCCGGGTCTTGGCTGTATCCTTTTTTCAGTGTATTTATCCATGAGTTAAACGCCTTGTTTTTTCGGGTATTGACAATACTGGCTAAATACCCTTTGGCAGCAGATTCATTTTGATTCTGTAATAATTCGTTTAAGTGTTTAATTTCAACTTGGTTGTAGGTAGGAATTCCATCTGCATGGCTGTTAAGGGTGACGTGACACGGTTCTATAAAGTAAGATTTTTTGAGATTCTTGGTGGTTTTAATATTACAAGCTTTATAAAGTTCGGGCAGTAAGACTGAAGAAATATAATTTTCTATGGATGATTCGCTGTTGATTCCACTATTCCAGGGTATATGGTTTTCATATTTTGAAATAAAAATCATCAGGGATGGCTTTGCAATATTGAATTTCCTTACCTTATTGGGAAATTTGTATTGTGAAAATGCATCCATTTTATTCGTTTAATTTTGAGTGTATTCTGGTTTTTTAAATGCTGTACTATATAAATTCAATTAATGGGAGCATAATATTACCGCTGTAAAAACAAAGATATTATTTGTTTTTACATTAATATACTACCCGGAAACAATAAATTTGTCCTTTACAAAGATATACAACCATTTGTGCTATGCCGGTAATCAGTTTTTCCTCGGTAAACCTGCCTTGGGGGTTTTTAGGAAATATGTCTCCATATCCGATTTTATATGATGGAAAAGAATGGAGAACCTCAGAGGCGCTTTTTCAGGCACTTCGTTTCAATGATGAAGAATTGAGGGAGCTCATTCGCGATCAAAAAAGCCCAATGGCTGCTAAAATGATAGCCAAGAAACACAGAGATAAAATGATGGTTATACCTATGAGCCATGAGGATATAAATCTGATGAGATTTGTCCTTAAACTTAAATTTGACAGCCACCCAATTATAAAAGATAAACTGTTAAATTCCGGTGAATATACAATCATTGAGGATATTGGCAACAGAAGAGGTGAACGACATCTTTTCTGGGGGATGCATAAAGCGGGTGATACATGGATCGGGACTAACACCATGGGCAAGCTTTTGATGGAATTAAGGGATATTTACCGCAACGGATAGCTTTTATGGGCAACTCACGTTATTAGAAGAAAGTACAGTATAAAATTGAACATTTCTTTGCCTAGAGACAGAATTACAAGAGCTGCTACATGTGAAATGATTACTGTAAAAGAAACTTTCAGGGATCCATCCAAATCGCATGTATCCTCATTTTATGCAAAAAAATTTTTTGAGACACTCTCTAATAAAAGTAAATAAACTTAAATGCTGGGACATCTTCGTTTATTTACTTCTATAAGCCACTCTTTCAATATTTTGTTTTCAGACCAGTCAATAGAATTGAAGTGAGGAGTTTCTAATTTTTTGTTGACACACTTAATACTGTTTGGAGAAGTATTTCCTAAACCAAGTATGTTTCCACCAACGATATTGTGAAATTCCTTTTCAACGGATTCCAAATATTTATTTTCAATTTTATTACGGTATTTGTTTTTATCTTTCTGCTTTTCTTTAACCTGACTTTTTATTTCATCTGATTAGTTATTGTGAAATTTATCAATTAAATATTTTGTATTTTCGTCGTCAACTACCCATGTAAAAATTAATCTTTCAAACATCCAATTGATAGTATTGCGAATTTCATGATTATAATAAAAATCATGTAAAACATGAAGCCCGTATGATTTATAAATTACATGCTTGTGTAATTTCCCTTTCTTATCAGATTCTTGCTTATTATATAAATTAGCATCAAATGGATGGTCTTTTAACCAATCTTGATGAATTATTGTTCCAAAGCCCCCAATTATAAGCTGGGTGAATTCTTGCATAATTCGCTGAGATATGTTTTGTTGCTCTTTACCAATATAGTATATGACAATATCTTTTGGTTCCTCGGGTATTTGCTGGTAATCATTTCCAAGATAAAATCCCCAAAAGTATACTCCTCTTTTGCAGTGATTACCAAAATTTATACCATCGTATCTATTCCTGTGGAAATCTTTTACGTTACCTTGTATATTCTTTAACGCAAAAAATGGGCTTGCCTTCATTCTTAGTTATATTTAATGAATTCTCCGTAAGAATTTAGTGAAATTAAATTAATTTTAATACCGAATTGTGCGCAGAAATCTGCAAAGAAATTTGGCAGGGCAATATTGCCACCAACGGGCAGAAAGACTTCCTTCATATCTGTTTTTTTCCATCCTCTGTCTTTTAGCCGATTTAGAAAGGTGGGCATTAAATTGATAATAATCATGAGTTAGTGTTTTTGAGAAATTAATTAAAATTCAATTAGTATGATGTTATTTGCCGATTGTGTATGTCCCCATTTTTGTACAAATAAAATTAAATAATGCCTCAAATACAAATAGATTAAAAAACAACTTGGTTTGAAATACTCAAATATAATTCGTATGATCTACCTTCGTATTTCCATGCGCTCCACCATCCTTATACTAACCTTTCTTTTTCTGAGCAACGCCTCCGCCCAGTCCATTATGGCGGGGGCTGAGTATACAAACCTCACATGGCAGGGGCTTAACAATAAGGAAACCTCTGCAAATGAATGGGGAAGAGGGTTAGCCATTATGTTTGCCAAACCCCTTACACCAGCCCTGTCATGGGGGATGGCGCTAAGTGCCGGCGATATTAAACAACAAATTGAGATTAACGGTGTGGCAGATGTAGCAACATACGGCAAGTTGCAGGGACAGTTAATCTGGTCTCCGCTGAAAGCGATGGGACTTGCCAACAGCCGCTATAACCTGGGTCTGATAGGTGGATACTCCGCTGTGTATTTGCCCGCCTTTCGCAAGGCCGGTTTTCATGACGTTCACGCCGATGTAGGGGCGGGATTCAGACAATCTTTCAAGATGGGTAAACACATGGGAATATGGGCCGATGTATCTCATCACCAGCGTCTGGGCGCCGATTTTAAAACGTTTGTCGCAGTTCGTATGGGGTTGAATTTCAATCCTTAGTCCGAAGTATTGCTTCGTTTTCCAGTATGTGAATGCCTGTTGCACCCTGAAGGCCATGTTCCAATAGGGTTCGGGCCACCTGTGTGTCTTTCACTGCCCTATATCGTGCTGGTATCATCCAAGAAAATAACGTCATCACCTGTTTGCTGATCCATTCTGCCAGGCGGAATTCCTTGCGCGGCCCGAGCAACATGGAAGGCCTTACAATAATGAGTGTTTTAAAGCCCACCATTTTCAGCGCATTTTCCAACTTGCCTTTCACCCTGGAATAAAACCAGCGTGAATGCTCATCCGAAGCAATGGCAGACACCAACCCAAACGTATCGGCTCCATTGCGTTTAGCCGCTTTGGCCAGTTCTAAGGGATAATCGTGGTCTACCTGAAAAAATCGCTCTTTGGTTTTGGCTACGCGAATGGTGGTACCCAAACAGCAGTAAACATCATGGCATGGCATATTGAACGAAGATAAATCCCCGAAATCCACCACCATTTGTTGCAATTTTGGGTGCTGAATGGGCAAGGTTCTTCTTCCCAGGGAAATAACTTTTTCATATTTCGGATTGTCAAGCAGCATAGGCAGCAGGGCCGTGCCTATCAATCCGGAGGTGCCTGCAATAACCGCTGTTTTCATCGGGTAAAAATCTCTAAAATTCCCTTTGATGCGGAGATGATATTGCTCAGTTCAGAATTCAATTCTAGGGCTTTTAAGCCACAATAAGGCATGTGGTAATGTTCCGCTATGTCTTTGGCGGTGAAATTGTGAGGAGTGTGCACAAATGGCCTTAATTCGGGCATTTTTTCAGGGCCATGCAGGCGGTCAAAGATCATTCCTCCTCCATTATTGATAATAATGACGAGTATATTATCGGGCATGGGATTGCACCACCAGGCATTTTTATCATATAAAAATCCAACATCACCGGTTATGCAATAAACCCGCTGTTGTGGATTCGCCCAGGCATAGCCAACGGCAGTACTGACAGTTCCGTCTATACCGCTGCTGCCGCGGTTCCCAAATACAAAATCAGGTAAATGATTGCAACGGTTGGCATGCCGCACCACCATGCTGTTTCCCAGTTGCAGGCAGGCGTTCTTCGGGATATGGCCGATAATGTCCTGCACCAGTTTGGCCTCTGCATCTCCCTGAATATGGTTTTCAAATGCATGTTGCCAGGCGCGTAAAAACGCAGTGTCCTGGTTTTTGGCACAATCCATCAGCCATTGTTGCATGAAGCCCACAATATCCGTTTCAAGGGTTTGCGGCTTGCTGAAAAACGGATCACCGGTAAATCCGCCGTCACCCAGGTGAATGTGGTGCTGAATTTTTAGGTTTCGTAAATGCTGTTTCAGCGATTTGCTTACCATGCTCAGGCCCAGCGTAATCAATACATCCGGCGTTTGGTTTTCATCCGTTAAATGGAGTTTTTCAATGCCGTTTATAATCTCACCTCCCTGCACATTGCTTAGCACATCTGCAAGCACGGGTGCATGTTGGGATATGGTTTTTAAGGCAGCATTCACCGATACGGAAGGTGGGTGCTGTCCCACCATCCACAGTGTTTTTCTGGAAATTAACACTTCACCGGGAATGCTTTGAGTGATGGGCTTTTCAATTTCTAATTTCGTTGGATGTATGAAATTTGCCAATTTTTCAGCATCCAGGCCTTCATAAATGGGTTCCGCTAGGGGAATATTAATGTGTACCGGGCCTTTGGGCCTGCCTATGCTGGTATGCCAAGCCTCTGCGGCAATATTGACCAGCTGTTTTTCTGTTTCGCTATCATGCACATTTACTGTTAAGTGAAAACTTCGCAGGATGTGCTTTTCGAAGATATCCTTCTGCCGAATGGTTTGCCCATCCCATTGATCGATCAGGTTTTCCGGCCTGTCGGCGCTGATGGCTATCAGTGGCACTCGTTGGTAAAAGGCCTCACAAATGCCGGGATACAGATTTAAAACGGCCGTTCCGCTGGTGCATAAAACTACGGCGGGCTTACCAGTGGCCTGTGCTGCGCCCAGCGCCATAAATGCGGCTGCTCGCTCATCGGGTGCGGAAAGCAAACTAAATCCCCCAATTCTTAGAAATCCGGCAATGATAGGGGCATTGCGTGAACCCGGAGAAACTACCACGTGCTCAACACCCAATTGTTTTAGGGAATGGGCTAAGGAATCCAGGTTATGGCGTAAATGAGACAATCGAATGCAAAGTTACGAACCCGCCGAGAAAAACGGATTGTGCGCGCGCTCCTGACCAACGGTGGTGGAGGGACCATGTCCACAGTGCAGCGTATAATCATCGGGAAGGGTGAAAAGTTGTTCGCGAATACTGCTCAACAATTGTTCGTGGTTTCCACCGGGCAAGTCGGTTCTGCCTATGCTGCCCTGAAACAGGGTGTCGCCGCATATCACATTTTTACTGTCATGATGAATGAATACCATGTGTCCGGGTGCGTGCCCGGGTACATGACGCACTTCCAAAGTAATTCCGGCCAGGGTTAGTTCACCGGGTTGCAAATCGATATCTGGCATAGGCGAAGGGGTGTACTGTAAATTCCACAAAGCGGCCATACTTTCAGCCCTTTCAAATAGGGGAATATCCAAATGACTCAGGTATATGGGAACATTCCATGTTTGTTTTACATAGTAATTGCCAAAAATATGATCAATGTGTGCATGGGTGTTTAGCAGTGCCACCGGTGTGAGCTGATGTTGCTGAAGGTAATCGCTTAACTGCATTTCCTCTGAAGCACCATAGCATCCGGGATCGATGATGATGCATTGTTGGTTTTCACCAATCAATACATAGGTGTTTTCGGCAAAAGGGCTGAATTCAAAACCATGGATTTGAAGCATGCTGCAAAAATCGGTTAGATATTTTGTATATTCCCCATTTACCTTATTCATTTTTGGGGTATAGATGGTTATGCAGACGATAAAACGATTCATTTTGATTCCGCTGCTTTCGCTGGGTTTATACGCTCAGGAAAGCCATGCGCAGGCCTATTTCAATGGCAGTGTAAGCGAAGCGGTGAGTGGCGCCAAGTTAAAGAACGTGAAAATCATGGTGATTAACAATCGGGATACCAGCTATTTTAATGTGGGTGCCGATGGCAAGTACAACATCACTACCAAAGAAGGCAAAAATCGCATTTTTGCCATTGCAGATGGTTACATCACCGAGCTAAACAGCATGGAAGCCGCGAAGGGCTCTGTGAACAAGGTGGATATTTCTATGGTGTCGAAAACCAAGGCAGAGACCGATGATGTAAAGCGTACCAAATACCTCAGGATAGCAGCTCTTTCTAAGGATGACGCTACACCACGATATGAATATGAAAGGGAAGCCCCCGGTGCCGCTTACATAAAAAGCCCTGCTTATAAAACCATGGGTTCGGGCATCCATCCGGTGAAGGAAATCCCCGGTTATCGGACGGCCTCCGCAGGTGCAGCCGGAAAACTAACGGCCGGTAGTATTCTGGATTTTGGCAAATGGAGAATGTGGTCGGATTTGCAAGATGGTATTTTTCAGCAATATGCAAAACGATACAAGCACCACGTGAACAAAGGAGACCGTTATGTGGTGCAGGTTACCACACCCGCAGGTGTACCTGTGGTTGACGCCGCCGTGGTATTAAAGTCCGGCGGTGAGGTTTTGTGGAACGCCCGAACCGACAATACCGGTAAAGCCGAATTGTGGAATATGGCCCCCAAATCAGAAGGGAAAACGCCCAAAGTGCGCGTCACCGCGGAAGTTACGGCATATGGCAGAACGGAAATGATGGATAAGGTGCACCCTTTTGAAAAAGGCATTAATTTCTGGATGATGGATGGCCCCTGCAGTATGGCCGACCAGCTGGATGTAGCATTTGTGGTGGACGCCACCGGCAGCATGGGCGATGAAATTCACCACCTGAAGCTTGATTTGGACACTTTTATCAAAACCATTGCTGTGCGAAACAAGGACATCAACTTGCGTCTTGGTTCGGTATTCTACCGCGATAAAGGGGATGAATACGTATACCGTATGTCACCATTCAGCAGCAATTCTCACGTTACGGATAATTTCATACTCGATCAGATGGCTGCGGGCGGGGGCGATTTTCCAGAGGCGGTGGATGAGGCACTCAAACAGGCCGTTTTGAACATGAACTGGAGCAGCACGGCCCGTGCCCGCATTATTTTTCTGATGCTGGACGCCCCATGTCATCCGGATGAGCCAACTTACGATACCCTGCAGAAATATGTGGCCATGGCAGCTGCCAAGGGTATACGAATAGTGCCCGTGGCCTGCAGCGGTACCGATAAGTTCACCGAATTTATGCTGCGCAACATGGCTTTGCTCACGAATGGTAAATACCTGTTTCTCACCAATCATAGCGGTATTGGCAACCCCCACATTGAACCCAGTACGGATATATACTCAGTGCGCAGTTTGCTCGATGAAATGCTGGCGGTGACTTCGGAGTTTTCAATCGTACCTGATTGCCGAAAATACCTGGATCCCAATGCCATATTTCACACCGATTCGCTAAGAATAACCGCAGATCCCTTTACAATGTTGGATAGCGTACAGGTATTAAAGCTCAGTGCCAAGGACAGTGCGGCATTGCGCGATAGCGCCATCATTCGGGAACGGGGGAAATATGGTGCGGTATCATGGGTGAAAATTTATCCCAATCCCACCGAGGGTCCACTTACAATTAATGTGCAAGCGGATATAAGAGAGGTGTTTATCGCCGATATTGGTGGAAAATTATTACAGCGTTTCTCCTGCAAAAAAGGCGATGTGCTCACTCCGGATTTAAGTGTCTACAGTTCCGGAATCTATTTTGTGAAATACCCAACAGCCAACGGCTGGGTAGCCGAACGAATCGTCTTGAGGCGCTAATGAGGAAAGGTATTCAAGGTCAACAAAAAATCCCGGCAT
>CAYYXG010000001.1:170907-267632 GCA_964475595.1 uncultured Flavobacteriaceae bacterium
CCCATCATAGCAGGTTTGTTATGCCGCGCCGCTGGCGCTGAGGGGTGGTTATGAGGCGGTGTTATTAATATATCGCCCCTACGGGGCTGATGCATCCCGCTTTTCGGAAATACAAACCTGTCACTTACCGGGCAGCTATGGGTATCAGCTCCGTAGGAGCGGCATTTTCATAGAAAATGTCATAGGGGAAGCAGCAAGCGCCGTAGGTGCGACATAACGCGCCAAGCCCCATTTCAGCAGACACCTGTAGTGCTGAGGCGGTGTTTCCGGGAAGTGGTTGGCGAGGATCCTAACCACACGGCGAATGCCATTCAAACATATATCCACTAGGAACGGCATAAAAAAATCCCGGCATCGCCGGGATTTTTATGTGAATATACGAAATTATTTTGACAATTACAAATGGATGCACTCGTCATACGCCTGTGCTACCGCTTCCATCACCGCTTCGCTCATGGTGGGGTGGGGGTGTACACTCTTTATGATTTCGTGGCCTGTGGTTTCCAAGTTGCGAGCAACCACCGCTTCAATAATCATATCGGTAACGCCTTCGCCCACCATGTGGCAGCCCAGCCATTCACCGTATTTCTTATCAAAAATCACCTTCACAAAACCTTCCTTATGCCCACCGGCACTGGCTTTTCCGCTGGCGCTGAATGGGAACTTGCCCACACGAATATCATATCCCTTTTCCTTCGCCTGCGCTTCGGTTAAGCCCACGCTGGCTACCTCCGGATGGGTATAGGTACAACCGGGGATATTGCCATAATTCAAAGGATCGGTATGTGTACCGCAAATGTGCTCTACGCAAATGATGCCTTCAGCACTGGCAACGTGTGCCAAAGCAGGACCGGGAACGATATCGCCGATGGCGTATACACCGGGAACACTGGTTTGGTAGTATTCATCCACCACTACCTTACCCTTGTCGGTTTTAACACCCATTTCCTCAAGACCCAGGTTTTCCAGGTTGGTTTGAACGCCGGCTGCGCTTAGTACATTATCCACTTCGAAGGTCTGTTCCCCTGTTTTGGTTTTCACGGTTACCACACAACGCTCTCCTTTAATATCAACCTTTTCAACGCTGCTTTCGGTCAAAATTTCAATGCCACGCTTTTTGTAGGTCATGGCCATGGTTTTGCTCACCTCTTCATCTTCAATGGGAAGAATGCGGGGCATAAACTCCACGATGGTTACCTTGGTTCCGATGGTGTGGTAGAAGTAAGCAAACTCCATTCCGATAGCACCACTGCCGATGATAAGCAATTCCTTGGGCTGCTTGGGCATTACCATGGCTTCGCGGTATCCGATTACACGGGTTCCGTCAATCTTGATGTTGGGAAGTTCACGGCTGCGCGCACCGGTTGCCAAGATGATGTGGGCAGCTTCTACTGTTTCTGTTTTGCCATCGGCTGTAACGGAAATTTTGCCTTTCCCGGCCAGCTTTCCTGCACCTTTGATGACAGTAATTTTGTTCTTCTTCATCAAGAACTCCACACCCTTGCTCATGTTGCCGGCCACACCGCGGCTGCGCTGCACCATGCCTTCAAAATCGGCCTGGTGTGAGGCAACTGTAATTCCGTAATCCTTGGCGTGATTGATATAGTCAAATACCTGAGCACTTTTAAGCAAGGCCTTGGTGGGAATACAGCCCCAGTTCAGGCAAACACCGCCCAGTTCTGATTTTTCAATGATGGCAACACTCTTGCCAAGCTGAGAGGCGCGGATGGCTGCTACATAACCGCCGGGACCGCTGCCGATAACTGCAATGTCAAATTTCATGAGATTGGTTTATTGGTGCAAAAATAAGGGAAATTGTTTTTTACAGCCCGGATTTCTCAATAACCTTTTGACTGCCCACAAAAAAAGAGACCCGACCAATAGGGATACCCTCCTTTATCCCTGTATCATTAGCCGGGCCTCAATTTGAGAATGTTAAATCCAAAGACTGCAGACTGTTTTTCAAAGTCTTTATTGTGTCATTGGTTTAAAATTTATGTAAAAGTAGTAGAAAAAAATGTAAAAAGCAAATTATATTAGCAAAGTGAAAGTAAAAACAACAAAATTGACAGCTGTAAAACAAAAATTACAGATTCCGGAAGAGAATAAACTTATTCTTTGCCTGGATGGGGGAGGAATGCGTGGCATTTTGAGCATTCAATTGCTAAAAACCTTAGAAAAAATGGCAGGTGTGCCTGCTTACGAATTGTTTGATATGGTTTCGGGTACATCCACAGGGGCCATTATAGCTGCGCTATTGGCCACCGGCCATGATGCAACGCAGATAGAGCAACGTTACAACCTCATGGTGAATGAAGTGTTTAGTCCGCTATTTATGGGCAACCGGTTTTTCAATCCACCACGATTTACCAAAAAGGCCTTCCGGCGCTTTGCAGCAGAAATTTTTCGTGATATTACCATCAGGGAAGCGACGGCGATGCACGGCACGGACCTTCTTATAACAGGAAAGGATATGGCAGCAGGAGAGGAGACTTTCTTTACTGCTTTTCAATTATCAGGTAATCAGTTTTCCGGAACCTATGCCGATGTCTTGCTCAGGGCCGCACTGGAGGCCTCCATGTCTGCCCCTACCTATTTTGCTCCGCTGGAACGTTTTGTGGATGGAGGTACAACCACGTATAACAACCCGTCCAGCGCCGCCATCATCGAAGCACTGAACTACAGTGGCAATCCCGGTTATGAATATGGAAAAATCACCGTAATCAGTCTGGGTACGGGCATTTCTCCGCAGTTTGTGAGTTTGTCAGATATCAGGAACCCCAAAGGCCCGGATATCGTTTTTTGGCTAAACTGGCTCATGACAGAAATGGGACAGGATGCTTCCGATATGCAGACCGATTTGCTTCGTTCCCCCCGGTTCAGGGATTTAATCGATTACCGAAGATTTCAGATTTCTTTTGACAGACAAGCCATGAGTAAGCTCCCGGATGTCCGATTTCCCCAACCCATTCATGGTTTTGGCTCCTTGCATGAAGTGAGCGATAAAATATTATGCGGCATCGATATGGCTGATACCCAATTTTACGAATTGGTGAAAATTATCGGTCAACAGATGGGATTGTACGTGGAAAAAAACAATGGATTTACCCGCGATATGGTGCTAAAAAATAAGGTGAGAGATGAACTGGTTACCGCGCGTGGTGATGTTGCCACCATTCTTAAGCAAATGAGCAACCACCAATGGCTGCAGAATCAGCCGTTGGATTAAAGGCTTAACGCCTTGTTGGCTGCCCGCTTACGGTCGTTTTCATCCAGCAAAATCTTACGCAGTCTAATGCTCTGTGGAGTCACTTCCACAAATTCATCTTCCTGTATATACTCCATGGCTTCTTCCAGGGTGAATTCGATGGGCGGTGCCAGCACCGCATTGTCATCTTTACCCGCTGCACGGAAGTTGGTCATCTGTTTGGCTGTGCAAATGTTCAGCACCAGGTCACCGGGCTTGATGTGCTCTCCAATAATTTGGCCGGTATATACTTCCACACCGGGGTGAATGAAGTAGTTTCCCCGATCCTTCAGTTTGTCCATGCTGTAGCCGGTGGATGTGCCTTTTTCTTTGCTGATTAATACACCGGAAATGCGCCCGGCCATGCTTCCTTTAAATGGCTCATAACCTTTCAGACGATGGCTCATAATGGCTTCACCTTGGGTGGCGGTCAGCATATTGCTTCGCAATCCCATGAGTCCGCGGCTGGGGATTTCAAATTCTATCCTTACCATATCGCCCTTGGGTAGCATGCTCAGCATTTCGCCCTTCTTCTGGCTTACCAGTTCTATCACTTTGCCGCTGGATACCTCAGGAACGTCCACCGTAAGTACTTCAATGGGCTCGCACTGCACGCCGTCAATTTCTTTCATGATCACGCGCGGCTGACCAACCTGAAGTTCGTAGCCCTCTCTGCGCATGGTTTCTACCAGAATGCCAATATGCAGTACCCCACGACCGTATACAATAAACTGGTCGGCACTTCCGGTCTCTTCCACCCGCATGGCCAGGTTTTTTTCTGTTTCCTTCATCAAACGGTCGCGCAGGTGGCGGCTGGTAACAAATTTACCCTCCTTACCAAAAAACGGACTATTATTGATGGAAAACAACATGCTCATGGTGGGCTCATCGATGGAAATGGGGGGCATACCTTCGGGATTTTCAAAATCAGCAATGGTATCTCCGATTTCAAAATTTTCTATGCCTGTCACTGCGCAGATGTCGCCTGCCTTCACTTCCGCAGCTTTGGCTTTGCCCAATCCATCGAATAAATAGAGTTCCTTGATGCGGGATTTTTGTATGCTGCCATCTCGTTTCACCAGTGAAACCGGCATGTTTTCTTTGAGTGTGCCTCTATTGAGTCTTCCTACTGCAATACGACCTGTGTAGTTGCTGTAATCCAAGCTGGTTATCTGCAGCTGGGTAGATCCTTCCGTAACCACGGGCTCAGGAACCACCTGTAGAATGGTGTCCATGAGGAAGGTGAGGTCCTGGGTTGGGGTTTTCCAATTGGGGCCAAACCAACCATGCTTACCGCTGCCATAAATCGTGGTGAAGTCCAGCTGCTCTTCGGTAGCGCCCAGGTTAAAGAACAGGTCAAAAATATCGTCGTGGGTCTGATCGGGGTCACAGTTAGGTTTATCAACCTTGTTGATAACCACAATGGCCTTTTTGCCCAAGCTCAGTGCTTTTTGCAGCACAAAACGGGTTTGGGGCATGGGGCCTTCAAAGGCATCTACCAGCAGCAATACGCCGTCTGCCATGTTCAGCACGCGTTCTACCTCACCACCAAAATCGGCGTGGCCGGGGGTATCGATAATGTTAATTTTGGTGCCCTTCCAATTTACGCTCACGTTCTTTGCAAGAATGGTGATACCGCGCTCTCGCTCCAGGTCATTGTTGTCTAGGATGAGCTCACCAACCTCCTGATTTTCTCGAAACAGACTGGCCTGATAAAGCATTTTGTCTACGAGTGTGGTTTTTCCGTGGTCTACGTGGGCGATGATGGCGATGTTACGAATGGGCATGCTGGTTTAAAAGTGCGCGAAATTACCGCTTATTGACCGCATTTTTGGTATACCCTGGCATCATTTGATTGTTAATTCTGCCAATATTACTGCTTTATATTTAGTATTTTTTGCAAAAGCGTAGAAATAAAACTATTAAAAATTGCAAATACTGATTGAGCACTTGGTAAAAATTGCCGTATTCAATTCCTTTTAAGTTCGATCATACTGTTTATTAAGTATAATCACAACGCGTTTTTTCCTGATGCCTAATTATTGCAAAATCCCCCATACCGGCGGGATATTTTTTTGCACCATGAAATCTACCATTTTATCCATGTTTTTATTTGTGTTCACGATTGATGTCTATGCCCAAAAGCTTATCACCGTGTTGGAAAACTATCGTCCGTTGAAGAATGCACACAGCGTCAATGAAGGCAAGGTGTGGGATGATTTTCACGAAGAATTGCCAATAGCCAACCGTTTGATTGTGCCGGGGTTTACCTGGAAATGGGCCGGATATTCGTTTGATACGCTATGGATCGGTCAGGGTCGAATCATGGCTGAAAAACAGGGTGTTTTGCTAAATTTAGGAATGTTCGAAGACCTTTGCGACCGGGGCATCGGAACGGATACCTCCCTGTCTCCCATATCCTGGAAAATGGTGCGAAAGGGTTGGAAACGGGTGGTTGTTATTGAGTGGGAAAATGCCGGATATTTTGATGATTGGAGCTATCGCGGCTTATGCGATCGTCACATTCATTTTCAGCTTTGGCTGTTCGAAAAAGATTCGCGTGTAGAACTGCATTGCCGCCGCGATTTGTGGTTCCGAGATGCCGCTGCGCCGCTGCGGAAGGCGGAGGCAAGATTGCTGTTGCCGGAGGGGCAAAAGGTTTTTGCGCTCACGTATCAGCCATATCATTGATAAGGTCGGGTTTTTTAATTGCATTTTGCATGGGATGGACTTGAGCTTGAATTAAGCCGTATTTTTGCGGCTTTATGTCTTTCGAAACCGAAATTGCCCGTCGCAAAACCTTTGCCATCATCAGTCACCCCGATGCAGGTAAAACCACCCTAACCGAAAAATTTCTGCTTTTTGGTGGACAGATTCAAACGGCAGGTGCCGTAAAAAGCAATAAAATCAAGAAAACCGCCGCCTCCGACTTTATGGAGATTGAAAAACAGCGCGGTATTTCAGTGGCAACCTCGGTGATGTCGTTTGAATATAAAGGCAAGCTAATCAACATACTGGACACCCCCGGCCACAAGGATTTTGCGGAGGATACCTACCGCACGCTTACCGCCGTAGACAGCGTAATTCTGGTGGTGGATTGCGTAAAGGGGGTAGAGGAACAAACCGAGCGTCTGATGGAAGTGTGTCGCATGCGCAAAACCCCGGTGATTGTGTTTGTGAATAAGCTGGATCGCGACGGAAAAGATCCGTTTGATTTGCTCGATGAGCTAGAAAGTAAACTGAATATTCAAGTGCATCCCATGTCATGGCCCATTAATATGGGACGGGATTTTAAGGGGGTGTATCTGTTGGAATCCGGGAGTTTAAATCTGTTTGAAAGCAACAAATCCAAGGTAAGTGACGATTATGTGCGGCTCACCGATTTACAGGACGAGCAGTTGGATACCAGGGTGGGGGAGAAGGATGCAGAAAAACTGCGAGAAGATGCCGAACTCATTGACGGCGTGTATGGCAAACTGAATCGGGATCACTATTTGCATGCCGATGTGGCCCCTGTGTTCTTCGGCAGTGCCCTCAATAATTTTGGGATACAGGAATTGCTGGACACTTTCATAGAGCTGGCGCCGGTGCCCCAAAGTCGTCCTACCTCTGTTCGCGATGTGGATCCGAATGAAAAGAAATTCACCGGATTTATCTTTAAAATCCACGCCAACCTCGATCCCAAGCACCGCGATAGGATTGCCTTTTTGAGGGTTTGCAGCGGTGTTTTTGAGCGAAACAAACCGTACACCCACGTGCGTCTGGACAAACAGGTGCGTTTTGCCAATCCTTATACCTTTCTGGCGCAGAGTAAAGAAGTGGTGGACGATGCCTACCCCGGCGATGTGGTGGGTTTATACGATACCGGCAATTTTAAAATCGGCGATACGCTGACTGAGGGAGAAAAGTTGATGTTTAAGGGCATTCCCAGTTTTTCACCGGAGATTTTCAAGGAACTGGTGAACCTGGATCCCATGAAAAGCAAGCAGCTGGAAAAGGGCATACAGCAGTTAACCGATGAAGGCCTGGCCTCTTTGTTTACCCAGGAGCCCGGCAGCCGCCGTTTTGTGGGTACTGTAGGCGAACTGCAGTTTGAGGTATTGCAATATCGCCTTGAGCACGAATATGGCGCTAAATGCAGGTTTGAGCCAAGACAAATACACAAGGCGTGCTGGATGAGCGGCGACGAAAATGCGCTCAGGGAATTTATGAAATTCAGGATGAATAATATTGCCATGGACAAAGACGGGCAACCGGTTTTTTTGGCCGAAACAGGCTACATTTTGCGCAGTATGCAGGAGAATTATCCGAAAATAGCATTTCATTCCATTAGTGAATTTAATGTATAATTGTAGAATAAAAACAATAAATAATGGAATTATTGTGCTTTGCTTCTTTAACTATAAAAATATTATACCCTAAATATAATAATATAAATTAAATAATATCAATAAAATAAACAATTTTAGATACCCTAAACAACTCCAATTCAATATAGATTAAATTCAAAAGCGTAGATTCTATTTAATTTTGCACATTAACAAGATTTAATAATCTGCAAATGAAATTTTTTCGCTCAATGAATGGTTTTGTACTGTTCTTATCTTTATCGTTTTGCTCTCAAGTTGCATTTGCTGTTTTGCCAGCCACTTGTCCTACCATGCAAAAAAGAAACAATGGAAATGGATTGTGGGGTGATTGTGCCGGACAGGGTAGTGTGCCTGTAGCTTCCAACGTGGTGGGCACGGTGTACGAAAACTTTTTCACCAATAATAGTATTGTTGCTTCTACCAAAACCGGTGACATCAATTTCTATTGGCCGGGTGTTACCAACATTACAGAACTCTATGTTATAACCCGAGTATGGGTGGGAACCACCATTTTGGCCACTAAGGTGGGGCCGCCTCCTGTGCCAACCGTGCGCAACGGCAATACCTATGCAACCTATTGCTTTTATGTGATGAACCTACCCAATGCCGGTGTGTTAACCCTGGAATTTACCGATCCTCAAACAGGGTTGCCGGCATATCTCTGCGCCTATGATTTAAAGTCAGGTGCCACCGTTACCTCTTCGGTTTCCTGCGCCCCTACCTTCAATACCCAACCTGTTAATAAAACCATTTGCGGTGATACCACTTCCTTTAGGACCAGTGTGAGCGGTGCTTCTTCATACCAGTGGGAGTTTTCTTCCAATGGTGGCAGTTCCTGGAGCAATGTGACAGGCGCAGATTTTAGTGGAATAACCACTGCCAATTTATCCATTGTAGCCAATGCCAGCACCTACTCCGGTTATAAGTTTCGGCTGGTTGCTACCGGAGCCGGTTCGTGCGGAAGCACTACCAGCAGTATTGTAACCCTCACCGCATATCCCAAACCCACCGCAACATTTGCAGCGGGAGCCATTGTTTGTGGTGTGGGAACCTACAATCTTCGTGTTGATTTTACCGGAACAGGCCCATGGAGTTTTACTTATACCACCAACGGCGCTTCTTCGACCACTGTATCCAATATTGCGGCAAACCCATATTATCTGGCTGTTTCGCCATCAGTTACAACTACATACGCTATCACTGCGCTCAATGATCGTTATTGTGCCAACTATTCGGTTTCAGCGCCGGTTACCCTAGTGGTTCAGAATAAACCCACCATTACGTTATCAAGCAATTCCATTACCTATTGCTACAACGCATCCGCCGGTAATGCAACACTGGAATATTCTAGCACAACAGAATCTCCTGACCAGTATAGTGTTACTGCGGGTTCTCGCGCTATGCCTTCTTTTGCGGCTGTATCCAATGCTTCCAATGTTTTCAACTCAGGAAATGGCAATATCAGCGTGGCCATTCCGGCAGGTACAGCAGCAGGTACTTATGATTTTAACCTAAAGGTAAAGAAATCTACTCCTGCCCCCGGTTGTGAGTCTGAAACCGTGGCGTTTACCGTTGTGGTATTGCCAGCACCACCGCTCACTGTAACATCTTCAGCAGCATCCGTATGTATAGGAGAGTCTGTAACCTTAACGGCCAGCCCTGATTTGAGTGCAGCCAGTCCTGCCCATACCTATGCCTGGACCGGCGGAACAGTTGCCAACAGCACTGCGGTATCTACTACAGCCACGGTGAGCGCTCCCACAACCTATACCGTAACCGTTACCAACAGCAGCACCGGCTGCACTGCCTCACAAAGTGTCAGTATAACACTTAAGTCGGGCCTTACCATATCGGTAAATAATGCCACCATTTGTTCCGGGGATAAAGCAGTGTTGACGGCTTCGGGCGCATCCACCTATTCGTGGTCGCTTTCACCAAGCGGTACACCTACGGATTTGTCGTCTACAACGGGCTCAACCGTGCTGGCAAATCCCACCAGCACCACCATCTACAGGGTAACCGGCAGCAGTGGAACGGGTTGTCCGGGTTTTGCAGATGCAACCGTTACGGTAAATTCAGGTCTTTCCTTATTGCTCTCAAACGCAATATCGATTTGCTCGAGTGGTAGCACCACGCTAACCGCATCAGGTGCGACAACGTATTCATGGGCGCCTGCCGCCACGCTATCATCCAGTACGGGCAGTTCGGTTACGGCATCGCCTACCACCACTACCACATACACGGTAATCGGTACTACCGGGTCTTGCACAGGAACTGGCTCGGTGACGGTGACAGTGAATAATCCTATAACGACTCCTCCACCAAGGCAAGTTTTATATTGTAAAGTTAACCTTAATGGTAGTAAAAGGTTGACTTTTAATTATATATCTTCAACAAATGTTTACACTAAGTGGTTTGGAGGGACTTCTGCTAATCCAACTTCTGAAATAACAAGCACTAGTAGTTCTAGCCAAGAATATCGAACCGGAAATAACTTAACACTAGAATCATCAGGAACAATGGGAGTTAAGTCACCTGGAGGTGGTTCCACATTCTATAAACTTGAAGTTTACACAAATACTAGCCCTTCTTGCACTAGCTCTTATTTCACGGATTTAATAGATATAGGTGCAACTTCTCCTGTATTTGATGTTACTGGTGCTCAAACAATATGCTCTGGTAACACACCTTCAAGCTTACGTCTTAATGGAATTACCAATCCTGGTGATGGAACTGTCACTTACACTTACCAGTGGCAATCATCAACTGATGGTATCAATTGGTCAAATATAAGTTCAGGTACTGGTTCAGGTGAAACGACAACAAATTATCAGCCACCTGCGTTAACACAAAACACCTACTATAGAATTGGTGTAATTGCAGCAAATGATTGCGTGGGTACCGATTATTCAAATAGTATATTAATCACAGTAGTTTCAGGCATCTCCGGCAACACCATTTCCGGCACCGATTGTTCATCAGGCCCTGCAACCTTAACCGGCAGTGCTATTTCCGGTGGCACCTACCAATGGGAGTCATCCACCAATGGCAGTTCATGGAGTGATATACCCGGTGCCACAAGCCAAAATTATACGGCTGCTACCCTGTTAACCCAGAAAACCTGGTTCAGAAGGCGGGTGACTTTATCATCCTGCACAGATGTGAGTGCATCAACCATATTACTTCCAGCCATTTTGGGTAATGAAATTAGCAGTGCTCAAACTTTTTGTTTTGGTGGATCTGCTTCTTCCCTAGGTACTGTATTACCCACAGGAGGTGAAGGTACTTATACCTATCAGTGGCAATCGGCACCCGACAATTCAGGTACACCCGGCACATGGGCCGATATTGGAGCTGCCACAACCAATTCCTATACCCCCCCTTCTTCGCCTGCAGGGGTTATCTGGTATCGTTTGCGTGTTATTTCCGGAACGTGTACAAGTTTTAGTAACCATAGTTTAGTCAACATCATCAGTCTCACCATTAGTGCTTCACCTTCAACGGCTACAGTTTGTAACGGAACTACCACTACCATTACGGCATCCGGGGCTTCTACATATGCTTGGTCACCTTCCACTGGGTTGGATGTAACAGCAGGGCCCGTGGTAAAAGCAACACCCTCTTCAACCCAGATTTACACCGTAACAGGTACCGATGCAAACGGATGTACGGATAATGAAACGGTAACCATTACCGTGAATGCACTACCTAGTCCTCCAACATCCAATGGTACTTCTACATTTACAGATTGTAATCCGCCTACTGCCAATGTGAATTTGAATACTGAGTTTATCAGCGGCAATGCCATTGCTCCTGAGGAGTATAGATGGTATACCGAAAATATTAATCCTCCTGTTTCCAGCCCGGTTTCAAACCCTACTAGCAACAGTGGTACTTACTACGCATTTACTTACAACACAACCACCGGTTGCTATTCATCAACCTCCATTTCAGGTACGGTAAATCTAAAGGAAAATGCGCAACCAACCCCTCTTATAACCAGCTATTCAGCATGTTCCCCTGCTACCTACAACCTCAGAAGCGCCGAACCAACAGCTCCTTCGGGTACAACATGGTATTGGAGGGACGCATCATTGAATACTGTGGCAAATCCAACCTCGGTAGGAACGGCTGGTTCAACAGAGACTTATTACTTGTATGGTGTTAACGGTACTTGCACTACAGCTAATAGTACCGCTGTTGCAGTTACTATCAATTCCTTACCATTATCGTCTGTTACCGTAAGTACAGAACAAACCTGTTCTCCCAACAAAGTTGATATTTCGGATAATTACACCAATACCGGTGATATTTATCAATGGTATACCGTGAACAGCAATCCTACACCTGCTACGCTGGTTTCTGATCCTACACAGGTATCAGCAGGTACTTATTATTTATTCGTTACCAGGGCAACTACCTTATGCCAAAGTAGCAGCCCGGCCACTGCAACGGTTACCATCAACTCTCCACCCACCGTTTCAATTACTACGCCATCACTCATTTGCGAGGGTTCTTCAGTAAATATTGTATCGTCGGTTTCTTCTGGCAGTCCTACCTATCAGTGGTATTCTGTGAATACATCAAACAATACCACCACCATGTTGGCCAACAGCAGTCCTTACAGCAATGTAACCACCAGTACCCTTAGCGTAAATCCAACCAATGGGTTAAGTGAATATTTATTCTATGTAACGGCTACAGAGAGCGGCTGTTCGGCTTCATCTTCTCTGGTGCCTATACCCATGGCAACTCAGGTTTCCTGTACATCTCAGCCATCCAACAGTTTTGTATCAACCCTGCCTAACGGTACCTATTTTAGCTTCAGTGTAGATGATTTTAATGCAAATGTTCAATGGCAACTTTCTAAAGATGGTGGAACTACCTGGAGAACTTTAGATCCATCTAAAAGCTACGATGCTGCCATATATTACGGCATTTATACAACTCGTTTGGATATTGTAACTGTTGATGACAGTATGAATAACTTTGAGTACCGCGCCATTGCCACTACCAGTCCCTGCACAGGCGGCTGTACCACCAGTATTGCCACGCTAACCACCCCCATCAGCTTGCCTGTTAGCGGCATGAAACTCACCGGGGTTAAGTCAGGTGATCAGCTGGAGCTAAAATGGTTTGTGATCTCGGAGGAAGATGTAGATTATTACAGCGTGGTGTATGCTGAAAACGGACAAGATTTTACCTCCGTAGGCAAGGTATGGGTACAAAATCCGTCTTTTACGGCTAAATCATACAGCTATCGGGTTCCGCCTAAAAAAGGATATTACAAAATACAAGCCGTATCTGAGCGTCAGGCATCCGTATTCAGCAACCTATATTGGTATCAGTCCAATGAAGCGATTAAAACAGGTATCAATCCCAATCCGGTTCAGGCAGATAAAGGTTCTTTGCTATTGTCTGTATCCGGTGTAGATCATGAATTGCCTTTTCGGGTTAATGTGCATGGAGTGGATGGCCGTTTAATCCAGTCTGCTGAAATGAAAATGCAATCCGGTACCCATGTTTTTCAATTAAATGATAATGCACTTTCCGGAAGTCTGGTCATCCTAAGTATTGTTCATCCCGACCAGGGAGTGATTCAGCGCAAGAAGGTAATTATTCAGCATTAATCCATAACAAACTACTGTAAAGTAAATGGGGCCTAGTTGCCCCATTTTTTTGTTTTTGAAATAATTAACACAATAAAAATCTACTAACTGTAGGTTAATTGAAAAGCGTAGAATATATTTGCATAAAAATCGAAAAATCGATTTGTTCTACCATAAATATTTATGAAACAATACGTTTTACCCTCCCTGTTCAATACTTTTTGGATTAATCGTTCTTACCCAATGTGCAAATTATCCACATTAATCATCAGTGTAGGGTTATTTTTTATGCCCCAAAATGGGTATGCCCAAAATTGTGCTGCCAATGCCGGATTGGATCAGGTTATCTGTGTCAATCAGTCGCTCAACCTTAGCGGACAGGTATTCCAGCCCCAAAGCAATCCGGTTTATATCCGCTGGAAGCAAGTTTCGGGGCCCAATACCGCAACAATCAGCAATGCTGCTGCCACCGGAACGGCTGTTACCAACCTGATTCCGGGACAGTACATTTTTGAACTGGCCAATGCTTGCACCATTGATACCGCAAGAGACCGGGTAGCCATTACCGTATTGCAGCAAACGCCTACAGCGCTGGTGGGTAGAGATACCCAGGTTTGTTCTTTGACGGCGGTTAATTTATCGGGTAACACGCCACCTACCGGTGTAACGGGCACATGGACATCAACCCCATCCAGCGGAACATTTTCTAACGCAAACAGCCCCACATCTACCTTTACTCCTACAGTAAATTCAACCATATACACATTAACATGGACGCTTAGCAACGGCGCTTGCAGTACTACTGCAAATATGATGGTTCGTGCGGTAGGTGCCACAACCCCTGTGAGTGCAGGCGCAGACATTACCGTTAGTTGTGATGGAACTTCCACCGTATTGAATGGTTCCAATCCGGGAGTGATGCCGCCACAATCCGTATTATGGACCTATGTGAGCGGTCCTGCCACCCCAGTTTTTAGCAGCCGAATTGTTCGCAACCCCACCATTTCCGGTCTGGTTGTGGGTACCTATGAATTTAAATATGAGGTTTCCGGTCCCTGTGCATCAGGTTCTGATAATGTAGTGGTTACCGTAAGTGATATTTTGGTTCCGCCTAACTCCGGAAATAATAAAAGTTATACCAGCTATTGCTCTGTGAATCCGGTAACCACGGAAGTACTGAGCGGAGCGCCGCTGCTGCTTGGCGAAACGGCAAAATGGACCCAGGTTACGGGTACAGGTGCAACGTTTTCACCTAATGATTATGAAAGCAGTGTTACTGCCGGTAATTTGCTCGCCCCTTCCAAGTCCTGGTCATTTCGGTATACGAAAACAGGAGCCAACGGTTGTGTAACATTCTCAACCCACAATGTATTTCGGGTGGATTCATTGATGAGTTTGACAGTTCCATCCAGCATCAGTCCTGCATGCAATGCCAATGCCATTTTTGATGTTTCTTGGACGGGTGCTTCCTCTACGGTGAATGAAGGCATGACAAGGGTTGTAACCTTTGTTTCCGGACCTGTAACGCCCACCGGTAGTCCATCGCGAAGCGGATTGAGCACCTATTCCGACAGATGGACGATTTCAAACCTGACAACGCCCGGAACGTATGTCTATCTCGTCACTTACTCAAATCAATGTGGAAGCCAAAGCCGATATATTACCATCAATAACAGCAGAACGCCGGGAGCAGTTAATGCAGGTTCCAGCATTATCGTGCCATGTGCACAAAACTTTACCTATCCAACCGGTTTTACTGCCACGCCCGGAGCGCTTTCTTGGACCCAGGTGTCTGGGCCCAATACCGCCACATTGACCAATGCAAATACATCCGTATTAACCATGTCGAATCTGGCTTCCGGCCGTTACATGATGCGACTTACTAATAGTGGTGGAGCCAATTGTCCGGCAAAGTCAGACACCATGCTTGTGATTGTGCCTCAGCAACCGACCACCACTGTGGTGCTAGGTCCGGATGATACCGTTTGTGCGGGTCGCCATCGTTTAAATGGAAGCAGGCCGGCCCCCGGTGAGCGCGGGACATGGACCGTTTCACCTTCCTCCGGCATCACATTTTCCCCCAACAACACCAATCCCAGGGCGTATGCCGTTGGTTTGGCCGTGAATACGGTTTATACCTTTACATGGACCATCAGCGGGGCCTGCGGAAATAAATCAGACCAGCAGGTTATTACCACTTCTGCAACTGCAGCGCCACCGGTACCTAGTGCGGGAAGCGACCAGTGTATTTCATCATCATCCACCCTGGCAAATCTTTCAGGCAGTAGTCCGGGCACCGCAACCCCGCAATGGACAGCGCTCACCTCCGGGGCTACACTAAGCAGTTCAAACACCCAGAATACCACCGCCACTATAAGCGGTGGAACCGGTGTTTACGCTTTCCGGTATCAGCTCTCAATAGCCGGATGTGATGCATTTGATGATACGGTGTTGGTGAGCATTAACCATAATGTTACCTCAGTGAATGCCGGTGCAGATCAGCAGGTATGTGGTTTATCACTGCCGACCGCCGTAACGCTTACCGCCAATATAGCCGCTCCTACAGGTGCTAATTCTTTGTGGAGTCAGGTAAGCGGCCCCGGCAGTGCAACCATTGCCACGCCTTCAGCTACTTCTACTCAGCTTTCCGGACTAGGAATCGGGGTGTATGAGATGATGTATTCCATTACCACAGGCACATGTACATCCGTGAGGGATACCATGAGTGTGATCATCAATGCCCCGCCAACAACTGCCAACGCAGGTTCCGATCAAAGTCTCTGCGGGGGAGGCACAGGGGGCACAGGGTCAGCAGTTTTGGCTGCTAATACGCCTACTTCAGGTTCAGGAATATGGAGTCTTGCAAGCGGTCCGGGCAGTGTTACATTTTCGAGTGTAAGCAGTCCAACTGCCACCGTTTCGGGCCTGATTTATGGAAATTATTATTTGGTTTGGAACATTACCCCATCAGGAGGTGCCGGTATTTGCAATACCAGCACCGATACCATGGTGATCAGGGTGGTGCCTGCAGCTTATGCCGGGGAGGATGCCATTTATTGTAATGTATCTAACGTGCAACTCAGCGGCAACACAGGGACATCAGGTACCTGGAGTTTTATCAGCGGTAGTTCTACTCCTTCAATCAGCGCCAACTCTTCATTTACCGCAATAGCTTCCGGTTTGGATCATGCCACTCTTGGATCTGTGTATGTGTTCCGCTACACACTGCCGGTGATTGGAAGTTGTTCATCTACGTTTGATGAGGTGACCATTACCAATTATAGTAAACCTTCTCAGGCAGATGCCGGTAATGATATAGAAATTTGTCACAACGCATCTTCGGCAACATTGAGTGCCGTATTACCCACAGCGGGGGTGGGCTATTGGCAATATATTTCGGGTCCGGGCACTCCATCTGCCGGAACAGGGAATGGTACTTTTACAGATTCGGTCATTCAAAATCTGGCTGCAGGAGTACACACATTCAGATTTTATGTATATACGCACCCCACGGCGTGTCTGGTATCCACCGATGATGTGATGGTAATTCGGGAAAGGCCGGCCAATGCAGGCAATGATACAGCGGCGTGTTCCCCTGATTCCATTTTTCTCAACGGAGGACTATCGGCGTTTAACAATACCACTTGGAGTTATATTTCAGGCCCCGGGGCCCCGGTTTTCTCGGATGTTACCAATCCTAAAAGCCGCATTAAGAGTTTGCAGCCCGGTACTTACGTGTTGAGGTATACGTTAGATGGGCCTGTTGGGTGTGCATCCAATACGGATGATGTTCAAATTACCATTGACGAAAAAATTACTGGATTACAGGCGGGAAGAGACACCTTAATATGGGTTAACAATACCTTGAATTTGGGTAGTTCTACAGCATTAAGTGGAGTAACCTATCAATGGTCTCCGGGAACTTTTCTAAATAGTACAACGGTTTCCAATCCGGTATTTACCATTGGCTACAGTCCGGGATCATACGTATATACCGTCACCGGGAGCAGAGGCGTTTGTAGGGCATCAGACCAAGTATATGTAACGGTACAGGGTTCTAAAATCAGCGGTACCATCAGGCATGATTTGGATGGCAACAGGAACAATGATGTAGATGGGGTCGGGTGGTCAAAAAGCCCTTCCATTGAAGTGTTTCTGTTGGAAAATGGATATATCATCAAAAAAACGACGGCTGATGCAACTACAGGGGTATACTTATTCGATGATGTGAATACACAGACAGACTATTCCATATTTGTACAGGATGTTGGCTCTAATTATAACATAGGTGATCGTCCTCCAAGTGTAATAACCGGCATGGGTTACTATATTGGAATCACCGGTGAAGAGTACGGGCTCAATAACCTTGCGGGTACGGGGTTGGAAAGTGGAAAAGCCAATGGCGTTATTGCGGTAAAGTCCGGCAATGCGTTTGTAACCGATGTAGATTTTGGTGTTAATATGCTACCGAAAGCAAATTTTGTATTCTCGAGTAATAATATTAACAAAGGTGGCACAAATACAAACGCTTCCCCCCCCTTAACCGGTTCAGACGAGGAAGATGGACCTTTATCCGGAGCAAGTCCGTTTAGTGATACATTGGTGATACTAATGCTGCCAACTAATGCCACCTTGTATTATGACAATTTTGCCGTAGTAAAGGACCAAGCAATTCCCAATTTTGATAATAGCAAGTTGACCGTAGATCCACATTTTAATGGTAGTACCTCATTTGTATATTTTCAGTATGGGTGGAAGGATGATTTGGGCCAAAGTAGTAGCGTTTCTAGCGCGTCGTATGCGTTATTATTCTACCGAAGTATAACCGCCATTTTTAATGTTCTCGCAGATGGTGATGCCCTGCTGGATGGGGTAATTGATGGTAATCCCATATTGTCGGTCACTGGTCAGCCAATAAACGCATACCTGGTGGATGAAAATACCGGGTTGGTCGCACAAAGGACTTATGGAGTGTATCCAAATAACCCCTTAGTGTTTTATCAGTTAAATGGATACTACAATTATAGAATTCAACTTTCTACAGACGATTCTGCTGTGGGAAGTTTACCCCCTTCCGGTTTCAATTTGCCCGCTAACTGGCAGGCAACCGGAGAACAATACGGGACAAATAATGCGGCTGGCACCGGTATTGAATCCGGGGTTCCTAACGGAAGTATTTTACTGCAAACCGCTGAGACAGATATTACGGGAATAACGTTTGGAATAAACCACACCACGATGGCACACCGTAAAAAATATCTGGTTGACCCCAATGCCGTTACCGGGCTTACCGGCAGGCCACGCGGGAGCTTTACCCACTGGCTGCCACTTTACCATGCAAGCGGAAATTTTGATACTGCTTTTGTAGCCACTGGAACCGGGGCCATGCCCGGTAGACTTTCCGGATATGATGTTGAAGATGGCCGCATACGCGGGCTTACCGGCAGATCTACTTCCAAGGTGGTATTGAGAAGCCTGCCGGATACCGGCAATGCGCTGTTACAATATGAGGTGGAAGGACAAGTATATCATCTAACCCCAAATCCAACTGTGCAAGATCCGGCATATTCACTTTGGAATTCAACCTACGGCGGCTATCAGTTGGATAATTTTAACCCTGACAATCTAAAGCTGCTGGTAAAGATGGCCTACCAGGATTCTACTTCGTTTGAATATGCCTACATAGACAACACCAATACTTTGGGTAGTTTTTCTCTGTATACCGTAGGTTATATCACGCCACTTCCAGTGAGCTTTCAAATGAAAAATTGCACACAAACCGGCCAATCAGGCCTACTGCAATGGAGAACTTTTGGCGAGGAAGGATATCAGCATTTTAATGTCATGAGATCAATTGGATCGCAAAACGGATTTGCAAAAATTGGGGAGGTGGCTGCGTATGGTTATTCGGTTTTACCAGTAGACTACAGCTTTAAGGATGACAACAGATTGGATGCTGAGGTTTACTACCGAATAGACATTGTAAAGCATGATAATACAGTTTTAAAAGCCGGGTATTGCCATACCATGTCAGCACCTGATTCCGATAATACCGCATTTTGTGCCGCATATCCTAACCCTGCCAATCATTTTATCACCGTAGATTTAATGAATGATGATGATGGAATTGTGCAGATAGCGTTTAAAAATGCCATAGGGCAGGAGGTTATTCAAATGCAACATTATCATGCTAATGGAAAATCTTCGTTGAATATTGACGTATCAGGATTGATTCCGGGGTTGTATTTCTTTGAATGCCGCAAAGAGGGTGAGGTATTCCGACAGCGGATTATCAAACAGTAATAGAGGGATGGAGTTATATTAAAATTTATAAAGAAACCCGAGACCCAGCACCCATGAATTTTGCCAGGCATTTTCACCGGGTCTGGAGAGGTCTTTATCAAAGATACTAATCAGGGTGTAGTTAAAATTAAGGTATCGTGTGAGTTTAATGGTTAGGCCAGCATCAATTCGGCTGTCTACCGGACTGGGGTTGCGTTTGAAATTGTACGGAATAAATGCGAGGTAATTCGTTCGGATGAGAATTTGTTTATTAAAATTAAATTCACGGTTGAAACCGGTTTGAATCTGGAAGCCCTGCTCACTGCGAATGTATTGCCCTTTGTTTACACCGGCAATGGTGCTTTGGTTGCGCTTTTCATACAAAGATTGGTTGAGCATGAAAGTTTGTTTGAGTGAAAAGAGCGCCAATCGTCCATAAAATCTTTCCGAAGGTTTTGCCTCAAATCCAATGGCCGACATCAATGAACCCTGGCTTAAAAAACTACTGACCAGACTTTTGACTTCTTTCCCGTTGGCATCCCGTGAGTAGTTATATCCGGGCAGAAGCTGTGTTTGCAGGTTTAAACCTCCAAAGCCACTGAGCCAGGTTGCTTTGTCAAAAGATACACCGTACTTACTATCAATAAATACGTTGTCCATATTTTTTCGGGTGCTTCTAAACTTGTTCCCCAAATTATCGGTCATAGTGCTGGAAATAGCTCCGGCGTTGATTTTTAGGATATTGTCCCAGGCTTGTCTTTTATATTTGAGATTGTAAAAAGCCCGAATATAGAAGTTGCCGCTGAGGTTGTTGGCTGCACCTCCGCTCCAATTAGGGCTAGTACCCGAGAGGGCCGTGGTAGCGCCAAGTTCGGCTCCCCATTTGATGATTTTTGTAGAATCAAAACCCTGGGTAGAATCGGGGCTGGCATAAGCGAGTTTCGCCTTTAGTAATGTGCAGAATATGATTATCAGGGCATACCGCATTGGGAGGGGTATACTGGAATTATGGTTTTTCTTTGGTGATCACCTCTTTGGTTCTGTTGATGGCTTTGACAATGATGAACAGAACCATGGAAATGATGATGAAATTGAGCGTGGAAGCGATGAGTTTGCCGTAAGTAAAAGGCCCAGCTGCCAGGGACTCTATCTTTTTGAACCCTCCGATAAAGGCTATGATAGGCATGATGATGTCATTAACTATACTATCCACGATTTTTTGGAAAGCACCGCCAATCAACACCGCAACTGCCAAATCTATGACATTGCCTTTTTTGATAAATTCTCTGAACTCAGCAATAAACCCCATACAAATTGGTGCTGCAAATTAATACAGCGGAATTGATTATTGCGTTTATTAAGCTGCAGAAGTATTTTCTGTCAGTACCTTTTTAACCAGATCGGCGGCCTCTTTAAGCACAATCGCGCTGAAAACCTTAAGTCCGCTTTCATCAATGATCCGTTTGGCTTCCTCAGCATTGGTGCCCTGCAGACGCACAATGATGGGAATCTTGACGTCCCCAATTTTCTTGTATGCTTCAACCACACCATTGGCAACGCGGTCACAGCGAACGATGCCACCAAAAATATTGATGAGTATGGCTTTTACATTGGGATCACTCATGATGATGCGGAAGCCGGCTTCCACAGTTTCTGCATTGGCGGTTCCCCCAACATCCAAAAAGTTGGCAGGTTCTCCGCCGCTGAGTTTGATGATATCCATGGTGGCCATGGCCAGCCCTGCACCGTTCACCATACAGCCCACATTTCCGTCGAGCTTCACAAAGTTGAGGTTGTATTTACCGGCTTCAACTTCGGTGGGGTCTTCTTCGGCTATGTCGCGCAATGCGGCGAAAGCAGGGTGGCGGTATAGTGCATTATCATCCAGATTTACTTTGGCGTCTACGGCAATGATGCGGTCATCGCTGGTTTTGAGCACGGGATTGATTTCAAACATGGCGCTGTCTGTTTCTTCGTATGCTTTGTAGAGTGCTGATACAAAGGCAACCATTTCCTTGAAAGCTTTTCCTTCAAGTCCGAGTTTAAATGCAATTTTGCGGGCCTGAAATGCTTGAAATCCTACGGCAGGATCGATCCATTCCTTATGAATTTTTTCGGGATGTTGCTCGGCTACCTCTTCGATGTCCATACCACCTTCTGTCGTGTAAATAATCACATTTCTTTTGGTTTGTCTGTCAAGAAGCACGCTCATGTAGTATTCCTTGGGTTCTGAAGGGCCGGGATAGAATACGTCCTGAGCCACCAGTACTTTATTCACTACTTTTCCGGCTGCCCCTGTCTGAATGGTAACCAGCGTGCCGCCAAGGAGGTTTTTGGTTATTTCTGCGGCTTGTTCGGGTGATTTTGCAATCTGCACACCCCTGTGTTCGGTGCCTGCTATTTTGCCTTTACCGCGGCCACCTGCATGAATCTGAGCTTTGATTACGCACCAGTCGCTGTTGAACTCTTCTTTAACCTTACGTGCAGCTTCCATGGCCTGCTCCGGTGTTTCGGCAACAAAACCGCCCTGTATGGCTACACCATAACTTTTCAGTATTTCTTTGGCTTGATACTCGTGTATATTCATGCTTGTTTTACGGGTTGCGAAATTAACTAATTTATGTCGTCTTACCTGATTTTTATGATAAGTTATCTCAAAAATGAAAATTTGCCGTAGGTTTGAAGTGTGATAGAGCCATCAGCCCTAATTGTTGCCGCGAATGTGAAGAAGCGTTACGGAAAGCTTGAAGTGTTGAAGGGCATCGATCTTGCTGTTCAGTCATCGGAAATTGTTTGTATTACCGGTGAAAGCGGCGCCGGTAAAAGCACTTTGCTCCATATTTTGGGCACCTTGGATACGCCTGATGAAGGGGATGTTTTTATCAAAAATGAACGCATCAATGGAATGGACAGACGCAAATTGTCCAAATTCCGAAACCAAAATCTGGGTTTTGTTTTTCAGTTCCATCAGTTATTGCCTGAATTTTCTGCGTTAGAAAATGCCTGTATGCCGGCATGGATAGCCGGATTGAATAAAAAGGAAGCTACTGAAAAGGCTACGCCATTGTTTGAATTACTGGGTATTGCCGACCGAATGCATCATAATCCTTCTGAACTCAGTGGAGGAGAACAGCAGCGAGTATCGGTAGTTCGGGCACTCATCAATAATCCCGCGGTGGTTTTTGCCGATGAACCGAGTGGCAATCTGGATAGTAAAAATGCCCGTTCACTTCACGATTATTTTTTGAAGTTAAGGGCGGAACTCGGCCAAACTTTTGTTATTGTTACCCATAATCCTGAACTGGCAGGGATGGCCGACCGTCATTTGCACATGAAAGATGGGCAGTTTTTGCAGGATTGAATATGGTGAATCCTCTGAGTTTATTTTTTGTTAACCTGCCATTTCTGTTAAGGGCAAGTCAGGGAAAATAATGGTGACAGTGGTTCCTTTCAGTGGGGTAGAAGCAACCTTCATGTCCCCTTTGATGATATCCAGCATTTTAAATATCAGCGAGTAGCCAATCCCGTAGCTCTGCAACTCACTGCTGTCTTTGTGATTTACCTGTAAGGTACGGTTCTGAATTTTTTCTAGTACATCCGGTTGCATGCCATTACCGGTGTCTTTCACCTGGATATAATGCAGGTTTTCCTTTTTATGGTATTGTATGGTGATGGTCCCGTTTTTGGTAAATCGGTTGGCATTGCTAATCAAATTGGTTAAAATAATATTCAGGGCATTTTGGGCGGTGGTTGCAGTGGCTTTGAGTGGGACTTTGGCAATCAATTCGTTGTTGTTGATTTGCAATCCTATTTTCACAAAGTTATGCAAATCTGAAACCATGCTGTGGAGGGAGATTTTGGATTGTACCGATGTGAAAGACGCACCGCTGGACCGCTCATTTAATATATTCGAACATAGAATTTCCAGCCTTTTGGTGGAATTGATAATCAGTTCGAGGTGATTTAGTATGTCAATTTTTTTAAGTTTTTTTTGATATTCATGCACTTTATCACCCACTACGTTGATGTATTTAATGGGGGCGAATATGTCGTGATTGATGACGCTGATATAGATGCCATTGATTTTATTTAGTTGCGTTAATTCCGCTACTTTATCCATTAACTGTTCATTAATTTGGGTTATTTCATGGGTTTTTTCTTGAATGATTTGCACAAGTTTTCTGTTTTTTATTTCAGCATTTCTTGTTCTTAACCATGAGATTAAACCAATGATAATCATTATGGAAACAATAAATATCAACAAGTATAAAGTTTGAAAATACCATGGTTTTTCTTTCTCAATATCGATGGTCAGTACCACAGTTTCTTTCCCATAATCATCGATGTATAGAAATTCTAATTTGTGATAGCCGGCTGCTTCCACCAATATATTCACCCTGCTAAGCTCGTTGTAGGGTATGAAGGCCATGGTATCGTCTATTCTGTAATATAGGTTCAGACTTTTTGGATTGCCCCAGTGTATGGTTTGTATTTTGAATTTAATTTCATTGATTTTACTGCTTAATTTTAGTTTTCCATTATTGATTTTCAATATTTTGCCAAATCCGGTAACTCTTTTAATGGTAATATTTTGTCCTGATTTTCTGTAGGGAAAATCCCATAAAGGTCTAAACTGAATAATCCCCATCAAGCTGGGAATACTGAATAGCGTGTCACCAAAATTCAAGTAGGCAGGGTAAGCGCCTCCATTCATTTCATCCGTAGGAAGTCCATCGTTATAATCGAAGTATTGTGGCTGAGGTAAAAAATCTCCTCCATCAATCACTTTCTCCAAGCTGTTGGCCGGGAAACGCAATAGTCCGTCGTTGGTAGATGCCCAAATGAAATTGTTTTTATCTTTCACCAGAAAATGGGTCCTTTGTAGTGAACCATAATGGTCTGACTTTATTTTTTTAATCGTTTGATTTACAGTGTCAATCAAAAATAAACCTTCTCCATACGAGGTCACGATTATATGGTTTTTATGGCGATAAAACGACCTAAAGCAGGTTGATTTCTTTATATGATCAATATCATTATTGACAGGGTTATAAATTAGTAATCCCCCGCAATATGCAAGCCATATTTTATTATTGATTATAAAACTTTGATTAATTAATCCATATCCAATAGGGGTAGGTATTTTTTGAATGATGGTATCTTTTTGCTGGTTATACAGGGAAATGCCATAGGTGTTTAGGATGTAGGTAGTATCTTTATATTTTATGTAACTTTGATTTTGACCCTTAATTAAAATGTTTTTACCTACTCTTCTGGGAATTAGGGTGTTCAAATCCAAGGTGTAATAGTATTTATCGGTGTGACCTAATATGGTATTCTTGTCTAAATAATGATATGAATATGATAGATTTTTATCCTTGAAAAAGTCCCTGAAAATTGCTGGCGTATTGCTGAATTGATTGGGGTAATCGGCAATGAATTGTCCGTTTTTTAGAGGGATTTGTAAATAATATTGATAGAAATCAAAGTTGTTTTTGGGTAATTTGTGTTGGTAGATTGAAAACTTGGATTTGCTGTAAATCAGTAATCCATTGGCAAAGGTGCCAATGAACAATTTATCCAGTTTTTTATTAAAAATGGCATAAAATATGGCAATATCTGTGGGAATTTCTTCTGTTATGAGCTTCCATTGATACTGCTTTGAACCGGCGTTTTTAATTAAGATCCAGGCCTTGTTTGCATGAATTAAAACAGGGGTCTTGCTGTTGTCCGTAAACCATTTTGCAGCCGGGATTTCAGCTGTGGTTATGGGCAATGTAACCGGGTTTATGTTTTTTTGATTTATGCATATTAATTCATTGGAATTGGCTTTTAAAATCCAATAATTATTTTGATAAAAAATATCTTTAATTATATTTTTTTCTGAATGAATTAAATTATATCGATGATTTTCATATCTATAAATATTGGTATTTCTTCGAATGATAATGACCTTTTCCGGAAATATATTAAAAGCACTTGCATCATTCAGCGAATCCTTAATTTGGCTCCATAGGGTGTTTCCGAATGTGAAATTGATGGAGAATAAATAACTGTGAAAATCGGGGAAATTGGATGCTGAAAAGTCCTGCTTTTCGAGAAAGGTGTCTTGAATGACCTGATAGGTTTTTCTATTGGCACAATTGATGAATATTTCATTATTTTCATTTTGAAATATTTTTGCAATTCTTTCCGGAATTTTGGTGGGATAGGGGGTGATTTGTGAGCCGTCAAACTCAAAAAGCCCATTGGGTGTGGCTATCCACAATTTTCCCGTTTTATCCAACAACAAATCTGAGATAATATTCTCTGATAGTTGGTTGTTTTGCTTGTTGAAAAATCGGGGGTAATAGTCAGATTTAGATTGTCCGAAAATATCGGAGCAAAGCGATGTGGCAACCGCGATTAGGAAAATGAATTTACCTCGCGGACGAATCATTTATAGAGCTGAACCAACTCTACAACGTTGTTTACATTCAGCTTGTGGAAGATACGGGCTTTAATGGTAGAAACCGTATTGCTCTTAATGCCAAGTTCGGTGGCAATATTCAGCGTAGATTTACCTTCCATCAGCATTTGCAGAATCTGGTTTTCCCGTTTGCCTTTAATCAGCGGCTTTTTATTCAAACGGGGCATGCTGACGCCATTGATGAATTCAGAAAAACGACGGGTTATTTCCACTTCGGATGTTTTCTTTTCGCAGTAATCTATTTTGTATTTGCTGAGAATGCGTTGGAACATCACTTCAGGGTGCATTGAAAACAACAGTATGCGGGTATCCGGGTTGCGCTCAATGATTTTTTCTACCAAAGTAATGCTTGATCCCTCAGGAAATGTTACATCAAGAATAATGTGGGTGGGTTTTTCCTTTTCAATAGTAGGCAACAGCATGCTTAATTGTGAACACTCAACAATATTCTTTATGTTGAGGTTCATTGATAAGATGAGCTTTATACCACTAAAAATGATGGTGTGATCATCTGCAATCAGAACCTTTACTTCATTTACGTCTCTGGGCGCTTCTGGTACGTGAATCATGTGAATTTATTCTTAAATTTTATTAATACCTTGCAAAAGTATTGAATTTTGTCATAAAAATCAACCGATTATCATTGCATCAATTTATGATACAATACATGCTTTTATTTATGCGTTGAAAAATTTAGAAAAAGTTTTATTTTTTATGAAAAAATACTAATTTTGGTGGATTGGGAATACGAAAAATCGCAAAAAAAACATGGATTACCAGGGTGCTTTTATTCAAATTATTAAAAAGTCAGTGCCGGCACACATTCATCTCGCAGAAGAAGTAAGTTGTGCGCTTGGTATCAGCGCAGACAGCGCCTACCGAAGATTGCGCGGTGAGACCGATTTCACCTTAAATGAGACCGTAAAGCTCTGTTTGCATTTTAGTATCCCACTGGAAGCGCTGAATTCAGAAATGGAAGATGTGGTGACCTTTAAAATCAACAATATTTTGGGTAATAGCAACCGTTTCTCCACCTATTTGGATTCGCTGGACCGAGATCTTGCGTGGCTTACCAAGTTCGATGACAGCATGCTCTATTACGCAGCTGAGGATACCCCGGTCTTTTACCACTTTTTCTTTCCCAGGTTGTCGGCTTTTAAAATCATCTACTGGACGAAAAGTATTTTGAATGCCCCCCAGTTTCAGGGCCTGAAAGTAGAAGATATGGTTTTGCCCGAGGACTGGAAAGACAAAATACTGGATATTACCCAAAAATATCAGTCCATTCCCACCACAGAAATATGGAATGAAGACACGATAAAGAGCACCTTACAGCAAATAAAATTTTATTGGGAGGCCGGTTTTTTTCAGGAAATTGATACGGTAAAAGGGGTGCTTGAGGACCTGAAAAATCTGATTGATATGGCTTCCAAACAGGCAGAGTTGGGCAGGAAGTTTAACCCTGTGAAAGGAACGTATACAGATACCCCCTTCTCATTGTATATCAGTGATCTCATGATTGGGAACAACCATGTATACATGGCCACCGGCGAGCGTAGTACCAGCTATATCGGCTATGCCTCATTTAACTATATGCGCACGGCCAACGCCAGTTTTAATCGACAGGTGAATGACTGGCTGGAGAATCTTATTGCCAAAAGCACACTGGTGAGCAAGGTGGCTGAGAAACAGCGCAATCAGTTTTTTAAGCTTTCACTGAAAAGGATAGAGCAGTTGATGGAAGAAATTTCAGCGGGCTGATGAGTGTGGCGGCCTCAGATATACTCTTAAAACATTGGGGGTATCCGGCATTCAGGCCCGGCCAGGAGAGTATTGTTTCCCATATTCTCACCGGGCAGGATGTCATCGCGCTGTTGCCTACAGGGGGAGGAAAAAGCATTTGTTTTCAGGTGCCGGGAATGATGCATGATGGTCTCACGCTGGTGGTTTGTCCACTAATTTCTTTAATCAAAGATCAGGTGGATGCCCTTGAAAAGCGAAATATTCCTGCTGTGGGGCTGCACAACGGCCTGTCTTTCAAGGAGGTCAGGAACATCATGAACAACGCACTTAGGGGGGAGTATCGTTTTCTGTATGTATCTCCGGAACGCTTGGCTACTGATAATTTTCGGGAATACCTGCCCAATCTTAATATTAAACTGTTGGTGGTAGATGAGGCCCACTGCATATCCCAGTGGGGATATGATTTCCGACCTGCCTATCTGCGCATTGCAGAATGCAGGCAATACCTCCCGAATGTTCCGGTGGCAGCCTTCACGGCAAGTGCTCCTCCATACGTGGTGAAAGATATCGCCGATAAACTTTCGCTCACAGAACCCCGCATCAGCATGGGTGATTTTGGGAGGCCAAACCTTCATTTTCATGTGCATGAGCATGAAGACAAGTATGGATTTATCCTTAAAACGCTTTCCAATACCCGCGGAAGCAGTCTGGTATTTGCAAGAAACCGTAAAGAAACTGAGGAGCTTTCGGTTTTTTTGCAACAACACGGGCTTTCAGCTGATTTTTATCATGCCGGTATGAAGGCCGTAGACCGGGTGAGAAAACAGGATCAGTGGATGAAAAATCAAACCCGGATTATTTGTTGTACCAATGCCTTTGGTATGGGGGTGGATAAGCCTGATGTGCGGTTCGTATTTCACCTGACACCCTCACCCAGCCCCGAAGATTATTACCAGGAGGCAGGCCGGGCAGGCCGGGATGGAAAAGATAGCTGGTGCATAATGCTATACCGGCCTACCGATTTTGAGCAAATGCGGGTGCAGGTAGATGCCCGTTTTCCTAATGCGGATGTCCTGGCCCGTGTATACCATGCTTTGATGGCGCATCTCAATATTCCTGAGGGCGGGGGCATGCACCAATGGTATGAAATGGATCCGGCTGAAATTGCCGGTCGATACCGATTTCAGTTGTCTGAGTTTATCCATGGCCTTAAATCCCTGGAATTGCTGCAGTTTTTCAGTCTTTCAGAAGGGGTTCATACCCCCTCAGCCATCCATATTTGCGCCGATTATACAACGGTGTATGATTTTAAAATCCGATATCCCGAATTTGAGCCCATCATTGATTTGCTGCTTCGATCCCATGCCGGCATCTTGGATAATTACATCAACGTTTTTGAAAGTGTGATTTGTAAGCGACTAAGAATTACAGAAGCGGCATTGTTTGAATTGCTGAAACGGCTGCAACAGTTGCAAATTCTGGATTATCGGCCTGCAAGCGAAAAGCCCAAAGTGTTTTTATATGATCCAAGGCATTCGCGGCCGGTATTTAATACCAAAAATCTTGAACCATTGAAAAAAGCCCGCCTCCAAGCCATCGAGCAAATGCAGCTGTATTCCCTAAACACAGATTGCCGGGCTGCATGGTGGATCGCTTATTTCACATCCAAAACAGCCGCTGCCTGCGGCCACTGTGATCTTTGCAGCAGAAAAAAGAAATCTGCTCCCCGGCAAAAGGATAACCTACTTGAAAATATTAAGGAATATATCAATAATCATCAGCCGGATTATGGGAGTATGCTGGAATGGTTGCCTGATGATAAGGCGGTTAAAGAATTGCGATTGTTAATGGACGAGGGTATTATTGCAACCAATTCGGAAGGGAAACTGATTTGGGCCGGCAAGTAAGTTCTATGGTGTTTACCGTAACCAATGATTTGGTTACCGATCAGCGTATGCATCGCATTGTGTGGGCTTTTTCAGAGGCGGGTTACCGGGTGAAAATGGTGGGCAGAAAGCTTCCAAATTCTCCATCTGCCTCCGGGCTTGGTTTTCCTGTAAAGCGACTTCGCTGTTTTTTCAATACAGGCAAATTGTTTTACCTGGAATACAATCTTCGATTGCTGTGTTGGTTGCTTTTTCAAAACGTTGATTGCCTGTGGGCGGTGGATTGCGACACGGCCTGGCCGGTACGAATCGCTTCTGCATTGCGAAAAAAGCCCTGGGTGTTTGATGCCCATGAGTTGTTTAGTCGGGTGCCCGAAGTGCTTGATAGGAATCGGGTTCAGCGTATATGGGAACTCACCGAAAAGATGGCTTTTACCCATGCGGATTTGTGCATTACAGTAGGGCCTGCGCTGGCAAAGTGGTTTGAGGCAGTCTATGGCAGAAAGGTTGAGGTGGTGAGAAATATGCCACATTTAGCCACGGGGTTGGCCTACAAGCCGGATGAGGACAGGTTTATTCTCTATCAGGGAGCGTTGAATAAAGGAAGGGGGCTTGAGAATCTTATCAAAGCCATGCATGTTGTTGATGCCCGGTTGCTGATTGCGGGAGAGGGAGACCTGAGTGCCCGACTTCGCGAAATGGTAGCGGAAGAGGGCCTTGCTGAGCGGATCACATTTCTTGGGAAGTTGCCCCCATCATCTTTACCTGAGCTGACCTCCCGCGCCTGGATTGGTTACAATGTAAGCGAACCGATGGGACTTAGCTACCAACTTTCACTCAATAATAAGTTTTTTGATTATGTCCATGCCGGTCTTCCTTCCTTAATCAATCCATTTGAAGAATATGTAAAACTCAATGCAGATTATGAGGTGGGGATTCTCACCGATCCCGATGTTGAGACCATTGGTCGAAATTTGCAATTTTTACTAAAAAACAATGAGTTACATTTGCGATTATCGCAAAACTGTCTCAAAGCCCGCGAAATTTGGAATTGGGATCATGAAAAGGAACATTTGTTATTAATTTTTAAAAAAGTCTTTAAAAGTGGCTAAAACCCTCCATATTATCGCCTTCGATATGCCTTATCCTGCCGATTACGGTGGGGTTATTGATATTTATTTCAAAATAAAGGCACTCAGTGAGCAGGGAGTAAAGATAAAATTACACGTATTTTTATATGGAGGCAAAATGGCATCGGCCCACCTCGAAGGGCTATGTCAAAAGGTATATTATTACGAAAGAAAGCGGTTCAAAAATCCCTTTACAGGCGAATTGCCCTATATTGTAGCTACCCGCACGGACGAAACATTGTTAGGCAACCTCTGTAAAGATGATGCTCCGATTTTATTTGAAGGATTGCATTCTACGGCTTTGCTATCGGCACCGGAATTGTCGGGAAGATTTAAAATGGTAAGAACCCACAATGTGGAGCATGACTATTATCAGTTTTTAGAAGAGGCGGAAACCAGTTTTTTCAAAAAGTATTTTTTTAGAATTGAAAGTGAAAGACTCCGCCGGTATGAGTCAGTGTTGGGTTATGCCAACCTCATTATGCCCATATCGCCCAAGGATACTGAGTACTACAAATCCAAGTTCAGCAGGGTTCAGTACCTGCCCGCATTTCATCCCTCTAATACGGTAGAATCTCAGACAGGCCGGGGAGATTTTGTTTTGTATCACGGCAATTTGGGGGTGGGTGAAAATAACAAAGCAGCCCTTTTTTTGGTACATGAAGTATTTCCGTATTTGGAAATGCCCTGTATCGTAGCCGGAAATCAACCGACGAGGCAACTTAGAATGGCCATAGCAGGCCTACCCCATACCACCTTGCTCTCCGAAATTAGTAGCGACGGGATATTGCAAAAAATCATGCAAGCCCACGTAAATCTGTTGGTTACATTTCAGTCTACCGGAATAAAGCTTAAGCTGCTGAATGCTTTGCACAAAGGTCGTTTTTGTGTGGCAAACCGGCCTATGGTGGCTGAAACCGGGCTGGAAACCCTCTGTGCAGTAGCGGATGATGCAGAGAGTTTGATAAGCGCTACCCAAGCTTGTTGGTCAACTGCATTTCAATCTGAAATATTCGTGCAACGAAAGGCATTGCTTGAACAAGGGTTTTCCAACGCGAACAATGCTTCCATCATAGCGTCTTATCTTTAATACGCACTGTCTGATTGTGCAGAAGTAAAAGATTTTGCATCATTAAGTCGTTGTAATTTTGATAAGGAATATGAGAGTCCGTCTTTTACTACTCACGACTGTCTTTGCATTGCGTTTGGCGGGACAGGAAACACAGGTTAATCGCTATCCCGGCATTTACTATCAGCGCGGGGTTGAGTTGTTTGATGAAAAGAAATACAATGCGGCGGTAACCCAGCTGGGGCTTTACCTGCAAAGTGACGAGGTGTTATCCAACCGGATAGAAGCAGAATATTATTTCTCTGTGAGCAAGATGTTCGCAGGGCATACCGATGGGGAGGCCTCTGTACGGCGGTTTTTGCTCAATAATCCGGGCTCGCACAAAATCCACATGGCCAATCTTGCCATGGGTGATTTTTACTATCTGAAGCAAAAATATTCAACAGCATTGTCGTATTACAAAAGTGTGGACCCGGCGGCATTATCTGCTGATATATCAGACCGTTTTTACTTTAGAAAAGGGTATAGCCAGGTAAGCACCAGAAAGTATAAAGATGCGGCCGAAACCCTGCTGCCTATTACCAAGCGAAAAAATGAATACCAGACCCTAGCGCTTTATTACTACGCCTATTGTGCTTACTATAACGGGCAATATTCCGAAGCGCTGACTGCGTTTCATTCCATTGAAGATGAGGGCCCGAAGGCTGTGAAGTTGTACATTGCCCAAATCTACTACCTCCAAAATCAGTATGATAAAGCCTTGTTGGCAGCTGATAAAATAAAAGGGGGTGTTCCCGTTGGCAGGGTGAGTTTTTTAAAGGGTAAATGTTACTACCGTTTGGGGAAATATTCACAGGCAGCAGAGGCCTACAATGCAAGTGGAATGACCCTGGATAGTCTGGACCGAAACGAAGTGTATGAATTTGGTTTTGCCAATTATAAAGCTGAGCAATGTACCAAAGCTGTAGAATGGTTTAAAAATATTGCCTATCTGGGAGATAGCATTGCCCAATATGCCAGTTATAACCTGGGTGACTGCTATTTAAAACTCAGAAGCAAGCGCGACGCTATGAATGCTTTTGCAGAAGCATATCGAAATGGATATAGCAAGGAAATTGCTCAGGATGCGCTCTTGAATCAGGCAAAAATTGCTGTAGAACTCAATGAAAGTAATGCTGCTACATTGCTGCAGAAGTATATTTCAACATACGGCAATTCTTCCAAAAGTAAGGAGGCCAAAAAACTTCTGGCAGGACTCTTGTTAAATACGGATAACTACAGGGATGCGGCAGCCGTTTTGGAAAGTATAACTGACCCGGATCCGCAAACGGAGGAGGCATTTCAGCGGGTGAGTCTGGCACGGGGCATGGAGCTGTTCAAAAACCGAAACTGGGAGGAAGCATCAAACATGTTTGATAAATGCATGTCGAAATCCACCAGTAGGAATCTGGCAGGGCAGGCGGCTTTATGGAAGGCAGAAGTATTGATGCAACAAGGTAAGTTCAAGGAGGTTTCAGGTTACTATCAGCGTTTTCTGGACGCTCCCGGAGTCGCCGAACTTGAGGTTTATCCCTTTGCATTTTACGGATTGGGTTATAGTCGCTATAAGGAAGAAGCTTACGGAGATGCCATCCCGTATTTCGAAAAATTCCTGAAAACCATTAGCCGCGGTCGCTACGATGAACGAATATACAATGATGCGCAGCTGCGTTTGGGAGATTGCAATTATTCTCAGGCAGCCAGATTGGGCAAAGAAGCCAATACCCAGAAACGGAAACACATGGATGAGGCCATCACTGCCTATGCCTATGTGACAGGGAAAAAAGGTGCCGATGCTGATTACGCTTTGTATCAGACCGGAATGTTGTATGGGCTTCAGGGACAGCTTTTTGACCTGTCGGGAATGCGTGAGAAAAAAATTACGGCGCTGAAACGCCTCGTGGCTGATTTTTCGTCGAGCCGTTTTCTACCCGACGCCTATTTTGAATTGGGCTCAGAATACTGGGCTGCCGGTAGCATCCGCGATGCAGAACGTTATTATTCATCCTTGATAGATGACTTTAAAACCCATCCACTGGTACTGCGCTGTCTGTTAAATTTGGGTAGATTATACAACAATAGCGGACAGAGTGAAAAGGCGGTTGAAATGTATACGCGTCTTTTTGATCAGTTTCCGGGCACTCCTGAAGCCAAAGCGGCCTCAGAAAATGTGAAACGCATCTACACAGATCAAGGTAAGGGTGGCGAATTTGTTAAATGGACCAAAAACAGGGGAGGAATGACGGCCTCTGAAACGGATAGTTTACTTTATTTCACCGCGTTCAACCTCTATGAAAGGGATAAATTCAAGGAGGCTGTAGCGGCTTTTCAGGAATATCTTACCGAAGTTAGCAGAGGATTCTTTAAAGTAGCTGCCAATTATTACAAGGCCGTGTGTCATGAAGAATTGAAACAAGCCAATGAAGCTTTGCCTCATTATAAGATTGCTGCCGAGTCTAACGGTTTTGAATTCCAGGAGGACGCATTACTTAGTGTACTTGAAACACTTGGATCTAAGGCAAGTTGCAATGATGTGATGCCTTATCTTACCCGATTGGAACAAATTACCCGCGATAGGGAAAAAAGACATCAGGCATGGAAAAATTTGCTAAAATGCTACGAACAGCAAAACAACTGGGCTGAAGGAAGAAACCTGGCGGCGAAAATCGGAACAGAGCTCAGCAGTACGGATGATTTAAAGGCCGAGGCCCTCGTATTTATTGGTAAAGCGGATGTGCAGGATAAAAAATGGGCCGATGCGCTACTTCGTTTTAAGGAGGCCTACACTAAATTTAATAACAAGTTTGCTGCGGAAGCCAAATACCGCGAAGCGTGGGTGTATTATACCACGGATAGCTTTGAGCTGGCCAAAGAATCCTGCTATGGTGTGCTGGATCAGTTTAACAGTTATGACTTTTGGGTGGGTAAATCCATGTTGTTGCTGGGCGATGCATTCCTAAAAACCAAGGATGAATTCAATGCCAAAGCCACCTGGAACAGCGTGGCCGAGAACTTTGAAATTCAGGAACTGGTGGCCGAAGCTCGCGAGAAACTGGCTCGTCTGCGCGATAAAAAATCAAGGCCCGGCGACGAATAAGCCATCAACGCTCAGCGTATATTTTTCCTAATAGCTTCTTGGTTTCGGCGTAGTTTTCCCCCGATTTTTTAGCCAGCTCAATGGCTTCTTTGGCTGCATTTTCGGCTGCATCATAACGCTTAAGGGCATATAAAAGCGCAGCATAGGTGTCAGCATGGTTGTATTCATCATCCCTGTTTACCACATCTGTAGCCCATTCCAATGCAATATTAAGGGCTACAGTATCCTTTGTGTTTTCATAAATATTCCATGCAACTTGGTTTAGATAACTATTAGCGTAGTTACTTTTATTTTTCCTGTAATCATTATTCAGCCATTGAGCATATTCCAGCCATTGTTTTGAACCGGATAAATAAGAGCTCATGAAGTTAAATGTCTGATTATTGGCAGCAACACTGTCGTTGGCATTGGCTATCATGCAATATCCCAGAATGGTGTCATGCATTACCTCGCGCTGCATATTCAGATTAGAATCAATGAAGGCTTTTAATTGCACATTGAAAGATTGACTTGCATAAGGTTCGCTGTAGTCATTTTTCCATTGACTGCAGTATCTTGCGGATGTGAGCAGGTGTTTTTTATAGTCCTGATTGTATAGTCTATTAATAACGATATAGCCGACTTCTGTATTCCAGTTATTGCTATCTGCAAGGTAAGGTTCTGTTTCACCCGGTTTTGGCCAGCTTATCTTGCTTCTGTCCAATTGGAACATGTTGTTGTAAAAATCAGGGAATTGCAGACTGAATGTTGGAGCATAATTCAGGGTTTTACCGGCGAGTTTTAGCTTCCAAACGGAATCAAGCAATGTGCCGTAATAATCCGGTTTTGCATAGCCTGCAACCATGCTTACAACCCGTTTGTCAGGATTAATAAACACACAAAACGGATAGGAATGTATTCCGTAACGTTTGGCCAGTTCTATTCCATCTTGCTTTTCTGCATTCAGGCGAATAAGGATGAATCTATCTTTAATTTTTTCTTTAATCACCGGATCGGAAAATGTTTTTTTCTCAAGCACTTTACACCAATAGCACCAGTCTGTGTAGAAATCAATCATTACCAGTTTATCCTCTTTTCTTGCTCTTTCCAGTGCTCTGTTCAGTTCGGCCGGCTGAGAAAATGCCACATTCACCATGAATGCAATGCCCATTAAAATCCAACTACGCATATTCAAAAATAAAAAAAAACACCCGCTGGAGGGTGTTTTTTTTAGGTATGGTTGGGGTTATTTTAAATCCAGGGCTTCACTGCCAATTTTAAATCCATCGCAGTACAGTTCAATAGCATATTTACCTTTTTTCAGATCCCTGGCAGGACGCCATTTGGTAGCCGGTACTGCTTTACTTTCCTGGTCATACGTTACCGAAAATTTATAGGTGTATTTGCTCTCTTTACCCTCATACTCGAAGGTACCCCCTTCGTTACCGGGATTACTAAGCGTAACTCCTTCAGGCCCTGTTACTTTTACATAAATGGTTTTATCGCCGGGCTCCGCCACTTTGTTTTCGGCCAACGTAAATGATGTTCTGAAAGCTTCAACATCCTTGGCGCGGTTGGTGGTGGCTTCTTTTCCGGTAATCCAGCGTTTTTTAAGTGCCTCTATTCTGATGCTGCCTGCCTGCAATCGCTGGGCAATATTCTTGTATTTTTTCTTTTCAGCGCTCAATTGCTTATTTTCAGTTTGGGCGGCTTCTTTTTCCTTTTCCAGCTGATTATTTACCTCTTTTAACTCTTCGTTTTCTTTTTGCAGCTGATCCAATTGCAGTGAGAGTTCTTCAATTTTCGATTTTAACTCGGCTATCTCAGCATCACTGGCATTTTTATTATTACGCAGTTTACTCACCAAAACCGCAATTTCATTCTTTCGTTTTATCAGGTCAGCGTTCAGTTCTTTATTGTTATCGACCAATGCTGCGCTGTCCCTTCTGAATTTTTCCAGCAGGTATTCCGCTTCTGCCAGTGCGGTTGTTTTTTCTTTTAGATTACTTTCGGTAATAACCAATTTCTTTTCCACGATTTCTTTTTCATTGCCGCCTTTTTGCCACATGTAAAACAATCCGGCGTTCAGGGCTAATAAAATGCCGATGATGGTGTACAGCAGTGCCTTGCTGTTGCGATTTTTTTGTTCGGCCTGGTTGGTGGGCGTTGTTTCCATAATTAGGGTTTTTAACGATATGTGCAAATGTAAAATTACAAAATATCTTTTAAATATAAAATATTTGCAACTGTCCAATACAATGGAAATAATAAACGAGCCGATTCCGGGATTGTGGTTGCTAAAACCCAATGTTTTTGCCGACCATAGGGGGCATTTTTATGAAAGTTACCGAGCAGATTTCTTCAACAAGAGAGGCCTTGATGTCCATTTTGTTCAGGATAATCAGAGTTTGTCTAACCGGGGAATAGTGCGCGGTTTGCATTTTCAGTCTCCGCCGCATGCCCAAGATAAACTCGTGAGGGTGGTTTCAGGAGCAGTGCTTGATGTGGTGGTGGATATACGAAAGGATTCGGCAACCTATGGAAAAACGTATGCCGTGGAATTAACAGCCGATAATTTCCTCATGTTATTCATTCCCAAAGGATTTGCCCATGGATTTGCCACCCTTCAGGATCATACCATTTTTCAATATAAGTGCAGCGACTACTATGCCCCGTCTGCAGAAGGGGGAGTGCTTTGGAATAGCCCTTCGCTAAAAATTAACTGGGGTTTTGATCAGCCGGTATTGTCACAAAAAGACACCCTGCACCCCGATTTTAGTGATTTTCAATCTCCGTTTTAAACGGGGATTTCTTGAGGAGGTCAACCCAGTCTTCACTTTCTGCTATTTTGGTGAAACCCTGTTTGGATAACAGGTGCATTGAAATGAAGTTGTCTTTGTGCACCTGTGCCAGTATGTAGGGTAATTTCAGCGAGCGAAAGCCCCAGTCTACACAAGTTTTTACGGCAACCGTGGCAATGCCCATTTTTCTGAAATCAGGATGAATTCTATAAGATATGTCAATCTGGTTATTAAGGTCCTTTCTTACCCTGAGGCCGCACAATCCTACGAGTAAACAACTATCCCGGTGTTCTATGGCCCATAATCCAAATCCATGCCGCCTGTAATGGGGATAGTAATTAAGCCATGCTTTGATATCAGGCAGGGTTTGTTGTCGCAATAATCGGGTAAATCGCTGTGTTTCTTCATCCGAATGAATTTCCAGGATTCGCGGAGCATCATCAAGTTCCATGGTGCGAAACCGACAACCGGTAGTTTGAGACAGTAATGGAATCTTCATGGCTGATGCAATGTTACCCATTGATTCTTATGTTTGCAACATGCAGGAAATTACGATTTCACAAGCCCAACAGCGGGTGGATGATTGGATTAACAATGTGGGTGTCCGTTATTTTTCAGAATTGACCAACATGGCAGTTTTAACCGAGGAAGTGGGCGAGTTGGCGCGCATCATGGCCAGAACTTATGGCGATCAGAGTTTTAAGGAATCGGATTTACATAAGAATTTGGCAGATGAAATGGCCGATGTGCTATGGGTATTGATTTGTCTTGCCAATCAAACCGGGGTCAATCTGACGGAGGCCTTTGAGCAAAATTTGCAGAAAAAACTCAATAGGGATTTAGATAGGCATAAAAACAATCCCAAACTCAAATCCTAATACTCCGCGAACGACAGAATTACTTTGTTTAACGACTAGCAGTCAAACATTCCACATGGCTATTCGTTACCTTTGTATTCATTTTGGAAAATAACGATCTCAGCTCCCGCAAAACAGATCATATTCAGCTGGCCTTCGAGGCACAATCCAAAGGGCTGGATGATCGCTTTTATTATGAGCCCATGCTACATGCTCATCCGGCTTCCGGCGTCATTCCGCCTCTGCAGCTGGCAGGTAAGGTCCTCAAAGCTCCATTGTGGATCAGTAGCATGACCGGTGGAGCACAGCTGGCCGGTAACATTAACCGCAATCTGGCACTGGCGTGTAAAAATTTTGGCTTGGGGATGGGATTGGGCAGCTGTCGGTCTTTGCTGGAAAGCGATGACTATTTTCATGATTTTGCGGTTCGTAAATACATGGGAGATCAGCCATTATTTGCCAATCTGGGAATTGCGCAGGTAGAGGAGTTACTTGCCCTAAATCAGTTTGATAAAATACGGGATATGGTAAACCGACTGGAGGCAGACGGTTTGATTATCCACGTAAATCCGCTGCAGGAGTGGCTGCAACCCGAAGGGGACCGTATTGTTAATCCACCGATACACACCATTACACAATTTCTGGAAATGGCCGATTTTCCGGTCATGGTGAAAGAAGTAGGACAGGGGTTTGGACCTGAAAGCATGAAAGCGCTGGCTAAACTGCCTCTTGAAGCCATAGAATTCGGTGCCTCCGGTGGTACCAACTTTAGCATGCTCGAAAACCTGAGGCGGGATGATTTTTTCAGAGAACAGTTTGGTCCCGTGGCCAATATTGGCCACAATGCCAATGAAATGGTAAACTGGGCCGCTGAACTTTGCACGGCTCCTGCAAATAGCGTTAAAACACGCGCATTCATTGTTTCCGGTGGAATCAAGAACTTTCTGGACGGTTATTATCACGTTCAGCGTTTGCCCTGGAAATCGCTCTATGCTCAGGCGTCGGCTTTTTTGAAACATGCCATGCGCAGTGAAGATGAACTAATGGAATTTACCGAAAATCAGATTCGGGGATTGGAACTTGCCTATACATTTCTTACCGTTAAAAAATGAAAAACATTCAGCCCGTCAAAGGATTTAGCAAACTTAGCAAACACGCAAAGCTGGAATGGCTTATATCCCGGTACAGCCAAAAACCGGAATTGTCGCAGTCTATGCTCAGCGGATACTGGCACGCTGATGCAGAAGTTCAAAAACTGCACGATGAATTTATTGAGAATACCATCAGCAATTATTATCTGCCTTTTGGTGTTGCCCCCAATTTTCTGATTAACGGGAAGTTGTATGCATTGCCCATGGCCATTGAAGAAAGTAGCGTGGTGGCTGCAGCGGCTAAAGCTGCCAATTTTTGGCTGGACCGAGGTGGTTTTCACGCCCATGTTATCAGCACCCGAAAAATAGGGCATGTTCATTTTTTGTGGGAAGGAAGCGATCAACAGCAACTTTTTAACTTTTTTGACAGGGTGAAAAGTAAGTTTTTTGAACAGGCCGAACCCCTCACTCGCAATATGGTACTCAGGGGTGGCGGTATTGCTGATATTCAGCTGCGCGACAAAACCGAACTGGAGCCGGGATATTATCAGCTGGAAGCAACTTTTGAAACCTGCGACAGCATGGGGGCCAACTTTATCAACTCATGCCTGGAAAATTTTGCCAAAACGCTGCAAACAGAAATTGCTGAAGATGGCACTTTAAAGGCAGAGGAGCGCACCGTACAGGTAATAATGAGCATATTGAGTAATTATACCCCTGAATGCATCGTCAGAGCAGAGGTTTCTTGCAATATTGATGAGATTAATGAGGGCAGTGGCATCGGAAATCGCGAGTTTGCCGAAAAGTTTTGCCGCGCTATTCGTATTGCAGAAATAGAGCCGTATCGGGCCGTAACCCATAATAAAGGAATCATGAATGGTATTGACGCGGTGGTTTTGGCTACCGGCAATGATTTTAGGGCTGTAGAGGCCTGTGCCCATGCGTTTGCTTCCAGAGGTGGCAGATATCGCAGTCTTACTCATGCCGAAATAGTCAATAACCGGTTTGTGTTTTCACTGGAAATTCCATTGTCGTTGGGAACAGTAGGTGGTATCACTAACCTGCATCCCATGGTGAAATTTGCTCACGAAATTCTCGGTAATCCGGGCGCGGCAGAATTGATGCAAATAGTGGCTGTTGCAGGCCTGGCACAAAACTTTAGTGCAGTTCGCAGTCTCATTACAAGTGGAATCCAAAAAGGACACATGAAAATGCATTTGCTCAATATTCTCAACCAACTTGAGGCCACTGATGAGGAGAAAGAAAAGATCGTAGATTACTTCAAGGATCATGTGGTTAGCTATTCAGAGGCAGTTAGGGTGTTTTGCAACTTACGCGGGGTAACCGCACAATCAAACTAACGCGGTGAAATCCTATTTTTCACACGGTAAAATTTTACTGGCCGGCGAGTATGCTGTGATGTGTGGCGTGGAGGCGCTGGCACTGCCGGTTAAAGCGGGTCAGTGGCAACATGTTTGGGAAATGCCTGCCAAAGGAGTGTCTAAACTGGTGTGGCAAAGCAAAGATGCAGATGGAACTGTTTGGTTTGAATGCAGAATAGATACTGACATAATGCATGTGACAGAAACCGGTAACACCGCATATTCCGATATTTTACTAAAGCTATTATTGTACATCAAAGAGCAAAAGCCAGATTTCTTTCTGCATAAAAATATTCGCATTGAAACCGAATGTGAATTTGACAGAAGTTTTGGATTGGGCAGCAGTAGTACCCTGGTTTGCAATCTGGCCAAATGGAGTGGTGTGAATGCACATGATTTGCAGGAGCGGGTATTGGGTGGTAGTGGATATGATATTGCGGTGGGCAATCTGGGTAAACCCTTGGTGTATTGGCGCGAAGAGTCACAACCTAACTGGTCTGCATGGCAATTATCATCCGATTTTACCCAGCATTGGTATCTGGCATTTCCGGGTAAAAAGCAAAACAGTCGAGAAGCATTGAATGATGTTAAAAAGCAGCTTGAAGCCATACAGTCTGATGTGGCGTTGCTTCAGCAAATGAATGCTTGCATTCAGGCCATTAAAACACCGCGCAGTCTGCCCATGCTGGAGGCGATGCTTGAAATGTGGCAGGCGTTGCTGGCTCAGCGTCTGGATTTGCCACGTCCCTATGAAACCTTGGGTTTAGCGCCTGTTAGGGGAGGATTGTGTAAATATCTGGGCGCCTGGGGAGGGGATGTATTGCTTATCAATCTTACCTTTCTGGAGGCCAATGAAACGGCATTTGAAAATATGCAAATATTTCCCTGGAATGAATTCGTTATCACAATATAATGAAAAAAACTGATAAAAACAAGTGAAATCGACCTTTCGTTGCTCGTCTAACATTGCCCTGGTAAAATACTGGGGCAAAAAAACCGGAGGCATTCAGCTTCCGGCCAATCCCAGCATTAGTTTTACCCTCAGGGATTTATATACGGAGACTACGGTTTCTGTTGTAGGCAGCAATGCCACCGGAAAACCGGAATTTGATTTTCTTTTTGATGGCGTTGCTAAACCTTCTTTTATCCCCAAACTCAACGATTTTTTCGGTCGAGTTGAGCATGAATACAGCATTTTGAAATCATTTCGACTGCTGATTCACTCATCCAATAATTTTCCGCACGGAACAGGCATAGCCAGCAGCGCGTCAGGTTTTGGTGCACTTGCTTGTTGTCTGGCCGCTTTGGAGGAGCAGCATGCCGGCAGCAAGGCAACACTTGATAAAATTAGCCGCACGGCCCGTCTGGGGAGCGGCAGTGCTTGTCGCAGTATGTTTCAGGAACCCGCCATTTGGGGCGAGCATACAGAAATTGAAGGGAGTAATGATGAATATGCCATACCATCGCCATATCCTGTTCATGGTGTTTTTCATGAGATGATGGATGCTGTGCTGATAATTGATGCCGGAGAAAAATCGGTGAGCAGCACCGTGGGGCACGGACTTTTGAAGGACAATCCCTATGCTACCGCCCGATACGGAGAAGCTACTCTGCATCTCACGGAAATCATACAAGCACTGAAAACGGGTGATATGCCCCAATTTATTCGAATTGTGGAGCAAGAAGCACTGCAATTGCACGCCATGATGATGCTCAGCAATCCTTATTTTATTCTGATGCGCCCTGCTACCTTGTCTGTAATTGAAGCAGTTTGGGCATTCAGAAAAGATACCGGCATTCCGCTGATGTTTACCCTGGATGCCGGCGCCAATGTTCATCTGCTGTTTCCAAAAGCTCAATATCAGCAAGTTAAAAACTTTATAGATACACAATTGTTAGATTATTGTCAGAACAAGCAGTACTTTTGCAGTGCAATTGGTGCTGCTCCGGTTCGAATTGAATAAAAAATGCTGAAAGATACCCTCTATTATTCCAAAATTTTACTATTCGGTGAGTATGGTATCATTGAAAATGCCATGGGTTTGAGTATTCCTTATCACTTCTACAAAGGGAGGTTATTGATGGCGGGGGAAGAAATGACCGAAGCACAAAAGGAGAGTAACCAAAGTCTGCGTAATTATTTTCAATATCTGTCGGATGCCAACAATCAACTGTCTCAATTTCTAAACTTAGACAGGATGTCTGGGGATATTGCTTGTGGGTTATACTTTGACAGTAGCATCCCGCAGGGATTTGGTGTGGGTAGCAGTGGCGCATTGGTTGCGGCCATATATGATACTTATGCCCTAAATCCTATTAATCCTGACTCAGTAAGTGATAACGATGATTTGCTTAAGCTTAAACAGTTGTTATCTTCCATGGAAAGTTATTTTCATGGTAAGAGTTCGGGTCTTGATCCGCTCATTTGTTATCTGAACCTTCCGATTCTGGTAAAAGGAAAAACGGAACTGGGTGCTGTGGCAATTCCAGATGAGAATACGCTGGGCAAAGGGGCTATCTTCCTTATGGACAGTGGCTCACCCGGCAAAACGCAGGGTATGGTTTCTTTGTTTCTTCAAAAATTAAAGGACGATGGCTTCAGAAACCTGGTAAGAACCCAACTTAAGAAATACAACGATGAATGCGTCAAGGCATTCCTCAAAGGCGATTCAGGCCCCCTGTTTGATAACTTGAAACAGCTATCAACCCTGTTTCTGGAAAATTTCAGACCCATGATTCCCGATCGCTTTGAAACGCTTTGGAGAAAAGGAATTGAGACCAATGCGTATTACCTGAAACTTTGCGGAAGCGGTGGTGGAGGTTTCGTGCTCGGTTTTACCGAAGATCTTGAAAAGGCGCAGATATTGCTAAAAGGTCATAAATTGCAGGTTATTCACCAGTTTTGAATAGGATGACCGGCCTAAGCCGGAAAAAATGGATCAAACTAACCTTGCTGCTGGGTGCGGTGAGATGGTATAATGTGCTGTTATTAACGGTCGCGCAGTATATTCTTGCCTTCTTTATTTTTGGCGAAAACCGGCCGTTTGAGCAGATTGTGATGGATCGCAAATTGCATCTGATTGTGCTGGCTAATGCCTTTGCCGTTGCGGGTGCATTTCTTATCAACGTGTTTTATGATGCCGATAAAGATCTGGTGAATCGTTCAAAATTCGCCACGTTGTATCGTTTGATTGGTCAGGAATACGTCCTGAATATCTATGTTGTTTTCTGTGTTACAGCTGTTTTATTGGCACTGATGGCCTCTTTGAAGGTGTTTTTATTCATGGCAGTGTTTGTTTTCACTCTGTGGTTCTACAGCCACAAATTACAGAAAATCCCCTTGCTGAGGGAGGTTTCAGCTTCCTTGCTGGCATTGGCACCACTGCTGGCTGTATGGCTGCATTATGGCAAAATGCACCCGGGGTTGCTGTTGTATTTTGGAAGTTTATTTATGCTGGCTTTTACCCGAGAAGTAATCAAAGATTTGCAGGGTAACAAGGGCAATATTATTTTTGGATATACCACCATGGTGGTGGTAACCGGAACCCGATTTGCCAGAATGTGGCTATTGTTACTGAATATGCTGCTTCTATCGCTGTGGTTGCTGGGAAATGCCAATTTCAATCATGGAATCGGTTTTTACAGCATGGTCAGTTTAATTTCTGCCTCATTGTCTTTTTTGGTAAGCGCCATTGTTGGCAGCACTTCCGGCAGTCAGGTTCTTACGTCGGTTGATGCCATGATGAAGGCCGGCATTGTCATCCATTTACTTTCACCGGTGGTGGTGGTGTGGATGTAATTCTCTTTTTATCCGGCTCGCTGGCGTTTATCTTCGCAGTGTGTCGGAACGAATAACCCTATTTGCAGAAGTACTGTTGCCGCTGCCGGTACCAAAGGCCTATGTATATAGGGTGCCGCAAGAGTTAAATGAACTGTTGCAGGCCGGACACCGCGTCATCGTGCAGTTTGGAGCCAGAAAAGTGTATTCCGCCATTATTTTAAGTTTATCAGAAAATCCTCCTGTAGGGTATACTGCCAACTACATTCTGGAGATGCTGGAGGCAGAGCCCGTGGTGCTGCCAATTCAGCTGCAGTTCTGGCAATGGATAGCTTCCTATTATATGTGTTATCCTGGAGAAGTAATGGCAGCGGCATTACCCGCAGGATTTCGCTTGCAAAGTGAGAGTTTGCTAACGTTGCATCCTGAATTTGATTCTGAAAATATTCCTGAACTCGACGATAAGGAAACTATTATATTGAATGCCTTATTAAAACTCAAGGAGCTTAAAACCGATGCCATTGCAGAAATGCTGGGGCAGAAAAGCGGTATGAAACAAATCAGATCCTTGTATTTAAAGGGGGTTGCCGTGCTTAAAGAGGAAGTGTCGGAACGTTATCGTCCCAAATGGGAGGACATAATTTCGCTGTCGCATCAGTGGAACGATGAGACTTTTGCTAAGGAAACACTCAATCAGCTGGAAAGAAAAGCCCCTAAACAAGCTGAAGCCATCATGGTAGTGCTGGGTTTGGGTAAAGGCAGCCTGACCAAAAAAGAATTGATTTCAAAACATGGCCTGCAGGCAACTCAGCTATCGCCACTTGTTCAAAAGGGGTTGCTGACCCAGGAAAGGAGGCAGGTGGATCGCCTTGCCCGACTGGTAACAGAGCCGGATGAACTGGAGCTGACCAAGGAACAGCAATTGGCTGCAAATCAAATTGCTACATCTTTTAAAGCCGGTAAAAATGTACTGCTTTACGGAGTTACCGGGAGCGGTAAAACGTACCTGTACATTCAACAAATAAAACAGGCGTTAGAAAACGGAAAACAGGCCTTGTTGCTAATCCCTGAGGTGGCGCTTACGGAGCAGCTGGTTTCGCGCCTGGAACATTATTTTGGCAATGAAATGGGGGTGTGGCACAACTACTATAGCGGACATGAACGCACTGAGCTGTATGAAAAAGTATTGAAGGGGGAGGTTCGTTTTGTGGTAGGTGCCCGTTCAGCCCTATTTGCTCCCTTTTCCAATCTGGGGGTTGTGGTCATTGATGAAGAGCACGAAAACAGTTTTAAGCAGTTTGATAAACGACCCCATTACCATGCTAGGGATGCAGCGATTCAGCTTGCTCACATGCACCAATGCAGGGTGTTGGCCGGTAGTGCCACACCTTCCTATGAGTTGTGGAATCTGTGTGCCGAAAGTCGTTGGGATAAAGTGGCTTTAAATACCCGGTATATACATACTCCTAGACCACAGGTGCTACTCGTAAACACGGCGGAAGCAGGCAGAAAAAATAAGCCCAAAGGCCCATTTCATGAACACATGCTGGAAGCCATCGGTCAGTGCCTGGAAGCCAAAAGCCAGGTGATTGTTTATCAAAACCGGAAGGGATTTGTTCCCTATATCAATTGCGATATGTGTGGTTACACGCCCCATTGTGTAAATTGTGATATCACCCTTACCTATTACAAGAGCAACGGGCAACAACGCTGTGGTTATTGTGGACACACCCAGCCTCCTATGAATGTTTGCCCGGCCTGCGGAAGTACTGCCGTTTCCATGAAAGGGTTTGGTACCGAACGCATCGCTGAGGAATTGTCACTGGCATTTCCCACCGCACGAATTGCCCGTATGGATCAGGAAAGTGCCCGAAAGCGAAGCGATTTTCAAAGGATTTTTAATGGTTTTGCCAATGGCGATATCGATATTTTGGTGGGCACCCAGTTGCTGAGTAAGGGTTTGGATTTTCAGAATGTAGGGCTGGTAGCAGTACCTGATGCAGATATGTTGCTCAATATACCGGATTTCAGAACCCATGAGCGGGCTTTTCAGCAGCTGTTTCAGGTAGCAGGGCGGGCCGGAAGGGGCAATAAACAAGGCCAGGTAATGATTCAGTCGCGTCAAACATCGCATCCCGTTTTGCAGGCCGTGTTCAATGATGATTATTTGGGCTTATCACAAAATGAAATCATGTTGCGACAACAGTTTCAGTATCCTCCCTTTTACAGGATGATTAAAGTAACTATCAGGCATAAAGATTTGCGTAAGTCGGAAGAGGCTTCGAAGCATTTTGCGGGTTTGCTCAAAACCATTCTTAAAGACAGATTAATGGGGCCTCAGGCGCCTATGGTAGGGCGGGTGCGTAACTATTATCTGCAACAACTGCTGATTAAGATGGATAAGAAAAAAGATGATGCCGGAAAAGTGAAGGAATTGTTATGGAATGCTTCGTCTAAATTGATTACTATGTCAGATTTTAAAGGGGTTTGGTTTGACTTTGATGTGGACCCCGCCTAGTGCTGAAAATTGGCAATAATTGAATATTTTGTTGTTATTTTGAAGCCCGATGGAGACGCTGGAAACAACCGAGACAATAAAAACTCAAGATTTTCTTCCCTTAAACGGAACTGATCATATAGAATTTTATGTGGGAAACGCCAAGCAAAGCGCTTACTACTATCAAACTGCCTGGGGGTATAAGCTTGTGGCCTATTCAGGCCCGGAAACAGGGGTAAGAGATCGGGCAAGCTACGTGCTGCAACAGGAAAAAGTTCGCCTGGTACTTACCACATCCCTGCAACCCGATTCAGAGATTACCCAGCATCATGCCAAACATGGCGATGGAGTGAAATTTCTTAGCATTTGGGTGGATGATGCCACCAAAAGTTTTGAAGAAACAGTAAAACGGGGTGCCAAACCATACATGGAGCCTACCCGTTTTGAAGACGAGCATGGTTGGGTGGTCATCAGCGCCATCCATACCTATGGCGATACCATCCACAAGTTTGTGGAACGCACCCATTACCATGGTCCATTCCTTCCCGGTTTTAAGTCCGTTCCCAATGCCATTGATGTGGTTCCTGTCGGTTTAAAGTACGTAGATCACTGTGTGGGAAATGTGGAGCTGGGCGCAATGAACCAATGGGTGAAGTATTATGAAGATGTGATGGGCTTTAAGTTGCTTATCACTTTTGATGATGAAGATATCAGCACAGAATACAGCGCACTGATGAGTAAGGTGGTAAGCAATGGCAATGGTTACATCAAATTTCCTATCAATGAGCCCGCTGAAGGTCGCAAAAAATCTCAGATTGAAGAGTACCTTGACTTTTACCATGGCGCAGGTGTTCAGCATATTGCCATTGAAACAGATAATATTATTGAAACTGTTGGGGAGCTCAGGCGTAGGGGTATAGAGTTTCTGTATGTACCTGAAACATATTACGACGATATTCCCGAGCGCGTTGGGCAAATTGATGAAGATCTGGATGCATTGAAAAAGCTCAATATCCTAATCGATAGGGATGAAGACGGCTATTTACTTCAAATATTCACAAAGCCGGTAGAGGACAGACCTACGCTGTTTTATGAGATTATTCAGCGTCGAGGTGCCAAAAGCTTCGGCAAGGGCAATTTTAAGGCGCTTTTTGAAAGCATTGAGCGCGAGCAGGAACTCCGGGGCAATCTTTAAATAAATTCAACCTGCACATCCTGAAGAATTTCAGGGTGCAGACTGCGTGCTACCGGACAGGTTTTAACGATCCGCAGCAGGCCCTCTTTGGCATGGTCATCGTGCTTTTCCTGCAGTTGTATTTGTAAATGGATCTCAATCCTGACAATGCGTCGGGGATCGGTGCCCATGTGTTTAATGGTATGGGCTTTGGTACCCTCGATGTGGTATCCATGGTTTTGGGCATAGATTCCCATGGTGGTAATGATGCAGTTTGCCAGACTCAAAGCGCATAAATCGGTGGGAGAGAAGGCCTCTCCTTTGCCCTGATTGTCTGTGGGCGCGTCCGTAATAATGCTGTTGCCGCTTTGCAGGTGAGTATTCTGGGTGCGAAGGTCACCCATATACACGGTTTCAAATCCATTCATTAGGGGCGAAGTTCGTAAAAAACCATTAACGGAGCAAAGTGATATTGCCCGTGTGAATTCTGCGTATTTTATCCGTTCCCATCAGCTCAATTCGGCATGCATAAACGCCCGATGGGGCCGGTTTCCCCATGTAATTTCCGTCCCATCCGCTTTTCATGTCTGTGGATCGGTACACAATTTGCCCCCAGCGATTGAGGATGATCATGGAAAACTGGGTAAATCCTTCCAGATAGGGCTGAAACAAATCATTGGGTGCGGCATCATTGGGGGTGAAGGCATTGGGAATGAAGAAAACCGGCGGACAACTGTCTATCAGCGAAATGGCATCTGTTTTGCGGCAGCCATCTGCACTAGTAACCGTTACGCTATAATCGCCGGCCAGATTGGCTATTATGCTTTGGGTAGTTTCATTTCCCGGGCTCCATAAATAGGTGAAACCGGCACCAAAACCGGCATCCAGAATCACATTTGCATTGCGGCAAACAAAGCGGTCAGGTCCAAGATTTACCTGCGGCTGAGTTCCCTGTCTAACGGTAATGGTTTTACTCGTGCTGCCGCATTGTGAGTATACTTTAACGGAATAGTTGCCGGGCTGGTTAACAGTCAGGGTGCGGTTGTTGGTGTCTTTGCCCGATAAATTTACATCAGGGCTGGTCCAGTGGTATTGGGCACCACGGAAGTTATTGCCTGCATTCAGGTTCAGGGTAATGCCGCTGCCGCAAAAAACGGTATCGCGCATAGGTATGGGTTCGAATACACTCTCAATAACCAGCACCCAGATGTTTTGGGTCTGTTTGCTCGAATCAGAGAAGGTACTTTCACAGGAGGTAAGGAATAATCCGGTATCAGGATAATTGACATTGGGCTCTCTGAGCGCAGAACTGCCGGGTACACCTCCTTGAAAAGTCCATTTCCAGCTCACGGACGGCAAACTGTTTCCCGTATTGAATTCTTTGTAATTAATACCCGAACCTTTGCAGATTATCAGCGAGGGTGTTTGCCCGTTTAAGGCAGATACAATCCAGAAAAACAGTCCCAGAAATATCCGTTTATCCATTTCTTTCCTGCAAAGTTAGTGTATTACCCTTGTTGAGTATTATTCATGCTGTAAAGGTCTTTTTTTAATGATACCGCCCTTGGTCTCTTTGACACCATTCATCACCACAAAAGCATCAGCATCAATCCGGTCTATTTCTCTTTTTATTTTGTTGATTTCCAAACGGGTAATTACCGTGTATATGATGTCAATTTCCGTATTTGCACCACGCTTTCCAAATCCTTTTTTCCCTGAAAATACAGTTACGCCCCTGCCCAAATTTTCACTAATCATGCTCTGTATCGCTTCGCACTGGGTGGAAACTATGGTTACCCCGACATATTCTTCTATGCCTTCCACAATAAAATCGAGGGTTTTGGATGCAGACAAATAGGTAATCATGGAATACATGGCAATATCCAGTCCCAAAAGCCAGGCTGCGCAAGAAAAAATGATAATGTTGATGATGAAAACAATATCGCCAATGGTGGCCCCTATTTTTCTGCCCAAATAAATGGCCAATACCTCGGTTCCGTCTATTACGCTGCCTCCGCGCACTGCCAGCCCGATTCCCATTCCCAGAAAAAATCCCCCAAAAATGGCAGTAAGTAATTTGTCGTTGGTGACCGCAGGAAACTTTACCAGCGCCAGTACAATGGCAAGTCCCAGAATGGCCAAAATGGTTTTTTTGGCAAAGGCTTTCCCCATGGTTTTCCAGCCCATGGCAATAAAGGGGGCGTTCACCACAATAACCAAAATATACAAGGGTATTCCGGTTACTGCAGAGGTCAATAGTGAAATGCCTGTTGCTCCACCATCGGTAAATTCATTGGGCAATAAGAAGCCCTTAAAACCGAAAGCGGCAGAGAATATGCCCGCAATGATAAATAGGGCATCAGCAATGTGATGCTTAAGACTCACTGGTTTTTGGGATTCTGCTAAGGGAGGCAACATATTTTCAAATATCGGTATTTTTTTTCTTTTCTTTTTGGAAAGGGAGGTTAGCAACAGCACGTTTCACTGCATGGTCTCCATATCGGTTTCTGATGCTGTCCATGGCCTGATACAGGTTAATCATTTCTTCGGTGTGCTCAAACAGATTGATTTGGAGGGAGCCGGTTACCAGTTCGCTGAACCGCACCCCAATGAGTCTCACCAGCATGCGTTTTTCATATAGTTTTTCAAATAACTCGCAACTACAGGCAATCAGGGTGTGGTCTGCGCTGGTGTAAGGAATGCGTAGCTGTTTTGTGTAGGTGTTAAAATCACTGTAGCGTATTTTTACGGTAATGCAGCCGGTTACTTTATTTTGTTTTCGAAGCTGGTAAGCCAAATTCTCCGCCATGCTTACCATCATGTTTTTGAGCATGGATACATCGATGGTGTCCTGTTCAAATGTTCGCTCTGCACTGATGCTTTTTTGTTCCCGGTAAGGTTCTACGGGGGCATGGTCTATACCCTGGCTTTTTTTCCAGATATCGGTGCCGGTTTTCCCCAGGGTTTTCTCCATGAGCTCCACCGGCATGGATTGCACTGTTTCAATACGCTGAATACCCAGCCCTCTAAGCGTTTTGTAGGTTTCTTGTCCCACCCCGGGTATTTTTTTTATGCTTAGTGGCGCCAGAAAGGGCTTTTCATTTCCGTGCAGTATGTTTTTGGCTCCCGCAGGTTTCGCCTCACCGGTGGCTATTTTGCTCACGGTTTTGTTGGCACTTAGGCCAAAGGAAATTGGCAGACCGGTTTCATGCTGTATTTTTACACTTAACGCTTTGGCAATTTGCCAGCAGCCAAAAAAGCGATCCATGCCACTCAGATCCAGGTAGAATTCATCAATGCTGCTTTTTTCATATACCGGAACATTTTCAGCCACAATCTCGGTAACCATGCGTGAATATCGGCTATATAATTCGTGGTCGCCTCTTATAATCATGGCATCGGGGCACAGCTGCCGGGCCATTTTTACCGGCATGGCGCTCCTTACCCCATAAGCCCTTGCCTCGTAACTGCAGCTGGCTACCACGCCTCTGTCGCCCGTGCCGCCAATAATCAGAGGGATGTTCTGCAAGGCGCTGTTGCGCAAACGCTCTACACTTACAAAAAAGCTGTCCAAATCCATGTGCGCAATGTGTTTTTTCATGATAAAAATATTAACAAAAAGTTGGCAATTAATTTAACAATAAAAGTGGGGATTTCAAAAACGATTATTCACCTTTGGTTGTTTATTATTAAATGTTTTACAGCATGCCTTCAATTTTGGCCTGTTAATTTGGTGGTAGCCCCGGGTTTTGTTGTATTTTTGTATAGAATAGCGATTGGATAACTTTAAGTCATATCTTCAGAAACTTCTGTCGGCAGTAATCTTTCTGTGGATTTCTGTTTCTTCGGCTACCCACATTGTTGGGGGTGAAATGACGTATACCTACCTGGGTTCAAATCGCTATAAGGTAAGACTCGATTTGTACATTGATTGTGTCAATGGAGATCCGGGTGCCATATCCAGTGATGCCACCGCTTGGTTTGGCGTATGGGATGGAAATACACGGAGAATAATCAGCGGCTATCCGGTTGAAATTTCGAGGAGCGGCCCCAAAAGAATCCAAAAAACCAACTACAACTGCATCGCCATTGCTCCCAATGCCTGTGTAGACCATTACTGGTATGAAACCACGCTGACTCTGGCCCCGCGTACAGGCGGTTATATTATTTCGTTTCAGCGATGCTGTAGGAATAACAGCATTACCAACTTGTTTGACCCCGGAGGTACCGGTGCCAATTACTGGACTGCTATACCCGACGCCAGAAATACGCCCAATCAAAAAGAAAATAACAGCGCAGTATTCAAAGAACTTCCTCCCAACTTTCTTTGTACCAATACGCCACTCAATTTTGATCACAGTGCTACAGACCCCGACGGCGACAGCCTAGCCTATGATTTGTTTTTACCTTACACAGGGGGGACACGAACACAGCCCAGGCCCGATAACCGGTTTAACGGCAATCTTGAAAATCCACCATTTTCCCGAATTACCTGGGGTTCCGGGTATTCTACCAATTCACCGATTGACGGCAATCCGTTACTCAATATTGATCCGATTACCGGTAAAATGACCCTGGTACCCACGCAAACCGGTCAGTTTGTGGTGGGAATTAGGGTGAAGGAATACCGCAAAGGAAAGCTGATTTCAGAAACCATGAGGGATTATCAGTTTAACGTACAGGCCTGTGTGATTGATGTGGTGGCTTCTTACTTTGTGCCCACTGTGGTTTGCGGCTATAAATATCAGTTCCGAAATCAGAGCAAGGGAGGCAACCGATATCACTGGGATTTCGGTGTCCCCGGCGTTACCACGGATACCTCCAATCTGTATCAGCCAACTTACACATTCCCGTATGCTGGTAAATTCAAAATTAAACTCATTGCCTGGAAAAATAGTTGTTCAGATACGTTTCTGGCAGAAATAGAAGTACTTAAGCCGGAAAAGCCCGACCTTAAGTCAGACACGACCATCTGTGAAGGGGCCTCGCTCAATATAAGCTCCAATCTCACCGGCGATTTTTACCTCTGGAGTAATGGACAAACCACCCCTTCTATCACAGTTGACCAGCCAGGGCTATACTGGTTAGAACTTACCAAAAATACCTGCAAATGGCGAGATACCATGGTGCTGAGTGTGGATCGCACCAAAGTGGCCATTGCCGGTGATACATTGTATTGCAGTGATGAGCAATTCTCCCGAACCCTGAGTGCAACCCCCGGACTGAAAAGTTACCAGTGGAACACCGGCGCTTCCTCATCGAGCATTACGGTTAGTCAGTCAGGAGTGTATATTGTTTCCGGCACCACTGTGAATGGTTGTAAATCCGTTGATACGGCCTATATCAATCGTTTTTCACCGGTGGTAGTGTCTATCAGAGATACCACTGTTTGCCCCGGAAATCCGGTCACTTTTAGCAATCAGAATCCCACCGCTACTGCCACCCGTTGGAGCAATGGTGAAACAGGATCTTCCATTACCTTAAAAACGCCGGGCACCTATGTGGTGCGCGTCACCCGCGGGCTTTGCAGCACTTGGGACACATTCAATCTCAATAATTTTCCATCCACCTTGTCACTGGGGCCCGATTTGCGGTTTTGCGAACGCATCGATACACTCCTGACATCGCCACGAAGCGATTTTCAGTCCGTAGTATGGAATAATGAGGTTACCGGAAATACCTTTAGATTGCAAAAGCCGGGTAAGGTTGTTGTCTCGGTTATCAATCGTTTTGGCTGCCCTGAAACAGACTCTCTTACTGTGTTTTTGTTTCCAAATCCCCGTGTGAACCTGGGCAATGATACCCTGGTTTGTCTGTCTGTTCATCCATTGCTGGATGCAGGCACCGGCATGGATTGGTATCGCTGGCAGAATGGAACAACTGAACGAACCTATAAAGCCATTGATCCCGGAACCTACTGGGTGAAGGTGAAAGATGCCAACGGGTGCTTTGGCTCGGATACCGTAACCATCAATAAAAGAGGTGATTTGTATCCGTCCAGGCTATTTATGCCCAATGCATTTACTCCTGACGGAAATGGCATCAACGATTTCTATCCCATGAATAAATTCCCCAATGTGGGCACCCTGTATAATGTAAAGCTTTACAACCGCTGGGGGCAAAAGCTGATAGAACTGGAATCGCCGGACGTGAACTGGGATGGTAATATCAATGGGGTTCCCGCACCGGAAGGCGCCTATGTATATCTGGCCACGTGGATTGGATGTGATAATGAGCGCAGAACCATCAGCGGCAGTTTTCACATATTACGGTAAACATCACCAATTCTGGAAAAAACCAGTTTGTCTATGGGGAATGTAAAATCCTCGGTTTGCAGTTCATGGATGTCTTCCCATCGAAATTCAACCATATATTCTTTATTCCATCTTTTCTCAATGGCTTTATATACAGAGATTTCTGTCTGTAAATTCACCATGTAATAGAATGAAATAATTTGTTGTGAGGGGTTGAATACACTGGGTTGATAGAATTCATTAACGTAAAATAATTCCCCGATGCCAATATCCACATTCAGTTCTTCCTTCCATTCCCTAATCAGACAATCGGCAAGGCCTTCGCCGGGCTCAAGCCCTCCTCCGGGGAATTTGGTAAAAGCATGATCACCACCCATTTCCGTGGAAATCAGCAATTTTCTTTCCTGAATGGCGATGCCATATACCCGGATATTAAAAGCGCCCGTGCTCACGGTGCGAATTTACCTGAACTGCTTAATATCTGGCATATTCAGGCAGGAATCGACTTTCCTCAGGCAACAAACGGTGGTTGGCCACACGGCGAATACCATTCTTCAATAATGGTGAATTGAAATTAATGATAAGTCCGAGGCGATAATTGCCCAGTTTCATGTTGCGCAGCATTTTATGTACATGCTGGTCGGTAATCTGTTCGCAGGTTTCAAGCTCAATGGCCAGTTTGTCGTCGAGCACCAAGTCAATGCTGTATCCATCATCGATGTGCAGGTTTTTGTAGGTAACTGACAGGGGTTTCATGGAGGTGGTTGAAATCCCGTTTTGCCCAAGTTCATATAAAAGGCATTCGCGATACACACTCTCTTTCAGGCCGGGCCCCAGGGCTTTGTGAATTTCAATTGCCAGTCCTATAACGGTGTGGGCAAGGTGGTTTTCAGGTATGTCAATCATGGTGGTAGTGTTTTATGCTACGAAGCTATTGGCTTTGTAGAGGTGAAAAAAATGACAATTGTCATACGTGAATGATGGGGTTGTCATACCTATGGAAACAAATCATGGTAGTTGCATTGGTCAGTGCCTATTTTTGTATGGAAAAATCGGATGAAAAAAACCATAATTCGCAATGCAAGCCTTATTAATGAGGGCGAAATTTACCGGGCAGACGTTTTGCTGGAAGGGCCTTTTATTGCCAGAATTGAGCGTAATGGGATTGGAGCAGTTGCGGCGGAGGAGGTTGATGCAGAAGGTTGTTTTCTAACTCCTGGCGTGATTGATGATCAAGTGCATTTTCGCGAGCCAGGTTTAACCCATAAGGCAGAAATATATACCGAAAGCCGGGCCGCACTGGCAGGTGGTGTGACTTCTTACATGGAAATGCCCAATGTGATTCCGAAAACCACCACCATCGAAAGACTGGAGGAAAAGATGGGTATAGGTGCCGCACGAAGTGCGGTTAATTATTCCTTTTTTATGGGCACTACCAATGACAATCTTGAGGAATTGAAAAAGGTGAACGCCCAAACCACCTGCGGGGTTAAAATTTTTATGGGTAGCAGTACCGGCGATATGCTGGTAGATGATGCGGAAGTACTAAACAGCATTTTTGCTGAAATACCCGTTTTAATTGCTACTCACTGTGAAAATGAAAATCGTGTGAAGGAACGACTGGCACAGTGGGTTCAGCAGTATGGTGAAGATATTCCTCCTGCCGAACATGCCAGGATTCGCGATGAAGAGGCCTGCCTGCTCAGCTCTTCATTTGCCAGAGAACTTGCATTAAACCACAATACCCGTTTGCATATACTGCATATCACCACTGCAGAAGAGCTGGATTTGTTTCGAAATGATATACCCCTAGAACAAAAACGCATTACTTCGGAAGTTTGTGTGCACCATTTGCATTTTACAGCCGATGATTATGCAACACAGGGAAATTTTATCAAATGCAACCCTGCCATCAAAGCACCAAGGCACAAAGAAGCACTATGGGCTGCCCTGTTAGACGACCGACTGGATATTATTGCCACGGATCACGCGCCACATACGTTGCAGGAAAAACAACAACCCTACGTCCAAAGTCCTTCAGGGCTTCCACTGGTTCAACATAGTTTGCAGCTGATGCTAGAATATGCCTTGCAGGGTAAAATCAGTTATGAAAAAGTGATTGATAAAATGTGTCACAAACCTGCGGTTTGCTTTCAAATGGACCGCCGTGGGTACATCAGAGAGGGGTATTACGCAGATTTAGTGCTTGTCAGGCCCCAGGTTCAATACAGGGTGACGCCGGGAAATATCCTGTATAAATGCGGTTGGAGTCCGCTAAACGGGATGTTATTTCAACATTCGGTAGATAAGGTTTGGGTAAATGGCACTCTGGGTTGGGATAATGGCCTTACGGAAAATTATAATCCCATGCGTCTGCATTTTAATCGTTAAGCCATCTTCATTCTTTTTAGGTAGAAGGGAAGTAGCACCTGGTTAAAATCTCCGGAAACATCAATAGGGTAGAAGTCTATATTGTACTGAAGACAGCGGTCTTTTACCGTTTTTTCCAATTGGGAAATTTGTGATAGATAGGCATCTTTGATTTCGGCAGGGTTCAGCAGGATATTCTCACCGGATTCAGTATCGATAAAACGAGTGGGTTTATTTTCAAAGGCAAATTGCACTTCCTGTGGGGCGTGCTGTACATGAAACAGGATGATTTCATTTTTGGCATATTTTATTTGCTGAATGGCCCTCCAAATGATTTCATCATCAGCCATGTTTTCAAACATATCGCTGAAAATAACCACAAGACTACGGCGGTGCTGGGTTAGTGCAATCTGCTCAAGGCAATAACCAATGCGAGTGTTGACCATTCCCTGCGGTTCTTTTTTTACCTCCCAGTATCCTTGAAGTTCATGCAGAATTTCCTGCAGGTGTGCTTTGCTGCTGCGAGCAGCTGTTTGCTGTATGATGCGTTCATCAAAAGTGGTCAATCCAAAAGCATCTCTTTGTTTATAGAGCAGTCGGCATATTGAGGCAGCTGCCAATACGGAGAATTTGAGTTTTGCCAGACTGGCCACAGGGTAATACATGCTACCCGATACATCCAGAACAATGCGGCATCGAAGATTGGTTTCTTCCTCAAACCGTTTGGTATAAATGCGATCGGTTCTGGCGTACAGTTTCCAGTCAATGTTTTTGGTGCTTTCCCCCGGATTGTAGGGTCTATGCTCGGCAAACTCAACCGAAAAGCCATGGAAGGGACTTCTGTGAATGCCTGTAATAAACCCTTCCACCACTTGCTTTGCAAGCAGTTCGAGATTTCCGTACTGCTGAATCTCTTCCAGTAACATCGTATATCAAATATACAAAAAGAGGCCGGTTATTCCGACCTCTTTAATTGAAAAATGAATTTGATTACAGTACTGCGTCAATTTTTTGGGTAATCGAAGGTTTGGGCACAGCCCCTACGATTTTATCAACGATTTGCCCGCCTTTGAAAACGAGCAGGGTAGGAATGCTGCGTATGCCGTAATTACCTGCAATGTCTCCGTTTTCGTCAACATTGAGTTTGCCTACAACAGCTTTTCCGTCGTATTCTTTTGCAATTTCTTCAACGATAGGTCCGATCATACGGCAGGGGCCGCACCATTCTGCCCAAAAATCTACCAGTACAGGTTTGTCTGATTGCAGCACTTTTTCATTCCAGTTGCCGCTTGTGAAAGTTTCAGCCATGTTTTATAATATTAGTTAAGAATGTTTGTCAAATGTCGTACCAAAGATAAGCGAGTCAGACTTGTGTCAATTCGTCATTTTATCAACTTTTTACCACCCAGTTCCATGCCTATACCAAATAAGGCAAAATCATATTTAACAGGGTCTTTAGGGTCAAATTTTTTCAGTGCATCCGTAAGTTCCAGTGCGGTTTGCCAATCTGCCTGTTTGCGTGTAATGAGTTTAAGTTGTGTGGCGGTTCTGTGCACATGAACATCGAGTGGGCAGATTAGCTGCGACGGGGCGATGCTTTTCCAAATGCCAAAATCTACGCCTTTTGAATCCGAACGCACCATCCACCGCAGATACAAATTGATGCGTTTGCATGCACTTTTTCTCAGTGGCGTTTGCAGGTGTTTTTCAGTCCTGTGCAGGTGGGGCAGCGAGAAAAAGTATTGGTAAAAATGTATCAAGGCATTTTCTACATTTGGGTCGTTCTTTTTCATGCCTGACGAAAAGGCAGTTTCTAAGCTATCGTGATGGGTGTAATGATGCTGAAGGAACTCAAGGAAATACAGCAGATCACTGTATTGAAATGTGCGGTGTACCCATTTTTCAAAGCGTTTTCTATCTTTTTCTTGGTGGTTTACAATAAAATCGTGGGGACTGTTGTCCATGAGCGCTGTCAGCCTGTTTGCGCTGTTAATGATGGAGGTTCGGTTGCCCCAGGCCAGCAGTGCTGCAAATAAACCGGCAATTTCAATATCCTGTTTCTTGCTAAAGTGATGGGGGACAGAGATGGGATCCGGGGCAATAAATGAGGCTTCGTTAAACCGTTGTAGATTATCATCCAGCAAGGATTGCAGCGTTTTTTGATTCATGACTTCATGCTCCAATCCAATCCAGGTAGTTACGCTGGTTAATCAGATGAAACGGCACCTCGGGGTATCCTTTGGCAAAGGCAACGGGTATCCGGCATTTGTCATCAGTCCATTTACATTCAAAAGCAGTCAATTGCTTGTTTTCAACCTCGATCAGGTCGATTCCCTGCTGGTCGTAGGTTCGCCAGAAATAGCTTTCTGTATTATGGCCATGGTAGGCATGATACTTGTTTCTTTCAGACAGGATGTACTGTTCCCATAGCGCTCCGACATCCCTGCGCACGGCCAGTGGCCGGAAATCGCCAATAAGGGCGTTTCGGATCCCATTGTCGGCAAAATACCATTTGCGTCCTTTGGCAACTTCCTTTCTCAGGTTCCCGCTGTATCCGCTGCGACTGAAAATAACAAATACTTTGCTCAGCAAATCCAGGTAACGTTCAACGGTGTTTTTACTCATGCCCAGTTGCTGTCCGAGCTCTTGCATAGACACTTCGTTTCCTACCTGATGAGCCAGTAATACCAGTAGATTTTTGAGCTTTTGCGAGTTGTTGATTTGCTCAAACATCAATATATCCTTCAGTAAATAGGTGTTTACCAGTTCTCGCAGATAGTCAGTTTTTTCTTTGTAGGTTTTCAACTGGCTTATTTCCGGGTAGCTGCCCAGGATGAGCCTGTCTTCCAGGTTTTGCCGGGTTTGTAGCACGCTTTCCTTTTGCTTCCATTCCATTTGAGCAAGCGGAAATAAGTGAAAGTTGAGCGTTCTTCCTACCAGGGGATTTCCCATTTTTTCAATGTCAAATGCAGATGAGCCGGTAAGAATGACATGCAGCGGTTTTATGTTGTCAATCATCAGCTTCACCTTGCGTGCAACATCGGGAATGAACTTTGCCTCGTCTATGATCAACAGGCGGTAGCCCTCCAGTATTTTGCGATAGTTGGCTATGGTTCGGTTTTCCAGCAGTATGTGGGTGTCGTTGTCCTCGCCGTTTAGCCAGAGCGTGTTTTTTTGCTTCTTGCTATATAGGGTTTGAAGTAGTTCGGTTTTGCCCACGCGGCGCGCTCCCAGCAACAACGAAACTTTTTGTTTGCTGAGGTTGTCCTCCATGATTTTTAGCAATTTCCGATCAAACACACTTCAAAATTACTAAAAAAAGATTAAAACAGTCAATCAAATGACTAAAATAATGTAAAAAACGTCAATAGACTGACAGAATTTATATTTTTAACGATTGTGGTTCGCCTGATAATTAGTGCTTAGACCCTTTATTTATATGGTTAAACGGCTTTTAGGGCAACTTCCAGATCCTGAATCAGGTCGTCAAGGTGTTCTATGCCTACGCTCAGGCGGATTAGCGAATCTTTTAATCCCGATGCTTCCCGTTGTTCCTTGGGAATACTGGCATGGGTCATGGTTGCTGGATGTCCCACCAGACTTTCCACCCCGCCCAGACTTTCCGCAAGCGAAAAAAGATGCGTGTTTTTTAGGAATTTCATGGCAGATGATACGGAATCATCCTTCAAGGTAAATGAGATCATTCCGCCAAAACCCCGCATCTGTTTTTTGGCTACTGAATGTCCCGGATGCTCTTCAAAACCCGGCCAATATACAGTCCCTACTTTTGGATGAGCCTTCAGCCAATGCGCAATGGCAGCCCCATTCTCACAATGCCTTTGCATGCGCACGTGCAGGGTTTTTATACCTCGCAGCACTAAAAAGCAATCCTGAGGGCCGGGTGTGGCACCACAGCTGTTTTGTATAAATGCCAGACGGTCTCTAAGCGACGGATCATTCACACAAAGTGCTCCGAGCACCACATCGCTGTGTCCATTGATATATTTGGTGGCACTGTGCATCACAATATCAGCGCCATATTCGGCAGGATTTTGCAGGTAAGGGCTGGCAAAAGTATTGTCTACCACCACTAAAGCCCCGGTAGCTTTGCCAATCCGGCAAACCGCTTCTATATCAATAATTCTCAGTAAAGGATTGGTAGGAGTTTCTGCCCATATCATTTTAGTATTGGGGGTAATGGCTTTTTGAACATTTTCAGCATCGGTCATATCAACGAAGTGAAACCGAATGCCATAGGGCTCAAATACTTTGGTGAAAAGACGATAAGTACCACCGTATAAATCGTTGGTGCTAATTACTTCATCGCCGGGTTTTAGCAATTTTACGCAGGCATCTACTGCGCCCATGCCTGTGCTGAAACACAATCCGTAATTCATGCCTTCCAGGGCCGCCAGATTTTTCTGTAATACATCCCTGGTAGGATTTTGGGTTCTCGCATATTCATACCCTTTGTGTTCTCCGGGTGCGGCCTGAACATAGGTGCTGGTCTGAAAAATGGGAGTCATAATGGCGCCTGTTGTTGGATCAGGTTCAATGCCGGCATGTAATACCTTGGTTTCGATGTGCATGCTGCAAATTAACGGTTCGCAGATGAATTGTCTATCCACCGTTTATGCACCTGCATTATTTTTGGATTCGGATCAGGGTAGTTCCGGTTCCAATGATTTCATATAATTCTGAAATATCCGCGTTTTTTAAGGATATGCATCCCTTGGTCCAAGGAATGCCACTGCTGACTAGAAAATCGTTGCCTTCCACCACACCATGTATCCCAATTTCTCCGCCAATCTGTGCATGCTGGGGTATAAGTCCGGCTTTTTTGGCCTGCCAATGTTTCTTTCTTGAATCGTCTGTTGGGTAATTAATCCACATAAAGTATTTCCAGCTTTTGTGCGGATATTTGGACTGAATGATAAAATCACCTTCCGGTGTTAAATTGTCGCCTTGCATGCGTTTATCTGCAAGACTATTTGAACCTAGGGCTACTGGATAAGATTTCAATATCCGGTCATTGTGCCGTAAATATAATTTTTTCTCAGATTTGTCAATCAACACCACCACGTATCGCGCCTCAATTCCATTGTCTTTCATGTATTTTTTTACATCCTTGATTTCAGGTTCGCTTTTGGTCTCTGAATGAATGGCCGGGCTTACATCGGCAGGGTGGTTTGCACAATTAAAGAATCCTAATAAAATGGTGCACAAGCAAGCATAAAAAATAAAATGATACCGCATAATCTTAATAGTTTATTATACGGATAACGTATCAAATGCCTAAAATCTTTGAAATGGCTTTAGGGTATAAAGAAAACTCCAGTTTATGGATTTTTTCGGTCACAGAATCCAGGGTTTCATCGGGCTGCAGACTGAATGACTCTTGCAGTACAATTTCTCCTTCATCATACTTTTCATTAACCATGTGAATGGTAATGCCATGGGATTTTTCTCCATTTTGTAAAACTGCCCGGTGTACATGTTCTCCATACATGCCTTTGCCACCATAGGCAGGCAATAGCGCAGGGTGTATGTTTAAAATCCGGTTTTTGTATTTTTTTACCAGTCTGTCTGGGAAGAGCCATAAAAATCCGGCCAGTACAATGATATCCGGCCTGTAGTGCTCCAGTTGTTCGTCCAGAAAACCTTGATGCAGGCAATGTTCTTTGCTGAATAATACCACAGGAACTCCCCATTGCTTCGCCCTAGCAATTACCCCGGCTTCCGGTTTGTTACAAAATATGGCTGTAACTCGGGCCTTAGGACATTCAGCAAAGTGGCGGATGATGTTCTCAGCATTGGTTCCGCTACCGGAGGCAAAAATTACGATGGATTTCATGCTCAGTGGAAGACGATACTTGCAGCCATTAGATCGAAGGTTCTGTAGAAAGAAAGTTTTGGCATATCCGGTGCGTGCATAAAACCATCTATAGCAATGATTCGACGGTTGGCCTTGTCGTGAAAAAAATAACGGGCAAAGGGTCCTCTGCGGAAAGTGCCCTCTTCAGTATACCAACCGCGCAATATGTTTACCGAGTTTTTACCCATTTTTACATCTTTTTCCCAAATCAGCGGAAATAATTTGCTTTCACTCACCGCCACACGGGTTCCTTCAGTGTTTTTCACATATTTGTCGGTAAAATAATTACGATTTGCTTTTGCCTTATCCGGATTGTCAATCAATACCGAGTCGCTGAAAATGTTAATGAATAGGTGCCGGTAGAATCTGGGTGTTTCCTGCCAGAGCCATACCACCTCCGAATTACTAAATTCAAGCCTGAACTGGGGTGAAAAGGCAAATGAAAATCCGTACTTACCTTGAATTAAACGGCTTATACTATCACAGTATTCATTGGGCATCAGGTTGCCGGGCAGACCCTGTTGCAGCTCGTTTTCGAGGAATTCTTTTTCCAGTGTCTGGGCCAGTGAAATAAAATCTTCCATCAGTGAATTTGTTTCACAGCGAATTACGGTCTGGTTTTGAGCCCATATATTTTTGTAAACATAAAGCTGAAAACCTCGACCATTAATGGTTTTGACGATATCCTTTTTTTCAAGATCGCTGCTATATTTTCCGGCTGTTTTATCATCAATCTCCATTACCAGAATCATGGGTGATTGTTTCTCAATGCCCTCAATGCTTTGCGGGCGTCCAAACCAAAATTGTATGGAAGGTTCAAATTCCTGTTTTTCTGCTTTTTCTGCTTTTAAAAGTATGGGTGAAAAACGATTAAAAGTACGCTCAAATGCCGTTTTAACAGCTTCCTGATCATTTTCATTAGATACCACCAATACCTCAGAAGGGGAGCCTTCGGTTGGGGGCAGATCGGTGGTTTCTTTTCTTGTACACGATGAAAAAATGGCAATTACAACCCAAAGAATGGTGATGTGGAACTTCATTGGAGCAAATTTCACCAATTGCCGTAAATAAATTGTCACAAGTAAAAGATAAATGCTGAAATTACCCTTGTCGGTTATTGACCCATTGCATTTTATAGATTATCAAGGTTCTTCCCAATGGGGCGTAATTGCTTTTCAAGCTATTCCATGCTTTGATTTGTTGCACGGTCACACCATGTTTTCTGGCGATACTATACAAGGTTTGCCCTTTTTGAACTTTATGATAGGAGGGAAGCCACTTTTGAACATACGCGGGTTTGTTGGCCTCTTCGATGGCTTTTTCTCTGCGGGCAAAGGCATATATGCTGTCTTTTTCTGCCATGAACTGCATGCTGATATCGTAGGGTAGGAGCAGGTGATGCGTTTGAGAACCCGGAGTGCTTTTCTTGAGAAATTCCCGGTTGTATCCTACAATTTCATCTTCGGATATATGGAGATAACGTGCAATAATGCCCATACTGATAGCGCTGTCCACGGGCGTTTTTACCAGCAATGCAGAGCGTTCGTTGTGATTGAAGGTTGAGTACCGGGTAAAGCTCAATACGTAAGCAGCAGCGATAAACTTGGGTACATATTGCTGGGTTTCACGCGGCAGAAATGGCATGATAGACCAAAAATCTTTCTTGCCGCCTGAACGGTTTATGGCTTTTTGAACATTGCCGGGTCCACAGTTGTAGGATGCTATGGCCATCAGCCAGTCTCCAAACTGGTTGTAGCTGTTTCTGAAATATTCACATGCTTTTTCTGTGCTTTGTACAATGCCTTTTCGTTCGTCAATGCTGTAATCAATGCGCATACCCATACTTCGGCCGGTATAGGGCATAAACTGCCAAAGTCCTGTAGCGCCGCACCAGCTAACCGCATTGGGGTTTAGGTGACTTTCTATAATGCTTACATATTTCAGTTCCTGTGGCAGATTGTATTTATCCAAAACCTGCTCGTAAATAGGGAAATACAGTTGCATACGTTTATGTAGCATGTCGTAAAAACTGCTATTCTGCGCCATCAGATAGCGTATGTGAAGCGCCACATGTTGATTGTAGGGGAATGCAATGCTGCTCCCCAGCTGGTTCATCTGCGATTTAAAAATATCGTGGTTAAGCTGATGGTGATTGAATGAATCACTCAACGGCAGGTGCGATGGAATGTTTTCGTAAAGGAGCTGGGTAAGACTATCTATCTTGTCTATATTGGTTTCCATGGTGGGCCCTATGGGTGCCTGTGCCAATGCAGCAAAAGGACTTAAGATAGCCGCGAGCATGGAGATGATGGTATGTAACGTCAATCGCATGGTAAGTTCCGCAGAGCGAATTTATAAAATAAACCTAAAATTAAGCAAAAAGCGTACCATGTATAACGTACACAAAAGGAAAAATATTATTATCTTTGTGTAGTTAGTCTCATGCTCAAGATGGCTGTGCACTTGCATAAGATGCTTCTTGTGTATTAAACAGGACAGGTTAACAATTCATGGCGAAAAAAATTAGTTCAGGATCCGTAAAGGTTTCATCAGAGGCCGAAACGCTGGCACTCCCCATCAGGAAAGATCCACGCTTTCCGTCTCTTTCCATAGGCATACCCAAAGAAATTACTTTTCAGGAGAACCGGGTTCCTTTAACCCCCTCTGCTGTTCAGTATTTCGTTTCAAACGGCCATAAAATACGTATGGAAACCGGTGCCGGTCGCAATGCCAATTTTTCAGATTCTCAGTACAGCGAGTGTGGGGCTGAAATAGCCTACAATGCCAAGGAAGTGTATGAATCCGACATCATATTGAAAGTGGATCCACCTACTTCCAGAGAAGTAGAATGGATGAGGCCCGGACAACTGCTCATCTCAGCACTGCAAATCAATCAGCTGGATGAGACCCTGCTGAGAAAAATGATGGATAAACGCATTAATGCCTTGGCCTATGAATTTTTGGAGGATGATTCCGGCGCATTGCCCATCATACGCGCCATGAGCGAGATTGCAGGCACCGCCAGTATTTTAATTGCTGCCGAATACCTGAACAATACCCACATCGGGAAGGGGGAACTTTTGGGGGGATTTGCCGGTGTACCGCCTACGCAGGTGGTGGTGATCGGAGCCGGTGCAGTTGGCGAATTTGCCACCAAGGCGGCGCTGGGTCTCGGGGCCAATGTGAAGGTATTTGATAACAAAATGTATCGCCTGCGCCGCATACAGAAGAGTTTTGGTTTTCATTTGTATACCAGCACCATACAACCTCGGGTACTCCAAAGTGCCCTTGAAAGTGCGGATGTTGTCATAGGCGCCCTTTCCGGGAAAGGGGCCAGAAGCCCGGTAGTGGTGACAGAAGAGATGGTAAGCCGCATGCGTGCCAATAGCGTAATTATTGATGTAGCCATCGACAGGGGCGGTAATTTTGAATCCAGCGATATTACCACTCACGAGAAGCCCGTTTTCAAAAAGCACGATGTAATTCATTATTGTGTTCCCAACATTGCCAGCCGTGTTAGCCGCACCGCCAGCTATGCCCTTAGCAATGTGTTTACACCCTTGCTGGATGAAATGGCCAATCTGGGCGGATTTGCTGATTACCTGAGACAAAAACCGGGCATCAGAAAAGGAACGTATTTATTCAAAGGTAGTCTGACCAACCGAGATCTGGCCGATAAATTCGGTATTCGCTGCCATGACATCGATTTGATGGCAGGGATGTACCTCTAATAAATACTTTTACTTTTCTATAATTTGTATTTCAGCCATTAATAGCTCTTTCCTCAACGCCTGCCATGAGGCAAAATCTTCTCTTGCCATGAATATCTGATGCATGTCACCCAAAACTTCATTAGGTTCTACAACCATAAATGAATATCCATTTCGATTGAGATTATTCAGGTAAAAAGATACATCCGTATTAAACGCATTGCAATACACCCCATATTTTTGGGTTTTTGAAAACGTGTGGTTTTTTAAGTATGCCACCAGCAATTCCTTTTTGTTGGGATTGCTTTGATGATTGTGTGAAAGTACCGTACCATAGGCAGATTTTACCTGAAAAAACAGTCCAATAGCAACAATGGTAAATGATAATTTAGGGAAACCGGCACACAACCGGTCAATCCAGTCATTGAGAAAATGTGCCATGCATATCACCAAAGGAAAAATCAGGGGTAAATCATACCAAAAGTTTTTACTGTGGCTGAAGCTGATAATGGGCAGCGTAAAACAAATGGTGGCAAGTCCCAAACGTGAAAATGGTTTATGCTTCCATTTAAAAGCAACCCAAACCAGTGATACTATGCCTGCATACAAAAACCCTTGCAGACGCCCTGAGAAACCTTTTAGGTAGTATAATACATCAGTATTTGCATTGTTTTTTGATGTAAAACGCCCCATCCATTCTTCCAGGTTGACCATGTGAATATAGCCGGGCTGTAGTTGCTCACGAACCCAATAGTAGCTTGCAATGCATATACCTGAGCAGGCAAAAGGAACCATCCATTTAAATGTAAATAGATTTTTACGGTAATTGGCATCCAAGAGGGCCAAAGCCAAAATTCCGGGCAAAATAAAGCCCACGGCAATACTTTTGGTGAGCCAGCCCAGTAATAGGCCCAGTGCAGAAATCCATGCCCAGTGCATTTTCCCTGATGTTAGAAACAGGTACGAAGCCACTAAAATTAAGGCTTGAAAAAAGCACAGCATGGCATCATGGTCGCCGAATAAGAAACCGTGCGGATGCAACGTGGCTGGGATGGTGATAGCGGTTACGGCACAAAACAAGGCAACCATTGCACTCACCCCTTCCCGGTAAAGGAACCAAAATGCCAGGTAAGCAATGCCTAGTGCAGCCATTGCAGAGGGGAATCGGATACCAAATTCGGTAACGCCCCAAATTTTTGTTGAAAGGCACTGAGCCCAGATGAGCAATGGGGGCTTTAATTCCCAAGTTTCTGGATTTCCATGATAGTAGCGTACCAGCCACTGGCCGTTTTGCAACATTTCCTGGGTGTTGACGGCATTTCTGGCCTCATCCCATTGCTGAATGATGGGTGCTGATAATGAATGAATGTATAGGAAATACCAGATGCAGGTGATGACCAGCAATGAGGCCATTTGGTGCTTTACGGAAAAGTGAATATTCCTGATGCCCTGCATTCGGCACTTTATTCAATACTTCTGAGAATTTTATTCCACCTTACCCCTTTGGTTTCGTACTCCATGTTGTTGTCATGAATATACGGGAGGCCATTATCATCAATTTTAATAACTTTTTTAAGACTAAAGAAGGTGAATAATGGTTTTCCAACCACGTGGTCCTCGGGGACATAGCCCCAATAGCGGCTGTCAGAGCTGTTGTACCTGTTATCGCCCATCATCCAGTAGTAACCGTATTTAAATGTGTAGGTGGTAACTTTCTCATCGCCTTGCACAAATCCATTGCCATCCCAGGTAATACCGGCTTTTTCGTATCGGTTTACGGCCAGCCGATACCAATCCCAGTTGTTCTTGGTGAGCGTAATGGTTTCGCCTCTTTTGGGCAGGTAAACCGGTCCGTAGTCATTCAATGACCATTTGTGTCTGAAATAGAGGTTGTTGGTGGTGTCGGGGAATAAACTCACTGACATGCCATCGTCTGCAATATCCTCGAAAATACTGCCCACAGCCGGATCTTTTTTTATCTTCTCAGCATTTTCTTTCCAGGTAAAAATGGTGTAGGGAATAAGTTTTTTGCCCCGTTTTTCAGCCGCCTGAATATATTCGGTTGCTTTGATGGGTATGGTGAAATCACCCAGGTCATTTCTCACTAGAAAATCGCTGCTGATGGGCTCATTCATGAGCAGGAGGTATCTTTTTTGTTGTTTACCGACCGTTGCCAGTGTGCTCCAAGGGGCCCCGGTTTTTCTCACCATCACTGCACCATTCACTATTTTCAGTGAATCACCGGGAATCCCCAGGCATCTTTTCACATAATTATCTTTTTTATCAACCGGAAACTCTTCTCCATCGGCCGGCCAGTTAAACACCACCACATCGTTATTTTTTATGCTATACCAGCCCGGAAGTCGCATGTAGGGCAATTCTACCGCATCGGAAAACGCAGTAAATCCCATCAGTTCTTTGTGGGCGATAACGGGTACGGTAATGGGTGTCATGGGAATGCGCATGCCCACTTTTACGCGGCTTACAACCAGAAAATCTCCCACCTTAAGATTACCCTCCATACTGGGAGTTGGAATAACGAAAAAGTCAAAAAACAAGGCCCTCATCCCCCCGGCTACATAAGCGGCAAATAATAAGGCATCAGCCCATTCCCGCGTTCCGGAGTGTTTGGGGATGTTGGTTTTTCTCCATTCTGCAGCCCCGCCTGGGCCTATGAATTTAAGGTCCTTGCGCATAGCAAGTATGGGTAAATAAATAAAAGTGAACAGAATGCCGGTAAAATGCTGCCAAAATTTAAATTGCCCAAAACTTCTCAGCAAATCCAGGGTAATGTTAAAACTAAACAGAATGTTGATGCATGGGATAACCATGCCCACCATATACCACCAGGGGCGGCCAACCAGTTTTATCCAAAACCACCAGCTTACGATGGGTAAGAATGCGGTCCAGGCCGGCTGACCGGCTTTTTTAAACATCACATACAATCCAATGCGGGTAAGCGCAAACGCGAGTGCCCACATGATCATAAATAAGCCCAGTGAATAAGATTCCATGAATGTGTTTTTTCAGATTAAATCGACTCAAAATTAAGCATATCCTTCATGGAATACACACCTTGCTTTCCAATAATCCATTCGGCGGCCAATGTAGCACCCATGGCAAATCCTTGCCTGTTATGGGCTGTATGGGTGATTGAAATGCTATCAATCGCGCTGTTCCAGTTGATGGTATGGGTGCCCGGAACCTGATCCTCGCGCGATGCCTGAATGGGGATTTTTCCGCCAAATGATTGCTTTTCATCGTTGGAAAGTTCCCAGCCGTCGTACAAAAGATGTTCCTCGATAATGCCTTCTGCCATGGAAATGGCTGTGCCACTGGGCGCATCTAGCTTCTGGGTATGATGAATTTCGGTAATGCCTGCGGCATATTCCCTGTTTTTATTCATTATTCGGGCCAATATGCTGTTAATATGAAATGCAATGTTGACCCCGATGCTGTAATTGGTTGCAGTAAACAGAGCACCCTTATCCTGAAATAATAATTTCACATCCTGAAAATGTTCATACCATCCCGTAGTGCCAACCACAACCGGAACTCCGGCCTCTCTGCACAGTGCAATATGCCCGGCAGCCAGTTCGGGGCGAGTGAACTCAATGGCAACATCCGCTTGCCTCAAAGATTCGAGGTCCGGTCTGTTTTCGCTGCCATATTTTCCGACAATGCTATGGTTTCTCTCATGGGCAATTTTTTCAATGGCTTTGCCCATTTTACCATATCCGATTAATGCAATTTTCACTTAGCAAAGGTAATTTTAAAGCAATCAATATTTTTTGGGGCATTGTATTCAATCATTTTTTGTGATTTTTGCCGTGTTGAAAAAACGCATTAAAACAAACCGCTTCCTTGTTTTTGCATCGATCGTGCTTTTGTCACTTCTGTATGGTACTTACCTCATTTTTGGTGATGCAGTTACATGCGAAAAAACAGAGAGAATCAGAATTAGAAAAGGATGGACATTGGAGCAGCTGACAGATAGTTTAGTTAAGAGGGCCGGGCTTAAACATCCTGCTGTGTTCAGATTTATGGCAGAAAAGGCAGGTTACCGGATTCCGAGGCCATGTTATTTTTTTATAAATCCGAAGGATAATGTGTTCGACATTGTTAATCAGCTCAAAAGAAACCGAAATCAAACGGTCAATATTGCCATCCGCGGCAGTATGGATGCGAATCAGTTGGCAGCGTTGTTTTCCGGCAAACTGGAAATCGATAGAGACAGTTTTTTATTAGCCCTGAAAACCCAATCAAAACTTCGGAAATATGATGTAAATGATACAACATGGCCGGCACTTTTTATTCCTAACACCTATAATCTTTATGCTGCTACCGAATTGAATCAGTTATTGGAGCGAATGCAAAAGGAATATGAAATATTTTGGAATTCCAAGCGTATTCAGCGTTCCAATACACAGCGACTCACCTGCCATGAGGTGATTACCCTCGCCAGTATTGTTACCAAAGAAAGCAATAAAACAGATGAGTATGAAAAAATAGCCGGGGTTTATTTAAATCGTTTGCGAATAGGAATGCTATTGCAAGCCGATCCTACTGTTGTTTTTGCCCGGGGCAGATCGGGGAGGGTGTGGGCTGCGGATTTGGCCATTCAAAGTCCTTATAACACCTATCTGCATAAAGGATTGCCACCCGGTCCCATTTGTATTCCCAATCTGGAAAGTATAGAAGCCGTTTTAAATTACAAGCAGCACAATTATTTATATTTCTGTGCACGGGCAGATTTTAGCGGATACCATGACTTCGCCGGCAGTTTATCAGAGCACAATCGAAATGCCGCCGCATTTCACAGGGCCATGAATGAAAGGGGCATAAAATAAAAAAGACAGCCATGTGACTGTCTTTTTATAATCAGCAATTTGGGATTTATAATTTTTGGAATTTGATTATTCCGTTCTCGTTGCCCTTGCTCCACTTGAGGTAATAAATACCTTGTGGCAATTTACGGGTGTTGAGGCTTGAACCCGAGATTTCTGCCGGATAAACAGCTCCGTTAATTCCATTGATGGTGAGTTGGTCAACCGCTTTGCTCAACGTTAAAATATCCATGCAGGGATTGGGATAAGCGCTCAAGGAAATGTAGGATTCTGATTGGGTTCCTGTGCTGGCATCAAGGGTGAGTACCATTTTTTTGATAGCTGCCTGATCACCTGCATCTCCGCTAAAACCATTAGCGGCAACGCCAGACGCATAAATGGTTACCTCCCCTGTGGGACTTGTGGGTGCGGTCCATTCATAAGTCCATGCACCGAGTGCACTCGGCGAATTCTGTACCACAATGTCGCGGCTATTTGCGCTGATGATTCTTGAACCTGTAGAAGGGTTTGCGGTGGTTCCTGTTTTTTTATTGGCAGCATCCAAAACCGTACTTTGAAATCCTTTAACGGTGGATACGCCAAGCACGCCCACTGCTACGGTATAAGTCTTACCTGCTTTATAGGAAGTTACCGGAGTCATCATGCCTTTTTCGGTCACACCAATATTGATGGATGTGCCCTGAGCTCCCCCGCTGTGGCAGTTGCCGCAATTTCCATCTGATGACGGTGCACCGGTGCGGTCATCGGTTCTGCCACTTGAACTGCCCATTAATACTACGGCACCGGCTACAATGAGCCCTGAAACAATAATGTAATTTTTCTTCATTTTATAGAATTTATTTGCAAATTAACATTTTTTTTAGTAAATTTAAGGATTCAATTCATTCATTTTTTTGTTAAACGGTCCATTGTGGGCAATCCGTAAAAAATGTGGATTGTTTGGCAAACAAATCGCAGGGTTATTTCATTACTTTTGTAATCGCTAAAGAGTATGAGCAGCCCATCAAGTTATCTGCCCATCGTGATTCAAACAGGAGTAGCCATTGGTTTTGTTGCACTGGCTCTGGGTTTGTCTCATTTGTTGGGTCCAAAAAGAAAGACTACACAGAAAGAGGAAACTTTTGAATGTGGTATAGAAACCCAGGGTAATGCCCGGTTTCCGGTTTCCATCAAATATTTTCTGACAGCTATTTTGTTTGTTTTATTTGATGTGGAAGTGATTTTCTTTTATCCCTACGCGGTTAATTTTAAGGAAATGGGTGTTGAAGGTTTTATTGCGGTAGTCTCATTTGTGGCCTTATTTCTGGCAGGATTTATCTACGTTTGGAAAAAGGGGGCTTTTGAATGGGAAAAATAAAATTATTAAAAATCAAAAACTCAGGTAAATGGTAAAGATGGTAGATGCTCCGGAGGGTGTGGAAGGGCAAGGTTTTTTTGCCACCTCCTTAGACAAAGTGATTGGAATGGCACGCGCCAACTCATTGTGGCCGCTGCCATTTGCAACTTCCTGTTGCGGAATAGAATTTATGGCGACCATGGGGGCCAATTATGACCTGGCGCGTTTTGGTTCTGAGCGGTTGAGCTTTTCGCCCCGTCAAGCGGATCTTCTGATGGTAATGGGAACCATAGCCAAGAAAATGGGCCCCGTACTCAAGCAGGTGTATGATCAAATGGCGGAGCCGAAATGGGTGATTGCCGTTGGGGCCTGCGCCAGCAGTGGCGGTATTTTTGATACGTACAGCGTGTTGCAAGGGATAGACAGAATCATCCCCGTGGATGTGTATGTGCCCGGATGCCCCCCACGTCCTGAACAGATTATTGAAGGCGTGATGAAAATCCAGGATCTGGCCCGAAATGAAAGTCTTAGGCGCAGAAACAGCGATGAATACAAGAAAATGCTGGAAAGCTACAACATCGAAACCCAATGAGCATGGCCGAATTAACTAATGAAATCGTGTTAAAGGCATTAACGGATGCTTTCACAGATGGTATTCTTCATTCGGAAGAACAGTATGGAATGCTGAGCGTTGAAATTCCGGCAGACAGAAATCTGGATATTATCGGCTGGCTGAAAACCAATGAAGACCTCAAAATGGAATTTCTTACCGATGTATGTGCCGTGCATTATCCGGAACAGAAAGGCCGTGAACTGGCAGTGGTGTATCATTTGCACAGCTGGACCAAAAATTATCGCATGCGGGTTAAATGCTTTGTTTCAGCCGATAAACCTGAAATAGCCAGCTTGACAGGTCTATACAACTCAGCCAATTGGATGGAACGTGAGACCTTTGATTTTTATGGAGTTCAGTTCTCAGGGCACCCTGACCTGAGAAGAATTCTGAATATGGACGAAATGGATTATCATCCGCTGCTGAAGCAATATGCACTTGAGGATGAAACCCGTGATGATAAAGACGATAGTTTTTTTGGAAGATGAGCCAGTTAGACACAATCAATCAAGACAAATTTGTCAGTACCGAGACCATTGACGGTGAAATAGCTACCCTCAATCTGGGGCCAACGCATCCTGCTACCCATGGCGTTTTTCAAAATGTTATGAAGGTGGATGGTGAACGCATTATCAGCACTGAGCCAACTATTGGCTACATCCACAGGGCGTTTGAAAAACTGGCAGAGCGTAGACCATACAATCAGATAACCCCAATCACAGACCGCCTCAATTACTGTTCGTCACCTATCAATAATATAGGATGGCACATGACTGTGGAAAAGCTGGCGGGCATCAGTGTTCCCAAAAAAGTGGATTACATGCGGGTTATTATCATGGAACTTGCCCGTATTGCAGATCACTTGGTGTGTAACTCAGTAATCGGGGTAGATACCGGCGCCCTTACCGGCTTTACCTATGTATTTCAGGAAAGAGAGAAAATTTATGAAATGTATGAGGAAGTTTGTGGTGCTCGTCTAACCACAAACATTGGAAGGATAGGAGGATTTGAACGGGAATTCTCGCCTGTTTTTATGGCCAAACTGAAAAAGTTTTTAAAGGAATTTCCAGCCAAGTTTCAGGAGTTTGACAACCTGCTTACCCGTAACCGAATTTTCATGGATCGCGTAATTAAAGCCGGCCCCATTTCTGCCGAAAAGGCCATTAGTTATGGTTTTACAGGTCCAAATCTCAGGGCTGCTGGCGTTGATTACGACGTAAGGGTAATGAATCCCTACAGCAGCTATGAAGATTTTGATTTTATCATACCTGTGGGGCAAGATGGCGATACCTATGACAGATTTATCGTAAGACAGGAAGAAATCAGGCAAAGTTTGGGCATCATTCAGCAAGCGCTGGATGGAATGCCTGAGGGAGCTCATCATTCCGATGTCCCCGCGTTTTATTTGCCTCCCAAAGAGGAAGTTTACCGCAGCATGGAAGCCCTTATTTATCACTTTAAAATTGTAATGGGAGAAACACCCATACCGGTAGGAGAGGTTTATCATGCAGTAGAAGGTGCCAACGGCGAGTTGGGTTATTACCTGATTAGCGATGGTGGCAGAACCCCCTATCGTCTTCATTTTAGAAGGCCCTGCTTCATTTATTATCAGGCCTATCCGGAAATGGTAAAAGGAGCGATGTTGAGTGATGCCATATTAACCATGAGCAGCATGAACGTAATTGCGGGAGAATTAGACGCTTAATAAGAAAACCGTGGAAACAGCAGAAAATCAAATCGTATTTAAAGAGGAAACCCTGAAGGAAGTAGGCCGAATCATTGGCCAATATCCGGAAGGTATGCAAAAAAGTGCGCTTTTAAGGGTCCTTCACCTTGCTCAGGCGGAGTTCGGCTGGTTGTCAGTTCCTGTGATGGATTATGTTGCACGTTTGCTTCATATTAATCCTGTGGAAGTATATGAGGTAGCCACTTTTTATAGCATGTATGATACTAAACCGGTTGGGAAGGTTAAGCTGGAAGTTTGCCGTACCGGTCCTTGCATGATTGAAGGTGCCGAGCGTATCGTAAAATACATTGAAGATAAACTGGGTATTAAAGACGGCGAAACGACATCTGATGGGTTGTTTACGCTAAAAACCGTTGAATGTCTGGGTGCCTGTGGATATGCTCCCATGCTTCAGGCGGGTGAAAAATATCATGAGCATCTGACAGAAGCAAAAATTGATGAGCTTATCGAAACCTACAGGGCCAATCCGGTGGCCAATTATATGGGCATGGAATCATAACCAAGTAAAACAGCATGGCTAGAAAATTGCTTTTGGAAAATGTGCACATCGAGGGTATTAACACCTACGATGTTTACCGCAAAAACGGAGGATACCGCAGCGTGGAAAAAGCGCTGAAAACCATGTCTCCTGAGGATGTGGTGGAAGAAGTGAAAAAATCAGGGTTGCGCGGACGCGGAGGCGCCGGATTTCCTACCGGTATGAAATGGAGCTTTATTGCCAAACCCGATGGTGTACCTCGTCATTTGCTATGCAATGCCGATGAGAGTGAGCCAGGCACCTTTAAGGACCGATATCTGATGGAGAAAATCCCTCATTTGCTCATTGAAGGGATGATTTTATCTTCGTTTGCATTGGGTGCCAATCAATCGTATATATACATACGTGGTGAATACATGTATGTGCTGCGAATCCTTGAAAAAGCCATAGCAGAAGCTTACGCCAATGGATGGCTGGGAAAAAATATTCTGGGTTCGGGCTTTGACCTGGATCTTTCAGTTGCCCCTGGGGCCGGTGCATACATCTGTGGTGAAGAAACTGCCCTGATTGAAAGTTTGGAGGGCAAACGTGGAAATCCCCGCATGAAACCCCCTTTTCCCGCCGTAAAAGGCCTGTGGCAACGTCCAACAGTGGTAAATAATGTCGAGACGATTGCAGCGGTGGTTCCTATTGTCAATGAAGGCGGTGATGCCTATGCTCAGATTGGCATTGGCCGAAGTACCGGTACCAAACTGATTTCAGCCAGCGGTAACATTAATAAACCCGGTGTGTATGAAATTGAAATGAATATCACGGTTGAAGAGTTCATATACAGCGATACGTATTGTGGCGGTATCAAAAATGGTAAAAAGCTTAAGGCCTGCGTCCCCGGAGGTTCTTCAGTGCCTATTTTGCCCCATTACTTGGTTTGTAAAACCGCAGCAGGACAAGACAGACTCATGACCTACGAAAGTCTGTCTGATGGAGGTTTTGCTACGGGCAGTATGCTCGGCTCTGGCGGCTTTATTGTTTACGACGAAGACCAGTGTATTGTGCGAAATACCTGGAATTTTACCCGATTCTACCACCATGAAAGCTGCGGGCAATGCAGTCCTTGCCGAGAAGGCACCGGGTGGATGGAAAAGGTGTTGCACCGGCTGGAATATGGCTACGGTAAGATGGAAGACATCGACTTGCTGTGGGATATACAACGAAAAATTGAAGGGAACACCATTTGTCCGCTGGGAGATGCTGCCGCATGGCCGGTGGCTGCTGCCATCAGACATTTTAGGGAGGAATTTGAATGGCACGTGAATGAACCTAAAGCGTGCCTGGACAGAAACTATGGACTGGTTGCCGAAAAAATCTTTGAACCTGCAACCGCTTAACGCATATAATAATGGCTGAACAAACGGAAAAGATCAATGTAACCATAGACGGCAAAACCGTTGCTGTAGACCCGGGAACTACCATTCTCAATGCTGCCCGAATGATAGGCGGCGATGTAGTTCCTCCTGCTATGTGTTATTACAGCAGTTTAAAAGGAAGTGGCGGAAAATGCCGCACTTGCCTGGTAGAAGTGAGTAAAGGCAGTGAGAAGGATCCTCGCCCCATGCCCAAACTAGTTGCCAGTTGCAGCACTGCAGTTATGGATGGTATGGAAGTGAAAAACAAGACCAGCGAGCGTGTGAACGATGCCAGACATGGTGTTGTTGAGTTTCTGCTGATTAACCATCCCTTGGATTGCCCTATTTGCGATCAGGCCGGAGAATGCCACTTGCAAGATCTGGCTTTCGAGCATGGGTTGGAAAAAACCCGCTATGAGTTCAAGCGCCGCACTTTTGACAAGATTGATATCGGAGCATACATCAAGCTGCACATGACCCGTTGTATTCTTTGTTACCGCTGTGTGTATACGGCAGACCAGCTTACCAATCAGCGTGAGCATGGGGTAATGAAGCGCGGTGATGCTGCAGAAATCAGCACGTACATACAAAATGCACTCGATAATGATTTTATTGGAAACGTTATCGATGTATGCCCTGTGGGTGCGCTCACCGATAAAACTTTCCGTTTCCGCAGTCGCGTTTGGTATACCAAGCCCATGGATGTGCACCGAGATTGCCAAAAATGCAGTGGTAAGGCAGTAGCTTGGATGATAGGCGATGATATTGCCCGTATTACCGCGCGAAAAGACCAGTTTGGTGAGGTGAAGGAATTCATCTGCAATGAATGTCGCTTTGATAAAAAAGAGAAAACCGACTGGGTGATTGAAGGACCACGTCATATTGACCGTCACTCGGTAATCAGCGCAAACAAATACGAAGACCCCATTCCGGAACATACACCCCTATTGAACAAAGCTTAATATGGATTTTGCATTATTACTAGAAAAGAGCATTCTGATTCTAATTCTCACGGCCATCACCCTGGGAATAGCCACCTATCTCACCTATGGCGAGCGCAAGGTAGCTGCCTTTCTTCAAGATCGTATTGGGCCAAACCGTGCGGGTGTTTTTGGTCTGCTTCAGCCCATTGCCGATGCCGGAAAGATGTTTTTTAAAGAAGAATTAATTCCCAAAAACGCCGAAAAATGGCTGTTCATTTTGGGTCCTGGACTTGCTATGGTTACGGCCTGTATTACCAGTGCGGTGATTCCGTGGGGAAGCCACCTGGAATTATTCGGGCGCACCATTCAACTGCAGGTTGCTGATGTGGATATCGGGATTTTGTATATTATCGGTATCCTCAGCGTAGGGGTTTATGGAATCATGATTGGTGGTTGGGCCTCCAACAATAAATATTCACTGTATGGTGCCATTCGGGCAAGCAGTCAAATGATCAGCTATGAACTGGGTATGGGCCTGGCCCTAATTGCAGTTATCATGATGACTGGTAGTTTGAGTCTACGCGAAATTGTGGAGCAACAAAGTGGTTGGGGTGGTATGCAATGGAATATTATTTATCAGCCCTTGGGTTTTATCATTTTCTTTACCTGTGCATTGGCAGAATGTAACCGGGCTCCCTTTGATCTGCCCGAATGCGAAACCGAATTGATTGGTGGTTATCATACGGAGTATTCATCCATGAAACTGGGTTTTTACCTGTTCTCTGAATATATCAATATGTTCATCAGCAGCGCGGTAATGGCTTGCGTATATTTTGGAGGGTACAATTTCCCCGGAATGCACCAGATTGAAAGCCAGAATTTGTTGGCAGTATTGCAAATAGTGGCCATCTTTTTGAAGATCAGTTTCTTCATATTCGTATTCATGTGGATACGCTGGACACTGCCCCGTTTCCGCTATGATCAGCTTATGCACCTGGGCTGGAAAACCATGATTCCGCTTGCCATTATCAATATGTTGCTTACCGGCGGAGGTATGCTGTTATTTGGGAACTGAAATTAATCGTATTGCAATTCCAGTAAGGCGCTCTGCAATTCGCTGAGACTGTGCCTCTCTTGCAGTTTTTTTGCTTTTTCGATTCCTTTTTCGTATATTAGTATGGCATTTTCTTTATCTGCTTTCCGCTCGAGCAGTTTGCCCAAATGATAATACGTGGCAATGTAATCAGGATGTTTTTCTATCAGGGCATGAAAGATGCCTTCTGCTTTTTCATCTTCACCCATTCCTACATATTCAGTGGCAAGTGCATAATTCAGAAAGGGATCATCCGGACTTTCCTTCAAAAAAATCAGTAATTGGGCGATACGGCTCATTTCAACTGATAGGTTACGGTTAATAGCCGGTTTGGACTTGGACGAAATCCGGCACTGAGGTTTTGGTCAATATTAAACCGAAAAAAATGGGCATCTACGGTAGCATCAATAATCTGAAGCGCGTACATGGCGGTCATGGCCAGAATGCCAAAATCGCGCATTCTGCGGTGGTTGTCTCTTTGCGCCACAAGATTTGCATCGAGTAGGGTATCTTTATTGATGATGTATGCCTGTTCAAACTGCTGATTGAGTTTGCGGGTTTTTGAGCGCTGATCCAACATCAGCCAGGTGGCCGCTCCCATGCCGGCGTATACCACAGGTACTTTCCAGAATTTGCGGTTGTATAATTGACCGCTGCCCGGAATCACAGCGCTGTAAATGGCTGCTTTGGTCGGGGAATGGGGTGGACCCAGGTGAAAAAGCCGCAGTGGGGGCTTTTCTTTCTTAATGGCAGAATCTGATTGTGCAGTTGCGAAGCTACAAACCCCCAATAAAGCCCATAGAACAAACAGACGGATATACATGAATCAATTCCCTCCCATCATAGACAAAATGCGTTCCAAATCGCTTCTGTTTTTGTAGGAGATAATGATTTTACCCTTGCCACTGGGGCTATTTTTTAAGTGTACTGCAGTTTTAAGCAATTGGTGAAACTGCTCGGTAATACGGTCAACTTCGGGGTCCCAGTCGGTACCATTGGTTCTAAGCACAGCCGAGCGAGTACCTGATTTTTTCTCTTTTACGAGTGCCTCTACGGTACGCACGCTCAGATTATCATTGATGATGGAATGATAGAGGTCGAGCTGGTCTGCAATGTCTTCCATGTTGATCATGGCTCTGGCGTGTCCCATGCTGAGTTTTCCCACTTTAATTCCGGCCTGAATTTCATCAGGAAGTTTCAGCAAACGCAGGTAATTATTGACGGTGGTGCGGTCTTTTCCAACCCGTTCACCAAGTTCCTCTTGCTTCAGACTGCATTCGTCAAGAAGGCGTTTGTAGCTCATGGCAACATCAATGGCATTCAGGTCGCTGCGCTGTATGTTTTCTATCAATGCCATTTCCAGCATGTCCTGGTCATTGGCAATTCTAATGTAGGCGGGTATACGCTCCAGGCCTGCCAGCATGGAAGCACGGGTGCGCCTTTCCCCGCTGATAAGCTGGTACTTGTCATAACCCATTTTCCGCACGGTAATGGGCTGTATCACACCATGTATTTTGATGGATGCTGCCAATTCTTCCAGCTCTGTAGCGTCAAATTCTGTACGTGGCTGAAAAGGATTGGCTTCCAGTTGATTTAAGGGTATCTGGGAAACGGCTCCGATAGGCCTGGTTTCTCTGGAAGTTATATCGGTTTCTGCGTTTTCTAAAAGGGCGCTTAAACCTCTGCCTAAACCGCTTTTCTTTTTGATGGGGTTGCTCATGAGGGGGTTAATTCTGGGTTAAGATCTTGTTGTACAGGTTTGATGAAGCCATTTTTCTCCAAAATTTCATTGGCCAGGTTGAGGTAGTTCATGCTACCGCGGCTGTCTGCCGCATGAAACAATACAGGCAGTCCAAAGCTGGGTGCTTCACTGAGTTTGGTAGTGCGCTGAATGATGGTTTCAAAGACAATGTCCTGAAAATGGGTTTTGACATCATCCACAACCTGGTTGCATAGGCGCAAACGTCCATCATACATGGTAAGCAGTATGCCTTCAATTTCAAGATTCCGGTTCAGATGGCCTTGCACAATTTTGATGGTGTTGAGAAGTTTACCCAATCCTTCCAAAGCGAAATACTCGCATTGTACGGGAATGATAATGCTGTCTGAAGCCACCAGTGCATTGGTGGTAATTAGGCCCAAAGAAGGAGAGCAGTCTATGATGATGAAATCGTATTCGTTTCTTAGGGGTCTTAATACACCTTCCAGCAATCGTTCACGGTTGGGCATTTCCAGCAGTTCTATTTCTGCACCTACCAGGTCGATATTACTGGCCATCAGATTAAGGTAGGGAATATCGGTTGAAAGGATCACATCCTTGGGGTTGATATCCTGAACCAGGCATTCATACAATCCCAGTTTGATGTTTTTGGGTTCAAATCCAATACCGGAACTGGAATTGGCCTGAGGGTCGGCATCAATCAGCAAGGTTTTATACTCGAGTACGGCCAAGCTGGCAGCCAGATTGATGGCTGTGGTGGTTTTACCCACGCCGCCTTTCTGGTTAGCGATGGAGATGATTTTTCCGCCAAGGGGTTTTTTATCAGTTTTCATATCATTTACAGGGTTAAAGAGTCTCCAATTTTCATCAGATGAAGATCGAATCCGGCGGTTTGAAATGCGCGGTGGGTTTCTTCATGGTTGATGGTGATGTATCCGAATGTGTCGTAATGCATACCAATTACAGTATGAATGCCCAGCATACGTGCCGCCTCGATGGCATCCTGAACATCCATGGTAAAATTGCTGCCAATGGGCAAAAAGGCACATTTCAGTTTAAATCGCCTGGGAATTAATTGCATATCAGTATGCAATGCAGTATCGCCGGCGTAGTAAAAACAATCTTCAGTATTCTGAATGACAAAGCCGGCAGGATTTCCTCCGGGCTGTCCGTCGGGCAAAGTGCTGCTGTGAACAGCATTGACCATTTTCACGGTGCCGAAGTCAAATTCATGGCTCCCGCCTATGTTCATTGGGTGCACGTTTTCTATGCCCTGCATCTTCAGCCATGCTGTGAGTTCCCAGATTCCAATGCAGGTGCAACCGGATTGGCTTGCAATGGTCACTGCATCGGCTATGTGGTCTTCATGTCCATGGCTAATGAACATGTAATCGGGCTTTACAGTGGATACATTTATGGAAGATGCCAGGGGATTTGGCGTGATGAACGGATCAAATAGCATAGCTTTGCCTCCGCTTACCACTTCAAAACAGGAATGACCGTAATACGTAACTTTCATTTGCGTCTTCTTCAGTCTGGCAAAATTATCCTTGCCCCGCTAATGTTTACAGGGCTTGTGATTTCAGTTATCTACATGCTTTTGGGGAATTATGGTTGTAAAAATGTGGATAATTATTCTGATTCAATTATATTTCGATATAATGAAGACGCAACCCTTGCTACGCTTGATCCTGCTTTTATAAAATCGCAGTCCGAAATTTGGGTAGCACAACAAATCTACAATGGTCTGATTGAGCTGGATTCTGCCCTCAAACCCATACCGTCGTTGGCATACAGGTGGGAGGTGAGTGCCGATGGACTTGTGTATAAGTTCTTTTTGCGCAGACAGGCCCATTTTTGCAACCCTCAAGATACTTCCACAATGCTGCCGGTAACAGCCGGTGATGTTGCTTTTTCTTTCGCACGTATTGCTAATCCTGCGACTGCATCGCCTTCGGCCTGGATTTTTTCCGGTAAAATAGATGCTGACTTCAATAAGGCCTTTCAAACCATGGGTGACTCGGTATTTGTTTTACGCCTTTTAAGTCCGGATCCTACGATTTTGTCACTGCTGGGTACGGTGTATTGCAGCATTTTGCCGGAAGCAATGGTAAAAAAATCCCGCGATTTTGGGCATCATCCCGTGGGGTCGGGTCCGTTTTATCTCAAATATTGGGAGGAAGATGTGAAACTGGTGATGAGGAAAAACCCGCGGTACTTTGAGAAAGTGAATGGAAAGTCTCTTCCTTATCTGGAAGCAATCAACGTGGATTTTATCAAGAATAAGCAAACCGCTTTTATGCAATTTGTGGCCGGCAAATATGATTTTTTCAATGGAATGGAGGGTAGTTTCAAGGATGAGCTTTTAACCCGCGATGGTTTGCTCAACGCCAAATACAGTGGACGTTTTAAAATGTTAAAAAAACCTTTTCTCAATACCGAATACCTGGGATTCTGGCTGGGCGACAGTCTGAATCAACAGCCCAATCCGTTGGTTAATGTGCATCTAAGGCGGGCACTTGCTTTGGGAGTAGACAGAATGGCCCTGATTCGCTACTTGCGCAATGGGCTGGGAACGGCGGGTAATCAGGGATTTGTACCCCCTGTATTGTTAAAAGAGAACACAGTCGGTTTATCCTATAACCCTGAATTGGCAAGAAAAGAACTGGCATTGGCCGGATATAGGGACGGCAAGGGTTTGCCGGAATTATCCCTGACCACTACCGCTGATTACCTTGATATGGCGGTATTCCTGAAAAAATCCTGGGCAGACCTGGGTGTGAATGTCAAAATTGATGTGCAAACAGGGGGCATGCTCAGGCAAATGAGGAATAAAGGCAAACTGGGTATTTTCAGAGGATCGTGGATTGCCGATGTACCCGATGCTGAAAACTACCTGGCGTGCTTTTACACAGGGAATTTTAGTCCCAATGGCCCCAACTATTCGCATTTTTCCAATCCTGAATTTGATCACCTGTACCGACAGTCTTTTGCCTCCATTGGTGATAATCGCTATTCGCTAATGCATAAGGCAGACAGTGTTCTAATCCGCGAAGCCCCAATAGTGGTGCTGTATTATGATCAAAGTTTGAGACTATATCAGAATCATGTAACAGGGCTTTCCAATGATGCGTCCAACAGACTTATTTTAAAACACGTTAAAAAAACAACCTCCCGATGAAATATCTTCCTTTGGTTTTAGGCGGTCTCATTATAGCCGGCGTTATTTACGGCATCGTAAAACTCTATAAAAATTTGATGAACAAATGAATCAAAACTGACTGGCGGAAATAAAGGCATCCAGTTCAGGGTTGTGAGCTCGGGTTGTATCCAATTCTTTTCTGTGCCCTTGCCACCATATTTTTCCTTGGTAAATAAAGGTAATGGACTCGCCTATGTCATACACGGTTTTCATATCGTGGCTATTGATGACCGTGGTGATGTTGAATTCTCTGGTGATGTCGTGTAGCAATTCATCAATACGTCTGCTCGTAATGGGATCCAGGCCACTGTTGGGCTCGTCACAGAAAAGGTAACGCGTTTCCAAGGCAATGGCGCGCGCAATGCCTACCCGTTTTTTCATCCCCCCCGAAATTTCAGCCGGGTACTTTTTATTGGCGTTTTCCAGGCCTACTTTGCTTAGGCAAAAATTGATGCGGTCTTTGCGCTCATCTATTGTCATTGCCCCAAACATTTTCAGCGGAAAATCTACGTTTTCTTCCACGGTCAGCGAATCAAAAAGGGCGGTGCCCTGAAACAGCATGCCGATTTCTCGTCGTACTTCGCGCACCTGTTCGTAGGGGAGATGCACAAAATCACGCCCGTCGTAATTGATGCTACCACTTTCGGGTTTAAACAACCCCACCATGCATTTTAGCAACACCGACTTTCCACCCCCGCTGGCTCCGATAATCAGGTTGGGAATGCCGGGTTCAAATTGCGCATTGATATCAAACAAAACCTGTTTGTCGGCGAAACTCTTATTGACATTAACCAATTCTATCATAATTACAGCATCAGTTTGGCAATGATAAAATCGGCGAAAAGGATTAGCACACAGGAGCGTGTAACGGCGCGGGTGCCGGCTTCACCAACCTCCAAAGCACCTCCCTCAGTAAAATAACCCTCGTAGGTACTCATGCTGGTAATGATAAAAGCAAAGACCAAAGATTTGGTCATGGAAACCGTTACGGTAAACATTTTAAACGTTTCCCTGGCACCTTGAATAAATTCATTTGGCGACATCAGATCGGTGAGCCGGGCAGCTAAAATACCACCGCTTACCATCAGAAAATTGGCTACTATGATTAAACAGGGAATCATAATCACACCGGCAATGATTTTGGGCAAGCCCAGAAAACCGGAACTGTTGATTCCCATCACTTCCAATGCGTCAATCTGCTCCGTTACCCTCATGTTTCCGACCTCAGAGGCAATGTTGGCTCCCACTTTACCGGCCAGTACCAAACAGGTGATGGTAGGGGCGAATTCTAGCAAAGAACTGTCTGAAACGATGGTGCCGATAACCTTCATGGGTATGAGCGGGGATACCAGCTGATAGGCAGTTTGCAGGGTGGTTACTGCTCCTACGAATACAGAAATGATGGTGACAATTCCAATGGAACCCACCCCAATATTATTCATTTCATGGATGGTGCGTTCGAAAAAAACCTTGAAACGTTCAGGTTTAAAGAACATGCTGCGCACAAAAAGGATGAAGCGTCCGAGTTCAAAAAACAGCTTGTTCATTTTTCAGCGGTAAAATTAGGGATAAATAAGCAAAGCCACCAAAAGCATTCATCATTATGGACAAGGTAACCAAAGCTTAATAATCATTCAGTTGGCAACTCACCTAAAATTTGTATTTTTGACCATGATGAGTATTTGCAAAAAACACTTATGGATTCTTTCATTATTTGCAATTATTGCAAATCTTGGAAAAGCTCAATCCCCTCAGAAATTCAGCTACCAGGCCGTGGTGAGAGACGTTTCAGGAAGCTTATTGGTCAACAAATCGGTTGGGCTGCGAATGGCAATTTTGCATAAATCACCAAACGGTACTGAGGTATTTGCAGAAACCCATAAACCGCAAAGCAATTCCAATGGACTTATCACCGCCGAAGTGGGCGGAGGTGCAGCAATAGTGGGTGTATTTAATGGCATCAACTGGGCTGACGGCCCATTTTACATAAAAACGGAAATTGACCCAACAGGCGGCAGTTCTTACACCATTTCCGGCACGGTAGAACTTTTGAGCGTTCCGTATGCCCTGTATGCAAAAACAGCCGCCGAATTCATGGAAAATGACCCGGAATTTAAAAAATCAGTTTCCGCAGGCATTACAGTTCAGGATACGGCTCGCTGGAATGCCAAATTATCCGGTTTCACAGAAAAAGATCCCTTGTTTGCCCAATCTGTCGCCAATGGCATAGTCGCTGCCGATACCGCACGGTGGAATGCCAAATTAAGCACCTACACAGAATCAGATCCGTTGTTTTCCGGTTCAGTAGCCAAACACATTGGCAGTGCCGATACCCAGCGTTGGGGAAATAAGCAGAATAAACTGGTGGCCGGAGCCGGTATAAAAATCAACAAAGACACCATCAGCAGCACATTGTCCGGGAGCACGAGCCATTACATCGGAGAAAAATTTGGCGGTGGTGTGATATTTTATTTGTGGAAAGACAGCGCAGGAAAGGAGCATGGATTAATCGTTTCACCCACTGATTTGACCAATTCAGATTGGAGCAACATCACCACATCGGTGGGACCCGGCGCACAGAGTTACTGGGATGGACTAGGCAATAGCAATGCCATTGTGGCGCAGAGCGGACACGTAAGCAGTGCGGCAAAACAATGTCTTGATCTCACCTTAAATGGCTACAGCGATTGGTATCTGCCCGCAGTGTCTGAATTTTACATGCTGGCCAATAATTACATTGCGGTGGCCAGAACCCTTGCTGCCATGCCGGGAGCAACGCAGATCAGTACCGCAAAATACTGGACAAGCACCGAGTTTGCCGCGCAAAATGTGTATTCTTTTTACATCCTGTTTTACGAGAATAAAATTACGCATTACTACAAAAACGGTTATGCGTATGCCGTTCGACCCATCAGGGCATTTTAAGCAATCTTACTCCACACCGTGCGGTGCGGCACTTTGGCCAGTTCCTGCCTCACCCCGAAATTTTCCGGTTTCATCAGCATGGGGTCGTTATTAAGCAGGTCTTCGGCACGCGCGCGGGCCAGCAATAATAGGTTTTCATCGTGGCGAATGTCTGCCAGCTTTAAATCCAAAATGCCGCTTTGCCTAGTGCCATCCATTTCGCCGGGTCCGCGCAGTTCCAGATCCACCTTGCTTATTTCGAAACCATCGGTGGTTCTCACCATGGTTTCCAGTCGTTTTTTGCCGTTGGCTGAAAGCTTATGACCTGCAATGAGGATGCAATAGCTTTGGTTGCCGCCACGCCCCACGCGACCGCGCAGCTGGTGTAATTGCGAGAGCCCAAAACGTTCGGCATTTTCAATCACCATCACGGTTGCATTCGGTACGTTCACACCCACTTCAATCACGGTAGTGGCCACCATAATATCGGTCTGACCATTGCGAAATTTGCGCATTTCATCGTCCTTTTCCTCCGGTTTCAGTTTGCCGTGTACCATGCTGTATTTGAATTCTGGGGTAGGCAGGTAATTGTTGACCATGTCATACCCCGACATTAAACTTTGCAGTTCCAGTTTTTCGCTGTCATCAATTAATGGAAACACATAGTAGACCTGCCTTCCGGCTTTAATCTCCTTACGGATAAAATCCATGATCAGCGGACGGTTAGAGCCCGGCCTCAGCGCGGTTTGTATGGGTTTGCGTCCGCCCGGAAGCTGATTTATTACACTCACATCCAGATCGCCATAAACCGTCATGGCTAGGGTTCTTGGAATGGGCGTAGCGGTCATCACCAGCACATGGGGTGGAATGCTTGCCTTGGAGCTGAGTTTGGCCCGCTGGGCCACGCCAAAACGGTGCTGTTCATCAATCACCACCAGTCCCAGCTGCTGAAAAGCCACATCATCTTCAATTAATGCATGGGTGCCTATTAGAAATGGGATATCCCCGTTTTTTAGCCCTTCCAGAATTTCGGTTCTTTTCTTTTTGGGTGTACTTCCGGTAAGCAATACGGGCTTAATATGCATGCCTTCCAGAAACTCGCTGATGCTGTAAAAATGCTGTGCCGCCAGAATTTCGGTGGGTGCCATCACGCAGGCCTGAAAGCCATTATCGGCGGCCAGCAGCATGCTGAGAAGCGCCACCATGGTTTTGCCGCTTCCTACGTCGCCCTGCAGGAGTCGGTTCATTTGCCTGCCGGTTTTCATATCGGCCCGTATTTCTTTGAGAACCTTTTTTTGCGCATCGGTAAGGGTGAAGGGGAGGTGCTCCTTGTAGAAGGTATTGAAAAGCCGTCCTACCTCATTGAATACCGGGCCTTTTACCACGCGGTTTCGATGGGATTTAACCTGCAGGTGCCGCATTTGCAGGTAAAAAAGTTCCTCAAATTTGAGGCGTTTTTGGGCAATTTCCAGCGATTTTAAGTCTGCCGGGGCGTGCAGCATTCTAAGCGCCAGGGTTCTGTCGGGGAGCTGTAGTTCCCGCAATATATGAGCGGGCAGGTTTTCAGGAACCTCCATTTTGGGGTCGGCCAGTGCTGCCCGAACGATTTGCACCATAAACCGGTTTTCAAGCCGCCTGCGCCGCATGCCTTCAGTCAGAGGATAGACGGGTACGAGCCCTTTGGGTTGTATGGCCGTATCGCCGTTCTCCAGTTCGGGATGTGCCATGGATAACTTGCCCTTATAGTCACTGATTCTGCCGTAGGCAAGGTAGGTTTCACCCGGTTTTACCGATTTGGCCACCCAGGAAATGCCCTGAAACCAGATGAGTTCCAGCAGGCCGGTCTCATCTTGCAACAGAGCGGTGAAACGGCGGGCAGCGCCCACACCGATGAGGTCTGTTTTCACAATGCGACCCTTTACCTGTACATTGGCTTCCGCACTGCCCAGTTCGGCAATTTTATAAACATTCGAGCGGTCTTCATGCCTTGCCGGATAGTGCATGAGCAAATCGCCGATGCTGTGTATATCTAGTTCATTCTTCAATGCCTCCGCCCGCTGGGGACCTACCCCTTTCAGGTATTCAATGGGCGTTTCAAGGAAAGAAGGCATACCGCGAAAATAGTGAAATATTGTGGCCTTGTAGCCCACGATTTATTTGGAAATGTGAGAAAAATTCCGTATATTATGTATTCATAGATGGGTTACTTTGCTTTCCAAAACCTTCAATTTAACTATCTTCGCCCCATGCTTAACGGAAAAACTGCCTTGATTACCGGTGCCTCCCGCGGAATAGGGAAGGGCATCGCCGAAGTGTTTGCCAAAAACGGCTGCAACATTGCCTTCACCTTTGCCTCATCTGTGGAGAAGGCCTGGGCTTTTGAAACGGAACTCTCTTCCGCCTATGGCGTGAAAGTGAAAGGATACCAGAGCAATGCCGCCGATTTTAAGGCCAGCGAGGAGCTTGCGAATGCCGTTATCGCAGAATTTGGCAGGGTCGATATTCTCATCAACAACGCCGGCATTACCCGCGATACCCTGCTGATGCGCATGACCGAAGAGCAGTGGGACGAAGTGATGAACACCAACCTGAAAAGCGCATTCAACCTCACCAAAGCTTTCCTGCGCCATTTTCTGGGCAATAAAGCAGGTAGCATCATCAACATGACCAGCATTGTAGGGCTTACCGGAAACGCCGGACAGGCCAACTACGCTGCTTCCAAAGCCGGAATGATAGGACTTACCAAATCGGTAGCCAAGGAGTTGGGTAGCCGCAATGTGCGATGCAACGCCGTAGCCCCCGGTTTTATTGAAACTGAAATGACGGAGGCCCTGAATGAGGACGTAAAAAAATCATGGATTGATACCATTCCCCTAAAGCGCGGCGGCACCACCGAAGATGTGGCCAATGCCTGTTTATTCCTTGCTTCGGATATGAGCACATACGTTACCGGCCAAACACTGAATGTGTGTGGTGGCATGGTGATGCAGTAATTGCGGGGAATTTTACCCCATAATCCCTTTTCTGAAAGTATCTTTGCAACCCCATGGCGCTTGATCAAACCGGTCCGGATTTTCCCTATGAAAAAAACATGGGTTTCTTCGATCATATCGAAGAACTGCGAAAACGCCTGGTTCGCATAGCGCTGGTGCTGGTTGTACTCATTTTTGTATCCTTCTTTTATGTTTCAGAAATTTTTGATTTAATCATTCTTTCTCCATTCAAAGAAGGTTTCTGGGGCTACGAGTTCTTCTGTAAATCAGGTCGCTATTTCACGGGTAAAGACATCATGTGCTGGCACCCCCCGGCTTTGGAAATGCAGAGTCAGCAAATTCAGGGGCAGTTTGTATCGGCATTTAAAATCACGCTGGTTACCAGTATAATCATCGCCTTCCCATACCTCATTCACCAGATATGGCAATTTATCAAGCCGGCCTTGAGCGTAAGGGAAATTCGCCGTACCCGCAGCAGTCTTTTTGTGGTGTCTTTGCTGTTCTTTACCGGCGTGGCTTTTGCCTACTTTTTTCTGGTGCCGCTGGCCAGCAATTTTCTGCTAACCTACACGCTGAACCCTAATATCAAGAATATCATCACCATTAGCAGCGTAACAGGTTTTGTTACGTTTATGAGTCTGGCTACCGGATTGGTTTTTGAGCTGCCCGTGCTCATCTATGTGCTGGCCCGCATCGGGCTTGTGAGCTCATCATTTCTGAAAAAATACTGGCGCTATGCGGCCATCATTATTTTTATCATTGCAGGTATCGCCACGCCTTCCCCCGATATTTTCAGTCAATTGTTGCTGGGGTTGCCGCTAATGATGTTGTATGTGCTGGGTATTTTCATTGCCAAACGGGTAGAAAAGCGCAGGGAAAAGGACGAAGCGTAATTTTCCACAAATCATCATCATCGTAGTTTTAGCCGTTTTGTGCTCCTAATTTTGAAGGCAATACAAACATCATGAATTTAGCCATCGGATCCGACCATGCCGGTTTTAAGCTCAAAAACGAGTTGCTGGTTTATTTACTTGAAAAAGGCCTTGAACTGCAGGATTTTGGTCCGGATAGTGCCGACAGTGTGGACTATCCCGATTATGCGCACAAAGTGGCTGAAAGTGTATCTACCGGCGAAAATGACTTGGGAATTTTGATTTGTGGCAGCGGAAATGGGGTGTGCATTACGGCCAATAAGCACAAGGGAATTCGTGCAGCGCTGGCCTGGGAAGAAGAAATTGCCGCACTGGCAAGGCAACATAACAACGCGAATGTATTGTGCGTTCCTGCGCGATTTGTGAGCAAAAACAAGGCGTTTAAAATTGTGGATGCATGGCTGAATGCGGCATTTGAGGGCGGAAGGCACCAGAACAGGGTTTCCAAAATAGAAGACTAATTTAATGGAAGAGAGCATAGAATCGGAAGAGCTTAGTTCGGTTCGGATGCTGGGTTTGAAACTGCCCACCGACCCTCGCTGGGTAAACATTGCCGAAAAATCATTGGAAGAAATCCTCACAGATCACGCATTTTGCGAGCAAAAGGCGGCCAGCAGCGGCATTAGTCTCATTATCAAATACCCCGAGAAAAAGCGGGTGGTGGAGGAGGTTACGCCCCTGGTGGCCGAAGAGTGGGGCCATTTCAGGCGCGTACTGAAGGAAATGGATAAACGTGGTTTTTCACTGGGCAACGCCCGCAGGGATGAATACGTACATCAGCTGTTTGCCACCAAGAAAAAGGGCGGCAGCCGGGAAGATCAGCTGGTAGAGGATTTGCTGATTTGTGCGATGATTGAGGCCCGCAGCTGCGAGCGTTTCCGGCTGTTGAGCCTGTATTGCAGCGATGAGGATTTACGGAAATTTTACCATGAGTTTATGGTGTCTGAAGCCGGCCACTACCGCATGTTTTTGGATTTGGCCAAAGAATATTTACCCGAAGATGTGGTAAAACTGCGCTGGCAAACCCTGCTGGTGCAGGAAGCCGGGATTATAGCCGGATTGGAATACAGGAGTGATAGGGTGCATTGATGGGGCATTTGTAAAATTTATATTTGTTTATTATGTTTGAAAATAATGCGAAATAAAGTTGCGTGTATCGGTAAGTTAGCACTCGTTGCTGACATCGGTTCGACGGAACAACTGTTGCCCTCCGGTTGGCTTCCCCGCCAACCACACAGCTAATTGCAACTTAGACATTCGACTATGAAACATATAATAGCATCTTTTTTAATCGCATTTTGGGTTTTGGGCTCTTGTAAAAAGTTTGACATCGCCGATGGGACACCACGTTGTATAAAACAAAAAATAAGAGACTACGAAAAAGACGCGTCTTGTTCAGACGCCCACGTTGACGAGTATGAATTTCAATCCGAAACAGTTTATGTTTTTTCACCTGGTAGTTGCGGTGCAGACATGGCAGCCCCAGTTTATGACTCCAAATGTAATAACAAAGGACAGCTAGGCGGTTTTGCAGGAAATACTATGATTGACGGACAAGAATTTAGTACAGCGAAGTTTATTAAGACCGTCTGGGAAAAATAATTTTGCAGACAATCAATCATTTCATTTCTTGCCCTCCGGTTGGCGTCCCTGCCAATCGGCCCAAAGTAAGTGGTTGGCGAGGACGCCAACCACACAGCTAAAGGAAACGAAAAATGAGAAAAACTTCCCAAAAACCACTTATGTTTGTAATAGGAGGAGGTTTTTAGGGAAAAAACTTCCGGTATAAATGAGTTATGGGCTATTAAATTGAAAGTACCTATTTTAGACAAATGCCATTATTTCAAGAATCGATAGTTAAAAAACACTTAAGTAAAATTGACGAAAGCGTCATTGAAAGTGCTTATCTGGAATACAAAAGAGTTTACTCTCCTGAGAAGATTAAGAACATTAAAGTTGCCAAAGAAGAGCAGTATCAAGAAGGCTTTATTAAAGATGTATTTGGATCTGTATTGGGATATTCAGTATATCCAGAGCATCCGTATAATATCGAAACCGAAAAGAAAAACGAGACCAACTCAAAGAAAGCAGATGGAGCCATTCTTAAGGATGAGAAAGTAGTAGGTGTCATTGAGTTAAAGGACAACAAAACTAAGAACCTTGAAGCTGTAAAAGATCAGGCATTCGGATATAAGCACAACCACAAAGAGTGCAGTTACGTCATCTCTTCCAATTTTCACAAACTGCGATTCTACATTGACGACGCAACAGATTATGAGGAGTTCGATCTCTATAACCTGGACAAAGAAACCTTCAAACGTTTTTACCTCTATCTCCGCAAGGAAGGATTGTTAGACAAGAACCTTCCAAAGCTATTAAGGGAAGAGACAAAGTTCCATGAAGAGGAGATATCAAAAAAGCTGTACAAAGACTACTCAAATTTCAAACGCAATTTCTACGAAAATGCAGTTAAGAACAACCCGCATCAAGATAAATTGATCCTGTTCAAAAAGAGTCAGAAGTTCTTCGATCGGATACTGTTCTTACTCTTTGCTGAGGACAAAGGTTTAGTGGGAACGAACTCAATCGTCAATATCGTTGAGAAGTGGTCGGGAGCTGATGACGACTACTACCGCCCCTTGTACGAAATGGTCAATACTTACTTTGGTCACTTGTACCGTGGATATACATACCAGAAGACAGGAGAGGTTATACCGCAATTTGGGGGTGAATTATTCGCAACGGACGATGTGCTTGAATTACTGAAGATTGATGATGATGTGTTAAAGAATGATCTTTTGGTCTTAGCGAAATACGACTTCAATACCGATGTGGATGTAAACATCTTGGGGCACATTTTCGAACATTCTTTGAATGAGGTGGATGATGTAGAGGCGGAACTCCGAGGAGAGCAGTTAGACAAAAGCAAAAGGAAGAAAGACGGGGTCTTTTATACTCCAAAGTACATTACAAAATACATCGTTGACAATACCCTCGGAAAATTGTGTATTGAGAAGAAAGCCGAACTGAAACTCGATCAGGACATTGCCATTTTTGAATATCAAAAGGCAGACGGTAAACTCAATGAAAAAGGCAAGGACCTCTACGAAAGATTAAGTACTTACAAATCATGGCTTCTTACACTAAAGGTATGTGATCCGGCGTGTGGTAGTGGGGCTTTCTTGAACCAGGCACTTTCATTCTTCATCGAAGAGCACAAATTTGTAGATGACATTATTGCAGAGTTGACCAATACACCACTTCGTCTTTTCGATACTGATCTTCAGATTCTCGAGAACAACATTTTTGGTGTAGATATCAATGAGGAAAGTATTGAAATTGCAAAGCTCTCGCTGTGGCTACGTACTGCTAAACCTGGTCGTAAATTATCAGATCTATCCAATAACATAAAGTGTGGAAACTCTTTGATAGATGATTCTGAAGTAGCAGGAGATAAGGCGTTTAATTGGCAAAGTGAATTTCCAGAGGTCTTTAACATGGGAGGTTTTGATATTATAATAGGGAATCCTCCTTACGGTGCCGAATTAAATGAAAATGAGAAAAAGTATGTTCAAACCTATTATCCTCACAGCACCATAGGTAAAATTGATAGTTATAGAATATTCATCGAACATTCAACTAAAATCTGTAAAAATCATGGGTTAATTTCGTACATAATTCCCAACACTTTCATGTACAATGTACAATCCTACAAGTTAAGGAAGTTCTTAATTGACGGTTGTACTATAACTGATGCAGTGGAATTGAGAAAAAATATTTTTGAAGATGCTCCTGATGTTGTGACCGTTATTTTTACTTTTGGAAATTACAGTTCTTCTCATTATGATTTTAGAGGTAGGGTAGCATTTCATGACAAAAAATATTCAGATGTAAATACATCAAGTTGGGCCATTGATCAAATTTTAAATTCAGAAAATCTCAAATCTGATAAGGATCTAAAGATAAACTTAAGATCAAACGTCAATTTTGAATCAATAAATGAAAAACTGTCAAAATTAGAAATATTAGATAATCATTTTAATCTTAGACAAGGAACAAAACCATACGGATCAAAGTCAAATAAAGATGTTGAACTGATTTCAAAAACTAAGTACGATAATAGTTGGGAAGAAGCAATTAATGGAAGAAATATTGCTCGTTATCATTTAAATTTTGAAGATGATTATGTTAAAAGATCCAATGATCTGCATAGTGTAATTGACAAGGAAATTGTTCTTGGTCCAAAAATTTATTTTCAACGAATGAGGAAGATTTCGTTGTTCCCTAGAATTGTATCTTCATTTGATGATTCAGGAATTCATGGTTTATACACATGTTCAGTTATCTGGGTAAAGCAAAATGGAAATTATGACCTAAAATTTCTTTTAGGATTGTTAAATTCACTTTTGATAAATGTTTGGTACAAATTTTACGACACAGATATAGAGATAAAACTTGCATCAGTTAAACAAATTCCTTTACCCAAAGTGAACAAAGAGGATCAAATCCCTTTAACAATGAAAGTAAACCAAATTATGGATTACAAAATAGAGTTTGAGGTTTTTATAAATAAATTTTCGAAATATTTTGCTTCCCATTTTCAAGTTGAAAGTTTACCAGGGAAATTATCCGCTTGGCATGAACTTAAATTCAATGACTTCATCAAAGAATTAAACAAATTAATTAAAGGAATTCATCTTACAAAAAAAGATGAATATGAATGGATGGAATTATTCGAAGAAAACAAGAAGAAAGTACTCGACCTAAAATCCCAAATAGATCAAACCGATAAAGAAATTGACCTAATGGTATATGAACTTTATGCGTTAACAGAAGAGGAGATTCAGATTGTAGAAAACAATTAACAGCGCACAACAGCTTGTAAGCAATATTGCCTTGCCGCAGGTGCAACACAAGGCAACATCGCCTGCAAGCGAACCGTTAGGTGCAAGTTTAAAAATCCGCTCTCCCGCTCCCCTCAGCCCCCCAACTTCGGGCAGTACATTTCACACCCCCCCAATAAAATTTATACCTGGCCAAAATTATTTATAGTTTGCCACAGCCACTTTCATTGTAATACCTTTGCCTTTTCATTATGCTCAATTACCGCAGCACCTTATACGTCAATTACCACACCACCCAAAGCGGAAGGGCTTCGCTTACCGATGCACGCTCGCTGTTTGAGCGCGAAAAACGGCAGTTTGCCCGTGAGATTTTGCCCCTGCTCAATGTCCCCAAAAATGCCACTGTCTTCGATATGGGCTGCGGCTCGGGCAGTTTGCTCAAAGCCTTGCAGGAAGCAGGATTTACCCATGCAACGGGCATGGATATCAGCGCTGAACAGGTGCAGATGGCAACCGATATGGGTGTGGCCAATGTGTTATTGGGAGATGCATTGCAGCATGTGAAAGATGCGGTGAATGCCTACGATGTGATTCTGGGTGCCGATATCATTGAGCATTTCACCAAAGACGAACTCACCGAATTGCTGAAAGGTATACTCTCCGCACTGAAACCGGGCGGTATCGCCATTTTTCGCACCCCCAACCTGGATGCGCCCATCAGCACCGTGTTTGCCAATGGCGATTTCACCCACGAAAATTACCTCAATGCCAGCAGCGCCGCCCAGGTGATGATGGCCTGCGGATTTAACCACGTGGAAGTAAAACCTTCGGTGATGTTTATTGAAAATCCACTGAAAGAGATGTTGCGAAAAGTACTATGGACAGGGCTAAAACTGAAACTGAAGCTATCCCTGTTTGCCACGGCGCGCAGCAGCCGAGGAATCGTGCTTACTCCCAATATACTGATTTTTGCGCAGA
>CAYYXG010000002.1:0-212754 GCA_964475595.1 uncultured Flavobacteriaceae bacterium
ATCGGTGCCGGAAATGTGGGCGCCTCCTGTGCAGAGTACATCGCCATGAAGAATTTCGCCTCCGAGGTAGTTCTTCTGGACATTAAGGAAAATTTTGCCGAGGGCAAGGCCCTTGATCTTATGCAGTGCGCCACTACAAACGGTTTTAATACCAGAATCAGTGGTTCTACCAACGATTATAGTAAAACAGCAGGCAGCGATGTGGTTGTGATTACAAGCGGTATACCACGCAAGCCCGGCATGACCCGCGAAGAGCTGATCGGTGTGAACGCAGGTATCGTAAAAACCGTTTGCGAAAACGTGCTTAAACATAGCCCTAACGCCATCATCGTAGTGGTGTCAAACCCCATGGATACAATGACTTATCTGGCATTGAAAGCCACCGGACTTCCCAAGAACCGCATTATTGGCATGGGTGGCATTTTGGACAGCAGTCGTTTCCGCACTTATCTGGGCGCTGCGCTTAACTGCCCTTCTAATGATGTAGATGGCATGGTTATCGGTGGGCATGGCGATACAACCATGATTCCTTTAACCCGTCTGGCCTCCTACAAAGGCGTTCCTGCTTCCCAGTTTGCTTCAGAAGAAGTTTTGTCTAAGGTGAAAGCGGATACCATGGTGGGTGGTGCTACGCTCACAGGGATGCTAGGTACCAGTGCCTGGTATGCACCGGGTGCCTCTGTGGCGGCATTGGTTCATTCTATAGTAGCCGATCAGAAAAAGATGTTCCCTTGCTGTGTATACCTTGAAGGCGAATATGGCCAAAATGATATCTGTATTGGTGTGCCGGTGATTCTCGGTAAAAATGGCTGGGAAAGCATTGTTAATCTGGATTTGAACGATGCTGAGAAAGCAGAATTTGCCAAATCGGCGGATGCTGTAAGGAATATGAACAGCGTTTTGGGTGCATAATGCCATAATTTGAATCAATGAGAAGGCAACTGAAGGGTTGCCTTTTTTCTTTGGTTAATCAACAACATGCAATTTCGGTTAAGCAGGGGAGTGTGGATGATGCTGGTGGCTAGTTTTGCCTTTGGCCTGATGAACATCTGTGTGAAAATGGTGAAAGACATTCCGGTGGCTGAAACCGTGTTTTTCAGAGCGCTGGTTCAAATTGTTCTGGGCTATCTTACCCTGTGGAAACTGGGGGTGAGCCCTTTGGGCAAAAACAAATGGCTGTTGCTTCAGCGTGGTTTTTTTGGTTCGGTTGGACTTATATGTTACTTCTACACCTTGCAGGAAATGCCTTTGGGCAACGCCATAATCATCCATTATCTGGCTCCGGTACTTACCACCATTTTAGCCATTTGGATGGCAGGAGAGCGGGTCATTAATATTCAGTGGTTATTCTTTGCCATCACCTTTGCCGGTGTGGTGGTGGTGAATGGGGTAGGATTTCAGGTGCCATTGTTGCCCATGCTGGCAGGTTTTGGAGGCGCATTTTTTTCTGCATTGGCATACAATACCATTAAAAAGTTAAAAGGGGTGGAAGATCCGAATGTGGTGGTGCTGTATTTTCCCATGGTAAGTGTGCCGATAGCGTTGGTGTATTTTTTGTTCAAGCCGGCTGACTGGGTATGGCCCGATGGTGTACAGTGGCTTTGGCTGATAGCAACAGGTATTACTACGCAGGTAGGTCAGTTTTTCATGACACGGGCTTACCAGGAAGATTTGGCGAGTAGGGTGTCTGCCGTAAGCTATGTTGGGATTTTATGGGGTGCGGGTGCAGGGCTGTTGTTGTTTGACGAACATTATGTCCTTCTTCAATATCTGGGTATGGTGATGGTGATTGGAGGAGTGATTTTGAATATTAATGCAAGGCATGTAAAAAACTTTTTTGCCCCGGCAGAAGATTAATAACATTGCAAAGCAAAAAATATATAAAACAAATAAAAACAATAACATAGAAAAAATATAATACCGAAATATTCAAATGTGATTTGAAAATAACGGGAATTTTAGTATCTTTGTGATATGATTGCCCGGATGTATGATAAGCAAATTGCAACCATGCTGAAGCAATTTCCCGTAGTGTGTCTGCTTGGCCCCCGTCAGTCCGGTAAAACCACTGCTGCAAAACGATATGCGGCAAAGAGTAAAAAGCCGGTGCTTTATCTGGATATGGAAAGTCCGGCGGATGCCCGTCGCCTAGGAGATGCCGAATACACCCTGAAACAATACGCTGATCATCTGGTCATTATTGATGAAATACAATTCAGGCCGGAGTTGTTTCCGTTGCTGCGACATCTGGTGGATGAGCACCGCAAGCCGGGCCGTTTCCTTGTTTTGGGTTCTGCCAGTCCCGAGCTGGTTAAGGGCGCTTCTGAAAGTCTTGCCGGCCGCATATACTATATCGATACAACCCCCCTTAATGCTACCGAGTTGCAAAGGCAGAAGAATTTCACCCAAACCCGGCATTGGTTTCGGGGAGGTTTTCCGGATGCGTGGCTTGCCCGCACGGATGCCGCCTGGCTAAACTGGATGGATGGTTTTTCACGAACATTTGTGGAGCGCGATTTGAACAACCTGTTTGGGGTTAGTTTTTCCGGTCCGCTTATGCACAAACTCTGGCACATGCTGGCTCATCAGCACGGTGGTTTGTGGAATGCCCAGTCTTTTGCCAAAGGGCTGGACGTCAGTTCCACCACCATTAACCGCTATGTAGATTACCTGCAGGGGGCTTTCATGATTCGCAAGCTACAGCCATTTCGCACCAATTCCAGGAAGCGCCTTGTTAAAACGCCCAAGGTGTATTTCAGGGATTCGGGGATACTGCATTATCTGCTGGATATTCACAGTTCGGCCAAGCTGCAGCTACATCCTGTCATTGGCAACAGCTGGGAGGGCTATGTGATTGAGCAAATCTGTCAAATGTTACCGCACAGGATCAATCCATACTTTTACCGAACGCTGGACGGCAGCGAAATGGATTTGGTTTTGGTAAAAGGGGATAAGCCCATTGCTTGCATTGAAATAAAAACCACCGATGTTCCATCTCTAAGCCGTGGTATGCGCGAGAGTATGGCTGACCTTTCTTGCAAACATAACTTTATCATTACGGCAGGTAGTCCGAAGCCGTTTGATTTAGATAAAGACTTGTGTGTGTTGGGTTTGAAGGATTTTCTTAACCATCATTTGCCTAAACTTATCAAATAAAAATGACCGTTAATCGTCAGTTTCATTTGAGATTAACGGCCATATAGTTAAAGTGATTAGTCCCAATTTCGCCAGTCCCGGGTTCTTTCAAACACCGCCTCCAATATCTTTTTGTCAGCTTCTGTGAACTCCATTTTTCTTCGGGGCATCACCAGTGATGCTGTTTTAAATGCTGCATCCAGCTTGTAGGTGATAAAGCCGCTTGCACCGCCCCAGGCAAAATCGGGTACAAACTGCCTTGGAAAACCTGATCCGAAAATATTGGCCGAAACGCCCACCACAGTGCCTGTATTAAACATGGTATTAATGCCGCATTTGCTGTGGTCGCCCATAATAAGGCCGCAGAATTGCTGTCCGCTTTTGTCGAAACGACCGCTGCCATAATTCCATACCTTCACATCTTCGTAGTTATTCTTTAGATTGCTGCAATTGCTGTCTGCACCAATATTGCACCATTCTCCGAGTACTGCATTTCCCAGAAAACCATCATGCCCTTTATTGCTATATCCCTGCATGCAGATGTTGTTGACTTCGCCCCCAACGACGCAATAGGGACCTAAGGCAGTAGGGCCATATACCTTTGCACCCATTTTCAGCACGCTGCCTTCATCCATGGCAAAGGGTCCGCGAACCAAACAACCCTCCATAATTTCTGCATTGCTGCCAATGTAGATGGGGCCGTTGCTGGCGTTCAGCACAGCGGCATGCACCTTGGCTCCCTCTTCCATAAAAACGGGATGTTCGCCCAAAATCTGCACCGATGCATGAAAGGGTTGAGAACTGCGCCCTGATGTTCTGACGTTAAAATCGCGCTGTATTTCTTCTCCGGCCAACATAAATATATCATATGGCCTGTTAAGACTGCGGAACGGGAGTGAGAAGGGAATTTGTTCGTTACTATTGCCGGGCTTCTGTGCCAGCACGACAGCTCCATTAACCAATGACTGTCCGGGTTGCAGACTGCTGATTGCATCTGCCAGTTCCTGATTGGGTAAAATCCTTCCGTTAATGAGCAGTGTGGGGTTTGACACCGAGGGGAACTTTGCATTTAGGTAATCGCGCGTATCGTAGCCCCAAGCTTGTGGTTTTAGCAAAGTTGCCCATTTTTCTGCCACGGTATGAATACCGCATCGCAAGTCTGCTGTCGGGCGGGTTAGTGTCAGCGGAAACAAATGTTCTGCATGAGCATCATCAAAAAAGTTGATTTGCATGGCTTCGAAATTAAGACAAACCGGATGTTTAAGCACAAAAAAAGCCGCCCGATTGGGCGGCTTTCGATAAAAATTCGTTATTTACTTTTTGCCGTAGCGCTTCATGAACTTATCGATACGTCCTGCGGTATCCACCAGTTGCTGTTTGCCGGTATAAAAGGGGTGTGATTTGTCTGAAATTTCAAGTTTGAAAAGAGGGTATTCATTTCCATCTTCCCATTTGATGGTTTCCTTGGTTTCCACACAACTGCGCACCAAAAAAGTGTGATCGCAGCTCATGTCTTTGAAAACAACCGGACGAAAATTCTTAGGATGTATATCGGGTTTCATGATAATTCTATTTGTTTTGGGGGTGCAAATATAGGGAAAAAGTTTCTAAAAAACAAGGCAATTTCTCAATTTCCTAATTCATCTACATCGAGTTCACCGCCAAGGTCTGCCTCTCCATTTTCCCTGCAATCCAAGGTGAAGTTACTAATATTTTCAGGCGTTTCCAGCATGTCTGTATTGAGGATGATGTTTTTATCGGCCTGCACCTGTTTCATAAAGATGCCGTAAATGGGCAACGCCATAAGGGCGCCTTGTCCAATCCATCCATTTCTGAATCGAACCGAGGGGTCGTCTGCACCCACCCAAACGCTGCAAACCAGGCCACGGGTTACACCCATAAACCAGCCATCGGCACTACCTTGGGTAGTACCGGTTTTTCCGCCAATATGACCGGTAATGCCATATTTGCCACGCAAATAACTTCCAGTGCCAAAATCTACTACACCTTTAAGCATGCTGAACATGAGGAAGGCCTTCTCTTCGCTGAGTACTTGGTCGTGTTTGGGAGTCCCAAATTCTTCCAGCACATTGCCATTTTTATCTTCTATTCGGGTAATGTAGGTAGGTTTAATCCAAAGTCCTTTGTTCACAAAAGCCGTATACGCACTGGCCATTTCAAACGGGCTTAATTCCATGGTACCAAGGCAAATGCTGGGTACAGGCGGGATACGGTTTTTTTCTATGCCTACCCTTTCTGCGAATTTAATGACCATCTGCGGTGCCTCATCGCCCAATGACTTCATGATTTGTGCCGTAATCAGGTTGTCTGAAAGCGCCAACCCTTTTGCCATGGTGGCTTCACCCCCTTCTTTGCCATCGCTGTTTCTAGGGCTCCACAATTCGCCGTTGGCTCCGGGAAAGGTGGTGCGCTCTCTTGGGAAAACCGTACAAGGGCTATATTTATTAATATCGATGGCGGTGGCATATACAATGGGTTTAAAGGTGGATCCAACCTGTCGCCGTGAATGAATATTCACATGGTCATACTTGAAAAATTTATGATTGATTCCGCCAACCCAAGCTTTCACATGACCGGTTTCGGGTTCCACAGCCACAAACCCTGCGTGAAGAAATTTTTTGATGTATTTCATGCTGTCATAGGGGCTCATGGTAGTGTCCCGTTCGCCTTTCCAGGTGAAAATGGTCATACGTACCGGTTTTTTGAGTTCTGCCATGATGGCTTTCTCATCACCATTGAATTTTACTTTCAGTGCCTGATAACGATCTGTTTTTTTCAAGGCATTTTCAATAAAGTTGGGGATCACCGTCCAGTCACTGATTTTTCGCCAGGGTGCGTCTTTTCCCCAGGTCTGATGGAATTGTTTCTGCAGATCAGCCATATGCATAACCACCGCTTTTTCCGCATAACTTTGCATTCGGCTGTCTATGGTGGTGTAGATTCTCAATCCGCTGCGATATAGGTTATGGCCATTTTTCTTGCACCATTCCTTCATGAATTCTGCCAGCTGATCCCGGAAATAGATGGCCGGCCCCTCATTATCAACCCGTTTATAATCCAGCTTAACAGGTTGATCTCTCATGGTTTCGTAGGTGGCTTCATCCAGTTTGCCATACTTTACCATTTGTTTCAGTACTACGTTTCTTCTATTTCTTGAATTTTCCGGATTAAGACGTGGATTATAAAAACTGGTGGCTTTCAGCATTCCAATCAATACAGCCGCCTCTTCAACCTTTAATTCTGAGGGTTTTTTATTGAAAAACTCCCTGCTTGCCGCATCGATGCCCCAACTCATTCCTGAAAAAGGAACGGTGTTAAGATACATGGTAATAATTTCATCTTTGGTAAAGCGCCGTTCCAGTCTGATGGCAATAATCCATTCCTTGAATTTTTGCATGAGACGGGTAATTTTCATCTTGGGCTTTTCGTAAATACTGAAAAGATTTTTCGCCAGTTGCTGAGTAATGGTACTTGCCCCGCCATCGCGCCCCATTCGGATGATAGCTCTGGCTGTGCCTTTGGGGTCAATCCCGGAATGGTCGTAAAACCGTATATCTTCGGTGGCAATCAACGCATCATAAACACATTCGGCAATCTGCTCATGTTTTATATTGGTGCGGTTTTCCAGAAAGTAGGTTCCCAATATTTCACCGTCAGCAGCATAAACAACTGAACTCTGCGCACTTTTGGGGTTTTCCAGGTCTTTGATGTCAGGCATTTCACCAAATAATCCAAAATTGACCAACAAAAAGAATACAATGATCATAAGGAAAAATCCCAGCAGGAACTTCCAGAATCTGCCCATTAAAAAGTATCCGGTTTTATCTGACATAACCTATGCGAATATAGGGTGTTATCGCAATTTTCCGCGGAAGAAATCCATGTAGGCATTAATGCGGTTATTGCCCGCCAGGGTGAGGTAATTGGTTTTTGAAATCCATGCCATTTCAAACTCAAACAACCCTTTGGCTGCCAGTATTTCCGGCTTTTTCTCAATGAACGAAAGGTATTCCTTTGTTTTTTCCGGCTTGCTAAAATTATTAATGCTGATATAAATGGTACTTCCGGAGGCCCTTGCAGGGCTTACTTCGAGGGTTTCAAAAATGAAGTTTTCTTTGTTAAAATCATTCAGGGTGGCACGAATCATATTGGTGTTGCTACCTTTGGGAAAAACCAGCAAATAGAACAATTCTTCTTTACCATCCCATGTTTTCCATAGTATTTCATCATTGCCGGATGGATTTGTTTTGGTGCTGTCAGCTCCGTTTTGATCCGGGTTGTTTTTCAGTTTTTCGTATGCATCAATGGTGCCCTGCGATTGGAGTGCAATGGGGGTTGAAGGGTAATCTATCGTAATTTGTTTTAGTATTTCAATGCCTTTTTCCGCATTGCCTGATTTAATCTGACACAATCCATAAATATAATCAAATCTTGATTGATAGGCATTGCCTGCATACTTCCGATCGGCTTCCATTTTGACGGCAATGGCTTCAGAAAATCTGTTGTTTTCAAATTCTCCGTACATTTTCTCATATAATTCCTCAATTACCTTCAATTCCGAAATTTGTTCCGTATTTTGTGTGTTATCTTTGTTTCCTTCTAAAAGCTTTATATACAGGGAGTTTGGGAATCTTTCTGATAACCGATTTTTATATTTTTCGAAATCTGCATTATTACCCATAGCCCTGTAAATTTTTGCCATTTCAAAATATACCTGCGCTTCATATTGGGTGGTAGGAAAGGTTTTTAACAGGTTTTCATACCATTTCAGGGCCTCCCCATATTCCAGCAATTGATTCTGGTAAATACCTGCACAGGCAAACATGGCTTCTTCCATGCGGCTGCGGGCACTTTTTTTAGCTTCTGCTGAAAAAGGAATGTCTTTGTAATAGCGGCGTCTGTCGGCAGAAATACCTTCAGGTATATCTTGCACGGGTTCATCATCTTTTTTTATCCCGGTATCTGCAGTGTTATTTTCTGTGGGCTCAGCTACCTTTTTGGAATTAATACGCCAGTAATCCCGGTTGGTTCGGTTTCCCCAAAGGTTTTGAAATTCCTGATTGGATTTGGCGCGCATAGTTGCATTGTAAAAAGGAAACGAACCGGAACCTGCCATAGGCTCGGATCCGCCTGAAGGCGGGGCAGGAGGGGGGAGCGGTTGGTTTTTGAGTTTCTCTGACTGCTTTTTTTCATTCGCAATGGTATTGTCGATGGCTTTTTCCCTAAAATCAGGGTCAGTGGCCATTCTCAATAAACTGTCTTCTCTTTTTATGGTTAAAAGATGTCTCAAAAGATCGGTTAATTGAGCACTTTTTTGGGAAAGTCGCTCATAATCAGGGTGTTTTTCATCCAGTTTTTTATTGGCTGAATCATAATATAAACCGGCGTTTTCATACACACGCTTTTGGTAATAATAATCGCCCATGGCCAGGTAAGTAGTGGTCATCTGAGCGTTGTCATTTCCGGCTTTTCTTAAGGATTGATTAAACTGGTATAGGGCCTTTTCTTCATTCCCTGCGCGCAGTTCATTCATGCCCATTTGATAATGGATTTGGCCATAATACTCAATGTTTTTGTCATCGCGAAGCATTTTTTTCAGAATGGAATTCACTTTCGCATAGCGTCCACCCTGTTCGGTTACCAACTGTGCAAGCTGAATCCTGGCATTAAATGCCATGTCATAGGGCGGATTCATTTTGATCACTTTTTCAAAATGCTTGGCGGCCTCCTTGTTTTTCTTCAAGGCCATGCAAACCTGAGCCATCGAAAAATGAAGTCTGTATTTTTCCATTTTCCCTGTTGCCAGCGGAATGGCTTTATTAAGGTATTCATGGGCCTGGGTAATTTTGCCTTCTCTTAGGTAAACGGCTGCCAACGCTTTGTTAAGATCTGCCCTCAGTGATTTTGGAAAATCTTTATCCTGAAACAGGCTGCGCGCCAGGTTTTCTGCTTCCCCATATTTTTTTCGCTGATATAAAGTTTGAAAAATCCACAGCTTAGCATTGTACTGAATAACAGGGTCTTTGTAGTTGGTATGGACAAAATTAAACAGGTCTTCAGCAGCGATAAAATCGCCCTTCATAAAATAAGCTTTGCCCATAAGGAGATAAGCATCGTCTACCCAACGGCTGCGTGGATGTTTATCAATCATGGTACTCACTTTTTTCACCACTTCATCCATGGCTGGTTGATTACCTTTGAGCGTTTCAGTGGGCCCGTAATTGTACAATTCTATGAAAGTACGATAATCGTCTTTGTGGTTTTCGCGAAGTCCGGACACGGTTTCTTTCCACTTTTCTTCTCCATTAAAATAGATGTTATAGTGTGCAGTGGTGTTATGCCAGGCTCTGCCAAGGGCAGTGTCGCTGTTTTTACACGCATGCAGAACCGTTATGCAGATTGGGATGGCTAAAAACAAAAATCTTTGCAGGAGCATGGGTGTTTTCACGGGTAAAAACGATATTTTCGTATTTTTATTACGCAATGGCACAATATTATGGGCAAAGGACGCAAAATTATAGCTAAACTGAGAAATAAGTATCGTCTGGTGCTTCTTAATGATACCCATTTTGGTGAAGTTTTCTCCATTCGACTTACTCCCATGAATTTATTGATGCTGTTAAGCACCGTGTTTTTAACTTTTGTATTATTGATTTATTTACTGATTTCCTTTACTCCGGCCAAACGATTGGTGCCGGGTTTTGGCAATACCAACAATCGGGAGGCCATGATGGAATTGAATCAGCGAGTGGAAGACCTGAGCAGAGAATTGGAAAATAAACAGCTTAAAATTGATGCGCTCACCAACATCTTGTCAGAAAAAGAAAACAAATTTGACAGCACATCGGTGCGGCGAGGTGGAAATTGACTTCCTATGTGTTAATTTTGATGGTATATTTGCAGTCCCATGTTTTCTTCCAATCAATCAGGCAAGCAGGGTAAAAAAGAGCCGGCTGCCGTAAACAACTTATTAAACATCATTGGTCCCGGCACCAAATTAAAAGGTGACTTGGTCTCTGAAGGAGATTTTAGGGTGGATGGAACCATCGAAGGCCATGTTACCGTAAAACAAAGACTTGTTTTGGGAGACGGTGGAAGTATCACCGGTGACATTGATGCAAGGGATGCAACCATTGCCGGGTATATAAAAGGAAACATCACGGTTTCGGAAACACTGGTGTTGAAGACCAATTCTAAAATAGATGGTGACATTGCCACCGGAAAAATTGTGATTGAAAGCGGTGCCTCCTTCAATGGACGGTGCAGTATGAACGCACATATCACTCAGGTTACAACAAAACCCGTAACCCATGGATCCGAAGAAAACGGACAGCCCACTTAAACAAACGGGTAGTTTTTTTCGCTACAGCAGCCTGGCCCTTCAGATGGTTTTGACAATGCTTTTGTTTGTGTTAGGTGGCTTTTATCTGGATAAATGGCTGCAGTTAGGTTTCCCATGGTTTACGCTCTTGCTTACCATTGCTGGGGTAGTAGGTTCACTTTATTCAGTCATGCGTAAACTTTAACATCAGTCATGAATACCTATTATAAAAAGCTCATCGTATTTTCAGCAATTATTTTTGTTGGCATGTATGTCTACAATACGTTATCCAAAGAAGCTATACCTAACTACGGTTTTTTGGGCGTGCTGTTTCTGGTGGCCTTGTGCGGTTTTATTCATTATTATATACACGGAAATGAAAAATCAGACCCAAAGAGAACTATCAGACGTATGATGCTGGGGAGTATGCTGAGGATGCTGGCAGCCATTTTTTTTCTTGCCATTTCATTATTTGCCTTCCGTCCGATAAGCATTCCATTCGTCATTTCTTACACCGGCAGTTTTTTCCTTTTGATGGTATTTGAAATTTCCCAAATTCGTCGTAAATTGCGCCCCGATTTCAATGAACGCTCCAAATAAGCAAATGCCCTATTTTTCAGCGCTTTTCAGCGGATACAGAACTCCTAAAATTTTAGTATTGACCCTTTTTTACGCCTTTTTTTCGCTGGGGCTTTACGCCTCAGGCGATGAACATGCCACTGAAAAGAGTCACGAGAATACCCATACCGAAGAAAAAATGGATCCGGGTAAGCTCATTATGGAGCACATTTCAGATTCTCATGATTGGCATCTGTGGGGGCATACTTCTATTCCATTGCCTGTAATTGTTTACACTCAATCTCAGGGATTATCTGTTTTCTCAAGTGCTCATTTCAACCACGGTCACGATGCTTACAAGGGTTTCAAACTCAATGAAAAAAATCAGATAATTTGGGAAAACGAATCGAATACTGAAGTTATTTATGATTTTAGTATAACCAAAAACGTTCTGGCTATGTTTCTGGCGGTGATAACACTATTTATCATCATGATATCGGTTGCCCGTACATACAGCAAGCGTCCAGGCCAAGCACCCAAAGGATTTGTGAATATCATTGAGCCATTAATATTGTTTCTGCGCGACGATGTGGCCAAATCATCCATAGGTCCGAAGTACGAGCGCTACATGCCTCTGATTCTCAGTATTTTCTTTTTCATATTTGTAAACAATATCTTCGGACTTATTCCGATTTTCCCCGGCGGAGCCAACGTTACAGGAAATATAGCCATTACCATGGTCTTGGCATTGGTGGTTTTCTTAACGGTTAATTTTATCGGTAACAAATATTACTGGAAGCACATTTTTATGCCGGATGTACCCAAGGCCATGTATCTTATCATAGTGCCCATCGAAATACTGGGTGTAATCTTAAGGCCATTCGTACTGATGCTTCGTTTGTTTGCCAACATCACTGCAGGTCACATTATTATCCTGGGTTTCTTTAGCCTTATATTCATATTTGGTGCTATGAGTCCTGGTCTTGGCTATGCTGTTAGTCCACTATCTGTGGCCTTTACCTTGTTTATGAGTTTGCTCGAATTGCTGGTTGCTTTCCTGCAGGCTTTTGTATTTACCTTACTTACCGCCATCTACATAGGAATGGCAATTGAAGAGCATCATCACGCAGAACACCATTAATTAAAACAACAATAAAATCACTTCACTATGAGTTTAATGACCATTCTTCTCGATGCAGCTACCGACGCTAAGGTTGCTGCCGCAAGTTTCAGTAAAATGGGTGCCGCTATCGGTGCCGGATTGGCTGCCATCGGTGCCGGTATCGGCATTGGTCGTATTGGCGGTAGCGCCATGGAAAGCATTGCACGTCAGCCCGAGTCACTGGGCGATATCCGTGCAAACATGATTGTAGCCGCTGCACTTATCGAAGGTGCTGTGTTCTTTGCAATCGTTGTTTGTCTGCTGATTCTGTTCCTCTAAACCTAACAGGTTGCCCGCCCATGGCGGGCAACCATTATTTTAAAAAAGAAACACAAAAAACATGGAGTTAGTAACCCCTGCCATTGGCCTTGTATTCTGGATGCTAGTAACATTCTCACTGTTGCTTTTCATCCTCAAAAAATTCGCTTGGAAACCTATCCTCACATCAATGAAGGAGAGGGAAGATACCATCGAGAAATCACTTCAGGAAGCAGCCAACGCGCGTGCTGAAATGCAAAAACTTAATCAGCAGAATGAAAATCTGCTGGCAGAGGCACGTGCCGAAAGAGAAACCATTCTCAAAGAAGCCCGTGAAATCAAGGAGAAAATTGTCAGTGAGGCAAAAAATGCTGCCGATGAGGAAGCCAAACGCCTAATTTCTCGCGCCAATGACGAAATCAGCCGCCAGAAGAATGCCGCTCTGGATGAGCTTAAAAAAGAAGTAGCTCAGTTCTCATTGCAGATAGCCCAGAAGCTGGTAGAGAAAGAACTGGAAAACAATGATGCGCAGAAAGCCCTCATTGCCAATCAGCTGACCAAATTAGATAAGCAACAAAAAGCAACTGCATAAGCAACAATTTCATGAAAATAGCATCCCGATACGCTAAATGCCTTTTTGATATAGCCGCTGAAAAAAATCAGCTTGATGCGGTTGCGTCCGATGCCGGAAACCTATTAAATGTGGTATCTGCTTCTCCTGAATTATCTGCCTTTCTGGAGAGTCCTTTGTTTCACAAAAGCAAAAAGAAAGAGGTAATGCGTCAGATGTTCAATGGGTTTAACGAAATTACCCTTTCTGTTTTTGATATGATGGCCGATAAAAGCCGTGAAAATTTCTTGGGCGAAATGGCGCAGTCATTTATCAATATTTACAATAAAGCCAATGGAATTACCCTGGCTGAAGTTACCAGTGCCATTGCGCTGGATAAAGATACGCTTTCAGGCATAGAACAGTTCGTTAAGAAACACGCCGGAAGCAAACAAGTAATGATTACACAAAAGGTAAACTCCGCACTCATTGGCGGATTAACCATCCTGTTCGACGGCAGAATGTATGACAGCTCTGTGATCGGACAGATAAACAAAATGAAAAAAGAACTCAACCTAGCTTAAAATAATATAATAATGTCACAAATAAGGCCTGATGAAGTATCCAGCATCCTTAAGGAACAAATTTCCGGTTTCAGCGGTGCTGCCAGTTTAGAAGAAGTAGGTACCGTACTCCAGGTAGGGGACGGTATTGCCCGTATTTTCGGACTCTTTGGTGTACAAAGCGGTGAACTCATTGAATTTGAAAACGGAATTCGTGCCGTAGCACTAAACTTGGAAGAAGATAACGTGGGCGCCGTATTGATGGGTAGCAGTACCGATATCAAGGAAGGCGATAAAGTAAAACGCACCGGTAAAATTGCCAGTATCAATGTTGGACATGGCATGCTGGGTCGCGTTGTAAACACGCTCGGGGAAACTATAGATGGCAAAGGACCCATTTCCGGTGAGGTTTTTGACATGCCTCTGGAGCGCAAAGCTCCTGGTGTATTGTTCCGCGAACCCGTTAAAGAACCGTTGCAAACAGGTATCAAAGCCATTGATGCCATGATACCCATTGGACGTGGACAGCGTGAATTGATTATTGGTGATCGCCAGACAGGTAAAACCACCATCGCACTGGATACAATTATTAACCAGAAGGAGTTTTACGAAAAGGGACAACCTGTATATTGCATCTACGTAGCCTGCGGTCAGAAAGAATCTACCGTGAAGCAAGTGGTAAAATCACTGGAAGAAAATGGCGCTATGCCTTACACGGTGGTTGTTTCTTCACCCGCCTCTTCACCAGCTCCGTTGCAGTTCTTTGCTCCTATGGCTGGTGCTGCAATCGGTGAATATTTCCGTGATTTAGGTCTGCCTGCACTGGTTGTGTATGACGATTTATCTAAACAGGCCGTTGCATACCGTGAGGTGTCGCTGTTGCTACGTCGTCCTCCGGGTCGTGAAGCTTATCCCGGAGATGTATTCTATCTTCACAGCCGTCTTTTGGAAAGGGCCTGCAAACTGAATGCTAGTACAGAAATCACTGAAAAAATGAATGATTTGCCCCCAAGCCTCCAAGGTAAAGTAAAAGGGGGAGGGTCGCTCACTGCGCTACCCATCATTGAAACCCAGGCGGGTGATGTGTCTGCCTACATTCCTACCAACGTAATTTCGATTACCGACGGTCAGATATTCCTGGAATCCAACTTGTTTAACTCCGGTGTTCGTCCTGCCATTAACGTAGGTATTTCGGTAAGTCGTGTAGGGGGAAATGCCCAAATTAAATCCATGAAGAAAGTGGCTGGTACGCTTAAACTGGATCAGGCTCAGTACCGTGAGCTTGAAGCATTCGCCAAATTCGGTTCCGATTTGGATGCCGCAACCAAAGCGGTACTTGATAAAGGTTCTCGTAACGTGGAACTGTTGAAGCAAGCTCAATTTAGCCCTGTAAGTGTTGAAAAGCAAGTTGCCATTATCTATTTGGGTACCAGCAATCAGCTTCGCAGTATTCCCGTGAATAAGGTTCGTGCATTTGAAACTGCCTATCTTGAGTATCTGGAAAACAAGCATGCAGATGTGCTTGAACAGCTCAGATCCGGTAAGATTGACGATTCCATCACATCCACACTCAGCGAAGCCGGAAAAGAAGTAGCCAAAGGATTTACCGCATAACCTTCTACTAATATGCCGAGTCAAAAAGAGATACGCAGCAGGATTTCTTCCACCATCAGCACGCAGCAAATTACCAAAGCGATGAAGCTGGTAAGTGCTACCAAGCTGAGAAAAGCGAGTGATGCCATTGTGCGTATGAGACCCTATGCAGAAAAACTGAAGGGCATCATGTCTAACCTGCAGGATAGCATTGAAGACCCCCAGCTGGCTGTGTATTTTCAGACAAGAGAGGTGAAAAATGTTTTGCTTGTTGTCATTACCAGCGATAGGGGATTGTGCGGAGCTTTCAATTCGAATGTTATTAAGCGCACTCGTCAGGTTTTAACTGAAAAATATGCTGAACAAAACAAGGCAGGCAATGTAACATTGTTGTGTATTGGCAAAAAAGGCGCTGAATTTCTGCGAAGGCTTAAATACAGTGTAGACAGCTCTTACATGCAAACCTTAACCATTTTGGATGCAGAAAAGGCATTTGAGTTGGGCGAGCATGTTTTACAAAGCTTCCGAAATGGAACCTATGATCAGGTAGAGGTTATATTCAATCAGTTTAAAAATGCTGCTACACAGATTTTAACCAATGAGGTAATCTTACCTGTAAAGCCTCAGGTTAAGCCACTGGATGCAAAAAAGACAATGACTAACGACTACCTTTTTGAACCTAATAAGGTTCAAATTTTGCAGGATTTGATTCCCAGAAGCGTTAAAACACAAATTTACAGGGCGTTGCTTGATTCCTTGGCATCTGAACATGGAGCACGTATGGTGGCAATGGATAAGGCTACTGAAAATGCAGGTGAATTGCTGTTTAGTCTTCGTCTTGCCTACAACCAGGCACGCCAGGCGGCCATTACCCGAGAAATCAGTGAGATTGTGGGTGGCGTTGCCGCACTGGAAGGGTAATTATTTCCATACAAACTTATATAAAAATGCCCCTATATAGGGGCATTTTTTTCATTTAGTCTTCATGTTCAGTTCCTAAGTATGTGCATGTGCTATCGGCATTAATTTCCGGGGAATGCCGGATTTTGCCTCCCAACCACCCGGCCCGCATAGAAAGTATACATCCCATAATTACGGTTAGAAGCAACAACCACTGCGATGTTTTTGACCATTTGTGGTTTTTAATCAATAAAAAACCGGCGAGCAGTGAGAGAATTCCCGAGGCAATAATCAAAGGCATGGCCAATTCAGCAGCCTCTTCGTGCTCATGGATGGCTTCATGCGATATCCCTATAATTTTCTCGACCGCTTCCTCGGCACCCTCTCCGGTATTGCCAGCGATAAAGCCTCCTACAGCCGAAATGAGTACCAAAAAAAATGCCAACAGCAGTGTATTTCTTGAATTGCGATACATGCCCCAGATAATGCTGATTGCGGAAAAGCTAAGCCCCAAAACAGGTAGATGATTGGTGATTAAATGCCAATGTGATGCATTCATGCTTATTATTTTTTGCGAATGTAAACAACAATTCCATCCAAATGGGTGATAATGGCATTTTCTCCCACAGATAGGGTTTCTGCTTCTGTGGTGGCACTTTGCCATTCAGCTCCCCGATACTTTACTTTTCCTGTTTTGCCCTGAGAAACCTCCTCTACTACCACCACAGTTTGACCCTTATGTTCCTCGAAGCGCTCTTCTCTGGAAGGGCCAAACCAGTGCAGTAATTTTTGCCGAAGTAAAAGTACACCCAGCGCAGATATTGCTGAAAAAGTAAGCCATTGTGCCGTACTATTCATAGAAATTCCCATCCACAGTAAGCCACCGGTGATTAAAGCACCTGCGCCTAAAAACATGACGAAAAAAGTACCAAAAGCCACATCGGCAATAATGAGCAGTAACCCTGCTGCTCCCCACATCATTTCAGCACTCATGACTTGGTTTTAGTTGTATCGTTTTGCTGTTTAATTACCCCCATAGCCGCTGAAATCATGGAACCCATATCGGCAAAATTGGCGGGTAAAATCATGGTATTGGTGCTTTTGGCTAGCTTGCCATATTGTTCCACCAGATTTTCAGCTACGCGGAGCTGAACCGCTTCAAATCCCCCTTTTTCCTGCAAAGCAGAAGCCACTTCTCTAATCCCATCTGCTGTTGCACTGGCCACTGCTTTAATGGCCGCTGCCTGACCTTCTGCTTCGTTGATTTGTTGTTGTCTGATGGCTTCAGATTCAAGCACCATTTTTTGCTTTTGTCCTTCCGCTTGGTTAATGGCGCTTTGTTTTTCGCCTTCTGAAGTTAGAATTACCGCACGTTTTTCGCGTTCGGCCTGCATTTGTTTTTCCATGGCATTCAGTACCGATTTTGGAGGTGTGATATTCTTTATTTCATAGCGAAGTATTTTGACGCCCCATCCGGACGACGCTTCATCGATGGCAGAAACAATAGCCCCATTAATGTTGGTGCGCTCTTCAAATGTTTTGTCCAGATCAATTTTCCCTATTTCACTGCGCATGGTGGTCTGTGCAAGCTGTATCACCGCAAACTGATAATTAGAAATACCGTAAGAGGCCTTGGCAGGATCAATGACCTGTGCGAAAACAACACCGTCTACTGCTACCTGCACATTGTCTTTGGTAATACAAATCTGTTCCGGTATGTCCATGGCCGCTTCTTTCAGGGAATGCTTGTAGGCAACTCGATCAAAAAAAGGAATGATTAAATTGAAGCCGGGCTGCAGGACCTGGTGGAATTTGCCTAAACGTTCTACAACAAAAGCATTTTGCTGCGGAATTACCTTAATAGATCTGAGGATGACTAACACAACCAGTGTTACCAGTACGTAAATGAAAATATTCATGTTTTTAATAATAGTTCATTCAAATATAAGAGAAATAGTATCTGAAATATTTGTTTTTGTCGAAAAAAATGCGTATATTACATGTTAGGTATCCAGTCGGGTGACCTGAATATACTGGTGTGTACCCTGTATTTTTTCCATGAGCAAATCCAGGTGTGCCTTGCTATGAAGAAATACCTCCAGTCGGCCTTCAAAGGTCCCTTCTGCCTCATTGGCTTTTATATTGATGCTTCGCATGTTGACCTCCATATCTTTTGAAATGATATCGGTGATTTTACTTACAATGCCAACATCATCAATTCCACTTACCGAAAGTATGGCTTCAAAGGGTTTTTCATATCCATCAGTTCTCCAGGATGCAGCAATGATTCTGTAGCCGTACTGACTCATTAGTCGTTGCGCATTGGGGCAGGAGGTACGATGTATTTTTACGCCTTCTCCCACGGTAATGAAGCCAAAAATGGAGTCACCCGGTAAGGGATTACAACATTTGGCCAGCTGATAAGACATTTCAAAATCATCCCCAATGACAATTTGTCCTTTGGCTTTTGCGATTTTTTTGGTATTGGGTGTTTTTTCTGTTGCAGGGCTGGATTTAGTGGACTGTTTTGTTACGGATATGTCCTTAATAATCAGTTTCTCCAACTTTATATCGCCGTTGGCCACCTTGTGGTAAAATTCAGCGGCTGTGGCCGTTTGGAAATGTTTCATCAGCAATCCAATGTTTTTTTCGCTGATGATTTCCCCCTGACTTTTTAATTTTCTCTCTACCATTTCCTTTCCCATCCCGGCCAGACGGGTTTTCTCCATTTTCAGAAATTCCCTTATTTTACTTCTTGCTTTGCCGGTTTTAACCAGTTCAAGCCAACCTGCATTGGCTCGGGATTTTTGTGTTGTGAGAATTTCTACGATGTCCCCATTCTTCAGCACATGGCTGATGGGAACCAGTTTGTTATTGACTTTAGCACCGATAGTATGGAGTCCAATCTGGCTGTGAACAGCAAATGCGAAATCAAGGGCTGTACCGCCTAATGGTAAATTTTTAACGTCACCCTTCGGGGTAAAAAGGTAAATTTCCTCTCCGAGCAGGCTGAATCTGAATTCACTAACCAATTCCAACGCGCTTAAATCCTGATTTTCCAGGGTGTCTTTTACATTAGATAGCCAGTTTTCAAAGGCCTGATCCTGCGGGGTGATACTGCTGCTGCCCTCCTTGTATCGCCAGTGTGCTGCCAGTCCACGCTCGGCAACGTCATCCATCCGTTTACTTCGAATTTGAATTTCTACCCAGCGGCCTTTGGGTCCTAATACGGTTGCGTGAAGTGCTTCATAACCATTGCTTTTGGGTTGACTTAGCCAGTCCCTGAGTCTGTTGGCATGGCTTCGGTACTGATCCGTAATGATGGAATATACTTTCCAGCAATCTGCTTTTTCCAGAAAAAGGGGAGAGTCAATGATTACGCGAATGGCAAAAACATCATATACCTCCTCAAAAGGAATTTGCTGCACCTTCATTTTTCTGGCAATGCCGTAAATGCTTTTAGGCCGCCCTTTGATTTCCACGACTTTCATGTCGGTTTTTTCAAGTTCGGCCCGCAAGGGCTCTATAAATTCGCGGATATATCGTTGCCTTGACAGTTTGGTTTCTGCCAGCTTTTGGGAAATTTCTTTGTAAAGTTCCGGCTCGGTAAATTTAAGCGCCAGATCCTCCATTTCGGTCTTAATGGCATTTAGACCCAGTCTATGAGCAAGAGGAGCATAGATAAAATTGGTTTCTGAGGCAATTTTGAGCTTGGTGTTTTCACTTACCGAACCTAGCGTTCTCATATTATGCAGCCGATCACACAATTTCACCAGGATTACCCTTAGGTCTTCTCCCAATGTCAGTAGCATTTTTTTAAAGTTCTCGGCCTGTATGCTGTGCTCTTTGTCTACGTTGTCAAAAACCGTATTTATTTTGGTTAAACCATCAATAATGGAGGCTGTTTTGGGCCCGAAACGATGCTCAATATCGTCGAGCGTTATTTCTGTATCTTCCACCACATCATGCAGAAGCGCGCAGATAACGCTGGTGGGCCCCAGGCCGAGTTCACTTACTGCAATCTGAGCAACGGCAAGAGGATGAAAGATATAAGGCTCTCCGCTTTTACGCACCATGCCCTCATGCGACCTTGCAGCCAGATCGAAAGCATCCCGAACCTTATTCAGTTTATCTTTGGGAACATCCTTGCCTAGCGATCGCAGAAGATGCCGGTAACGTTTCAGTAGCTCGGTTCTGTAAATTTCGTATGTATCACCTTCCAGCAGTGGCATGACGCTTGTGTCAGGACTTGTTTAATTCGGCGAAATGGTGGAAAAAGCGTGGAATGGTTTCAATGCCTTTGAAATAATTGAATATTCCATAGTGTTCATTGGGCGAGTGCAGTGCATCACTATCCAGTCCAAAACCCATCAGAACCACCTTTGTCTTTAACTCTTGCTCAAATAAGGCCACAATGGGAATACTGCCTCCCCCTCGGGTAGGAATGGGGTCTTTCCCGAAAGTATCTTTCATAGCGGCAGCAGCAGCTTTGTAGGCAATACTGTCGGTAGGTGTTAACACCGGTTCTCCGCCATGGTGCGGTCTTACTTCAACTTTAATGCCGGGAGGTGCAATGCTCTCAAAGTGGTTCTTAAACAGACTTGTGATTTGTTCACTGCTTTGGTTGGGCACCAGGCGCATGCTGATTTTGGCGTAGGCCTTGGAAGGAAGCACGGTTTTACTGCCTTCACCTGTATAACCACCCCAAATGCCATTAACATCCAGTGTTGGGCGGATTCCGGTACGTTCGATGGTGCTAAAACCCGTTTCTCCCATCACATCATCGACATCCAAATCTTTTTTGTATGCTTCTATATCGAAAGGGATTTTTGACATTGCTTCTCGGTCCTCCGATGAGGTTTCCAGCACGTCATTGTAAAATCCGGGAATGGTAATGTGGCGATTTTCATCGTGCATGCTGGCAATCATGGTGCAAAGCGCATTGATGGGATTGGCAACCGCACCTCCATATACACCGCTGTGCAGATCTCGGTTAGGGCCTGTAACCTCCACTTCTACGTATGACAAGCCACGCAAACCTACGTCGATACTGGGAACATCATTGGCAACCATGGATGTGTCACTGATTAAAATTACATCGGCTTTTAGTTTTTCGCGGTTATTAACACAAAAAGGCCCAAGATTACCGCTGCCGACTTCTTCTTCACCTTCAATCATGAATTTGACATTGCAGCAAAGCGTGTCTGTTTTCATCATGGTTTCAAATGCCTTCACATGCATGAAAAACTGTCCTTTATCGTCCGCTGCCCCGCGAGCATAGATTTTTCCGTCCCGCACGCTGGGTTCAAAGGCGGGGGTAGTCCACAATTCATCCGGTGCACTGGGCTGTACATCATAGTGTCCGTAAATTAAAATGGTGGGCCAGTTAGGGTTAATAATCTTTTCTCCGTATACGATGGGATGTCCGGCTGTTTCCTCAATAGTCACATTGTCGGCACCTGCATTTTTAAGGTGTGTTGCCACAGATTCTGCACAAATCCTTACGTCACCGGCAAAAGTGCTGTCTGCTGAAATGCTGGGAATGCGAAGTAAATCAAATAGCTCCTGTAAAAAACGATTTTTATTTTGTTCAATGTATGCGTTTTGACTCATAGTGCCCGCAATTTACATCAACCGCACGATTATTTAGGCGCACTTTTGATATATGTTATCTATTTTTGTAACAATGAAAGATACCACAGCCATTTCTGTACAAGGTTTTAAAAATCAGTTTTTTCTATGGGAAGTGGTCATTACTGTTTTGGTGTTTGTTTCCATTTATTTTTTCCTCAGAGCATTCAAGAAAAAAGAGACAGAGGCCAAAGCGCATAACCAGCGGTTTGAAAAATTTGAAGATTAACAGGTATGAAATCGCTGATTGATTTTTTCACCCAAATGCATCCCATCATGCAGGGCTTGGTGGCCACTTTATTTACCTGGCTGGTGACCGCGGTTGGAGCTTCATTTGTGTTTTTCATGAAAGACATCAAACGGGGGTTCATGGATACCATGCTGGGGTTTACAGGCGGGGTAATGCTGGCAGCCAGCTTTTGGAGTTTGCTTAATCCTGCTATTGATATGGCAGAAACAACCTGGTCTCCTCAATGGGCATGGGTGCCAGTAGCCATTGGATTTTTACTGGGGGCGTTATTTATTTTTGGCCTTGATCAGTTATTGCCGCACTTGCATATTCATCAGCCCATAGAAAAGCGGGAAGGGATGAAAACAGACTGGAATAGAACGGTACTTTTGGTATTGGCCATCACGCTGCACAATATACCTGAAGGTCTTGCAGTAGGGGTTGCTTTTGGTGCTGTTGCGGAAGGATTGCCGGGCGCTGATATGGCAGGTGCTATTGCGCTGGCCATTGGCATTGGTATTCAGGATTTTCCCGAAGGACTGGCAGTGGCGATTCCACTCAGAAGGTTTGGGATGAGCCGAACCAAGTCTTTTCTATGGGGGCAATTAAGTGGTGTTGTAGAGCCCATTGCCGGTGTTTTGGGTGTTGCCCTGGTTATGGTTGCACAGCCCTTATTGCCCTATGCCCTTGCCTTTGCAGCCGGTGCCATGATTTATGTGGTGGTGGAAGAAGTAATTCCGGAAACCCAGCGCGACGGACATACTGATAAGGCAACCCTAGGCCTGATTTTTGGATTTGTTCTGATGATGGCGCTGGATGTGGGGTTGGGATAATTTCACTCCGATTACTCAATTGCAAAATTGATTTACGGTTGCCCAATTATCAATAGAAATAACCGCTTGATTTTTTGAAATTGCTGAGGTTGAAATAATAGGTGAATCCAACCTGTAAAAATCCACCCCGATAATTCAGGGGAAATTGTTTTTTTAATCCTTCACTGTGTAAAACCATTAAACTGGCATCATTACTGAGCGATTGTGTGTAGGTGACACCAATTTCATACCGGTTATTATTCTCTGAAGTGCCTCCCAGCGCAAATCCAAGATAAAACATGGGATAGAAGTTGCGTGCAGTAGTCTCTTTGATCATAAAGGCCGGTCTTGCATCATCATTGGCAAATGAAGCACTATCTCCCCTAAAATTGAAATTTGCGATTACACCAAATTTTTCAGTGATGTAATTCTGGGCATTAAACTGTTGTCTGAAATGCAACCCAAGCGGAATGTTAACACTCCAAAACTTTCTGTTTATATCAGGACTGGTGGGGAGTGTGTCGTTATTGATGCGATAGCCTTTTTGCACAAAATTGGCTCCAAATGCAATGCCTGCGTTACTGCTCAGGTCATATATGCCACTTACGCCCAGCGCTATCCCCAGTCTGTTGCGTTTTGTGAAATTCACAGGAAATGTGTCGTTGTTTGAGCTCCGACTAAAATTGGCACCGGCATTAAATCCCAGCATGAACCGTGGGTCCTTTTTTTCTTCTTGTGCATGTAAATCATAGTTATTCAGCAACATGGAAGCAATTGCCAATAAGAATAAACGGTGAGCCATTTGGCAAATTTACAAGTGCATTCATATAATTCAATACACCATTGCTGCCAACGTGGTTTTATTCAGTGGGCTTTGGGTAACTTTGCTCCATGCAACAGCGTCAATGGCTTTCTTCTCTGCGAGATTTTATGGCCAAACATGAGTCTGATGCTTCCTGGAAAGCGATCAAAAAGGAAGCAGAAATCAAGAATCCCTGGTTTACTCAAAAGAATATTTCTTTGAGTATAGATGCATGGATAACCGCACTGGACAATGATGCTGAGCAGTGGCTAAGTCAATACGCTATGCCATCAGAAACGAGCTCACAAACCCTTGGAATCATCATGGCAGGAAATATCCCTCTTGTGGGATTACACGATTTGCTATGTGGGATTATATGCGGATACCATGTTCGAGTTAAGGCCAGTTCAGATGATGAAGTACTGATGAAATTTCTGGTGGAATCATGGATGGCGGCGAATCCTGAACTCACACACAGAATTACTTTTTCAGATAACTTCAAGGGGCTGGATGCCGCCATTGCAACGGGAAGTAATAACAGTGGACGCTATTTTGAATATTACTTCAGGCACATTCCGCATTTATTGCGGGGCCACCGAAATAGTGTAGCGGTAATTTCTCCGGATGCTTCGGAGGAAGAGCTTAGGGCACTGGGGAAGGATGTTTTTACCTATTTTGGACTGGGCTGCCGGAACGTCACACACCTGCTGCTTCCGGAGGGTTTTGATTTGGTCCGGTTGTTTCATGCATGGGAACCGTTTTCAGACCTAATTCATCACCATAAATACGCCAATAATTATCATTACCACAGGGCCGTATTGCTCATGAATTTGGATAAACATTTAGACAATGGTTTTGTAATTCTCAAGGAAACGCAAGATGTATATGCACCGGTGGGTATGTTGGGTTATCATTTTTATCAAACACAATCTGATGTAGACCGATATTTACATGAATACAATACAAAAATTCAAGCAGTGGTAGGTATGCAAGCTCCTATACAGCTGGGTTTGGCGCAATCGCCACGTTTATGGGACTATGCTGATAATACGGATACGGTAAAATGGCTGCTCAAGCATTACCAGGCTGAGGCCAGTAACTGAGCAATGGTGCGGGGCATAGATTGATCTGTATCCAGTAGCGGATTGATTTCCGTAATTTCAAATACGGTGGTTTTCGGATGGTTTATGAGATATTGAAAAACCAGTTCAGCATCCTCATAATTAAGACCATCGGGTGAAGGCGTACCGGTACCCGTCGAAATGGCAGGATCGAGTGAATCAACATCAAAACTGGTGTATAAAAGGTCGCAGTGATCCAAAATAGAAAGGGTTTCATTAAGGATATTTTGCATGCCTTTAATTCGGATATCATCGGGTGTGAAAATTTTAATTTTAAGATGTTGAGCCAGTGCCCATTCTTCTTCTTCGTAATCCCGTGTGCCAATAAAGATGATGTTTTCAGGTTGGATTTTCGGATGTATTTCCAGTCTTCCGGATTTTTTAATTTTATTCCATAGTGAGGTAGTTTCCGGATTAAGCTCATTTTTTCGATTGGCCGGGTGGTTGTCTGATATCAGGGCATTGACCGCCATGCCATGCATATTCCCGGAAGGGGTTGTATACGGAGAATGTAAATCCAAATGCGCATCTACCCAGATTACGCCGATTTTTTTATCCGGAAATGAATCTGCAATGCCGGTAACGGTTCCAATGGCATTGCTATGGTCTCCGCTAAATACAAGGGGGAACGTTTTTTCGTGCAATGCCTTTTCTACTGAGGCAGCAACTTCGTTGATGGATTGCTGTATGGAATGAATGTGGTGAGCAAAGGGAGTCCCGTTCTTCGATACCGGCTTTTGTTCCATTAACTGAGCCAAAGTCTCTTTTTGGGCTGAATGCAAAACATTTGGCTTTATGCTGGATATCTCAGAAAAAAGGGCAGATGGGCCTAGATGGGCACCTTTTGTGCCTGCACCCAGCTCGTAGGCGGCTTCAATAATTTTTATTGTTTTAACCATCATTATGCTGTTACCGCTTTACACAAAAATAAAGGATTGGTATTAGAATACCTTGTTTTTAGGGGATGATTTTTCCCCATATAATGTAAGGTCCCGGTTCTGATATCTTTTTAAACCGGCGGGTGAAGGTAGAATCCGTATGGTAATCGCAGCGGGTGATAATGGTAACAGGATTTGACAACGAATTTTTTAAAATCCAGTGTTTACGGGCTGTGTAGTTGGGTGCAGGTTCCTGTGGATAGTCTTGTTTTGCAGTTTCAGACCATGGTCCTTTAAATTGTGATGGCTGAGTATTCCCGTAAAATAAAATGGCAAACGTTTTATAGTGCCATGATTCTACCAGATTTTCAGACTGCTGAGATGCTGATTTTATTGCTGAAATAATAGGCCCTTGCAGTTGCTTCTCAGCTTTTGGTAAAATAATGATATACAGGTACTGCGAAAATAACAACATGGCTAGAAACAATGCTGTGGCATGTTTTAGGGTGCCCAAAGCATATTGTATGCACCAAATGATCAAAAATATTAAAAATAATAGGGCCGGAATACCTTCCCATCCGCTCCAGATATTGCCTGTTAATAATAATTTCATCGCGAAAATGTCTTTCTCGAGCAGCGGAGCCAGGATATCCCTGTTTTCGACGGTTAATAGGTATGGGGCAATACTGAAAAATGCTGCCACTGGAAGTATGCTAATCAGGATGGGTACAGCAAGCCATCGGGAAGCCGTAAATCTTTTGGTATAGCCAGAATAAACGGTGTATCCTGCCATGAAGGCAAGTGGTATCCAGCACAAACTGCTGTAGTGGATAATCTTGGTTGTGACGATGGAAAAAATGATGAGTACGGTCCAGAATAAACTTCTCATGTAGCTGAAAAGTATGGCACTGTTACCGGTGGTGGTAGTTGGGTTTTTGAATAAAAAAGGGAATGCAAAAACAGAGGCCGGGGCACTCAGAAAAAACAGAACCAGAAAATGATAATACCAGGGCTGGTTGTGCCAAGCGATCTGTCCCTGCAATAGCACCAATTGATAGCGCAAAAACTCAGAAAGGAACCATGTGCCATGTTTGTATGTTTCGATGCCCAGCCAAAGCCCCAGCGTAGCGCTGATGGTTATCAATACCAATCCAAGGTTTAACCAGCCGGGCCAGGCGTTTTTACCAGCAGAAAATAACCTTGTAATACCCACCACGCCAACTATAAGCAGGGCTACGGGCCCTTTAGTAAGTACGGCAAGTCCTGCAAAAATTCCAAACAACAGGTAATGAATGCGGGCGTTGTTTTGACTACTAATTTCCAGTTCAGCCAAAAACCACTGATAAACTGAAAGAAAAATAAACAGGTTGAAAATAGGGTCTATGATGCCTGTTTTAAAATATAAGGCAGGGGCGAGACTTCCGGCATAGGCCAACACAAAAAACAACCCGAAAAAATGGCCGGTATGCTTTCTGCCAATGTGATAAAATATATTGAGCGATACGATGCCTGCAATGGCATTAGGCAGTCGCGCCGCAAATTCATTGATGCCGAAAAGTTTCATGCAAATTGCCTGCAACCATATGAATAGGGGGGGCTTTTCCCAAAAAGGTTCGAATGCTATTTGCACTCTTCCCCAGTCATTGGTGAGCAGCATTTCGCGAGCAGCCTCTGCAAAATTGATTTCATCCCAGTCAAACAAATGAAAACTACCCAAAAATGGGATGTACATGAGGGCAGCCCCCAATGTTATGAATGCATGTATGGCAGTTTTACGGCTTACCATGTTGAATGTTTAATAAATCGAATGTTAGATTTTCCTACCATAAAAATGAGCCAGATCAACAATGCTATGCAAATGCCTGCAGCCACATCATGCAGGTAGTGCTGGCCCAGGTATAGCCGCGAAAAACCAACCAACGCTGCCAATATTGCATAAAGAATTTCTAAAGATCGGAATCGTGAAATTACAGCAAAAAAACCCAAGGCAGTGAAAGCGCCGGCAGTATGGCCGCTCGGGAATGATCTCCACGCTGCAATAGCGTTGTTTGGAGCCTGAAATAATACGTTGCCTAGCTCTTGTATTGGCCGGGGCTCATTGAGGCCAAATTTAAGCCCCTGAACGATGAGCAGTTCCAGTAAAAAACACATGCCAAACCACAGTCCTAGTCTGGAATTTTTATAGAGTGCTATCGCAATTGAAAGGGCAATGAGAGGCCATTCCCCAAAATGGGTGTAGTAAACAAAGAAAAAATCCAGGTTGGGGTTGTGTAGTAGGTTTGCCCATAATGTGGGCGCCGGGGGAGCTACAAAAAGTAACGTTATAAAACTCATGAAAAGCAATCCAATGCTGGCACCGAAATAAAATTTACCTCTCATGGGTTGTGATGCAAAGATAATAATGTAAAGATTCTTATCATTTTCATTTTGAAATATGGTGCAAAATGATTTTTTTGCAGACTTGTTATTCAAATCACCATGACTGCCACACCCAACGACCGTCTGAAGCTTGAGCTGGAATATCCGCTCAGATCTTCCACACACATATTGTTTCAATACATATCAAGTCCTTCAGGTCTTCAGAGTTGGTTTGCCGACCATGTTGATATTATTGCTTCCGGACGCTACAGGTTCAGGTGGGAGGATGATACGGAGGTGAATGCCCTGTTGGTGAAAAATGTAACCAACAAGTATGTGCGGTTTACACTCGATAATGCACAGGCAAATGATGAATACCTGGAATTTAGAATTGTTCAGGACGATATAACCGGAGATGTGGAACTGGTGATAACGGAGTTTATCAATGAAGGGGAAGCGGATATGGCTGCATCAATATGGGACTCAGCTGTAGACAGTTTGAGGCGTGTAATCGGTGCCTGACGCGCTACTTTTTCAGTTCTTGTAACGCAAGCCAGGCAAGCAGCCCTGCCCCGTCTTCCAGTGCATCTTCATCCGCATCAAATGCGGGATGGTGCACACTATTCACTATTCCTTTCTCTTCGTTGCGCACGCCCAAGCGATAGAAGCAGCTAGGTACTTCCTGAGAATAATAGGCAAAATCTTCAGCAGCCATCCATATATCAAGGTTTTCTACATGGTCCGTGCCCAAATAATCGCATGCAGCACTTTTGCAGCGGTGGGTTAATTCCTCGTTGTTGTGCAAAAAAGGATATCCTCTGCGAATTTCAATATCGATGGTGCCGCCCATGCTTTGTGCGATGCCTGTGGCCACCTGTGTTATTTTTTCATGTGCAGCCGTTCTCCATGTTTCATTGAGGGTTCGGAATGTACCTTCCAATTTCACCTCCGGTGGAATGACGTTGGTGGCTCCGTTGGCAATAACTTTTCCAAAGGAAAGCACAGAAGGTACCGCCGGATTGGCATAGCGGGAGACGATTTGCTGTAATCCTGTTATGATGTGGGCCGAAATTAGCACCGGATCAATGTTGAAATGAGGCATAGCCCCATGTCCACCTTTCCCATGAACTGTAATGTAAATTTCATCGGTGCTGGCCATGTACAATCCGGGCCTAAAGCCCGTCTTACCGGTTTGAATCTGGGGCATCACGTGCTGACCAATCATGACATCGGGTCTGGGATTTTCCAAAACACCGTCTGCAATCATCAGACTGGCGCCACCGGGCAGTTTTTCTTCGCCTGGTTGAAAAACCAATTTCACGGTGCCTGAAAATTCGTCTTTTAACTCTGTTAATATGGTGGCGGCTCCCAGTAAGGAAGTGGTATGCACATCGTGGCCACAAGCGTGCATCACGCCTTCAGTGTTGCTTCTGTAGGGCCTTCCGTCATTTACTTCCGTAATCGGCAAAGCATCCATGTCGGCCCTCAATCCTACAACCCGGTTGCCATTCTTGCCGGTTCCCTGTATCAGCGCTACCACACCGGTATTGGCCAATCTTTGGGTATTGAGACCCAGTTTGTTCTGTAGGTAGTTTTCCACCCAGGCCGCTGTTTTAAATTCATGAAAAGACAATTCCGGATTCATGTGTAAATGTCTCCTCATCTCTGTTAGCATGGGTTTTAGCTGCTTTGCCTTGGATTTGATGACAGAAATCACCGTTTCTGAACCGCCTTCATTATGTAGCATTTTTGCGATATTATTTTTTTTGTGTTACTTTGCAAATGTAAACACCTTGAGACAAGTATTGTATATCGCTTTAATGTTGGCATCAATTTTTATGTCAGTTTCAGGTTGTCGTAAGTTGGCTTCCAAGGAATTGTATGCGTTGGATGACAATTTTAAAAGCATTTTTAGTTTTCCGGAAGGTAGCAGCTGGGTGTATTACCTTTCAACCGATACGCAGCAGAAAGAAACGGTAATTCTCAAAAACCGATTGCAGGGAAAAATGCGTTTTGATAATCTGGAACAGGAGTTTATTTCTTACGAGCTGCATTCAAGTATAGATAGTCAGCAATTGATAAGGTGCATGGCCACCGGTGAGAATACTGCCAGATGGGCCTTGTTATACAAAGATACTTTTTACCGTCAGGTGGCAGAAATGTATTACAGTGCATCGCGTTTTAGCGGGGTAATGGGTAACGGCGACACCGTAAATTATTTGCCTACCCTGAGCGTGGGAGATGTGATGTATTACAATGTGATTGAACTTAGATCGGCACGCCGTAAAAAATATAGCAGGTTATATTTTAGTGGCAATACAGGAATTGTGAGAAAAGATTGTGTCGATGGCCGCACATATTTATTGAAATCTTTCCGTTAATGATGTAATTTCGGGGCATGATCAGTCCCGCTTCCATAGAGCAGCTGCTCAATGCAGTTGTCATTGAGGATGTGGTTGGAGACTACGTAAATCTGAAGCGTTCAGGTTCTCGATTCAAAGGCGTATGTCCTTTTCATGACGAAAAAACCCCCAGCTTTGTTGTATCCCCCGGTTTAGGTATTTACAAGTGTTTTGGTTGTCAGAAGGGGGGCAATGCCATTCAGTTTCTGATGGAAATTGATAACCTGTCGTACCCCGAAGCAGCCAGATCATTGGCCAAGCGGTATGGGGTAGATTTGGTAGAAACCGGTACAAGAGATGACGATGAGTATAAAGAAAAGCAGAAAGTAAGGGAGAGTCTGCAGGCCGCATTGGATTATGCCGCCGGATTTTTTGAAAGTCAGCTACACGATGACGAGGAAGGGAAAACCAAGGCCATGCCTTATTTCAAGGAGCGTGGTTATACGTATGACACCATCCGAAAATGGCGACTGGGCTACAGTCCGGAGGCATGGGAGGCATTTACCCAGAAGGCCGTAAAAGAAGGATATAAGGCAGAAAATCTGGAACTGGCCGGATTGATAAAGAAAAGAGAAAATGGCTCGCATTACGATTTATACCGAAACAGGGTGATTTTCCCGCTCATTGGAGTAAGTGGAAAGATTCTGGGCTTTGCCGGACGTAAAATGAGCAGTACAGATCCGGCGCCTAAGTATGTGAATTCGCCCGAAACGGAACTATATAAGAAAAGCGATTTTCTGTTCGGAATCTTTCAGGCAAAAAATGCCATTAAAAAGCAGGATAAGGTGTATTTGACCGAAGGATATACCGATGTGATTACCCTGCACCAGGCAGGAATAGAAAATGCGGTGGCCAGCAGCGGAACTGCACTTACCCCCAATCAGATAAAGCTGATTAGAAGGTTCACGCCCAATGTGACAGTGGTGTATGATGGAGATGCCGCAGGTATCAAAGCGTCGCTGCGGGGGATTGATTTGCTGTTATCGGATGATCTGAATGTGCGGGTGGTTTCCTTGCCGGAAGGGGAGGACCCCGATTCTTACTGTGCCAAACTGGGCGGTGAGGGATTTGCTGATTATCTGGCCAAAGAAGAGCAGAATTTTATCATCTTCAAAGCAAGACTGTTGTTGGATGAATGTGGTTCAGACCCCATAAAAAAATCTGAAGCCATTCGAGATATACTCCAAAGTGTTGCCTGCATGAATGATGCACTCAAACGCAATGCCATGAACCATGAACTGGCCAGGGTTTGCGAAACAGACGAAGCCCTGCTGGCAGCAGAGCTTGGCAAGCTGCTTAGGAATAAAAATCTCAAGCATGAACAGGATTTTATTCAAGAGGTAAAGCAGGTAACCGCCGCATCGGGGGTTGATATGCCCAAAGAGGCATTAACCGACATTCATCAGGAGCGGGCACTTTTTAAAATATTACTGTTGCATGGTGAGGAACCATGGGATGAAAACACCCTGTTAAGCGATTTTGTAATCAAAGAGCTCAGGGAAGACGAGCAGTTGATGTTTAACGATGATTTGTGTGCGCTTATCACCTCAGAAATTAAGTCGGAAAAATGGGATGTATGGCCGGGAAAAAACTATTTTATTCAGCATACCAACATGGAAATTGCCTCCTGGGCAGCAGGTGTGCTTTCTTCCGGTTATGAATTAAGCGCGGCGTATGCCGATAATTTTATCCATGTTAAAAAAGAAGAAGATAATTACCGAAACGAATTAACAGCGGTGTTTTTATACCTGAGAAAAAAGAAACTGGACAATCTGATTAAACATTATACCCAATCATTGCAGGAACCGGACGCTGATGTGTCTGAAATTCTGGAAATGCTAAATTATCTCAATGAGCTCAGAGCCCGCGTTGCTAAAAAGATTGGCGGGGTTGTGTTTAGTATTTGAGGGTTTTTAATTATCCACATTCATTTTTTTGCCAATCCTCAAAACCTCCGTCCCGCTTATGCTTCAGTGTTTTGGGTGTTGTGGATAGTGGTTTTTAATTAATTGATATTCAATTAATTACATCTAAAAAAGGAGTTTGGTATGAAAGTTGTGGCAATGGATGTACATGAAGAAACTACTAACAACATTGATCTTTGTAGGGATGTTTGTGGCAACCGCTGCAACCCTTAATCAAAGGCGCACACTGAAGTTAGTGTCTAATGAACCTGAGAAAGACCAGGTGGTTGTTTCAGGCAAAACGCTGCATTTCGACACATTGCAATTGTCTCTTAATACCATTCCTAAAGCGCAGCATCTTTACACCGTTGCTAAAAAGAGCGTGGGTCGTTGGGCCAAGCTTTTCACCGTTATTAAAATAGAGGAAAGTGGAGCCGATGGTAAAAACAGCTGGTATGCCAGGAAGTATGCCAATCTTACCGGTATGAGATACCCCGGCACCGGGCGCAAAACAACAGCCATTCGCGCAGGACACAATTACTATGCGGTCTTCAACAACTGGTATGACTGCATGGTGGATTTTTCTCATTACATGGAAGTGATGGACGGGCTTTTTGAAAAAAAATACGGACGACCCGCTGCAGATGAGCATGAAATGGTGGCATTTATGTTTGGTTCTTTCAATGTACATGGAAAATGGAAGCGTGATGTAACCTGGCTGCTCGACCATTTTCACTACCAATAATAAACTGAATTACGAAAGCCCGCTAAGTTGGGCTTTTTTATGCTCTGCCCACGAAAATGCAAGTGCCATAAGTGAAGCAATGGCACAAACACCAAATACCATGTGGTAGCTGTTTTTGCTCAAATTCAGGATCCAGCCGGTGCCCACACCACCAATAATTACGCCTATCTCCAGCGCCATAAAAAGCATAGACAGTGCCCGTCCTCTGGTTTCCGCCGTACTTAATTTGCCTGCCCATGCAAACAGGGAAGGGGCATTAAATCCTTGACCAACCCCATAGAGGATTGCCGCAAGAAAAAATGCAGTTTGGTAAAAAAGCAACAATAGCGCCACCATCTGAAATGCACTGCCAATGGCGATTCCGGCAGCACTTCCCAGTTTGTCACTTAGTTTTCCGCTAAACACCCTTACCAATAAACTGCTGCCAATATACACGGTTAAAAAAATGCCTTTGTTTTGGTAGCCCAGCTGTTTGGTAAAGTCAGGCATTGCGGTTAGTAATGCCCCTAAAGGAATACAAACGAGCAACATCAGCAAAGCAGGGGGCCAGGCTTTCCAGTAAAACAGTTTACGCGATGGGGCGGATGGACGGGATGGTTTGGTTTCCGGTAATAGAAAAAATATGGCTATGGCCAGAATACCCAAAATAGAACTTGAGAGAAACAACCCGTTTTGTCCCCACCACATTACCAAGGTGGCGCCAAGCGCATACCCTGCAGCGGTGCCTGAATTGCTAAAAATACCTTGCCATCCGAACGCTTCGCCTCTTCTGGATTCAGGTACAATATCTGCCGTAAATGCGGTGAATCCGGTGGGTGAAAATCCCGCAGAAAAGCCGTGAATGAAGCGAATGGTAAAAAACAACCCGATGGTTTGCGCACAGGGATACAGTAATCCGGCGATTACACAAAACAAAGCCCCGCCTATCATGGCTTTCTTTCTGCCCAATTGATCGGTTACCCAGCCGCTAAATGGCCTCGCAATCAGTGCGCTTAATGCAAAGGCGGGTAAAATAAACCCCAGGTATTCTTCACCCGTTAATTTTTTCAATACATCCGGAAGTTCAGGGAGAATGATGTTGAATGAAAGAAAAAATAGCATCGAACCGACGCTCATCAGCCAGAAATTACCGGGCAGATTTTTAGCCATGAAAAGCAACCAGAGGCATTTGGCGACCTCTACCAAAAGCTTTTGAGGTAACCCTTAGTATGGGAGGGGCCTGAAATCTTTTATATTCTGCACGGTTCACCATATTGATGATTTTGTCAACCAATGAAGAATCGTATCCTTGGGCTTTAATTTCTTCGCGACTTCTTCTTTCCTCCACATACCAGTGCAGTATTTCATCCAGTATGGAATAATCAGGTAAGCTATCCGTGTCTTTTTGTCCCGGTCTGAGTTCTGCCGAAGGCGCTTTGGTAATGATGGCTTCAGGGATTATTTCAGATACACGGTTCATGTACCTGGCCAAAGCATATACTTTGGTTTTCCAAACATCACCAATGGGGCTCAATCCACCGCACAAATCGCCATATAGGGTACTGTAGCCCACCGACATTTCGCTTTTATTGCTGGTGTTAAGCAGCAAGTATCCCATTTTATTGCTCATTGCCATAAGCAAATTGGCCCTGATTCTCGCCTGAAGATTTTCTTCTGTGATGTCATGAGGTAATTTATCAAAGGAAGGTTTAAGCAAATTTAGGTATGTCGTAAAAATCTCATCAATTTTCAAAATCTGGTAATCACAATTAAGATTATTACTCAACTGAACTGCGTCATTTACTGAACCTTCACTACTATATGGCGATGGCATGAGCAGTGCATGCACATTTTCCGGTCCCAGGGCTTTGCATGCCAATGACTGCACCAAAGCACTGTCAATACCCCCTGATGAGCCCAGTATGATTTTTTTAAAACCTGTTTTACGACAGTAGTCGCGTATGCCGAATACGATGGCATCGTGCATCAGCGCAGTTTCTTCTGGCTCGGCAAAATGTACCGGAATGCCCAGAAAATCATTTTTCCCAAAAGTGATGTAATCTATCTTTTCTTCAAACAGCGGCAGTTGCTTTACAGTCTTGCCTTCTGCGTTAATTACCTGGCTGTCTCCGTCAAAAATGAGATCAGTATTGGCTCCCACTTGATTTACATAAACGATGGGCAGGCCAAAACGCTCAATATTGCCGGCAAAAACCTTATCACGCATCCTGATTTTGCCCACATTGAATGGTGAAGCGCTGGGGTGAATAATGAGCTGAGCGCCTGCGTTTTTCAGCGATTGTAACGGGCTTTTTTCATAAAGAAATTCATTATACACATCCCAGATGTCTTCACAAATGGCAATTCCTAATTTAATCCCTTTAAATTCAAAAATCTGACCCTCATCCGCCGGTTCAAAATATCGAGATTCCGAAAATACGTCGTAGGTAGGTAACAGCGTTTTTCGAACGATGTGTTCAATACGTCCGTTTTGTAAAAAGCAGGAAACATTAAAAAGTCCCCGACCCTTATCACGGTTCCGCATCACCCCGCCTACCACTGCAGCAATTCCCTGGCAACTTTGCGCGATGGCTTCCATGCTTTGCTCGCATTTTTCCACAAACCACTCATAATCCAGCAAATCATCAGGCGGATAGCCGCAAACTGACAATTCGCTGAAAACCACCAGGTCAGCACCCTGTGATTTTGCCTCTGTGATGGCTTCGTAAATTTTGGATGTGTTAAGCTCAAAATCACCAATGCGGTAATTCAGCTGAGCGAGGGCAATTTTCACGCTACGGTTTTAAAAAAAGACACCAAGCTGTATTCCCAGAAAATTATTTCTGCCATCTACAGCGTCATCCACGAATACATCGGAGAAGGCATTGTCAAACCGAAGTCCGGCCGAAAACATGGTTTTTCCACTGATTTTCGTTTCAATACCGGCTCCAATAATCAGAGAAATCCGGGCTTTTCTTACATCATCCTGAAAAACCCCATTTCCTTCAAATTTGCCTCTATCCCCTGTAAAATCATATTTGTCATTGCCATCCAAGTTGGGGTTGTGGGATTGACTTCCGTTGCCGTAAATATTAGGTGTAGTGGAAGTTTTAAGTTTTTGTTGCATCAAGAAAGCCGGTGAAACACCAAATTGGCCCCAATACTTGAATTTGCCGATTTCATTGGTTTTTAACTTCAGGGTAATCGGAATTTGGATATACTGCAAGTTGTAGTTGAAACTGGCATTTTTATAGGGCAGGCCACCTTTTGTCTTGTCGTCAGTCCACAGGGTGTCTCCTGTGCTGATTTTGGATGGGGTAGAGGTAACAATGAATTCTGTGCTCAACCAATAATTGGGGTTGTTGGCAATATTGATATCGCCCATCAATCCGTAACTGAATCCCAAGCCAAGTCCATTATTTTCCATGGGCCCTTCCATAATGCGGGTCCAGGCGAAGTTGGGGCTTACCTTAAAACCGATGGCAACTTTGCGATTGTCCTGTGCGCTAATCGTGTGCATAAATGTGATGCCCATGAGCAGGGTACACAAGCATAATCTGGCATTAATTTGCATATTCATATTCCTTTATGCAAAAAAACACAATTTTGACCAATTGCCTGTTATGTTTTTCAGCAATTGTGACTTTGTTTTTTGGATGTACAACTGAAAAGCAAACCAAGCTGCCGGTTCAGGACCTGACGGAAGCGATTCAACAGGCCGGTGAGGCCGGTATCAGTCCCATTGAAGTGAAATCTATTAAGCAACAATTTACCAAGAAATTCGATCGATGGTGCGTGGATATCATGGGGATTCCTCCGGTATACATGGAAAATGACTCTGTTTTGGCTGTTTTTCTTTCCCGTTTTTACGAATTAAACAAGCCGGTAATGGCAGTTGTCAAAAAACATTATCAACGATATCCCGGCCTGAACGCGGAAATTGAACATAGTCTGGACATATTAAAAGAAGCATTTCCGGACGCCGGCGAATTTGAGGTGTTTGTGTATTTTAGTCAGTTCAGCATGACCAATACCTTTACGGATACCGTTTCTGGTAAGCACGTGTTGGGATATAGTGCGGAAATGTTTCTGGATGACACCTGCACTTTATATAATCAAATCGAAGGGATGCCTTCATGGATGAGGAGATATTCGCGTACGGAGCAAATCGCCCCTTATCTTGGTATTACTTATCTCAATGGCCGTTATCTGGATCGGCATCCAAGAAAAAACATGCTCGATGAAATGATTTATCAGGGTAAATTGTGGTACAGTTTACTGCAGCTCGCCCCTGATATTCCTCCGTCTCGTTTATTGGGCTATACCCCCGATGAGTGGGATTTTCTACAGAAAGAAGAATCAAATATCTGGAACTTTTATATTCAGGAAAAAATGCTTTTCAGTACTGATTTCAACAGGGGATATAAGCGATTCTTTGTTCAAGGTGAACGAACAACCGGCGCGGGTTTACCGGAGGATTGTCCACCGAGAATTGGCAACTTTTCAGGTTTGAGAATTGTGAGTGCCTATGCGGAAAAAACCGGAAAATCATGGAAGCAGATTTGGGAAGAAACCCATGCCGGAAATATATTGAAAGAGTCAGGATATAATCCCATTCGATAATGAACGATATCAAATCATATTTACAGGAAAGACTTAAGAACAACCATTTTATCAAACATATGGGTTTGGTATTACAGGATGTAAAACAGGGAGAAGCGACGTTGTCATTGTCGGTGCAGCAACATCATCTTCAGCAAAATGGTTTTACCCACGGGGGAGTTACAGCCACCCTATGCGATGTTGCCACCGGAATTGCGGCCTACACGGCCGTAGCCGAAGGGAAAAATGTGGTAACGGTAGATTTGAAAATATCGTACGTAAATCCTTCTGTATCGCCAAATTTACTGGCTGTGGGACGTGTAGTGAAATCAGGGAATTTTCTGGTGTTTTGTGAGGGAGAGGTGATGGATCTGCAGGAAGACGGAAGTTATAAATTGGTTGCAACATGCAGCAGCATTATGGCAGCGGTAGATATTCCGGTTAAATAATTAAAATTGAAACTTATCTTTGGTGAATTCGTGAACAAAGTATTCCAAGGTTTAATTTTTTGCCTCTCCTTTTTTGTGGTGGGTGCTCTTCACGGGCAGAAAAAAAGACTCAGCGGCAAGATTTACGCTGAAGAAACGCGTGAGCCACTGGCGTTTGCCAATTTCTTTTTTCAGGGCACAGAAAAAGGTTTTTATTCCGATTTTGAAGGGAATTTCAGTTGGGCTGGTGAAATATTTCCCTCCGATACCCTGAGGGTGGAATATATGGGCTACATAACCCGATATATAACACTCAATAACCAATCTTCGGGTGCACTGGAAGTTGAGATGCTGAGAAAAGTAACACAGACAGAAGAGGTGGTGATTCGTCTTAAGACCAATCCTGCCTTAAAATGGATTGCGCTAGCCCAGGAAAATCGAAATAAAAACAACCCGGACAAACTGGAGCATTATCAGTGCGAGACATTTACTAAAAATACCATTGCCATCAATAATATTTCAGCCAAACTGCGGAAAGGGAAGTTTTGGCAGGAAATAGGTCCTTTGTTTGACACCATCAGTTACTTGAATGGAAATAAAGAAAAGTCCATTTTGCCGGTATTTATTTCAGAAGTTATCAGTGATTACTATTTTAATAAAAATCCCTACCTCACCAAAGAATACATCAAGGCATCTAAGCTGAAAGGCATTGGCGTGCAAGATGGAACCTTTATTTCACAGGTGCTGGGAAGCACATTTGTCAATTATAATTTCTACATGAATACCCTAGTGGTTATTGACAAAGGAATCGTATCACCCATAGCTGAGTCTGCCATGAATACGTATGATTACAAACTTATATACGTAGATAAGACCGGCCCAAGGCGAGTATTTCAAATTTACTGTGCTCCAAAAATTGAAAAAGACCTTGCCTTTAAAGGTTTTATATGGGTTGAAGATACGACCGGCGCATTGTTGAAACTATCACTGGAATTAAACAGCGGTTCCAATATCAATTATATTGAGAAATTGAGAATTACCCAGGAATATTCGCCCACCGAAAACGGCGCTTATTTTTGTGTTAATACACGTGCTGTGATCGATGCGGCAGAGGTTAGCACCCAAGCTGCCGGTGTGGTAGCTACCAGTGTGGTAACGGCAAAAAACATCGTAACCAACATTAAACACAGTCCTAAGTTTTTTGAAACCAGGGTAACGATGGATAAGGATGCGCTGAATCGTCCGGATTCATTTTGGATTCAGAACAGGCATCTGCCCAACACCATCACTGATGAAAGAATAGCGGCCAAAATTGATACTTTGGTGAATCTTCCACGGATTAGCACCTATGTGGACGTAGTTAATTTTCTGGTTGACGGATATAAAAACATGGGCAAAATAGACTTGGGGCCCTATTACAGTCTGGTGAGTTTCAATCAGCTGGAAGGCCCCAGACTGCGCCTTGGCTTCCGAACCACACCGACTTACAGTAAAAACTGGGTGGTAGAAGGGTTTGGTGCCTATGGTTTTTGGGATAAACAATGGAAATACTCTTTAAAAGTAGAGCGAATCCTGAACCGAAAACGCTGGACCAAGTTAGGCGGCGTTTATCGCAGGGACGTGGAACAAATTGGAATTTCTGACAATGAAGATTTCAGCTCGGGATTGTTTACTGCATTCAATTTGCTGGGCAGTAATAATCTGAACATGAACCGGGATGCAAGACTCATGTTTGGCACGGATCTAAGAAATGGCTTGCGATTATCTATGAGTATCGGTAATAGGGCATACCTTTTTCAAAAAGTGGGTAATTTCAATTTTGCCTGGTATCCTTTTTTTCCGGATACCACCGCTTATGCAACGGAGTTTTACAATACAGCTACACAGATTTCACTGCGGTATTCGCCCAAATTTTACTATTTGCAGAATGACAACCGTCGCGTGACTTTTACCGGTATTGGCCCGGAATACTATGGCACTTGGATTCAGGGGTATAAAAATATTTTTGGAAGCCAATTTAACTACACTCGTTTGGTCGCCGGATTGAATTATAATAAAGTGTGGGGTGCTATGGGAAGGACGGCCTTTAATGTAGAGGCATCCCGGGTTTTCGGTAACTTGCCTTACCCACTTTTAACGGTCTACATCGGCAACCAAAGTTTTGTTTATAATTCCGGGGCGTACAACCAGATGCGCATTTTTGAATTTATTACTGACAGAAGTATTTCTGCCTCCGCTGAGCATCACCTAAACGGGTTGCTATTTAATCGCATCCCTTTACTCAATAAATTGAAGTGGAGGGAAGTGATGGGTTGTAAAGCCATTTACGGGGGCCTCGATAGCAAGAATTTTAGCATAATCCCTCAAAATACGGAAGAAGGGCCGATTTCTCAGTTTAAAACTTTCACGGATTTACCCTACCTCGAGTGCAGTCTGGGGATTGAAAATATTTTTAAAATCCTTAGAGCCGATGCGATTTGGAGGCTTACCTATCGCGAAGCGGATAATGTCCGCAATTTTGGGGTAAAAGTGAGTGTTGGGATTGCTTTTTAGGTTATTTTTCCGTGAATTTATATCCTACTCCACGCATGCTATGAAAATAGACCGGTTTTTTAACGTCTTTTTCAAAATACTTTCTAAAAGCAAGAATAAAATTATCGATGGTGCGGGTGCTTGGGTAAACATTATAGCCCCATACCGTTTGCAGAATTCTTTCCCTGCTCACCACCTGCCCCCGGTTTTCTATCAGCAGTTTCAAGAGTAAACTCTCTTTTTTGGTAAGGATGAAAGTTCCTTCATTTCCGCGCGCTTCAAAACTGTCGAAATTCACGTAGTTATCCCCAAATTGATATTCGTGTAATGCGATATCATTGTCAGTTGATACTTTGCTGCGGCCTAATAATTTTTGCACACGCAACAGCAACTCTTCCAGATTAAAGGGCTTGGTCAGATAATCATCGCCACCTTTTTTAAGACCTAGAATGCGGTCCTGTGTGTTATTCCTTGCAGATAGAAACAAAATTGGTATTTCTGAATTGGTAAGTCGGATGTTTTCTGTAACGGTAATTCCATCCACATGGGGCAACATAACATCCATAATCACTAAATCGAAATTTTCTTCTTTAAATCTTTGCAATGCCTGCAAACCGTCTTTTACTGCGATGACCTTGTATCCTTCAGACTCAAGGTTTAATTTTACGAGATCAGCAATGTCTGATTCATCTTCTACCAAAAGTAATCTGTTCGTTTTCATATGTTTGCCCTTTCTTTAAACAACAAATTAAACGTTGTTCCGTTGGGTAGATTGTCTGCAATGGAAATTATGGCAGAATGCTGACGAAGCAATTTTTCTACCAAAAACAAACCCAGTCCTGTACCCGAGCTGCTTCTGGTGCGTTCATCGCCCATTCTATAGAACATTTTAAAAATATTTTTTCTTTCTTTTTCCGGTATTCCGCTGCCATTATCAGATACTGACATGCCTACCCGTCCTTTGTGAATGAATGTTTGAATGTGTACCTTTTCATTGCCCTGAATGCTGTACTTCACAGCATTGCTAATCAGGTTGCTCAGCGCCATTTGAAGTAATTCCCGGTCACCTCGAATCAGTAATTCGGGGACAAATTGTGTTGTTATAACTGCGGTCTCAGGTAAAGCATCATTTAATTCAGTCAGGGTATCTTCAATAAGTTCTTCCAATACAAGGTCTTGGATAATAAAATTCATTCGGCTGGCACTTTGCACGCGAGTAGCCATCAATACATTATCAATGATGCGAGACAAGCGACTCACGTTATTGTCTGCCATGCGAAGCAATTTACCCAGTTCAGCTTGTTCGGAAGTTGATTTTCTTTGGGCCGTTTGAACGGCTAGTTTGGCGCCTGCTACAGGGGTTTTCAATTCATGGGTAATGGCCAGCAAAAAATTGTTCTGTTGCGCGTTGAGTCTTAAAATTCTATCCAGAAAAAGATAAAGTGCCATGGCCAAAACAAGCATAATAAGTGTCATTACTACACCTTCATAAATCCAGCTTTCTCGCTTTCGCTCATATTTTTTATGTTCATTTTTAATAACAGAATCTTTGATATTTACTGAAAAAATGGTCTCGAAAGGGCGGCCCGGATAAAACACAATATCATAAGGTGGGTATTTGGCTAGGAGGTAACTTTTCAGTTTTTGTGTATCCACATACAAGGTTTTTCCACGGTATTCAAATGCCATTGAATCTTTTCCGCTGAATTTTCCGCTAAACATGTTATGGGATATTTCACCCGCCAGATGCAGGCTATCGGATTGATAAAGCTGCAATCTCAGATCTTTTTCGGTTTTGCTGTAATTCACCAGACTGACAGCCCACCAAAAAAATGCGGCAATCATATAGCTAATTACAAGGATGATGGACAATCTGAGTTTGTGTCTTGCGGTCAATTTCATGGCAAAGTGAATAACAAAAGTAGTTCGGATGCATTTAAATTAATTTATTTGTGAGAGTTTTTACCCAAAAATGTATTTGTCAAACAGCTTTATTGAAACGCTTGAATCCATTGTCGGCAAGAATAATGTGATTGCGAACGGCGATACGCTGCAACAATATGGCAGGGATTACACGGAGGATTTATTTTTTCTTCCCGGCTGTGTGGTATTGCCTGAAACCCCAGAAGCGGTGGCGGCGGTGTTGAAGTGTTGTAATGAAAATAACGTGCCGGTTTATACCCGAGGTGCAGGTACCGGTCTCAGTGGGGGCTGTTTGCCGGTGAAAGGTGGAGTTGTGTTGAGTACGGAAAAGCTTAACCGCATCATTCATATAGACACAGACAATTTTCAAGCCATGGTCCAGCCCGGGGTTATCAATGAGGTTTTTCGAAGCGCAGTGGCAGAACTTGGACTTTATTACCCACCCGACCCTGCTAGTAAAGGAAGCTGTTTTTTAGGCGGCAATATCGCTCATGGAAGTGGAGGACCCCGTGCCGTGAAATATGGCACCACCCGCGATTATGTATTAAATCTGCAAGTGGCACTGCCATCCGGAGCACTGATATGGACCGGCGTTAACACGGTAAAAAATTCCACCGGATTTAACCTCACGCAATTAATGGTGGGTAGCGAAGGAATGCTGGGAGTGGTAACTTGCATCGTGTTTCGGTTGATTGCGTTGCCTGCAAGTCAGTTGTTGCTGCTGGTGCCCTTCAGAACGGCTCGTGAAGCCGCTGTGGCCGTGAATAAGGTGCTTTTGAGTGGAATAACGCCATCTGCACTGGAATTAATGGAAGTGTCGGGGGTAAAGATTAGTGCTGAAGCCAGCAATACGCCTTTTCCTATGTATGATGGGGCAGAATTTTATTTGCTGATAGAACTGGATGGCGAAACCATGGAGATTTTGATGCAACAGGCAGAAAAACTATTTCCCATTTTGGAAGATTGCGGTGGTATGGACATATTGCCTGCGGATAATGCTACACTAAAGGAGCAATGGTGGAAAGTGCGCCGTGGAATTGGTGAAACTGTTAAGCAGGTTTCTGTTTATAAAGAAGAGGATACCGTGGTGCCCAGAGCAGCATTGCCCGAATTGCTTACCACCGTGAAGAAAATTGGCGTTAGGTATGGATTTCAGAGCGTTTGCTATGGGCATGCAGGAGATGGTAATCTCCATGTGAACATCTTAAAAAATGAATTGTCCGAAGAAGTCTGGGAAAATGAAATTCCCAAGGCCATTCGTGAAATATTTACGGTTTGTAAATCCCTGGGTGGCACCATCAGTGGGGAGCACGGGGTAGGACTTGTGCAAAAATCCTATCTGGACGTTGTTTTTACGGATGAACATTTCCAACTCATGCGCGGAATAAAAGCGGTTTTTGACCCGGGAAATATCCTAAACCCAGGAAAATGGCTGGATTAAAACCCACTCCACTTGGCGGTAGTGCTCCACGCTTCCGGCTTATTTCCAAATAGAATTTTGGTTTTTGCCCAAGTGGATTGAAATAGCTCAGAGTTCCTGTAGGCCTGCAGGGCCTCGTCGTGTTCCCAAAAACTATAGGTGAAAAATATGGTGGGGTCTTCCTCGCATTGCAGCAGCTGCAGGCCATTGTTGCCCTGAAAAGCCCTGATTTGGTCTGCGGATTGATGAAAAACACGCTCAAATTCCTGCACCGTTTCCGTTCTAAAGGTCATTTTAACAATTCTAATGATCATGGTTTATCCTTCCATAAATTCCAGCATAATGACCGTACCTTCGGTCAATCCGTAATATTGTTTGGCAGATCCTGCATTCATGGCTATTTGTAGGAAATTACCAAGCCCGAAATAGGCAGTGGCATAGCCCTGTTCCACATCAAATATAGAATCGCTGATTCGGTCAATTTCAAGGCGGTAAGAACTTACCGAAATCCTGAACCTGCGTCCATTTCGCATACGCTCAAATTCATCTTTTTTGAGGTTAAAAATGGCGTTGCCCTGTGCGTCATTATACACCACAGTGAGTCTAAGCAGATTTTGCTGAAATGCCGGTTTGGGAATGAGTGATTTTACCGGAAACTCATTTATTGCAAATGGAATGGTATGCTCATCACTTTCTATCAGCATCATTAAAGCGGGCATGTAAATGTCCTGCATTACGTTCAACACAGATCGGTTTGAGGGAATAGTGTAGAAATCAACGGGTTTGTCTTGCAGAATCATGGGTAGAAATCCATTATCCGGAGCGAAATACCATTGGTTTTCTGTGTAGGCCGCCAAAAAGGGTGCTGCAGCCCTGGGACTTAGACGTGTATGGGTAATATCGCACAAATGAACGGTTCCTGAAGCAAACGAGGGCATGACCATTTGCATAAACATGGCTGCCGTACTCAGGTGTCCGGGTACAAGCTTTGGTTGGCTGAAAATATGCGGAATCTGGGGTAGCTTCGAATATAATAGCGCCCTTGAGACCGAATTTTCTGCGGCATCAGCACCATAATCGGTAAAAACGTGTATCAGCTTTGGTTTATTCAAGGGTGCAATGCAATATATTTGTGCAAAGATAAAACGCTAACCCTTGACAGAAAGAGTTTATACCCTGGAAATCATCAATCCGCAGGTTTTTTATGGAGTGAATAACACGAATTTAAGTCTGATTAAGTCTAAATTCCCCAAGTTACAGTTTATTGCCAGAGGCGACGAAATAAAGGTTTTGGGCGAAGAGTCCGAGCTGGAAAGTTTCGCTTCCAAAATGGAATTGCTGGAACAGATCTATCTGAAGAAGGGCGAGCTGAACGTGCATACCTTCAATGATGTTTTTGGAGGAAACCATACAGCAGAAATTTCGGTAGACTCAGACGATGACGTGCTGCTGATTGGTACGCGTGGTCAGAAAATAAAAGCGCGGACTGCCAACCAGCGAGCCATGGTGAAGTCAGCGAAAAAAAATGATATACTGTTTGCCATTGGGCCGGCCGGAACCGGGAAAACCTATACCGCAGTGGCATTGGCTGTGCTGGCGCTGAAGGAAAGAGAAATCAGGCGAATTATCCTAACCCGACCTGCGGTGGAGGCCGGAGAAAATCTGGGTTTTTTACCCGGTGACCTCAAGGAAAAAATCGATCCATACCTCAGGCCATTGTATGATGCATTGGAAGATATGATTCCTGTGGATAAACTCAAGAGCATGATCGAGAGCAGAACGGTTGAAATAGCCCCTTTGGCATTCATGCGGGGCAGAACCCTGGATAACTGCTACGTAATCCTTGATGAGGCCCAAAACACAACAGACCCGCAGCTTAAAATGTTTCTCACCCGAATGGGACCCAATGCCAAGCTCATCATCACCGGTGATTTAACCCAGATTGATCTTCCTAAAAAACAACAAAGCGGTTTGTTTCGGGCCCTGAAGATTCTTCAGAAAATTGAGGGTATCAGCATGATTCATCTCAATGCAGATGATGTGGTAAGGCACCGTCTTGTGAAAGAAATTATTGGTGCCTACGATAAAAGTCAGGAAAATGAGGATATCTCGTTATAAATGATGCCTGAGCCATCAATTATATTTGCCATAGATAAGCCGCTGTTGAGCAATTAGCCGAATGAAAGCCCTTACATCTACCCAGTACTTTTTTAAGAATCAAACCGCTTTTTACCGCGGCAAGGTTCGGGATGTTTACACCATTTCTAATGATATTCTGGTAATTATAGCCACAGATCGCATTTCGGCATTTGACCATGTTTTGCCCAAAAGCATACCCTACAAAGGGCAGGTCCTTACAGAAATTGCCTCCTTGTTTCTGGATTTAACCGCTGATATTGTCCCAAACTGGAAGTTGGCTGTGCCCGATCCGCAGGTTACCATCGGTAAGCGATGTGATGCCATTCCCATTGAGTTTGTGGTTCGTCAATATCTTACAGGCCATGCCTGGCGTGTGTATCGCGACGGGGGTAGGTTGCTGTGCGGCAATGTACTTCCCGAGGGTTTAAAAGAAAACGATAGACTGCCTTTCCCCATTCTCACACCGGCTACCAAGGCCGTAAGCGGGCATGATGAGGACATTTCAGAAGAAGAAATTTTGTCCAGAAAACTGCTCACTCCCAAACGCTGGGAGGCACTTAAATCAATTGCACTCAGTCTGTTTCAGCGAGGTACGGAGTATGCCGCATCCAAAGGCCTTATTTTGGTGGATACCAAATATGAATTTGGGATGCATGAAAACCAGATATACCTGATCGATGAGGTTCATACACCCGACAGTAGCCGTTTCTTTTACAGTGATACCTACACCGAACTGCAACAGGCCGGCAAGCCACAGCGGCAGCTCAGCAAGGAATTTGTGCGTGAGTGGCTCATGGAAAATGGGTTTCAAGGCCTCGAGGGGCAGGTCATGCCAGATATGCCAGAATCCTTTGTGGAGTCAATTTCTCAACGGTATATCGAGCTTTACACCGTGATGACCGGAAAAACATTCAAACCCCGCAGTTATGAACATGTGGTGGATGAAATGGAAAACAATATTAAAAATACATTGATTAATTTCGAATAAAATTTCTATGAAAAAGACCTTAATCACCACCATTGGTTTTTTAGCTTCTCAGTTTCTTTTAGGGCAAACCGTTTCTACTTACGCCGGCAAGCAATACGTTGGTTCCGGCAAGTATTCGGGCACTGCCAATAATCCTTTGCTCGAAGACTATTACAGCAACCCTTATGGAATTTGCATTGATACTGCCGGGTATATCTGGCTCAGTGATCAGCATAATATCATCATTCTTGACGGTGGAACCAGTCGTCAGCGCGGTGGTTACATGCTTGACCCTACCGAGCCGGGTGCCATAGGCCGATACCGCGCTACAGGCACCCAGGCATATTTCAACAATCCCCGGGGAATTTATATCAACCCAAAAAGTAATTCTGTTTTTATTTGTGATACCGACAATGGACAGATTCGCTCCGGAACCGGTTTTGTGAATTCGTCTAATCCTTCCGTCTGGGACGGTCTTAGCAAGAGCAATCCCGATGATGACAATGCATTTGCCGGTAAATATTCATTCCTCGGCGATTACCAGGATGGTATTAAGTCTGCCGCTTTCTTTAGCAGTCCCGAAGATTTGGTAATAACCAATGACGGAACTGTATATGTAGCCGATTATGGCAATGATTGTATCCGCAAAATTTCGGTTAACAACGTAACCACTTTTGCCGGAAAGGGTCTAACTTTTGGAGATGCTGATGGCATTGGTGGAAATGCCAGATTCTATGCCCCGTCGGGGATTTGTCTGGAAGGAACCAATAACTTGCTGGTTGCCGACCGAAACAATGGCAAAATTCGCCGCGTAAATCTAACTACAGCCCAAGTTAGCACGGTGGTTAGTGGTTTGTTTGCTCCGTCGGATGTGGTGGCCGTAGATGGGCTTATTTTCATTGCCGATGATTACTGTATTAAGGTATGGGATGGTACCAAACTTAGGGTTTATGCAGGCAAAGCCGGTGTATCAGATTACAAAGACGGCAACGACAGCAACGCCCGTTTCGGTGACCTTGGACTGATGGCCTACCGCGATAAAGACAAGAGTCTTTATGTCTGCGACCGCGAAAACAATGTAGTACGCCGCATTCCCATTATCCAGTCTGTGGTTACCAATTTCACATGCAACAATGTTACACCCACGGTAGGGCAGACCGTTAAACTCATTAATAAAAGCTCTTTCTTTACCTCAGTTGCATGGAGTATTTCTCCCTCAACCTACACCTTACAGGCGGGTAGCAAACTTTCAGATACTGTGGTTTATGTGTCGTTCAACTCCACCGGCTCCTATAATGTTACGCTCACAGCAAGCAACCCCTCCGGAAGTTCGCCGCTTACCAGAAATAACTATATCAATGTAAGTACAAACTCCTCTGCCAAGCCTGCAGTGGATTTTGTGGCTGTAAACACCATGTTAACCCTGATGGAAACGGCGCAACTGGTAGACATGAGTGCCAATACACCCAACAAGTGGGACTGGACCATCACACCTCGCAAATTTACCTATACAGACGGCACCGATTCAACATCGCAGTTCCCACGTTTAAAGTTTAATGCTTCGGGAACCTACACCGTAAAACTGGTGGCAACCAATGCCAACGGAAACGGAACATTAACCCGCACCAATTATATTGTCATTGCCAGCAACGGAATTGCGCAGGCAAAAAATGCAGCCATGATTGTGTACCCCAACCCATCCAAAGGCGTTGTTCAAATTGCGGGTGTGTTGCCCAATTTGCCCATTATGCTTATTTCCGCAGATGGCAAGACCACCACCAGGGTGATGAATGGCAATATGCTTGACCTTTCAGACCTTCCGGATGGCGTTTATTGGGCAAAAAATATTCAACAAGGTGTATCTTGTAGACTGGTCAAACTGAATTGATTCTCAACCCTTTTCATAAAATTGTTAAAAACCCGGACATGTTCGGGTTTTTTTCATTTGTTTTAAAACTGACTATTTGGTGTCTGCTGCTACAATGGACAGGCAGGGGACTATTCTTAATACTGAAAGGCGCGTATCAGCAAATTTCCGCCATGGAAGTTTTTCAATCGTTTGTCTTTGGATTTCCGCTTGATATGGCGTTTTCAGGCTATTTTTTGGTCTTTGGGATACTCATGTATTGGGTTGGAGTCGCTATTGGTTTGGGGTTACCGCGTATTTTATTCCTCGGCTTTGGATTGATATTTCTGCTGTTAACCATTATCATTAATATGGCAGACGCTGAAATGTATGCTGCCTGGGGTTCTAAATTCAACCGACAGGCATTGCAGTATTTGCATAGCCCTAAAGAAGCAGCCGCATCGGCCTCAGGAGCAAATTGGTGGGCTATTTTCCTATGTTGGTTATTCTGTACCCTAATCTTCTTTCATCTCTTGAGGAAAGTAGCCATGTCAATTACCACAACAAAAAATACGGTAAAGCAGCATATCAGCCTGGCCGGACAATCCCTGATGACAATGGCTGTTATGGGTATTGTGGTTCGGGGGGGGATGGGTAATGTTCCCATAAACCAAAGTGTAGCCGTGTTTTCAACCAAACCCGCTGCCAATATGGCAGCTATCAATAGTGGGTGGAATTTTTTATATTACATTATCAATAAAAATGAGAACATAGATCCCGAAAAATACCATTTTTATAAGCAAGGGAATGATGAAAATTTGCTCAATGCCTTTATTGACCATGACTATGTGAACACACCCATTAGCCATCTTTCGCGACCCAATGTGTGCCTGGTGATTTTGGAAAGTTTCTCTGCCTATGGATCTCAGTTTCTTACCGGTGCAGACCATGCGATGCCTTTTCTGGACCGGCTGCAGAAACAAGGACTTTCCTTCAAAAGGGCCTATGCATCGGGGGATAGGACCGATAAGGGATTGGCTGCAGTACTGAGTGGTTGGCACGGACAGCCGTGGCAAAGTATTCTACATGAGCCTGATAAAGCGGCTAAGCTCCCTTCACTTGCCGGGTTGTTCAATGAAAATGGATACCACACCGGTTTTATATATGGGGGAGACCTGGGATTTGCCAACATGCGATCCTACCTGTATTCAACAGGTTTTAAAACCATAAAGGATCAGTCTGATTTTGAAAAGACACAACTCACCTCCAAATGGGGAGCACATGATGAATGGTCGTTGCAAAAACTATTAAAGCTAAATAGGGAAACTGACAGCCCATTTTTTCATGTGTTACTGACCCTGAGCAGTCATGAACCCTATGATGTTCCCGGAGGACCGTATTATCAATCAAAATCGCCGCAAAAAGAACTGTTGAATAGCATTGCATATACAGACCGATGCATCATGAATTTCATGGAAGAAGCGGCCAAGCATAGCTGGTTTCAGCAAAGCATTTTTATTTTTGTTGCAGATCACGGGCGCGATTTAGGATATCCCGTAACTCAGTTTGACAGAGCCGGACACTTTCACATTCCGCTGTTTTTTTGGGGCGAAGCACTGCACCCAAAATGGAAGGGTGTTGAATGGTCTGCGGTGGTATCCCAGACCGGCATTGCCGAAACATTGAACCAGGGATTGGCGTTGAGCAAAGCAAAACGGTTTTTACATACCGGAAACTTATTGTCAGCATCATCCGGGTCACAAGCCATGTATATTTTTAATAGTGGATTTGGGGTGATACAAGATACCAATGAGGTGGTATTTCATAATCAGCCGGGGCAAGCTACATTGAAAAAAGGTAATCAGCGTTCCTGCGACAGTCTTGTAGGTTTTGGGCAGGTATTTCAGTACAGGCAAATTCAGCGGTATCTGCATTTTTGACAGAATTTCAATATTAGCGTGCACATTTGGCAATGTTTTTGATGATGAAATAATAGGATTTTGAAATTTAGTAATTATAGATTATTTTTGATTAAAATATGTCAGGTGCAATCAGGTTGTCTGCCAAGTTTAAAGTGATTTTGGTGCTGCTTTTCCTCAATTTTTTGGGTTTTTGGGCAGCTCAAACCTATTTCTCAAGGCAAGAAAGTTCCAATATCCAAAAAGAGACACTGGAGCAAAAGTCCACGCTGGACACTGATGTAGAGGAAGAATCTCTTATGAATAAGGACTGGGGTACAATAATCTTATCGCTGTTTCTAAGCCGGTAAGTATTTGCTGAAAGCATGCTGGAAAATATCCTAAAAGCTTCTTATAGGTTTATCAGCCAATCAAGACTTTATCATCTGTTCTTTTGGTTCTTATATGCCTTTATCGTAGCGATATCGCTGCAGCCCGGTAAAAATCTCAGAGAATGGCTACTGTTTTCGTCCCTCATTCTCACCTTTCACGCCGCAGTCAGTTATGTCAATAATTATTATTTTGTCAATAAATACCTCTATGGCAGACAATATGTTACCTATGTGGTGGTGCTCCTGTTAACTATTGCCGCCACAGCATTTCCTATTTCGGTTATTATTCATAAGCTGGTCAATAACCGCGATCTGAAAAACATGGTATGGTCGTGGAATTTCTTTATTCTCATTGCCCTGTCTATCCTATTCAGTGTGGTTCTCAGCATGGTTTTAAAACTGTTGAAAAACTGGTATCAGGGTGAACAGGCACGTAGGCGGCTACAACAGATTAATACAGAAACGGAACTCAAATTCCTTAAATCTCAAATCAATCCCCACTTTTTATTTAATTGCCTGAATAATTTGTATGCCCTTACACTGAAGAAAAGTGACATGGCACCGGAGGTGGTTTTGCGACTCAGCAACATTCTTAGGTATGTATTGTATGAGGCAGGTGATGGACGGGTGCCCTTAACAAAAGAAGTGCACTACTTAAGAGACTACATTGATTTGGAGAAAATTAGACTGGGGAATAGGGCGGTGATAGATTTTGAAACCCAAGGGGATCTGCGCGATGCTCAGATAGAGCCCATGTTATTTCTCACCTTTCTGGAAAACAGCATCAAGCACGGAGCTTTTAATACGCTGGCTGATGCGTGGATCAAAATCAGGTTATTGGCCACAGATACCGAAATTATTTTTGAAATTTCCAATTCCAAACCTCAGCCGGTGGCAGAGAACGAAAAGGGTCAGGGAGGAATTGGACTGGCCAATCTTAAAAAAAGACTGGATATTATCTATCCTGAGAAATATAGTTTGGATGTAAGGGATGAAGATTCCGAATATCATGTTAAACTTGCATTAAATACCTAAAACAACATGTCTGAAATTTTGCGCTGTATTTGTGTAGACGACGAACCCCTGGCACTGGAAGTGATGCAAACCTTGCTCGGCCAGCACCCCGGTCTGCACGTGGAGAGAACCTTCAACCATGCCATAGAAGCCATGGATTACCTTAAGAACAATAAGGTGAATGTGGTATTCAGCGATATAAATATGCCCGGCGTCAGTGGGATAGAATTTGCGCGCAGTATTATGGATAATGGCTGTGTGGTAGTGTTCACGACGGCCCATCAGGAATATGCCGCTGAGGCCTTTGAAATTGAAGCCCTGGATTTCCTGCTGAAACCCATTTCCCCTGACCGATTTGCGAAAACCATCAAGCGCATTGAGGAATACTTTGAACTACGCTCATCCGTACAAAAGGAAAATACCGAACTATCGGAGGGTTCTGTTTTCGTTAAAAGCGATGGCAAACTGTTGAAAGTGGCATTTACCGATATTTGGCTGGTTGAAGCCTTTGCTGACTATGTGAAAATATGGACATCAGACGAAAAGCGGATTGTTACGCTTCAAACCATGAAAAATATGGAACAAGGCCTGCCTGCTGATCGGTTCATTCGCGTACATCGCAGTTTTATTGTTTCCATTAACAAGATTATATCCGTTCATAGTAGCAGCATCAAAGTGGGGAACAAGGAAATTCCGGTAGGTAAAAATTACCGCGATGGCTTAATGGAGATTGTACAAAGATTAAATACCCTTAGGCGCTAAGTGTTAATGCCCGCTATAGGCTCCTGAGGCCCGTTTAAGGGCATTTGAAAAGGCGTCAGCATCTATTTTTGTAGGGGTTTGTTGGTTTATCCAGTTTAGTAATCCTTCGGTGGGGATGTTGCCTGTGAGTTTATCATTGGCAAATGGGCAACCTCCAAAACCCAACACAGCGCTGTCAAAACGCCTGCAACCCGCATCCCATGCTGCCTCAACTTTGGTTTGCCATGCATTGGGTCTTGCATGAAAATGGGCCCCAAATACCACAGATGGGTGTTTTTGTGTCAATGTGCTAAAAAGGTAACGTATGTCTTCCGGCTTTGCATGACCAACGGTATCTGCCAGACTAATGATTTTGACACCCTCCCGAACAATGCGGTCTGCCCACTCTACCACATTCTCGCGGTTGTATTCCTCACCATAGGGATTCCCGAAGGCCATGCTAATGTAGGCCACCAGTTCTTTACCCGCCATGTTGGCAATCTCGTGCACTTTCCGCATTCTGATAAATGCATCGGTGGTGCTGCTGTTGGTATTGCGTCGCTGAAAAGTTTCATTCACACTGAATGGATAACCCAGGTAATCAACCATGGGATATGCAATCGCTCTGGCAGCGCCTCTTTCGTTAGCCACAATCACCAGCAGGCGAGTGTTGCCCTTGTTGGGTCCGATTTGGGTAAGTACGGTCGCAGTATCTGCCATTTGAGGCACCGCAGAGGGATTGACAAAACTGCCACAATCCAGGGTGTGAAAACCGCATGCCAGTAGTTTCTTCATATAATCTACCTTAACTTCGGTAGGAATGAAGGTTTGAATGCCTTGCATGGCATCCCGTGGACATTCCACTATTTGCAGGCCGGTTGTCACAGATTTTCCAGGATGTATTGGGTGATTTTTTTATACAAATGGGCACGATCCGGTCCAACTACATTGTGTTTGTGGCCCGGGTACAGGTAGAAATCAACGTTGGCATTCATTTTTTTAACCGCCTCCTGCAAATACATGTAGCTGTGCTGTGGAACAACCACATCATCATCCATGCCATGTATCATGAGCAATTTGCCTTTCAGTTGATCTACATACCCTAATAAATTGGCTTTTTTGTAGCCCTCCGGATTTTCACCGGGTTTGTCCATGTACCTTTCCGTATACATGATTTCATAATATTTCCAGTCAATAACCGGACCACCTGCTATGCCTAGTTTAAAAGTGCCGGGTGCTCTGGTCATGAGTGATGTTGTCATAAAGCCGCCAAAACTCCAGCCATGTATGGCCATGTGGTTGGTATCTATAAATCCCTGCTTTACAAGCTCCTTCAAAGCAAATAGCTGATCGCTCATCTCCACCGTACCCAGATTTCTGTGGGTTACACTTTCGAAGTCAAACCCCCTGTTGGCACTTCCGCGGTTATCTACCGTGTACACAATGACACCTTTCTGTGCCAGATATGCCATCCACAGCTGGCCTCCTCCAAGCCATCGCTCTGTAACCATTTGAATGTGGGGCCCGCCATACACATATACCAGCAATGGGTATTTCTTTTTGGGATTAAAATCAGGCGGCAGGAACATGCGGCCATACAGCGCGGTATTGTTTTTGAGTATCACCGGCTCTACCCGTATTTCTCCAATCCGAAGTTCCGATAGGGGATTGGGCCCTTCAAATACCTGATTGATAAGGGTTCCATCCAGTTTGTGAACGCTGTATCTTTTGGGTACCTGCATGGAAGAAAAAACATCCATGTAGGTTCCAGCCCAGGTGTTAAGCATCACTTCATGGATGCCAACACCTTTGGTGATTTTCATCGGTTTGGGGTTTCTATCACGGAATTTTAAAAAATACACATGCCTCTGCAATGGGCTCTCCTGGGTACTTTCATAATAAAAGCCCGAATGGTCTTTGGCAAACCCAAGGAAATTGGTAACATCCCAGTTTCCTTTGGTGAGTGCAATGGGTGTGCGGTTATCATCCATCAAGTACAAATGATTGTGCCCGTTTATTTCACTCATCCACAGCCATTTATTTCCCGACTCAGGAATGAAAATGGGAGGGTGTTCTGGTTCTACATATTTTTCATTTTTTTCTTCGTACACAACTTTATCCAGATTTCCGTCGCTGGTCCTGTATTTGCGCAGCTGCATATGGTTTTGTTCCCGATTAACCCATGCCACGTAAATAAATTGACCATCGGGGCTCCATGCAATATTGGTCAGATACTGATCATAGGGGCCTTCGGTTTTAAGATAGATGGTTTCTTCTGTCAGGCAGTTGTATACGCCAATTTTTACAGTGTGACTGCTGTCTCCTGCCATAGGGTAGCGTATGTAAGAATTGGTAGCGGGACCGTTTGCGATGTTGGTTAATGGGTATTGGGTTACCCTTGTTTCATCCATGCGGTAATAGGCCAGTTTCTGTCCATCGTTGTTCCAGAATAATCCTTTGTTAATGCCAAATTCATTTCGGTGTACTGCTTGTCCGTAAACGATGCCGTTTCCTCCATCTTCGGTAATTCTCCGTGGGCCACTTGCCGTTACAATGGTAAGATTATTTTTTTCAATTATGGCAGTATTTAATGTGCTTTCGGAAATCTCTATGGCCTCGAATTGTTCGTTAAATTTTCGCTTTGCAATGAGGGTTTTATCTGTGGTATTATACACAAATAATTTGCCCTTATTGACAAACCAACACTCATTTTCAGTTTTCCAGTTCAGCACCGGAAAAAATTTCAATTCACCACCTTCAGCCGAAACCAGTGATGATAAGGCTCCCAAAGTAAATAAAGTATCACTCTGCAGGTTATTAGGATCGGTAGACAGTAGCGCATTCCCTTTAATCTGAGTAAACCTGTTGGTATTAGGTATCCATTGTACACCACGCAATCCCATCGGGGAATATTTGGGATTAAAACAATCTTCAATCGTTAAAGATTGTTGCTGGGATTGAAGCCGGGTGTAAAATAACACGAGGGTAAAGAGGAGCAAGAGTAGTTTTCGCATGGTTAACTTTGTACTTCGCAAATATGGTTGCAAATTTGCGGCCGAATTTATTTACATGCAAAATACACAGAAATTAATTGAAGAGGCCTGGGAAAACCGCAGTTTATTGCAAGATGAGCAGTATGTGAAAGCCATTGAATCGGTCATAGAAGATTTGGATAAAGGGAGGTTAAGGGTTGCAGAGCCCAAAGCAGAGGGACACTGGCAAATAAACGATTGGATAAAGAAAGCCGTAATTTTATATTTCCCAACCCGCACCATGGAAACCCTACAGGCAGGCCCCATGGAATTTCATGACAAAATGAAATTAAAAACAGACTATGCTGCTCTTGGTATTCGGGTAGTACCGCATGCCGTAGCCCGATACGGGGCTTTTCTAGCTCCAGGGGTAATCATGATGCCTTCTTATGTCAATATTGGTGCGTATGTAGATTCCGGAACCATGGTAGATACATGGGCAACAGTTGGCAGTTGTGCCCAGATAGGTAAAAATGTGCACTTAAGCGGTGGCGTTGGCATTGGAGGCGTATTGGAACCCGTGCAGGCTGCTCCTGTTATTATAGAAGATGATTGTTTTATTGGTTCTCGTTGCATTGTAGTGGAAGGCGTCAGAGTTGGAACGCAGGCCGTTCTTGGCGCGGGCTTAACGTTAACCATGAGCACCAAGATTATGGATGCCGAAACGGGTAAAGAATTGCCTAGGGGCTACATACCACCGCGCAGTGTGGTGATTCCGGGTTCTATGAAAAAAACCTTTGCCGGAGGTGATTTTTATGTACCTTGTGCATTGATTATCGGGGAGCGCAAACAAAGCACCGATACAAAGACATCGTTGAATGATGCGCTGCGTGATTTTAATGTAGCCGTTTGATGAAAATCGGGTTTGATGCAAAGAGGTACTTTTACAATGCCACGGGGCTGGGTAACTACAGTCGGAGTGTGGTGGATGCTTTGCTGAAATATGCACCCGAACATCAGTATGTATTATTTGCACCCGGCAGGGAAGGTGAAATCCTGCCTTCAGGTCTTCATATTGCGGAATCCCGAAACAAGGGTTCCCTATGGCGTATGCTGGGGATTAAAAATGATTTAATTAGAAATGGAATTCAGGTTTACCATGGCCTTAGCAACGAAATACCTGTGGGACTTGCCGGAACGGGTATTGGCACGGTTGTAACCATCCATGATTTGATTTTTAAAAGGTTTCCATACTACTACAAGGCAGCAGATCGCTTGATTTACAATGTAAAAACCAGTTATGCCACCCGTTATGCAGACATAATTATTGCAGCGAGTCAAACTTCAGCCGATGATATCTCACGATTTTGTAAGGTGAACGATGCACGAATGCAAGTAATTTATCAGCCGGTGGATTCCGTTTGGTATGAAAATCCTGCACCGTCGCCGGTTTCAGTGCCCTACATGCTCTATGTGAGTAGTTTTTCCCATCGCAAAAATCATGGGAGCTTGATTGATGCATTTGCAAAAATTCAAAAACAAACCGATATGCACCTGGTACTTGCCGGTGCTGCAGGTGAAACGCTGGAAAAATGCCGTTCATTCGTTGAGCAGGAAAAATTGGATGATAGGGTGCATTTTTACACAGATTGCGACTTTAATACCCTGCATTCTTTGACCAAAGGTGCTTCCCTGGTGATTAACTGCAGTTTTTTTGAGGGGTTTGGAATACCGTTGGCAGAGGCCGCTGTGTGCGGACGACCTATGGCCGTTTCATCCATTGCTGTTTTTAAAGAAATTGCAGGCAGTGCTGCACGATATTTTAATCCCAATGATACCAATGAAATGGCTGCAGTAATGCTGGAAGGGCTTTCAACCGAATACCAAATAGTGATGGAGGAGGGACGCAAATTATTGTTAGAGAAAATTCACCCGGAAAAGATAGCAGGTCAGCTTAGTACACTGTATCAGTCTCTGTCCTGATTTTAATGAGGATGCTTCCACATGCTTTGTGGTGCTTTTCCTTCCGGCATTTTGAACGCCCTTAAGTTATAGGTAAAGGTTAGCATGTAGAAGCGTTGCAATACGTTGGTCTGCACATCCTCATAGTAAGTTTCGGTTATATTTCTACTCAAACTGTTGTTCTGCTTCAGCATATCAAAAGCTGTCAATCTAAGCTCTGCGGCACGCTTTTTTAAGAATTTGTATCCAACACCGGCGTTCCATAACAGAAAATTGTTGTTGAAACCACCGCTAATACCTTTGAATACCTGATGGTTGATATCGGTTTGTATCACTAGGCCTTTCCAGGGCTGTGCTTGTATGCGAAAACGACTGTTTTGATTGGTGAAACGACTGTTGAGCGTGGTTTGCAGTGAATTTGAAACATCAGTAACTGAGGTATTGGATGACAGGGTAAAATCAACTTTCTCTGAAATATTGCTGCTGATAACAACCCCCACACTAGGGGTTAGATTTTGTGAATAATTGAGCTGATTGTTTACTTTTCCGGGGATTCGGCTAAGGGTAGCGCCTGCATTCAGATTCAGGTTGCATTTAATTTTTTTCAATGGCATACTGTAGTTTGCAAATGTCCTGAAAGAGCGGTTTCCATTCATATTTTCCGGTCTTATCAGCTGAGCCCCTCTTCTCAGCAAAATGTTACTTTCTTCTATCAATGTATCTCTAAAAGCGATGGTGGTGGTGTTGCCGATGTAATCTTGCGTCAATGAACCTGCAATCATGAGAAAAACCGAAGATCCTTTTTTTACATTCACCCATGAATAACGGCTGAACAGGGCATGTTGGAAATCCTGTTTCAAAGAACTGTTTCCGATACTGATATTAAGCGGATTGCTGTTATTGGCCACCTGCTGTAACTGGTCAATTGAAGGCGCATTGGTTGAACTTCTGTAGAAAACCCGCAAACCCTCCTTTTCATTGGGTTTAAACATGAGCATGCCGCCGGGCAGGATATTGCGGAATGGACGGGAAATGGTATTGGTAAATGGAAATGTTTGGTCGTTGTTTAACCAGGCCTGTTGTGCATTCACGCTGATATTCCAGCTCCATTTTTTTCTTTGCCAGCGGTAAGCAATACCCGCACTTGCATTGCTGTAAAGACTTTTAAATGCATTGGATAATAGGGTGTCAGGTAGCGTAAATTCCAGTCTTTGTGTGTCCCAGGCGTTGGTGAATTTATCGCTCCGGGTGTTATTCATGCTGCCGTTCAGCGAAAAACTCCACATGGCGTTTTTTCCCGATGGTTCCGTGTAGGTGATACTTCCGTTTCCTGTTAAAGAATTTCTGTTCTGGTCGGCTTTTACATTGTTTTGAATAGTAGGTGTGGTGTCCTGTTTTTGAACGGTGCTGGTGTACCAACGGCTGTAACCTTCATTGCCGTTCAAGCCGGGCGTGGCATTCAGCGTAAGAGAGCGACCGCGTTTTTTATACCTGACATTGTATTGCAATCCTAAGCTGGCGTTGTATCCGGTTAGGTCAGCCATATAGTAGTTGCCGGTGCTGTTGATCTCTGCATTACCAATGGAATTGCTGCCGCTTACCGTGAAATCCGGCTTGTTGATTTGCAAGCTAACTTTTGGCGTTACAATCAAACTGTGGAGGGTATCCGTTTTCCATTCCCACCTGGCATTAAGTCGGTGATTGGCGTTGTTTGTGATATTGAGACTGTTTTCCCTGTAAAACAAGCCGTTTTCGGTTCCGGTTACATAGTATCTTTTTGTACCTGATACATTTTCATTCTGGGTGGCATTCCCAAAATAGGATAGACTCAGCTCTGATTTTTTCCATTTGTTGCTGTAATTCAGGCCAAACGACATCGTTTGGGTAATGCCGTTGCGCTGGTCAACCGTAAAATTATCGCTGGGGGAAGACGGACCGTAATTTCTTCCACCGGATCTGCGCATTCCGGAACCCATCATCCCGCGCATTCCTCCGCCGCCGCTACCCGACATCACGCCCATCAGGTCTTCGGAACTGAAGTTTTGATCGTTGGTGTTGTTTAATGAGCCGAGTACGGTAATTCTTTCTGCGCCTTTGAATTTATTGAGGTTTCCGGAAAATTTGTAGCGGTCGTCGGTGCCGTAACCGCCGGAAGCCCTGCCAAAGGTGCCATTCCGAAACTGTTGTCTGGTAATGATATTGAGTGTTTTTGAGGTGTTACCGTCATCAAATCCGGTTGCCTGTGCCTGGTCGCTTTTTCTGTCGAATACTTGAATCTTGTCAATGACTTCTGCCGGTAGGTTTCTTAATACGGTGTTGGGATCATCACCAAAAAAAGGTCGGCCATCCACCAAAACCTGCTTTACGTTTTCTCCCTGTGCCTGTATTTGGCCGTTGCTGCTGGTTATCCCGGGCATTTTGTTTACTAAATCTTCTGCAGTAGCATCGGGGTTTGCTTTATAGGAAGAGGCTGAAAACTCTGTCGTATCACCTTTGAGTTTCACGGCAGCCGCATCTTTCACTATCAAAATCTCCTTCATTTTACCGCTGTCGGCCTCAATAAGATACAAAATTCTTAGATCATAGGATTCTGTAATATCCATGAATGAAAAATCAGCCCGGTATGTTTTATACCCTTCTGAAGTGGCAGTGACTTGATACTTTCCGGGTTTGGTAAGTTTTAAACGAAAAAAACCGATAGAATCAGTGCGGGTGCGAAATACGGAAGAGTCATTACCCAAGCCCTTGAATCTGATAAAACATGGGAAAACCGGCTTACCTTGTCTGTTTTGTATTCTGCCGGATACCCGTATTTCGCTGTCTGCGCCCGTATCTTGTGCACTTGCCCACTGACTGAATATGAGTAGGAATCCTATTAAAAATGAACGCATCAAAAATTTGTGGTCACAAATATGCGAAAGGTTTTCGATGTTGGCGGCATAAGAACACTATTATTGGTCGAATTTTGGTAGAAATAAATTAATTTTCATCACTTATGCACAAACTTTGGCAACCTGCACACTTCGTTTTTATTTTGCAAACGTTTCATGGAGCAATACATCGTATCGGCACGCAAATACCGCCCCACGCATTTTGAAGCGGTGGTGGGGCAGAAGCATGTTGCCGATACCCTGATGCGTGAAATCGAGAGCAATAAACTGGCTCAGGCATTTTTGTTTACAGGTCCTAGGGGGGTGGGAAAAACCACCTGCGCCAGAATTCTAGCCAAGGTAATTAACAGTAAAGACGGAGAAGTAGATCCGAAGCAGGATTTTGCCTTCAATATTTTCGAATTGGATGCAGCCAGCAATAATTCTGTTGATGATATACGAAATTTGCTGGAACAGGTAAGGATTCCCCCACAGGTCGGCAAGTATAAAGTGTACATCATTGATGAGGTGCATATGTTGTCTCCCTCTGCATTTAATGCATTTCTAAAAACCCTGGAAGAACCGCCTTCATACGCCATTTTTATTCTTGCCACCACCGAAAAACACAAGATTCTTCCCACCATTCTCAGCCGTTGCCAGGTATTCAACTTTAACCGTATCGAGGTTAGGGATATGGTGGATCATCTCAGGCAAATTGCAGAGAAAGAGGGAGTTTCAGCCGAGGAAGACGCCCTGCACCTCATAGCCAGAAAGGCAGACGGCGGTCTACGTGACGCCCTTTCTATTTTCGATCAGTTGGTGAGTTACAGCGATGGCGGGTTAACCTATTCCAAAGCCATTGAAATCCTGAATGAGCTGGATGCAGATACCTATTTTGATATCACTGAATCTGTACTTAAGGGCGATGCGGGAAGCTGCATCCTTACCTTGGATAGCATCATCAGGCGAGGATTTGACGGGTCTGTCTTTATTGCTGGATTGACCGCTCATTTTAGGAATTTAGCCGTTTGCAAAGACAGCAGAACTGCGTCTTTGTTGGATATGTCTGATAATTTCAGACAAAAATATTCAGAGCAAGCTTCTGCTATGGGCTTTTCGCTCATTTTAAACGGATTGAATCTGCTGAATGAGTGTGACGAAAAATACAAAATAAGCCGTCATCCCCGTTTGCTCCTGGAGTTAACCCTCATGAAGCTGGCCAATCTGAAATCGTTTATCGCTCATGTTGCCACGCTGGAGGAGTTAAAAAAAAAAGAGCTGAGCAACCCGTAAAATCAAACGATCAGGCTCCGGTCAAGCAACCAGACTCTGTTGAAAAGCTGGTAACAACCGTTCAGGAATCACGCATTCAACTTACCGGTTTTGAGGCGTTCAAACAAAAGAAGCAAGAGGATAGAAACCTTACCCTTAAAGCAGAAAAAGGCAAGTCAGCAGAGCCCACGCAATCCGAGATAGCTTATGAGGAGCCGCCTGTAGAGTTGTTGCGAGTGTCTGAAGATAAGCACATTGATGAAGCACAGTTAAAACAACACTGGATTGACTTTAGCCAAACCGCAGGGGTGCGCGCCTCCAGTCTCATGAAAGCGTTGACGCCTGAACTGCAGGAAAACGAAGTTGTGGTTAAAGTGGCATCAGCCGCGCAACAGGACGCTATAGAAGACATTCGTATAGATTTTGTGCGTTTCATTTCTCAAAAAACAAACGGACAAATACAGTCACTGCTCATCGAAAAAGGGGTTGCGGAAATCACAGAAAGAAAGCCGTATACCGAAAAGGAAAAGCTGGAATACATGTTGTCCAAGAATCCGCAGTGGAAAGAGGTTATCGAAAAATTATCCCTTCGTCTGCCTTAATGCCATTTTTAGCTATTTTCTGCTCATTTTGTGCATAAACCTTAGGGTTTCTTTTGTTCCTTTGCAGGTAGAATGAATATGCAAAATTCACGGGTTGAGTTTTCCAATACCGAAGTTGCATTCTCGCACATCTCAGATGCGGGTTTGAGTAAAGCCCGACTGCTTTTCAGGAGTTTTAATTTTCCGGCTTTGCTGACGTTGGGACCTCCTTTGGCCAACGTAGCCATAAGTCTTGGTTTTAAGAATTTGATAAAAAAAACCATTTTTGAGCAGTTCTGTGGTGGAGAGGATATTGAAACCTGCGCGAAAACCATTCACAGGCTGGCCCAATCGAATATTGGAACCATACTGGATTATTCGGTGGAAGGAGAAGATAGTGAAGATAATTTTGATGCTACCTGCGCCGAAATCATTAAAACCATTGATGCTGCTGCAGATAATACCAATATCCCTTTTTCGGTATTTAAGACTACCGGCATTATTTCAATGAATTTGCTTGAAAAGAAGAGCAGTTCACAGGGGTTGTCTCAGGAAGAAGAAGCGGCCTGGCAGCGAGGGATAGCCCGCTTTCATAAAATTTGTGCCCATGCCGAGGAAAAACAAGTTCGGATTTTTGTGGATGCGGAAGAAAGTTGGATTCAGGATGCTATTGACCGCCTCGCCGAAGATGCAGCACGTCGTTATAATACCCGGCAAGCCATTGTTTTTAATACCATTCAGCTATATAGGCACGATCGGTTGGAATATCTAAAAGCGCAAATTGTAGATGCTACATGGTATCTGGGCTTTAAGCTGGTGCGAGGTGCGTACATGGAAAAAGAGCGGAAAAGAGCCCTGGAAATGGACTACATTGATCCTATTCAACCCAACAAAGAAGCGTCAGACAGGGATTACAATGAAGCTTTGAAACACTGCATTCATCACATCGAAAAAGTGAGCATTTGTGCAGGAACCCACAACGAAAACAGCAGTCGCTATCTGATGGAACTCATGGAAGAAAAGCAGCTTAACACAAGTGATGAAAGGGTATGGTTTAGTCAACTGCTGGGGATGAGTGATCATATTTCCTACAATCTTAGTCACGCCGGTTACAATGTATGTAAGTATGTTCCTTATGGTCCGGTTAAATCGGTGATACCCTACTTAACCCGCAGAGCGCGCGAAAACAGCAGTGTTGCCGGACAAATGGGGCGAGAACTGTCGTTGATTGAAACTGAAATCAAACGCAGAAAGGGGAAAATGTAATCCTATGATGAAACATTGGTGGAAAATAGCATCCGTTATCCTATTGCTGGCGGTACTGGCAGGCGGATTGCTGGTGCCCCTTAAAACAGGTATTACCGGGGTAGACAAACTGAATATTGCTTCTGATACAACCACAATATTGCGCATAGATATCTATAATCCCGGTGAAGCATTTAAACCTGAAAAGGCATTGCTGGGTGGCAAATACGGATTTCTTGCCTCTGAAATTTCCTACGATACAGGCGTATTGACAGCAGTATTTAATCCAAAGCTTGGCAAAAATGGACCGGAAGGAATGAGCAATTTATATGTATTGGCAAACGGACAGTGGATGGCATTCCCATCTGCAGTTTCTATTACCCGCTCAGCATCCGACACTGGTAGCAGCAATGCGGTAATGGTGGGAACGGAAGAGGTACAAACAACCGCCATTACATTTCCCAACAGGCCCATTTTGAATGAGAGTATACGCAACCTGTTTTACCACGTTCCCATGTGGTTTAGCATGATTTTTCTATTGTTGGTTGCCGCGGTGTATTCTATAAAATATCTTATCAATCCCAATCTGCTGTTTGACATGAGAAGCGATGCCCTCATCAGGGTGGCCATTCTGGTCGGTTTTCTGGGTTGTGCTACCGGTTCCGTTTGGGCCAGCGTCACCTGGGACAGCTGGTGGCCCCGAGATCCCAAGTTAAATGGTGTTGCTATTGGCATGCTCATGTATGGAGCTTACCTTTTGCTGCGGTCAGGCATTGCTGACGATTACCAAAAGGCCCGTATCAGCGCTGTATACAACCTGTTTGTATTTCCTATTTTCATAGCACTGATTGTAATTATGCCCAAACTCAGTGGTGACAGTCTTCACCCGGGGGCAGGCGGAACGGTAGGTTTCAATCAATATGACCTGGACAATACCATGCGACTGTTTTTTTATCCGGCCGTACTGGGCTGGATTTTGCTTTGCCTTTGGCTGGCATCGTTGCTTTACAGGTCCAATAAATTAAGGAATTATTCACACTAAGATATGAAAAAAAAATCAATTATCCAAATGATAATGTTGTTTTTGATGAGCATGGCAAGTCCCTTGCTGGCAGACAATAACCCCATGCGCGGAAATGCAAAATTTAATGTGGTGGCTGTTGTGCTGATCATCATATTTGCAGGTGTGGTGGGTTATTTAATATACCTCGATAAGAAAATCACTCGGCTGGAGAGAGAAAAGGAAAAATTATCATGAAACCGCTGCACATTATTTTGTTAATCATGGCCGCAGTAGGTATTGGTGCTATTGTGAGTCTATATGGTAATTCAACCCAATACATTGCCTTCAAAGATGCACAAGAACTGGCGAAAGAAAATCCCGGTAAAGAGTATCATGTGGTTTGCACGTTGAATAAGCAAAAGCCCATTTTGTATAATCCCCAAAAAGATCCCAACTATCTGGAATTTTGGGCGGTTGACAGCTTGGGCAAAGAAATGAAAGTGATCTATGGAAAACCCAAGCCCCAGGATATGGAGAGAAGCCAAAAGATGGTGCTGATTGGTTATCAGGAGGCGGAGTATTTCAGGGCAAACTCCATACTCAGCAAATGCCCCAGTAAGTATAACGAAGAGCCGGTTAACAATCAATAAACCGTGAATCAAATTCAATTCAATGGAGAAATGCTTTGGCCGGGCAACCTGGGCCAGTTCTTTATAGTACTTTGCACCGTTTCCTCACTGGGTGCAGCGTGGTATTATTTTAGGTCTGCCAACAAAGACCTGGATCAGCATCGCTTGCTGGGTAGACGTTTATTTTACCTTCAGTCATTTTCCGTACTTGCCATTTTTAGCATTCTTTTCTGGATTATTTTCAAGCACCGGTATGAGTATTACTACGCCTGGCGGCACAGCAGCAATGCATTGCCGGTTTATTACATGATATCCTGTTTTTGGGAAGGACAGGAGGGGAGTTTTTTGCTGTGGATGTTCTGGAATGCAGCACTGGGCTTAATACTTACCCGAAAAGCCGGACAATGGGAAGCCCCGGTCATGGCGGTTATTTCCTTTATACAACTGGGTCTCAGTACCATGCTGTTGGGCCTGGGACAGGGAACGGCAGACTGGGCGATTCATATTGGCAGCAGTCCATTTGATTTATTAAGAGAACAGCGACCGGATTTTCTCCAGATTCCTGTGATGGGAACTGTGGGCGGACCTGCCAATTACCTACAGGTTTTTAAAGACGGTAATGGCCTTAACCAATTGCTTCAAAATTATTGGATGGTAATTCATCCGCCTACCCTGTTTCTGGGCTTTGCTACTGCTATGGTCCCCTTTGCCTACAGCATCGCCGGATTATGGAAAAATAATGACCGTGGCTGGATAAACCCCGCTATCACCTGGAGTCTGGTATGTGTGGGAATCCTAGGGGCCGGTATCATCATGGGTGGATTCTGGGCCTACGAAAGTTTATCTTTCGGCGGTTACTGGGCCTGGGATCCTGTGGAAAATGCCAGTTTAATGCCGTGGTTAATTATGGCATCGGCATCTCACATGCTGCTCATTTCTAAAAGCACAGGCCGCCATTTATTTACTGCTCATTTGCTGGTGCAATTAAGTTTCTGGCTGGTATTATATGCCACATTTCTCACTCGCAGCGGCATTTTGGGTGAAGCTAGCGTGCATTCGTTTACGGATTTAGGGCTCAGTGGGCAGCTCCTTATTCTACTTCTGTCCATCATGTTACTGAGTGTGCTGTCTGCATTGCAGAAATCCCGTTGGCAATGGTCTGTTATTGGTGGCTTTATACTGCTGGTTTTGGTTTTCAGTTTGTTAACCTTATTCGGGGGCAAGAACCAACAGGCGCAACTGACCTCGGTAATGAAATGGACCGGTGTGATTGTGTTTGCCGGAGTTTTTGGCCTGTTTATTTATACATTATACTCCAGAACCCGCACTGAACAGGACGATGAGCGATGGCTCAGCCGTGAACTTTGGATGTTTATAGGTGCCATGTTTCTCATTTTGTCTTTGGTGCAGGTGTTTTCTGCTACATCCATTCCCGTTTTCAATAAATTATTTGGCTTTAACAAGGCCCCCGCAAAGCCCGAAGAGTATAATGCGTTTCAGCTTTGGCTGGCGATGCCGGTGATGTTGCTAATGTCCATCGGGCAGTACTTTCGTTGGCGTGATACGGATCCAAAAGTGCTAAAAAAGCAGCTTTTGCAGGTGGTTGTTGTCAGTCTGGTTCTCACCCTTTTGGTTAATCTTAATTTTGGGATTAAAGAGCCCAAGTATCTAATTTTTCTGCTGTTTGGTGTGATGCTGTTCATTGCCAATGTATTGTATCTCAGACAACAGAGAAAACTGCAATGGCTTGCCTGGGGCGGAAGTGTGGCACATGCAGGATTTGGCGTGCTGCTAGTGGGAGTGCTGGTTTCTTCTGTCAATCAAAAGATACTTACCTCATCGGAAGGCATTCGCTTTGCATCAGAACTCAACAAGGACGGTAAAGTGGATGAAAAGGCCGTGAAATTCAACAGGGAAAATGTGATTCTGTACCAGAATGAACCGGTTAAAATGGGTGAGTTTATGGCTGTTTATCAATCTGTTTTGCAAGGCAAAGGCAATGACAGTATCGATAAATTTTATAAGGTATTTTTCTTCAAAACCAATACGGACGGAACCCTGGCAGATAGCTTCACCCTATTGCCCAAAACCCAGAATAACCCCAAAATGGGTTTGCTGGCCGAACCAAGTACCCGACATTTCATTCACCGTGATATTTTTACCCATGTCAATTATGAAAGCAGTCTTGAAAAAAAGGAGCCGTTCAGCGATTTCAAAGAATCGATAGCAGCCCCAGGAGAAATATTTCTTACTGCTTCCGGTAAAGTGAAACTCAGAATTGACAGTGTAAAAAGATTTAATAGTGAAGATGGTGCCGCCGGGGTGGAACTGAGAATGACAGCAACCCGCTTGCAGGACAGTGCAGTGCTAAATCCTAAATTTGTGGTTGACTTGAGCCGGAATGATTTCTCCTCCATTCCTTCGCTGAGCTCTGAATTGGGTGTATTGGCTGACATTGTTAATATTGAAATCCCTGAACCCGGTCAGTCTGCCGATCAGGTAAGGTTCCTAATCAAAACAGGGGAGAGAAGTCCACAGAAAAACTATATCGTAATCAAAGCCATTGAATTCCCCTGGATAAACCTTGTATGGGCGGGAACCATCATAATGGTGTTGGGCTTTGGCATGGCAGTAGCATACCGTATAAAACAAAATGCTGCCTCATAAGTGGTATATTGCAGGTACCGGAAATATGGGTACAGCCCTCAGCGAAGTGCTGCAGCGCAAAACCGATGTGATTTTTGCAGGATGGCTGAGTACTAATACCGATAAGCAATTATTTCATCCTGTTTATTCATTTACAGAATTTGCAGATCAGGAGGCAGGCGTATTTTTATGTATTCCCGATCGATTTATCGCATCGGCTGCAGCCTCATTAAAGCAGCGATTTTCAATGGTGGTTCATTGCAGTGGAATGCAGCCACTTCACGCCCATTGCGATGCCGTTTGCTGGCCTATGCAAACATTTTCTGCGCAGGTCCCTTCGGTTTGGACGGATGTTCCTGTTTTCATTGAATCACCCCTTATTGAAGTACAGCACTTTCTCCATTCATTATTTGAAAATATGGGTAGTATTCCCCAGGTTTGTTTGCAGGAACAGCGCCAAAATGCCCATCTGGCAGCAGTGATTGCCAATAATTTTAGCAATGCCATGTTTATGTTCGCGTCCACGGTGCTTGAAAACAAGGGAATGAACCCTGAATTATTATTGCCAATCATTACACAAACTGTTCAAAAGCTGCGGTCTGCGGGTATTAAAGATGCACAAACCGGTCCTGCAATACGGCATGATGCAGAAACCCTTGCCATGCAGGTGGAAATGCTGAAAAACGACCCGGATATGCAGCATTTATATCGTGAAATATCTGACGCTATTCCTGTTTTGTTTAAAAAATAATATACAAACATCACTTTTTGTTTAAATAATTTATTACCTTTGATACGGTATTGATTATTGAACAGCAACATGGATACAACGGAAACGGTTGTTAAAATATCCCAGATTAAATTACTTGAATACAGGGGCATTGAAGTAGGATTGAACCCAACAGATAAAAATCCCATTCATTTTTATGCACGTAGCGGCGAGGATTTGGCTATGGCCAGCATATACTTTCATCAAGGTATTTACAGTCGTACGGAGATTAGCAACATCGCGGGCGCCAATGCTTTGTCTGAAAAGAACAAAGAGCGTTTTCGGGTTATCATTGAAGAATATCTTTCAGAACTGGTAAGACAATGGATAGACCATTTTATTTATGGTAAAACCATCCAAAGCGAAAAAATCCTAAAAAACCTCGAGTAACCCCGTTACTTTATTTTCAACCGAAAGCCCATGTAGGCATTAATGCCATTTACCGGCCCCCATGCGTACGCTGCATCAAACCAGTTTTGCTGAGGATTAGAAGCTGAAAGCACCGGATTTTTTTGCACAACGTTCAACAAATTTTCACCTCCGGCGTACCATTCCCATTTCTTGCCAAAATCTTTCCTCAATTGCAAATTCACTATGGTGTATGCGGGGCTCCAAGCGGGCATGCGTTCCTTCTCGGGAAGATTTAAGGTTATGGGCAGCCGTTTTGGGCTATTCCATTGCACGATGGCGTCCAGGTACCATTTTTTTCGATTTTTCATGCTCAATACACCCACAAACCGGTGTTTGGATAATAAAGGTTGCTGCCTCATGCTACCACCCAGCAACAACATGTTTTCAATGAAACGGTAGCTCATCCGCAATTCTACCCTTCTGTGGGGTTGTAGTTGTAAATCGGTTTGTACGGCATTGTAGCGGCTTTGGTCAATTTTCCCAATAATCAGTAATTCCGGATTTTGGTCCCGGTCAGCGGCCACCAGATGAAGGAATCGGGTGTGGAATGCATCAGCGATGAATTTGGCCGGATAGCCAAACAGGGTAAATGGCAGTGTGAGACTTACACCGGTGTTGATTGCATCCTCCCGCAGTTGTCCATAGGCGCCGGGATTATTATAGTTTTTAATGCTGATATTACGGTTGCTGATAAACAATGGTAAATGTTCTGCCAAAACCCAGGGAGTTCTTACCCCCCTGCCCATTTGAAAATGCAACATTTTACCCGCTTCATCGATCTCCCATTTGGCATGGATTCTGGGCGTAATAAGCCATCCATACAAGTTGTTATAATCGGATCTGACTCCCAGTACCAGGCTGCTATGCCCTGCCTTAAACACCCATTCTGAAAAAGCTCCCCAGTTCTGTTCATTCCTGAATGGATTAAACAGGTTTTCTCCAGAATCTTTGAGGGATTCAGAAACGTTATCAATGGCAATGCTTATACCACTTCTTGTACTGATGGGATTTTTATCCGGGGATGCATAGGTTGCGCTGTAATACACACTCTTTTGCTGCCCCTCGTATCTTCGGTCACGAAGATTGTTGAGTAGTGCCTGAGTATTCTGTTGATTGAAATGCAATATCTGACCAATACTTCGGCTTGCATCTTTGTTTAAAAAGATACCAAACTTAGCCCAGACATCTGTTTTTACTTCCTTCATGGTAAAGTGGAATACGTTTGCTTTTGGCTCTTCATGCATGAAATAATGCAGGTCGCCGCCTTTTCTTTCATCATTCACATGGGTAAAACCAATTAGCCACTCATTTTTGTCGTTATACCTGGAAATTTGATTACCCAGAAAAATGCGATTGGAGAGGGGCATGTCGGTGAAGCCGTCACCACCAAAATCCATGGTTTTCCACTGTCCGCCATAATGCAGGAAGCTATGGCTGAAGGTTCTGTGGTTGATTCGCTGCTTGATGATGGTATTTACCTCGCCCCGCCATTGATTGTTGATATACGCATTCAGGAATAATCTGGGCTCGGTTGGTTCATGTTTAAGCGCGTAATTAATCCCGCCGGTCAATCCCTCAAAACCCTCTGAAACGCTGCCTGTGCCTTTGGCAAGATGCACCGCAGATACCATAGGTCCAGGAATATGACTAAGCCCGGTGAGTATAGATAAGCCCCGAACCGTGGGCATGTTTGACTGGCTCATTTGCACATATTTTCCGGCCAGTCCCAACATTTCAATTTGCCGTATTCCACTAACCCCATCTGCATTGCTCACTTCCAGGGTATTGGTGGTTTCAAAACTTTCACTCAGCGTGCAGCAGGCAGCTTTTTTAAACTCATTTTCAGTGAGAATTTCCGATTTCTGAATGCCTTTGCCGCTAATAACCCCTTTTTTGTCACCGGTGATTTCTACCTGGTTTTTGGGAACAGTAGTATCTTTTTGGGCGAGTAATGGGGTTGCACTGAGCATGGCGAAAGTGAAAAACAATCCACTTAGTCGTCGCATGTAGCCCCCTCTCTGTATCTGCAGCAATCGGGCAATGCCATATAGGCCGCATTGGTGGCTTTTACCAGCTCTGTGTCGTGACCGGCTATGGCCACCAGATTGTGGAGCTGTATTTCTTCAAGTTTTTTGGGGTTGTAGGTTACGGTAAGGGTTTTATCTTCAGGATTATAAATGGCTTTTCGTATACCGCGTTTGTCCAGCGCTTCTTCTATGCGATTCTTGCACATAGAGCAGGTGCCTTCTACTGAGAAGGTTACAGTTTCGTATTTTGGGGGCTTGCCAAAGGACATTGCCAAGGCAGCCAAGGTGATGATGATAAGATTTTTCATTGTTTTTCATTCTTTGTGTTTGGTGGGGTACAATACATTTTCAATCCCATGAAGGGATATAACGGATAAAGAATGAAATTTTTAAATCTGCCAGGTACAATGTAATACCAGTTTCCCTTTGAGTTTAGGAGGTAATTCTCGCTGAACCCTCAAGCAGCCTGATGACCTCGCCAAGGAGGGATCACATAACTGTGTGGTGGTTTGAAAAAGGGTGTAAACCGGTGGTGTGGCAGTTTCAGTTTCTAAAATTTGTCCAAATTTTGGGGTGATGCTGAAAACAAAAAAGTCCTCGCAATTGCCACAGGAGTTTTTAGGGGAAGGATCAGGATTTTTCTTTTTGCAGCAATCGGGCAGTTGGGTGTCGCTTCCCGATTCGTGCATGCCGCAATCCTGGAATAGGAAAATGCCGCTACCCGGACAACTATGTAGCATCAGTTGCATACTTCCGCTGCTTAGCAGAATCAGACCAACAAGAAACCAAACAGCTAATTTGCGCACTACATAGCGAATTTACGAAAAAAAAATCATTTTTCAAAATCGAAATACCGAGAATTTAGGGGTAATATCGCAGTAGCGATGAGTCAGGGTTTTTGGAATAACATACGACGTACCAAGCGGAATTTTTCGCAGGAAGAAGGACATGCACTGCACCGAGTTCTTGGAGTACGCGATTTAACCATGCTGGGAATTGCAGCCATCATTGGCGGTGGTATTTTTAGTTCTGTGGGACAGGCGTGTGCATCAGGCGGACCCGGTGTTATATTTCTGTTTATACTTTGTGCCATTGCCTGTGGTTTTGCGGCTCTTTGTTATGCTGAATTTTCTTCCCGAATACCGGTAGCCGGCAGTGCTTATACCTATGCATACGCGTCTTTTGGTGAGCTTTTTGCCTGGATTATTGGCTGGGCCCTGCTGATGGAATATAGCATTGGTAATATCTACGTAGCATTCAGCTGGTCTGGGTATTTTACCCATTTGATGGAAAATCTGGGTGTACATATTCCGGCTTGGCTTTCCACCGATTATGCCTCCTGTTCTGCAGCAGTTGCAGCCGGGAATGTCGACATACATGCCCGCGAAATCACAGCATGGAATCAGGCGCCCGTATTCATGGGGCTCCGGATTATTTTTGATTTACCGGCATTGGCCATCAATCTTGTTATTACCTGGCTTGTTTTCACCGGCATTAAAGAAAGCCGCAATGCATCCAATATCATGGTCATTATCAAGTTGGTTGTTATCGTGTTGATTATTGGGGTTGGTTTTTTTCATGTCGATACTGCCAATTTTAAGCCATTTCTGCCTGAAGGATTTGGCGGGGTAATGGCAGGTGTTTCTGCCGTTTTCTTTACATTTATTGGTTTTGATGCCGTTAGTACCATGGCAGAAGAAACCAAAGACCCACAGCGTAATCTGCCCAAAGGCATGTTTTATTCCCTGCTGATTTGCACCGTTTTATACATTTTGATTTCTTTAGTGCTTACGGGCATGGTGCCATACAAATTGCTGGGTGTAGACGATCCGCTTGCCACCGCATTGGCTTACAAGGGCATTGTTTGGCTGGAGTATGTTGTCAGTATCAGTGCGGTAGTAGCCATGGCCAGCGTATTGCTGGTTTTTCAGATGGGGCAGCCCAGAATTTGGATGAGCATGAGTAGGGATGGATTATTGCCAAAAAAGTTTTCTGAAGTGCACCCAAAGTATAAAACACCGGGTTTTAGTACCATTGTTACAGGTTTGGTAGTGGGTATTCCTATTCTTTTCACAGATGAAAAATTTGTGCTTGATTTTACCAGCATCGGAACCCTGTTTGCATTTGTGTTGGTTTGCGGCGGTGTATTGCTCTTGCCGGCCCGAAAGAAAGAAAAAGGGGCCTTTTATTTGCCCTATTTTAAGCCGGTTTTTCTACCCATCATTTTGTTGGCTGTTCAGGTTTGCATCTATGTTTTTTCCGAAAAATATTTTTTTAGTCAGTTTCATGATATAGGACTGCTGATTTATTGGTCATTGATGTTACTATTAGCTGTGCTGGGTATCATGAAAAACTGGAATCTAATTCCATTGCTGGGCCTTGCCGCATGCGGATATTTGCTTACCGGAATGTCGGCAAATAATTGGTTTTGGTTTTTCTCCTGGTTTGGAATTGGGTTATTGGTTTATTTTGCATACGGTTACAGAAAAAGCAAACTGGCACATGGATAAAAAGGATAATAACATTTCGGCGGTTATTGATGCCATGTTTAAAAAATACAGGTTAACCGCCAAAATTACCGAGATTAAGCTGGTTCAGGCATGGGAGAAAATAACTGGGCCACTGATAGCCAAACATACTTCCGAAATAAAATTGCTGAATAAAACATTGTATGTGACTTTTGACAATGCACCCTTAAAAAATGAAATGTTTTATCGTCGGTTTATGCTGCTGGAAGCTATCAATGCTGAATTGGGTGCAGGAACGATAGAGAAAATATTTATTAAATAATCCTTACTCCGCTTCCATTTTATTTTTGGTGATGCGGGCTTTGTCAATGCTGGTATTGAGTTCAAAACCAACAATCACCACAAGGCAATTGATGTAAATCAGAACCATCAGTGCAATGATGGCGCCAATGGACCCGTAAATTTTATTGTAAGCATCAAAATTATTGACATACAAACCAAAAAAATAGGTGCTGAGAATGCTGAGTGCACCGGCAAAAACACTTCCGGGTGAAATAAAGTGCCATTTACGTTTGTGGGCCGGCCCGTAGTGGTAAAAACTACTGATGGCTGTAAAAATCATGGCGGCTAGTAAACAGTATTCAATGGTTTTTATGAGGAATAACCACACGGATAATCCAATCCAGTCATGTTTAGTCATATAACCGGCCAGCTGAAACATCCAGGTTAAGAAGATTAATGCTACTACCACCATTATACCCACAAGGCAGGTAAGCCCCACGGCCTGAATGCGATTCTGCAACCAGTTACGCTTTTTTTTCTCAGGCAATCTGCGGTTGAAACTGTTTATCAACGAGTGAAATGCATTGCTCGAAAAATATAGGGCCATAACAAAACCCAATGAAAGGAGGCCGCTATTTTGTTGATTCAGCAACTCGTAAATGGTAGTGGATATTTCCTTCCAGGTACTTTCTGGCAGCAGCAGCCGCAGTTCACTGATAAGCCGTGATTTTACCCCTCTTACCGGCAGGGAGGCAATCACGGTCAATATAAATATCAGGGTGGGGAACAGCGATAGAAAATAATTGAAGCTAAGGCTAGAGGCCCGTAAATTCAGGTCTTCTTTGAACAGACTGTTTAAAAAGTATTTTCCTACATCATAAAGACTATGACCATCAAATCCCGCTATGGTCTTTCTTTTTAGCCATTTGATCACCTTGCCGTCGGTAGCAAATACAGGACTTTCCTGATAATCATCTTCGATTTGATCTTCGCGCTGGAAATTGCGGTAAAATCGGCTCATGGCTGAAAATGTTTGTCAATTACCGCTGCAAAAACGGAGGGTAGTGGGGTGGGCCTTAGATTATCCTTTTTAACGAAGAAAAGTTCGGTATAGCCGGAGTTTAGGAGTTCTCCATCCTGATTGTATGTATGGTATTCAAAATGGCATCGGACAGCGGGTTTTTCATTTATCTTCACTATAATTTTCAGCAAGTCGTCATACCGCCCTGCTTTTCTAAACTGGATATTAAAGGACTTAACGGGCATGATGATACCTGCGTCTTCCATTTCTTTGTAGTTTAAACCCATGCTGCGCATGGCTTCTGTTCTGGCTTCCTCAAAATACAATACATAGACGCTGTGATGCACAAACCCCATTCGGTCGCATTCTGCATATCGCACCCTGATGCTATGTTCAAACTGCAAACTCAATATCGAATTTTAAAATGCTCTTTTGCCTGTTCAGGCCTGAAAAAAACCAGACCGAATGCAAATATATCAATGGTAACGGTTACTGAAACATGATTTTTAATAAAGGTCCAGGCATTTCTCATCTCCTCATTCCAGTAAATATCATCAAAAACCAGCACACTCCGGGTATGAAGCTTGGGCAGCATCCATTCGAAATAGCGTGTGGTGGCTTCAAAGGTATGATTGCCGTCTATGTAAGCATAGTCTATTTGTTGCATATTTTGCAACAAATAGGGTAGGGTTGTTTCGAAATTCCCCTCATGGATAATTATCCTTTCGAAAAGACTGCATCTTTCTGCATTGAAGGCCGCAATTTCGCACAATGCCGGCGAACCCTCAATGGTGTGTATAACGTGGCCGGGAGGCAGAGCAGACGCTTGGTATAAGGTGGTAATGCCTGTGCCTGTGCCCAGCTCAATGCAATGTTGTGGCTGAAGGTGTGCGATGAGACGGTGCAATAATCTGCCATATTTGGCACCGCGGGCTGTTCGATGGGTAATGTCGCTGAGTTTGCGCAAGCCACTTCTGTTGCCACTGCCTAAATCCAATAATTCAATTTTTGCACTTGACTGCAGCATTTCCTTTCGGATTTGCTCAATGGCATCCCAAATCGGGGTAGTTGTTTTGGCATACAATACTTCTTCCAGCAGCCGGTAAACAAAAGGGGAGTGGGTACCATGCCGTGTGTCTGAAACCAGCAGGTATTCTAGGTAATCTAAGGTTCTGTACAGCTCATTGAGCATTGCCGGTTTTGGTATTTCGGATTACGGTGATTTCCTTCTCCAAACGGGCAATCTGTTCTTGTAATTTCTGGATGTTGCTGTCGAATTGTTTCAGCACGGCCTCTGCATTTTTGCTCATGGCAAAAAAGCTCTTATTGTTTTCAATGGTAGCCAGCTCTTCCTGCGCTTTTTTAATACGGTCTTTGATTTTGCGCTCTTCAGTTTGCAGGCGGTTTTTCCCGTCAGAACTTCCTGCCACTCCGGCATAATGTTCTTTCAGTACCTGCTGCTTCATGTTTTCATTATTGCGCTTAAACTTGGCAAACAAAACATCGCCGATTTCACGGTATTCCTTTTGGAGGTTAAAATATGCTTTTCCGCTCACAAAGCCACTGTTGGCCCATCGCTGCTGGCATTCCTTGAGTTTTGGAAACACATTTTCTGCATTTTCCTGCTCAAGAAGTTTCTTCATGTCTGCGATGATGGCTTCTTTCACGGATATGCCGATTTTATCATCCTCGCGACGTTGCTTCATCCAGGCATTTTTTCGGGTGTAAAAGTGGTCAAATGCAGCCCTGAAGCGCTTCCAAATTTCGTCGTTTTTTGCTTCAGGAACCGGACCTGTTTTTTTCCATTGTTCCTGCAGTTCATTCAGTTTTTCGGAGGTATCCTGAAAATGTTCGCTGTTCATCAGTGCTTCAGCTTTTTCGCACAGTCCTGTTTTGATTTTCAGGTTTTCCTCACGGCCGGCGTTGATGTTTTTGAAAAACTCTCTTCTAGCGGCAAAAAACTGCTGTCGGGCGGCAGAAAATCTATCCCATATTTCTTGATTTTTGGCTGCAGGTACCGGACCGGTTTTTTTCCATTCTTCCAGCAAACCATCCAGCTCTTTTCCTAGTGCGGACCAATCTTTGCCTGCATTCGGCCAAACCGCAATTGCAGCTTCCGATTTCTCAACCAGCAATAGTTTGATGTTATAGTTTTCCTGTCTCTTGCGGTCTATTTTCTCTTGCCGTTCTTTGTTGCGCAGTATGATTACATCGCTTACGTTCTTGAATCTTTGCCATAATTCCTCGCTCACTTCTTTTCTCACCGGACCGGCATTGCGCCAGTCTTCGTGGATTTTATTGAGTGTAATCAGCGCTTTCCGAATATTTTTTTCTTCTCCGAGGGCTTCGGCCTTCTTGATTAGTTCAATCTTATATTCCAGATTCTTTTCCCTGTCAAGTTCTTTAAGTTCGTTGTAAACAGAGAGATTGTCGTAAAATTTCTCAACGTAGAATTTGTAACGGGTATACAATTCATCCTGGAATTCTTTGGGTACCTGTCTGATTTCGCGCCACATCTTCATTAGGTCGCGCATCTTATTCAGGGAGTTTGACTGTTCTTCGGATTCAGTGAGCTCACGAATGTCTTCCAGCACCGCCTGTTTCTTTTTTAGGTTGGCTAATTTTTCTTCTTCGGCGCGTCTGCGTTCCTCTTCACGACGCTCTTTGAATTTTTGCAAAAGTGCATTCAGTGACAGTTTATCTTCATCGGGTTGTGGTTTGAAATCTCTGGCTTGATTTCCTTCCTCAATCCATGCTTTAATCTGCTCGGGTCTTTCTGCCAGAATTTTTGCATCCATGGCATCTCTAAGCCGATTTAAAGTTTCTTGTGCATTGCGTACATCGGGGCTGTAGATAAGCGCTTCTGCTTTCTTCAGGATTTCTGATTTTTCCAGTACGGAGTAATCGGAGTGATCTTCATGAGATTCTTCAGAATGATCAATGAGCTGTTCCGCAACGGTTAATTGTGCTTCGTAATTTTCCGCGTGATTGGCATCACCATTTCCCACGGTCAAATTTTCTTTTTCTTGCTGGTGTTCCAAGTGTATTAAGAAATTAGGTAATTTTTATGGATTCAGTTTTTGTTGACCTGCAATCATCCAGCAGGCGGTGAGGGCAGCTTCAGCCCCTTTGTTTCCTAGTTTTCCGCCGGCCCTGTCCAAGGCCTGTTCTTCGGTAATGGTAGTAATTACCCCAAAAATACAGGGTTTCTTTTCGGCGATTCCAACCTGCAATATGCCATTGGTCGCTGCCTGACAAACGTAATCGAAGTGTGGGGTATCACCCTGAATAACACATCCCAGGCAGATAACAGCTGCGCAATTTTTTTGAAACAGTAATTGTGCACCATGGGGCAATTCAAAAGACCCGGGAACATGCAACACTTCAATTTGAGTGTCATTGAAATGCATTTGTTTCAGGGTACTTATTGCTCCGTTAAGCAATTTTTCCGTTATGTGTTTATTCCATTCTGCCACTACCACCCCTATTTTTAGATTTTCGGGATGAAATGGATAAGGTAATTCGTTCAGGGAAAATGATGCAGTTGCCACTATGGCTTAGGGATTGAAGTCGCCCTGCAGGGCCTTCACTTTGTAAATGTATTTATCAATATCAGAGGCTTCCTGAGATGCGCTATACTCATATTTAATCTTCTCATAGCACTCCAGGGCTTTTCCATAAGACTCTGCCATTTCGTAATGCATTCCGGCACTTTTCCAATACTGTGCCGAGAAATCGCTCTTGGATTGTGCTCCGGCTTCAGCAAAGTAACCGGCTGCTTTTTCCATTTTACCCATTTCTGCATAGCATGAGGCTTTGGCATTAAGCAGGGCAGCGCTTAAAAATTGGTCTTTAGCTTCTGCTTTTTCCAGGTAAGAAATGGCTTTTTCGAATTTGCCCGTTTGCATGTAGGCAATACCTGCCATCATAGCAGCTTCTTTGCCTTTGGATGTAAGTGAGTATGCATCTGCAATCTCAGGTGCTGTCATCATTTTTTTCCCTTTGATGCCTTTCAGTACCACATCAAAAGAATCTTTATCAAAATAATGATGCAAAGGTGCCAGCTTGGCAGCTGCTTCAGATTCGCGTTTGGGGTGCCAGTATAGGTTCCAGAACAATGCCAATGCGGTTATTGTAAGTACTACTCCACCTGCAAGCTTGATGGTTTTTTTGTTTTCAGCATAAAAACTGCTAGCGGAATCCTTCAGGATTTTACTATTAAATAAATTGTCCATTGATTATGAAGTTGCGAAATTACTTAAAAAAGGCGGAAAGACAAGCGACATTAATCGGTAATGTAGGGATAGTCATCTTCCACATACACATGCCTGAATAAATCTGCCGGATTGGGGTAAGGAGAGTTCTCTGAAAAAGTAACCGATTCGTCCACCTCTGCCATGATTTCCTCTTCCATCTTATCCAGATCGGCCTCTGTGGCAAATCCATTGGCAATAATGCTTGCTTTGGTGGTTTCAATAGGGTCAATTTTTTTGTAATCTGCCACTTCTTCCTTACTTCTGTAGGTAGCAGGGTCGCTCATACTATGGCCCCTGTAACGATAAGTTTTGATTTCAAGGAATGTAGGTCCTTCGCCGTTTCTGGCTTTCTCCGCAGCTTGCTGAATGGCATCGTGCACCGTTTCACATTTCATTCCATCTACCTGAAAACTGGGCATATCGTAAGCTGCGCCTATTTTGTAAATGTCGAGTACGTTGGTGGTTCTGGCAACACTCGTTCCCATGGCATACTCATTATTTTCACAAATAAAAATGACGGGAAGTTTCCAAAGCATGGCCATGTTGAAGGTTTCATGCAGTGCACCTTGTCTAACTGCGCCATCGCCGAAGAAACACAGACATACGTTTTTGGTTCCGTTATATTGTTCTGCTAAGGCAATGCCCGCACCCAACGGGATTTGGCCACCCACAATACCATGGCCACCCACAAAATTGTGTTCCTTGCTGAACATGTGCATACTTCCGCCTTTACCGCCGCTGCAGCCGGTGGCTTTTCCGTATAATTCTGCCATAACGGCATTGGGCGTAACCCCTAGTGCCAGCGCATGTCCATGGTCACGGTAAGCGGTGATGAATTTATCCTCTTTAGTGGTAGCGGTAACCATGCCAGCTACGATGGCTTCCTGTCCAATATACAGGTGGCAAAACCCTTTGATTTTTTGCTGACCGTAAAGCTGAGCCGCTTTCTCTTCGAATCTGCGCACCAGCATCATGGTTTTATACCACTGCAGGTATTGTTCTTTGGTATAACTCATAGTCTCTGTCTGAACCATTTCTGGGTGCAAAGATAGCAATTACCTGTCAATCTGAATCAGGGGTTTTTACCCTTGACCGGGTTTTGCTGCAAGGCGATTTTGATTAGATCACCGATGGGCCTGGGTTCTTTTTTTGACGTGCTATTCATAGGTAGATTTACAGCTTCTCCTCAATGTTTTTTACCTTTTCTTTAATCATGCCCACTTCGCGCTGTATTACCCGCAAGGCAGGTCCAATATCATCCATATCCTGACTTTTGGGTTCCATAAACTTAGGATTGATGTAATTGACAAATTTCCACACCTCCAGCACATCGGAAATTTTCACCGGATAGGGTTCGTAAGCGGTATTGGTGCTGCAAAGCAACAGCGAGCCATCCTGATAAATATGGTTGTAAACCACTTTAAATACAATGCCTTCGTCCTGGGTAACAATGATATACGGATTGCCGTTTTTAATGGTGTTCCAGTCCTGAACATATTCACCGGTGACCAGGGCTCCATCCACCACGGGCGGCATACTGTCTCCGCTAATCTGGAAAGCTCGATACTTGCGGTTTGCACTTAAAAATGGCATATTGAAAGAGGGGAGTACCCTGATGAATTCAGGATCAGCAAAGCCCGTGGTATATCCGGCTTTGGCTTTTAAAGGCACCAGTTCCACATTTTCTTCATTGTCTTCATTAACCGTGGTGGCAAGTACCCGCAATCGGGTTCCGTTCAAATCCAGATCCATGCCTTTTTCCAATTGGCTGATCTGACTTTCAGGCAGGGCCGATAAATCCAGACGGACCAGTTTATCAAGGTTTACCTGGAAAAACTCGGAAAGCTTGAGCAACAGTCCGATACCGGGCTCAGCTACACCGTTTTCGTAGCTATTATAGGCCGAGCGGGTAATCCCCAGTGATTTGGCTACTTCTTCCTGACTGCGCTTGCGTCTTTTCCTCAACAATTTAATGTTTTCTTTCAAATACGTATTCATAGATAATTTCATTTAATTCAGTTTAGGGATATAATTTGATAGGGTAGGTTATTTTCTGTTTTTGCCTGTCTAAAGAATCCGGCAATAATGGCGCGGGTTTCAGGGATGTCGGGTTTGGGTTCGATGCAGGAAACCATCTCAATTTCCGGTTTGTGCTCCTCCGCAAATCCCCAGCCGGCAACCGCACCATTTTCAATGAGCACAATGGCTTTTTCACCGATTCTTCTGCCGTTGCCTTTTACCAAAATCCGATTTCTTTGCTCCTGTAAGCTCATCACAGCTTCCTCCACCCGTCTGTTGTGAGTAATGAGTGCCTCTTCTGCCTGGTTTTCGCAATAGCAACCGGGAACAAAACATCTTCCCTGGCTTCTTGCCAGCACCGGACAAATGTCAAATTCATGCAGCATTTTACCCAGTGTTTGTTTGGCGTCTCTGAATCTGGGAAACGGAACACCTGTCAAGCTTCCTTTGCGGAACTTTTCTGTTTGTAAACGCAGAAATCCGCCTTGGGTAGGAAAATGATAAATGGCATATCGATTGCCAACATGTTTTCCGCTGACGTTCCATTCCGGCCAATGTTTATGAATGACATCGGCTTCTGTGAGCAATGCCAGCAATTCGTTGCCGCAAAGCTGAAATTCTATTTTATGGATGCGTTCCAGTTGTAAGGCGGTTTTGCCCCTTTTAACATCAAAGTGTTGCTTAACCCGTTTTTGTATGTTGATGGCCTTTCCGGTGTAAAGAATTTTATCATATTGATCCTTGAAAAAATATACGCCGGTTTCTTCGGGAAGCTGATGGATTTCCTCTTCATTTAGCGAGGGCGGTACTACAATTTTACGTTTTGTAATTCTGGCCATTTTAAGTACCTCAGTTTGCCCTAATTGTTTCAGACAAAGATGAAAGAGTTCTCCGGTGGCAAAAGCATCTCCGCCCGCCCGATGACGGTTCTGTATTCCTATACCCAAATCGCTGCAGATATTACCCAGACTGTAGCTTCGTTTGCCGGGAAATGCTTTTCTGGATAATTTTACGGTACAAAGTTTGGGCACTTGAAACGTATATCCGGATTGGGAAAATTCCTGCTGAATAAATCCATAGTCAAAGCTGACATTGTGTGCCACAAATATTTTATCATGCAACAAATGATAGAGTTGCGCCGCAATTTCTGCAAAAGTTGGTGCCTTGTCGGTCATGGCCTGCGTGATACCTGTCAGTGCAGTGATATTGCGGGGTATTGCATAACCGGGGTTGATGAGCGTTTCAAATATCTGCAGTACTTTGGTTCCATCGGTTACCACCGCGCATATTTCAGTTATGCCCGAATAGAGGGGATTTCCGCCTGTGGTCTCTATGTCAACAATGACAAACACGATGATTTGTTAAAAAACGTATCAAAAAATAGGTTGGTAAATTAACAACAAATTCTTGGTTTGTCAAAAAAACTGACTAAAAAAAGCAAATTATTTTTTCAAAATTGGGTTTTTGGTCCACTTTGATAATTAAGTTTATGAATTTGTTTATCTTTGCCACAGTGAACCATTGGCTGATTAAGTCTGAACCTTTTAAATATAGCTGGTCACAATTTGAAAAAGACCAATCCACATTCTGGGATGGTGTCCGTAATTTTCAGGCAAGAAACAACCTTCGCGACATGAAAAAAGGCGACCTGTGTCTTTTCTATCACAGCAACGAAGGAAAAGAAGTGGTGGGGATTGCCGAGGTAATCCGCGAGCATTATCAGGACCCAACCACCGACGAAACACAGTGGGTGGTGGTGGATGTGAAGCCCCACAGTAAGCTGAAGAAGCCGGTAACACTGGCGCAGATCAAGGCAGATAGTCGCCTGGCTCAGATAGGTCTCATCAAACAAAGCCGCCTTTCTGTAATAAAACTTAGTAAAGAAGAATTCAATATCATACTTTCGCTGTCAGAAAATTAATGGAACCCAAAATACTCATCAACCACCGTCAAACTGAACTGATTATACACAGGTTTGTACTGCAGTTGACAGAGCAGCATGGTAATCTTGAAAATTGCGCCATTATCGGGTTGCAGCCGCGGGGAGTTGAATTATCGAGAGGGTTGATGCAAAAACTCAATGAACTGAAACCCGGTCACAAAGCCCGTTACGGCGAGCTGGACAATACATTTTTCAGAGATGATATTCGCCGCGGTGAAATTCACATGCCCCGACCCAGCAGAATCGATTTTAGCACAGAAAACCTGAACATTGTGCTGGTAGATGATGTATTGTTTACCGGGCGCAGTATTCGGGCCGGCATTGATGCATTGATAAACTTTGGCAGGCCTGCCCGCGTAGAGCTGATGGTGTTGGTAGACAGGCGATATAACCGCGAATTACCCATTGCGGCAGATTACAGCGGTGTGGTGGTAGACAGCCGCAGCACAGGCGAACACGTGAAAGTAGAATGGAATCCTAACCAAAATCAAACCTGGCTTTTGCCAAACAAACAATAATAGATGCCCTCAACACTCAAACATCTCCTAGGAATCAAAGGGCTCTCGGAAGAAAGCATACAGCAGATTTTTGAAACGGCCGATAATTTTAAGCAGCTGCTTAACAGTCCGGTCAAGAAAACCCCGTCACTGCGGGATTTTACGGTGGCAAACCTATTCTTCGAAAACTCTACCCGAACCCGGGTTTCTTTCGAGCTGGCTGAAAAACGGCTGGGGGCAGATATTGTCAATTTTTCCAGCTCCACATCTTCGGTAAAGAAGGGCGAAACCCTCATCGATACCGTGAATAACATTCTCAGCATGAAAGTGGATATGCTGGTGATGCGGCATCCTGCCCCGGGTGCCTGTGTTTTCCTGGCCCGACACGTAAACGCCCAGATTGTGAATGCCGGAGACGGAACCCACGAACACCCCACCCAGGCGTTGCTGGATGCCTATTCCATCCGCGAGAAGCTGGGTTCGGTATACGGCAAAAAAGTGGTAATTGTGGGGGATATCCTGCACAGCCGTGTAGCCCTGAGTAATATTTTTTGCCTACAGAAGTTGGGTGCAGATGTGATGGTATGTGGCCCCAAAACCCTGATTCCGCGGCATATGGCAGAGCTGGGTGTGAAGGTGGAGCACAACCTTCAAAATGCGCTTCAGTGGTGCGATGTAGCCAATATGCTGCGCATTCAGATGGAGCGGCAGGATATCAAATATTTCCCCAGTCTGAGAGAATACAGCATGCAGTATGGATTAACCCAAACCCACCTGAATCAGCTGGATAAAGAAATCGTTATCATGCACCCGGGACCCATAAACCGCGGTGTGGAGATCAGCAGCGAGGTAGCCGATGGGAACAATAGCATTATTTTGCAGCAGGTAGAAAATGGTGTGGCCGTGCGGATGGCAGTATTATATCTGTTGGCACAGCACCAGTTAGAGAAAAGCAGAGCGTGAATTCAGAAGTAAATCCCGTATTGGTCCATAATACCCGTGGCGGTATCGTAGAGAGTTTCCACAGAGGCGTTATCTGTGCTGTAAATAAGGAAGGTGAAATCATTGCTTCTGTGGGCGATGTGCAACAGTTTTGCTACCCCAGATCCGCGTTAAAATTATTTCAGCATATTCCCCTCATTACCTCCGGAGCATTCGACCATTTTGGGTTTACCCTAAAGGAATTGGCCCTGATGTGCGGTAGCCATAATGGTGAAACCATGCACGTGGAAACCGCCCGGGGTATTCTTTCCAAAATAGGAATGGGAGAGGAGTGCCTCGGTTGTGGCGCGCAACAGCCCACCCACAAAAAAGATTTTGTGGCATTGATTAAAAATAACCAGGAGCCCGGTGCCATCCATAACAATTGCAGCGGAAAACACAGCGGCTTTCTGGCCTGGTGTAAATTTCATAACGCATCAACGGAAGATTATTTATCTGCCGAACATCCGTTGCACCGGGAAATTAAGCGCATTACCGCCCTGTTTCATGAAATGCCGGAAAATGAGCTGGTAACAGGACTGGATGGCTGCTCGGCACCCATTTTCGCCATGCCGGTTTTCAATCAGGCCATTGCCTATAAAAACCTGTTGTTTCCGGAAAAATTTGGAGATGAAAGCATCAACAGGGCTTGTGCCCTCATTCGCGAAGCAGTGGTAACCTACCCGGAAATGGTGGCAGGTACCAAACGCTACTGCACCGATTTAATGCGGGTAGCCAAAGGTAAAGTAATCGGGAAAACCGGTGCAGACGGAGTTTATAGCTTGGCCCTTACCCGCTCAGGGCTGGGCATTTGCATCAAAATTGATGATGGACGCATGGGGCCCCAGTACAATGTAGCTCAGCAGGTATTGGAGAACCTTGATGTGCTTACCGATGATGAGAAAAAAGAACTTCACGGCTATCTGATTAATGAAAATAAGAATTTTGCAGGTAACGTAACCGGATTCACCCAAATTTCGGAAACTTTGCAACCAATCACATTAAGGGCTTAATGTATGGCAGTATTCATCGTAGAAAGCGACATCCCCGAACTTACCCCTGATTTTATGCGGCTGATACCCGAGCACATGCAGGTGGTGCAGCGATTGTTTGCAGAGGAAAAAATTATAATGTACGCGGTGAGCGAGGACCGAACACGCTGGTGGTGCCACATAGAGGCAGAAGATGAAGTGGAAGTGATGGAAATATTGGGTCAAATGCCGATTATGCCATACTTACGCCCCAAAATTCATGATTTGATGTTTTATAATATTGCTGAAGTGGGCATGCCCAAGATCTCTTTAAATTAATGCCAGATGAATCGCGAAGAATTGCTGAAAGCCATTGACGAAAAGTATGCTGCCATGGGCCAGAATCCCGATGTGCATCTCAGTGGGCTGTTGCACGCCGAACCCATAACGTACTGGGATTACATTCAGGTAGAGGCCTTACTGGGGTTGCAAATAAAACGCACCAATCTGCCCGACGAAATGGTGTTTATCATGTACCATCAGATCAATGAGTTGTTGTTTAAGATGGTATTGTGGGAAATAGGACAAGTGCAGGAACCCGGATTAACCACCGCAAAATTCGCCATGCATCTTGACCGCATCAGTCGATACTTTGATATGCTTTCACAGTCTTTCAGCATTATGGGAGATGGTATGGAAAAGGAGCAATACATGAAGTTTCGCGATACGCTCACCCCCGCCAGCGGATTTCAGAGTGCACAATATCGATTGATTGAGTTTGCCAGCACCGATATTATCAATCTTGTGGATAGACGCTACCGCGATGGTATGGATGTTTCCAATGTGGAGAATGTCTTTGAACACCTGTACTGGCAGGCAGCAGGGAAAAATCATCATACCGGACAGAAATCGGCACTGCTGGGCAATTTCGAGAAAAAGTACAAGGCAGCATTTCTTGATACGATTCAAAAAAACAGAAACCTCAATCTATGGCACCTATACAATCAGTTGCCGGAGGCAGAACGTAATGATCAAACCCTGGTAAACGCCATGCGTCATTACGATTATACCGTAAATGTCACTTGGGTGATGGCGCATTTGAACGCAGCCCGCAAATACTTGGGTAATGCAGAAGCCACCGGTGGCAGCGACTGGCAGAAATACATGCATCCCAAATACCAGAAACGCATCTTCTTTCCGGGGCTGTGGAGCGCTGCAGAGCTGGATAACTGGGGCGCAGATTTGCCCTAAATCATACTGCAACAAAAAAAGTACTTAATCGTTGCATAATATGCAACGAATGATTTTTATTTGCGGCAAATAGGTCGTATATTTGTTGCATAAAATGCAACGATTAGGATACTATATCCATGAACACCCCCAATGGCCCGATTTTTATTGGGATGCTGAGGAATTGCTGAACCTGTTGTCTGAGGCACGTAATCTGCAGGGACGGCTGATGGGCAGGATGGAGTCTTTGGGTTTTGATCTTCAAAATCAGGCCCAGCTGGATGCCCTTACCCTAGATGTTCTCAAAACTTCCGAAATAGAAGGAGAGAAGCTGCATTCGGGACAAGTGCGTTCTTCTGTTGCGAGAAAACTGGGTATGGAATACGCCGGTATGGTGGATTCCGACCGGCATGTAGACGGCGTGGTTGAAATGATGCTGGATGCCACCCGAAATTGTTTTGAACCATTAACTGCCGAACGGCTCTTCGATTGGCATGCAGCGCTTTTCCCTACAGGCAGAAGCGGCATATATAAAATAACTGTGGCATACTGGCGCCAGGATGGTGCAGGCCCCATGCAGGTGGTATCCGGTCCTATGGGTAAGGAAAAAGTGCATTTTCAGGCCCCGGATTGCAATAAGGTTCCTGAACTAATGCAACAATTTCTGGATTGGTTCAATAAACAAACAGCCCTGGATCCGGTGATGAAAGCGGCATTGGCCCATTTTTGGTTTGTAACCGTGCATCCGTTTGATGACGGAAACGGCCGCATAGCGCGCGCCCTGGCAGATATGTTGCTTGCCCGAGCGGATCAAAGTAACCAGCGATTTTACAGCATGTCGGCCCAAATACGTAAGGAAAGAAAACGTTACTATGCTGTGCTGGAAAAAACCCAAAAAGGCGGTTTAGATATCACCGAATGGATGCATTGGTTTTTATCTTGCTTGGTTAATGCCCTCAAAGCCACCGATATCTCGCTTCAGGGCGTTACAGACAAGGCCAATTTCTGGAAATACCATGCCAATACCGAGCTCAACGATAGACAGCGCAAGATGGTAAACAAATTGCTGGATGGGCTTCACGGCAAACTCAGCTCCTCCAAATGGGCCAAGATGACCAAATGCTCCCGCGATACAGCCATCCGCGATATCAATGATTTATTAGAAAAGGGAGTTTTGCAAAAAGAAGCTGCCGGTGGACGCAGTACGCATTATGAACTGCTAAAGCCCCGGTAATGCAGTGCTTATAGTTCACACGAAAATGCAATGGTAGTATCGTTGCATTTTTGTGAGAATTATAATTTAACTTTTGGATAAATTGATTCGCGAAGTATCGCAGCAAATTACAAACATTATTTAGAGTTTGTTGTTTTAAACTAATGATCGTCAATAGTTTGTTTAACAAGCTATTCGGCATATTGCTCACCGAAAAAAGCAGGAAAAAATGTGAGCGTATAGTGCTGATAGTTGCCATAATCAGTTTTCTGATCCATCTTCTGCTGATATTTCTTGCCGATAGAGGATTAATACACACAGTTGATTCCGCTGATTTGCTGTCAAGCCCCATCGCCGCTATTTATACACCATTTTCGTTTATCCTGATTTATGAGGTTTACCTGCTCATTTTTTACTTGCCTAAATCATTCACAACATACGTTGGCAAACAATACGAAATCATTGTTCTTATCATAATACGCAGACTTTTCAAAGATTTTTCTTCTCTTTCCATTACCACAGACTGGTTCAAAATCAAATATGATTTGCAGTTTACTTATGATCTCATCGCAGCCCTGATTTTGTTCTATCTCATTTACCTGTTTCAAAAAGAAGGGGCAAGGCGTTTCGGACCTGTTGCCCACATATCCCAAGATGAAGTCGGAATCGGTCGGTTTGTCAATATCAAAAAAACCCTGGCATCGCTCTTAATTCCGCTGGTGTTGGTTGTTTCAGTATACTCTCTGGTAAACTGGCTATGGCTTACGCTAGGCATACATCAGGGCAGTATTTATGCCTTCAGAAACATTAACAATGTATTCTTTGAGCATTTCTTTACCATTTTAATAATTGTGGATGTGATACTGCTTTTGTTTTCGTTTTTCCATACCGATGAATTTCATAAGATTATCAGAAACTCAGGCTTTATTATTTCTACCATACTCATCAGATTGTCATTCTCAGTAGATGGGTTACTGAATACCCTGCTGATTCTTGCTGCTATTGTCTTTGGGCTGTTTATCATAAAAATTTACAACAAGTACGAGAAAACATTGGCATTAAACCAAACAAATGGCTCTGAGACAAATGGATAAGTACATTCTGATGTTAGTGGGTTTAATCTTTTAGCACACAGGTAATGACGAACTTTCTCACAGCCCGTTGGGAAAACCTTGTAATGGCCAATTATGCTGTGCCTCCGGAGGTCCTAAAACCCTATCTCCCTGCCGGTGTTGAACTGGATTTGTTTCGTGGAGAGGCCTTTGTGAGTTTAGTGGGATTTTTGTTCAAAAACACCCGTTTGTTCGGCATACCCATTCCGCTGATGGGCTCGTTTGAAGAAATCAACCTGCGATTTTATGTGAAGCGAACCGAAGATGATAACCTACGACGTGGCGTGGTTTTTATCAATGAAACCGTGCCTTACAAACCCGTGGCATGGCTGGCCAATAAGCTTTACAAAGAGCATTACACGGCAGTGCCTACCCGCAATTGCATCACCGATAACCCAGCGCTGAAACACATTCAGTACGACTGGAAAGTAAATGGCAACTGGAACAAAATCAAAGTGGAGGCAGCACAACAAACAAACGAAATGCAGCCCGACAGCCACGAAGAGTTCATTTTCGAACATTACTTCGGCTATACCCGTGTCAATCCATTATTGACCCAGGAATACGAGGTGCAACACCCGCGCTGGCGCATTCACAACATACAACATCACCACATTCAATGCGATTTTGAGGCCTGCTATGGCCCCGAATTCGCTTTTCTGAACAATGCCACACCTTCATCTGTTATGTTGGCTCAGGGATCGGCCGTAAGTGTAAAATGGAAACGAAGAAACATCAAAGTATAGCATTGCAGGATGCCGATATAGACCGCATCATCGAGATGGCCTGGGAAGACCTCACCCCGTTTGAAGCCATCGAAGCGCAGTTTGGCCTGCCCGAATCGGGAGTCATTGCCCTCATGCGCAAAGAACTTAAGCGCAGCAGCTTCAATCTGTGGCGCAAACGGGTAAACAGCGGCGTGAGCCAAAAACATGCACAAAAGCGCAATCCTGAAATCGAGAGATTCAAATGCAACAGGCAAAAAGCCATATCCAATAACAAAATCAGCAAGCGCTAACATGCAAAACGCTTTCCCTACTGCCTACGATGACATTTTAGTAAAAATCGCAAATGTTGACCCCGTTGCTTACGGAAAATCGCGTAATCACATCCATGGCGCCGTTACCCGGCTTTCGCCCTACATTTCCCGCGGGGTCATCAGCACCCGACAGATGTTGCACAGTGCAATACAGCGGGGCTATAAGATGCCGCAAATAGAGCAATTTGTCAAAGAACTTTGCTGGCGCGATTATTTTCAGCTTGTTGCGCAGCATAAAAACGTATCTGAGGAAATTCGCCACCCACAGCAACCCGTCGGCAACCGCCAAATACCCACAGCCATTCTGAATGCCAATACCGGCATACAGGGCATAGACAGCGCAATTGCAGAACTCTACCAAACCGGCTACATGCACAATCACTGTCGCATGTATACCGCCTCGCTGGTTTGCAACCTGGCACAATCGCACTGGCTGCAGCCCGCCCAATGGATGTATTACCATTTGCTCGATGGCGACTGGGCCAGCAACGCTTGCAGCTGGCAATGGGTGGCCGGGGCCAACAGCAATAAAAAGTACTTCGCCAATCAGGAAAACATCAACCGCTATACCGATACCGCCCAAAGCGGCACTTATCTGGATACATCCTACGAAAACCTGGAAAAAATGCCCATCCCCGAGGTGCTGTCGCAAACCGAACCTTTTCAAGGGCAAACGACGCTTCCGGTGGCAACATCCGTCAATATCGATGCCGCATTGCCCACCTACATATACAATTACTACAACCTCGATCCGCTTTGGCACCAACGCGAACCTGGCAACCGCATATTGTTGCTCGATCCCGATTTTTTTGCACGGTACCCCGTAAGCGAAAAATGCATAGCATTTATGTTGGCCTTGGGCCAAAACATACCCGGTTTGCAGGTATTTGTGGGTTCCTTTCACAATCTGCTAAGCCAATATGGATTAACCGATGTGTATTTTAAAGAGCACCCCTTAAACATGGGCTACCAAGGCACCGAAGAGCCCCGTGAGTGGATTGTGCCTGAAATTACCGGCTATTATCCTTCATTTTTTGCCTACTGGAAAAAGGTAGAAAAGCAATTGTATCAACACGTTTAACCCATGCACATTCATCAGCAACAAATAGAGCAGCTCGAGCAGCGCTACCGCACCACCTTCATCAATTCGCTGGCAGGCTATAGGCAGGCCGTGCTGGTGGGTACGAAATCCCCCTACGGCATAAGCAACCTTGCCATATTCAATTCTCTCATACACCTGGGTGCAAATCCCGCTTTGTTTGGGCTTATTTGTCGCCCGGCCCCCGAAGGGGTGGAGCGCCACACCCTACAAAACATATTGGATACCGGTGTGTACAGCCTCAATTTTGTATCGGCGGCATATATGCAGCAGGCGCACCAAACCTCAGCCCGTTACCCTGCCCATACATCCGAGTTTCAAAGCGTGGGTTTCGGTGAGAGTTATTTACCCGATTTTGCCGCACCCTGCGTAGAGGAGGCCGTGGTGCGCATTGCCATGCAGTTTCGCCAGCTCATTCCCATTGAGTTGAACAATACAGCACTCATCATTGGCAGCATCAGTCAGGTGCAATGCAATGGGGTAGAGGTGGCGCCCGATGGGTTTGTAAACCTGGAGCCCGCGCAGGTGCTCATCAGCCAGGGCCTCGATGCGTATTTCACCGGCACTGCGCTGGGGCGGTTGCCGTATGCCAAGCCGTAGTTTTGATTTGTTTTTTTGCGCCATTTCCGGCCATTCGCTTTAGGGCGGCTTTGGTTTGCGGGCGGTTGCAGCGGCTGCGGGGGCTTCCTGCCGGTCGCCTCCTCGCACGCGCAACCGCACCCACCTCCCTCGCCGCCGCTGCCGCTGCTGTCCGGGGCGGAGAGGTAGTATGGGTAAAAAATATATATAATTTGTAGAAATAAAGCTTATTTATTAAGTTTGTAAACAATGCGCTACAAAACTTCGCCAAGCGCACCCAAACTGGCAAGATTGGCGAAAGAAAGTAGCGTGTATATGCGAGTTAGCCGACACCCTAAAACGACATCAACATTAACAAAATATGAGAATACTTCACATTTCAGATTTTCACCTAGACCAGAAAGACAAAGAAGACAATGTAAACCACATTGTGAATCCTTTAATTAAAAGACTGGAAAAAATTATATCCGAAAAACCAATAGATTTAATATTATTTACAGGCGATCTGATTAACATCGGAGGGAAAAATTATAGTGGGCTTGATGAGGCCTTTTTAGATTTTGAAATAACATTCATTGAGCCATTATTGAAAGTAACTTCTTTGACGAAAGATTCATTTTTCTTTGTCCCAGGCAATCACGACATAAATAGAAGCTCCGATTCAATTAGAATTGAAAAAGGTTTAACCCAAGATTTAGATTCACAAGAAAAGTTGAATGATTTTTTTAAAAATCCAGAGGGCATAGACAGAGTAAAAGAGTATCAAGAATTTGAAAATTATTTTTACAAGGACGCTAAGTGTAAAATAAATTTGACCCCCTTTCAGTCAACATTTAAAATTAACATAAATGGATTGAGTATTGGTGTTTGCTGTTTAAATTCATCTTGGCGCTGCTATGACAGCAATACAGACAAAGGAAAAATTTTAATTGGAGAAAAACAAATAATTGACGGACTTAAAGACATTTCTGATTGCAATATAAAAATAGCATTGAGCCATCATCATTATGATTTTTTAAGTGACTTTGATAAAGAAATTGTCGAAGAGCTATTAAAGCAAGATTTTAACCTTTTGTTTGTGGGTCATACTCATAGGGCAAAGGCCGGTTTCATTCAAGATCCAGATGGTCAACTATTCACGTTTTGTGCATCAGGCACTTTATCAAGTAGTATTAGGAATCCTGAAAAAAAATTCGAAAACGGATTTGCTGTAATTGACTACGACTTAGAAAATAAAAAAATTATTTCTAGCTTTTATAAATCTGAATATCCCAAAAAAGAGTTTATTATAAACTCATCCATAGGTAATGACGGTATTTGGTTGGTAAACATACCTTATGGAAAAGATGTTGAGCAAATTGTTTTTGAGCAAAAGCTAATCAAACAAATAAGTTGTGACGCAATACCACAAATTAACTGTCATTTACTTTCACATTCTACTGACACAAACGCCCCAAAGAGTTTAAACGAACTTTTTGTAATGCCTAATATAGTAGTAAAAGAAGAATTTGATGCTGAAAAAGAAGATAAAACTATTGCCTCACTAACTGAAATCATTTTCAGCTCAAGTAATTACATTGTTTTTGGCACAAAAGAGTCTGGCAAAACAATTTTTATTGACAAACTATTGATTGAAACCTTAGAAACAAATAAAGAACATCATCAAATACCAGCATCAATTGACTTTAAAGAATTAAAAGATAATCCCTTAAAACTAATTAGAGAATTTTGGTCAAAATCTAATGATGAAGCCAAAGGAGTATTGGAATCATATAAGGTTCTTTTGTTTATAGATAATATATCATTCGATGATGAGGACATTTATAAATTAAAAGCATTGAGTAAATTTCTGAATGAATACCCTAATATAAGGTTCATAGCCACCTATCAACAGCTTTATGAAGAAGATTATCCTATAAATATAGGGTTAACCTCACTGTTTAACTACGATTCAATTACCATAAAACAGTTTAAAACAAAACAGATTAAGGAATTAATTAAAAAATGGTTTCCTGAGTCTACCAAATATGATACCCCAAAAAAACTTGAAACACTCACTAATGCATTTTTAGCATTAAATCTACCAAGAACGCCATTTGCGGTTTCAATGTTCTTGTGGATTATTGAAAAACAAGAGAATTTTAAACCAATTAATAATTCAACTTTAATTGAAAACTTCATTGAAAAGATTTTAAAGAAACACGATTTTAAAGAAACACAACGTGAACGTTTTGGATATGATAATAAGATATGGATCATATCACATATTGCATATAAAATGCTTAAAGAAGAAAAAGATAACTATTCTCTTTCATTTTCTACTTTTACTAGTACGGTAGATAAATATCTGACTGATAAAAGATTTGATGACTTTAAAACAGATAAAATTGTAGAGACACTTTTGAATTCTGGAATTTTTTTAAAAGACAATGGAGATGTTAGATTTAGATTCTCCTGTTTTTTCGAATTTTTCCTTATGAAACAAATGGAGAAGGATTCAGAATTTAAGGAAGAGGTTTTGGCAGAGGAAAATTTTCTAATTTATAATAATGAGATTGACTATTTTACGGGAATTCATAGAGGTGAAACGGAACTATTAAAACTTATTATAAAAAGACTTGAGGCTGGTTTCTCTGATTTAGAGGAAATGATTATGAATGCTCAAGCAGAAAAAGGTTATGAAAATTATGACGGTTTTTTTATAAATAAAGATGAAAAAGGCAAAGAGAAACCATCGTTAATAAACCAACTAAATGAAGAAAAAGTTGTTACCTTTTTACCGTCCAATAAACCAACTGAACAAGACTTGGAAGTTATTGAGGACAATAAATTAGAACTTCAAAAACAAGAGAAAGGTATTTCAAAAAAAGAAGGTGGTAACAATTTAAAGAATTTAGGTAAACTTCTTGTTTTGGCATTAAGAGTTATAAACAACTCCGAAGAGGTCTTAGATAAAAAAAATCCAAATTTAAAACTTGAAAGCTACTCCACAGCATTAAAAAAGTCCATATTATTTGCGATCTTGCATAAGGCTGTATTTGAATTATTTTTACTTAATCAGGATAAATTACCAAAAGAGAAAGTTGAAGAATTCGCAACAATGAATAAGTTTTTACCTCTACTTCACGAGATGTTTCTGTTTGACAATATTGGTTCACAAAAACTGACAGCGGTTGTTAGAGACAAAATTAATCTTGACAAAAGCGAAAATGTATCAGATTTTGAAAAAGCGTTATCTGTTTTCATTTATGCAGATATTAGAGGTAAAGATTATGATACAATTGTGTCAGATTTTATTAAAAATGTCAAAACAAAGTATATTGAAGATTTGATATTCTTTAAGTTGATTACATACTATTTTTATAGAGCCAAAGACGATGAAAGTGAAAAATTCTATCTTAATCTTATAGCCGACTTGATGATAAAGTCCAAGGGGTATAATAGAAATAGAAAGAGTGAAATAATGGAAAGTTATAAAAAGAAAAAAATGGAAAAATTAAGCACCGAAAATAAAAGGGCGATCGGCTAACAGCGTGTTGCCTCAATTGGCGGTGACGTACAAAATTGAAGCTGAGTGCTACTATCAAACTTTAGTGCAAGTTGACAGTGAAGTGATTCGAAATCGCCAACTGCGGCAACACGCGAAACGTTAGTAGCAAGGCGAGAAAATCTTACTTTACAAAAACTTCACTGCTGAAGCTAAGATATTTTTCATATCAAAATCAAATCTAATCATATCAAATCGTATCAATCAGTACTTGCTATTTGTGATCATAAACGTATATTTGCGTATCATATCGTATCAAAATGAATAACGAGGTATATAATTTCAAACTTAATATTGATTGGAAGCTGATTAATTTAATCAGCGAAATAGATCGTTTTGATGCAAATTGGACAGCTATTGAGCGAAAAGAAGGACAAAGCCTTAAAGAGTTAAAAAGCATTGCTACAGTTCGAAGTGTCGGGGCTTCAAACCGAATTGAAGGCAACAGAATGAGTGATGAAGAAGTAGATGTTTTACTTCAAAAAATTGACATAGCCAAAATTACTGACAGAGATTCGCAGGAAGTAGTTGGTTATTTTGAAGTATTAGATTTGATCACTGAATCATACCAAAATATGAGTCTTTCTGAAAGTCATTTAAAAAGCTTACACAATAGTTTGATGAAATACAGTGCCAAAGATTTATGGCATAAAGGCAATTATAAGCAACATAGTAACGCAGTAGAAGCTTCATTTCCTGACGGAACAAAACACATAATTTTTCAAACTACAGAAGCCGGATTTGCTACTGAAAATGCGATAAGAGCTTTATTTGATTGGTATAATGCCGAAACGGAAGTTCACGCATTAATCAAAATTGCATCTTTTGTGTATGATTTTTTGAGCATTCATCCTTTCCAAGATGGAAACGGCAGATTAAGCCGATTAATATCAACACTTTTACTTCTGAAAAAAGGATACAAGTGGATACAATACGTGAGTTTTGAACACGAAATAGAGAGTAGAAAAAACGAATATTATCAAGTTCTAAGAAGTTGTCAGGCACAACGCCCAAATGAAGAAGTAACCGTTTGGATACATTTCTTTTTGAATTGTTTGTCAAATATCCAGAAGCAACTACTAACTAAATTGCAACAATGCGGCTTAGAAACACAGCTTTCGCACAAGGGAAAATCAATATATACAATAATACAAAACCGTCCGAATATTCAATCGGGTGAAATTGCAATAAAGTTAGCCATACCTGCGCCAACAGTAAAACGCATTTTGTCGGAGTTGCTAAACAAAGGATTGATTGAAAAACAAGGAAATGGCCGCAATGTTAGTTACTCGATAAAATGATGAATTAAATAGAATTATGCTCAAAGAAATATTGGAATCGCCCAACTACTAACAGCGCACAAGCGCAACCCTAAAAGGGTATGCGCCTACACGCCAACCGTTAGCTGAGAAACTTCATCAGCACCAGCACCCCTAATTCCCCCCTAATTTCGCCCCGTGATTTCGCTTCAAAACCCACACATCACCGCAAGTATTTCCCCACAGGGTGCTGAACTGCAATCGCTGAATCATGCTGCGCATGGCAATATCATCTGGCGAAAAGATGACCGCTACTGGAATCGGTTTGCGCCCATATTGTTTCCCATCGTAGGGCGGCTGTTGCAGGATCAATATCGCTACAGGAATGAAACGTATGCCATGAAACAGCATGGGTTTGCCCGCGATGAAATATTTGAAGTAGTTGAACAAACCGAAACCAAAGTGGTACTTAAGCTTACCGACAATGAACGCACCCGCCTGCAGTATCCGTTTGCGTTTGAACTGCTCGTTACCTACGAACTGCTGGAACATTCATTGCGCACCCAATACCGGGTGCGAAACACCGGCGATAGCAACATGCACTTCAGCATTGGCGGGCATCCCGGCTTTCATTTGGATGGCGATTTATCAGACTATTACCTCGATTTTGGCGGAGAATATGTGCTTCCGCAACATCTTATCGAAGGCAATTATTACAGCGGTAAAATCCAAGACATCAAGCTTTCAAGGAATTTTAAGCTGGAAGACTCCCTTTTTCAATCCGACGCCATTGTGCTGAAAAACCCGCCATTTCAGTCGCTGGGGTTTGGCAAGCAGGGGATAGGCATTATTTTCACCTTCCATTGCAAAGACTGGACGGCACTGGGCCTATGGACCAAACCCGGAGCCCCGTATTTCTGCATAGAGCCCTGGTGGGGCTGGGCCGATGCAATCCATGCTACCGGAAACCTGGAAGAAAAAGAGGGTGTTCAGGCGTTGGCCTCTGGGGCTGGAAAAACATTTGAATATACGATAGCTTTTTAGGGTTGTTGGGTTGCGCTTTTACCCAACCAAAGTCAATCTCACAAAATACAAAAGCCCCGTTTCCGGGGCTTTTTTCGTAGCGAGGAGCAGGATCGAACTGCCGACCTCAGGGTTATGAATCCTGTGCTCTAACCATCTGAGCTACCTCGCCAAATTGAGGGTGCAAAAATAAGCGTTTTTATTGAAAAGGAAAAGCGGTTTTACAAAGCCATTACTTCAGCAACCGCATCCCGCACTACCGTAGGTTCCAGCGTTTCCATGCAGCTGGTTCCATCCACGCAGCTACCCTTGTAAAAACACTTGCAGGCCTTGGCAGGCGCCACAATTTTACCCTTGCCGAACAAATCAAACTCATATGGATTGAAAATGTTGTTCATCAACACAATTTTCTTTTGCAATCCTAATGTGAGGTGCATGCCCATGGTAACCTGTGTCACCACCAAATCGCATTGATCTATCAGGTTGATGAACTGCTTTAACGGGAAATGACCAAGGTATGTAGCACCTGAGCCCGCCTGTATTTGTAGGTTGCGTTCGTGTTCCTGTGCACCACCCAGCAATAGCACATGGTAGTTCATATTTTGCAGCGCCTTGGCCAGTTCTACCCATTTTTCTATGCTCCACAATCGGGTGGTCCAGCGGTCACCACAGCCCGTATTTAATCCGATAATCGGTTTACTGCGATCCAGATTCCATGAAAAACCCTTATCAGCATGGTTATCCAGCAGGTAGGGCTCACCATTGTATTGCATGCCGCACAGTTCAAAAATTTCGGTGCAGTAGTTTTTGGTGTTGGCCTTACTTACGTCGTCAAACAGCCCTGTTTCGAACTTGTGGTTGGCCAGATCGTTAACCGGCTGTATGGCGCCATCTTTCAATATGTAGCCAAATTTTTCCTTGGCATTCACCGATTTAAGCAGGGCACCGGCTTCTTTTTCTTTATCCAGATTGATGGCAATGTCCCAATCTGTGTGCTGCACTTGCAAAACTGCTTCAGTGTTCAGTTTCAGTATTTCATGAATTTCGCCTGCAGGCAAAATGTCAGGGGAGAGGGTAATCCAGGTGAATTTGGCATTGGGGTAAAGCGCTTTATACCGGGTTATCAGCGGTGTGGTGCGGATTACATCCCCAATCGCACCCAGTTTGATAATGAGAATGCGTTTCTCGATTTTGGTATAGGCCGGACAATCCACACAATGGTAACCTGAGGTTTTATGCGGCTTACAGGGGATGTGACCCAGATAATGCAAACAGTCCGGTTTATAAAACATGACGCAAAAATAAGGTTATTGTTTTTTTATATGACTTCCACACAACAAAAGAGGCACAATTATTGTCTATTTTTGTATATAATAATTGATGATGAAGTTTTCTTTCCGTTGGGTGTTGGTTTTTTTGCTGTCATTGCTGTCAGTTGGACAGCTTGCGGCAACGCACCTGGTCGGCGGTTACCTCACCTATCGATTCATTGGCACCAATGGCAGTAGTTCTCAGTATCGTGTAACGCTGTATGTTTACAGGGATTGTATCAATGACAACACCGATAATGAAGTGCCTTTTGACAAGGAAATTACCCTGTGCATTTACAATTCAAATCGCTCCTATTACGATAACAGAACCATCTCTTTAATTCGTTCGCAAAAAGTAGATCCGGTGGGCAATACCACCTGCCCGGAGGTGAAAAGTGCCTGTTTGGATCAGGGTATTTACGAAACTACCATTACACTGCCCAACAACAGCACAGGGTATCACCTGAAATGGGAGCGTTGCTGCAGAAATACCCAAAATAACCTCAGAGACGACAATTCAGGCACTCCGTATCAAGGGCAGACCTATTATGGTTTTATTCCGGCCTCATCGCTCAAAAACAGTTCGCCTGTTTTTCAGGATATGCCCATCCCATTCATGTGTGTGAACGATACCACTACCATTCGTAACCGCACCATAGATCCCGATGGAGACTCACTTTCATACAGGTTTGTAACCCCTTGGCAGGGGGCTTCCGGCACCACACCCATTTATGATAATTGTCCTTCGGTGATGACATCCTTCCAAAACGTGGAATATAAATCCGGATTTAACGCCACAAGGCCTTTTGGCAACGGAGGAATTGCCGAAATTGATCCGTTTAACGGGCTCACAACGTATTTGTCACGATCAACCGGCCGTTATGCGGTAGCCATAGAAGTTACGGAATGGCGCAATGGCATTCCCATATCCACCATTCGTCAGGATTTGCAAATTTTGGTTATCAATTGCAAGCCCAACAGCAAACCCCGCCTCGGCTATGAAGGAGGCAGCAAAACCTGGTTTGTAGAGGCCGGAGAGCAAATTTGCAAAGACATCACCGCTACGGATGATGATATACGGGATGTGGTAACCCTCAGGGCATTTGGGGATGTTTTCACCGGGTCTAATGGTTTTACCGGGACCAAAGCAACAATATCACCTTCTCCCGCATCAGGAGTGAAAACCACCACCGCAGAATTCTGCTGGAAAACCGATTGTAATCATGCTCGCACAGAGCCCTACAGGGTAACCTTTGAGGCCTATGACAATGGTTGTCCCTCTAAGTTTATCAATGAAAATGTACTCATCTACGTTCGGCCCTTTAACCCAACTGAAATACCTTCAGGACCATTACAGGCTTGCCAGAACGCCAAAGGTGTAAGCTACAGTGCCACAGCCCCTGCGGCGGGAAATACCTATTTGTGGCAGGTTTCAGGCGGACTTATCAGCGGGGATTCTACACTCAGCACGGTGCTGGTAAACTGGGGGTCAGGAACAACCGGAAAGGTATCCCTGTATATTTATAGCAGAAACGGTTGCCGGGTTGGCCCCAGGGTTTTGGATGTCAATCTGATTCCTTCACCTGCCAAACCCGACATTACCGGGCAGGATACCGTTTGTCTCAATTCAGGTTCAGTGCTTTCAACTGCCGCAGTAAGCGGACTGAGTTACAGCTGGAATGTGATTGGTGGAAATATTCTGGGAGCGGTAAATCAGCCAACTGTTAATGTGCGATGGAATACCCAAGGCAATGGCATGGCTGTATTAACCGTAACTAATGCCCAGGGTTGCAGCAGCCCGCCGGATACCCATTTTGTATTTGTTTCTTACCCCAATACCCCCCCTTTGACAGGCCCGACTTCGGTTTGTCCCAACAACCGAAACATAGAATATCAGGTAAATCCGCCTACACCGGGTTCGGTTTATCAGTGGACCTTTGCGGGTGGAATACAGTCAGCAGGTGGTATGAGCCCGATTATACGCGTTAATTGGGGAGGAATGGGTATTGGATTTGTGAACGTGCAGGAGGTCAATAAATTCGGCTGCGTAGGCGATACGGTGAAATTGCGGGTGGTGAAGAATCATGCATTGGCGGGTCAATTGCCCAAGGGAGATACCAGTTTTTGTGCCTTTACCCCTGGAATTTCTTATTCCATATTGCCTGTAAACGGAGAAAGCTACACCTGGATCGTAACCGGTGGAACCATTGTTTCTGGTCAGAATACGTCTGCCATTACCGTAGACTGGGGCGCAACCGGAGTGGGTTCCGTGGGCGTGCAGGCAACCGCGTATGACTCTGTGTCAGGCTTACCTTGTCTGTCTCCTGTCAGGGCACGCTTGGTGAACCTGTGGCCTTATCCCAATACCATCCCCATCAATGGCAACGTTGATTTTTGCCAGACACGCAGCACGGTTCAGTATACCCTGAATGGTTTTGCAGGATCTACCTACGAGTGGGAATTGAATGGAATACCATTTTCCGGTCAGGGCAGTAACCAGATTGCATTCTCCGGCGATACTTTTGGAACCTACACAATCAGGGTTCGCGAAACCAGTCCCTATGGATGTGTAGGCCCATGGATAGACACGCAGATCATCATCCATCCCAGACCCAAAACATCTGCCATCAGCGGCAATGATATCATCTGCTATCCGCGTTTGACCGGCTATCGATATGCAGTGACCGGATACTCCGGCAGCACCTATATTTGGGGCAATAACGGCGGAAATTTTAATCCTGCTCCTAATCCCACAGATGCTTCAGTGACAGTAGATTGGAGCGGTATGCAAAATAACCGGATTTGGACCCTGGAAACGAGCAGTTTTGGTTGTGTTGGTGATACGGTGAGCAAAAATGTGTTCATTGATAATCCTGCCATATTTAGCCGTTTGGTAACGGTTAATCCGCCGCCCGGTGAGGATAAGCCGGTGCAGGTGTTTTATACCCTGTTGAATGCCCCCAGATACAACAATACCATCATTATTCAGCGAAGGGTGAGGGGTGGCACTGCCTATGCCAATATTGGCACATCCGCACCGGCGGATAGCTTGTTTGAAGATAAAACCGCATTGACAGACAGTCTTAGCTATGAATACCGAGCGGTCATTGTGAATCTGTGCGGTGACAGTATTTACAGCAATTCACATACGGATATATTGCTCAAGGGGGCAAAAACCGGACCTTTCAGTATGTCGCTGAACTTCACGGATTACCTCGGATGGTCGGGAGGGGTTGAGCGATATGAACTGTACCGACTGCTGGAAAATAAATCTGATTACGCGTTATACAATACCTATTATGCGCCTCAGGTAGCGTTATTTGACAATGGCAAAGACCATTACGGACAGTATTTCAGGATTAAAGCCATCGAAAATGGCCCCCTGCAGAGAGAGAGTTGGAGCAACGACATTCGGATATTTTATGAGCCGGTGATTTTTATTCCCAATGCTTTCAGTCCTGATGCCAATGGCATTAATGAGAAGTTTTTACCTTCATCCGGGGGGATGAAAACGTATAAATTCACCATTTTCAACAGATGGGGTGAAAAATTATTTACAACCACCAATTCCGAATTGGGTTGGGATGGCAATTACCTCGGTAAGCCATGTCCTGCAGGGGTTTATATCTATGTTTGCGAATACTCGGATTTCAGGGATAAGGTCTATTCCACCAAAGGTACCTTGCATTTAATGCGATAATTTCGTATATTCGTAGTTAAAACTTATTACAAATAAAAAATGTCAAATCCCATTTTGTCAGAAAAAACCTTTGAGAATGCCCGTCAAACCTCCGCCGGTGTTTACAGCGGCGATGTGATGACCATGAAAGGCACCATCAACAAGTCCATTTTGCTCTTCATTACATTGCTGGTACCTGCCGCCTGGATATGGTGGAAAATGGGTGGCGATCCCACAGCAGCAGAAGGCCTGCGGGGATGGATGATTGGCAGTGCCATTCTCGGATTTGTTCTCAGTCTTGTCCTGATGTTTAAAAAGAGCTGGGCACCTGTGTTGGCACCTCTGTATGCTGCAGTTGAAGGTGTATTTATCGGCCTCATTTCCATGGTGTTTAACTACTTTTACGATGGAATCGTTATGCAGGCAGTGGGTATTACCCTGCTGGTGTTTGCAGCCATGCTGGTGGCTTACAGAACCGGATTATTGCGCGCTACGCCCATGTTCACCAAGATCATCGTGATGGCCACCCTGGGTGTTGCCTTATTTTATCTGATCAACATGATTGTAACCTGGATTACCGGAAATAACTGGTATGCCGGCTCCAGCACCCTGTCTATTGTAATTTCTGCGGTGGTAGCAGGAATTGCTGCTTTCAACCTTATCCTCGATTTTAACATGATTGAGGAAGGCAGTAAATCCGGTTTCCCAAAGTATATGGAATGGTTTTGTGCCTTTGGATTGATGGTAACCATCGTTTGGCTGTATCTGGAAATTTTACGTTTACTGGCCAAACTCAACAGCAGAGATTAACCCCTGGTTAAATGTATAGTGAAAGTCGGAGCAACGCTTCGGCTTTTTTTATTCCAACACAGGCAGTAAAGATTCCATCTTCATCCCCCTACTGCCTTTCATCAGAATATATTTTGATGAAACAGGGTTTTTCTCGAGCCATTTCAATAACAGTTCTGTATTGTCAAATGCATTCGGATATCCACCGGCAGCCTGTTTGAATTCTGGACCACAAACATAAAGTTCCTTGAATCGGAGTGAAACGGCCAGGTCAAAAATGGCTTTGTGCTCGGCCGCGGCGTGTTCACCCAGTTCCAACATATCACCCAATAAAACGGCACTATCAGTGCCCATCTCTGCAAATGAACGCAGAGCAGCTTCCATGCTGCTGGGATTTGCATTGTAGGCATCCAGCAGCATCATTTTATTTTTTGTTTGTCGCCACTCGCTGCGATTGTTGGCGGGTATATAGGCACAGGCCGCCTTGATGCAGGTTTCCACATCGCCGCCAAGAACAATGCCTGCAGCAATGGCTGCAAGCATGTTGTATGCATTATAAGAACCACCAATGGAAGCGGTATAAGGCCCGTAGGTAGTATCCCTGTAAACCAATTCAATTTCTAATTTTGGCATGCTTCTGTGAATGATGGCTCTTAAATCCGCATTTGCACTGTTTATGCTGTAACTGAAACAAGTCTCAAAACGTTTTGACATGTTGCCCAGCCAAGGGTCATCCAGGTTAACCAGGGCAAAACCATCGTGCTGAATCAGGTTCAGGTAAAGCTCACTTTCCTCGCGCGCGATACCTTCCAGGTCTTTAAAACCTTCCAGGTGTTCTTTGCCTACGTTGGTAACAATTCCAAAATCAGGCGCGGCGATGTCGCACAAAACCTTCATTTCTCCGGGATGGTTGGTGCCCATTTCAATAATTCCCACTTCCACCTCTTCAGTCAAACCCAGCAGGGTAAGGGGAACTCCAATGTGGTTGTTGAAATTGCCACTGGTGGCTTTTGCGTTGGCAAATGAATTTATAACGCAAACGGCCAGTTCTTTGGTTGTGGTTTTGCCATTGCTGCCGCCAATTCCCAGAATTTTAGTCGGTAAATATTTGCGGTGAAAATGGGAGAGGTCCTGCAACGAGGAAAGCACATCTTCTACCCATAAATAGCGGTGGTCTTTGATCACACTCTGTTCATCCACCACCACATAGGCAGCCCCTTTCTGCAAGGCCTCATTGGCAAACAGATTACCGTTAAAATTTTCCCCTTTTAAACAGAAAAACAAGCTCCCTGCGTCGATTTTACGGGTATCAGTGCATACCCTGCCCGAACAGGAAAGGTAAAGGTTGTGCAATTTTTCGGTGCTTACGGGCAACATAGGGTAAAAAATAAAGGTCAAAATTAGGATACACATTGGTTTGTTGAGTAAATTTGGACTAACATGTACAGAATCCTGTTCGTTTTAATGATTTCTTGTGGGTTGAAATCCTTGTTTGCTCAGCCGGTTACCCACAATAAAAGTTATTATCTGTATGATACCTTAACTGTCAGCATGGGTAACGGACCGGTTGAAACACCCTTTACCGGTGGGTTTAACTCTCCCCAGTTTGTGAATTTGGATTTAAATAATGATGGCATTCAGGACCTGGTGGTTTTCGATCGACACGATCAGAAAATTTTACCCTACATCCGCAAGAATAATCGCTGGATTTATGACAAACGCTATGAAAAAACCATTCCCAGACTAAATTTCTGGATTAGAATTGCCGACCTCAATAGCGATAACAAACCGGATATTTTCACCCTCAGCAATATCAGCAATCTGTCTATACACCTCAATATCACCCAGCCGGGTGATACAGAAATAAAATTCAAAGACTTGGGTTCACAGTATTTTAGAAATAAATACGACACTAATTTTTTTATTCAATATAATCCGTTGGGTTTGAGTAAGCTGGATTTGCCACACATTAGCGATTTGGATAATGATGGAGATGTGGATATTGTGTTCTATGATCCCTACAACCGCAGTTATTCCATGTTTCGCGACGTAAGGAGCGAAAAAGGATGGCCTAAGGATACCTGGGAATTTCAGGACATGGACTATTGCTTTGGGTATTTTAACGAAGGACTTGATAACAGTTTCATATTGGGTCAATGCATTTACCAGGAAAAGCTAAAGCCCCGCCACGTGGGAGGTGCCAGTTTGCTGATGTTTGATAACGACGAAGATGGGGATTTTGAAATGCTTGCATCCAATGTAGGTTTTTCTAAGCTGACATTGTTGAAAAACGGGAAAACGCAGACAGGAGGATACTACGACACCATGGTGCAGGTTGACAGTATATTTCCATCCAATAGCCGCAGAGCCGCTGATTTTATCTTCCCATCCGCTTTTTTAGCCGATGCAGACGCTGATGGTGTAAAGGATTTGTTGCTAGCACCTGCTGCTTCCGCCGATGTAAAAGAAACCCAGAATATCTGGTATTACAAGAACTATGGTAAGGAAAACAAGCCGGATTTTCGATTTGTGCAATCGGATTGGCTTACCGATAAAACCGTGGATCTTGGTGCCAGAAGTGCGGTGGCTTTTTGCGATTACGACAATGATGGCGACCAGGACCTGTTTGTTGCTTCCAATGGAGATTTTGAACTGACCGGTGGGCTGAACGACCGTATCGCATTATTTGAGAACAAGGGAAGTAAAAACTTGCCGGAATTTGTTAAAATCAATGATGATTATTTAAATATATCTCAAAAAGGAATCGCAGACCTGATCATTAAATTTGGTGATGTAGATGGGGATAAAGACATTGATTTGTATTACGGAGAAAGGTTTGGTAAGGTGGGTTGGTACAGAAACACAGCCGGACCGGGTAAACCCCTCAATCTGGTTTCTGCCGATGATGATTTGATCAAAAATACCGTAGATCCGGGTATGGAAAATGCCGCACCTGCACTCATCAATTACAACAACGATACCTTGCCGGATATGCTGGTAGGAATGTACAATGGCCGTGTGGCATTATATGTCAACCAAGGCAGTGTGGGTGCACCATCCTATGTGCTGGCAATTAAAAATGCATGGGGCATGCGTGCCAATGAGTGGAGTAACGAAATTAACCCTGCCGGATTTTATTCCTTCGGCTATGCCATGCCAGAAGTTACAGACATTGATAATGACGGGCAGCAAGATGTTTTGTTGGGTACATCGTTTGGAAAAGTGCGCCTTTATAAGCCCACCGGCCGCAGCATCTATGACAGTCTTTCAGCCATTGAAGGATGGTTTTGGCAACGTACGGTATCAGACAGCATAGAGCCCGATTTAGGCAACCGCGTGAATGTGGCATCCGCAGACCTTAACAATGATTCCATACCGGAATTGATTTTTGGAAATGGCCGAGGAGGATTGCATTTTGCCAAAATCCCCAATGCCAAAGTGGCAGGTTTGAGAAGATACGGTAACCTTGAAACTCCCAATGTATATCCAAATCCCGCATTTGACAAGGTTACCATACACCGCAAATCGATTTCGGAACGATGGGAAATGCAATTGCTGGATGCGTCAGGACGTTTTTGCCGGCAATGGGTAATGTTGCCCGGTGAGCGTCATTTTAGTGCGCAAATTGCAGGGTTTAGTCCCGGTTTTTACACCATCAGCATATTCAACGGACAGGGCAGATCGGCGGTGCCTTTATACATTGGCGTTAAGCCCTAAGGCAAGGTGTATTTGTTTTTCGCAAACCGCATATTCCTCTTGACGGTTGGAGGCAATTAATAGCAGTCGGTTTTGCCCAAAACGGTTCAGTAATTCATAAAACAATTGCTCGCCTGCCTTATCCAGGTTGGTGAACGGCTCATCCAATATCAGCAGGGGAGTGTCGCTCATGATGGCAAGACCCAGTTTTACCCTTTGCTTCATGCCGCTGCTGAAGGTAGCCAGGGGTTTTTGCATGGTTTTGCTGTCAAAACCGGAAAGGGAGGCAAATGTTTCAGCCCCACAGTCTTTTTGAAGCGGTTTTAAACGATGATGCTGCCTGAAAAGCTCTTGTATGTTAAGATCTTCATTAAGCTCCATGGCCGGTGAGGTGAGCGACACGTAACTATGAAGATTTTTGATGGAAACAGTTTCCTGGTTTTGGAAATGGTGGACGCTTCCTTCGGTGGGCAGCAGTTGTCCGCTGAGCAACAGTCCCAACGTGCTTTTTCCCGAGCCGTTAGGGCCTAATATGGCCCATTTTTCCCCCTCATTCAGGGTAAGTGACAAGTTTCTGAAGAGCCAGTGTCTGTTAAACGATTTTCCGCAATCCTTGAGGACAATGCTGAACAAAGCGAAGTGATTATTTGGTGATGTAGCCCTTCATGATACCGCGATCAGATTCCTTGATGAACTGCAAAATCTCATCGCGTTCAGTGGTAGGGGTAAATTCGGTTTCAATGATTTTGATGGCTTTGGCCGTGTTGTATCCTTTTACAAAAAGGTTCCGGTAGATATCCTGTATTTCGCTGATTTTCTCGGTGGAAAAATTGCGTCTGCGAAGTCCAATGCTGTTTACCCCTTCATAACTCAGCGGCTCACGGGCTGCTTTGGTGTAGGGTGGAACATCCTTACGAACCAGACTGCCGCCGCTAATCATGGCATGTCGTCCTATTTTCACAAACTGATGCACCAGCGCAGCACCGCCCAGAATGGCCCATTCACCTATGTGCACGTGGCCAGCCACCTGAACACTGTTAGCCAGAATGCAGTTGTCTTCTACCACACAATCGTGGGCAAGGTGTACATAGGCCATCAGCAGCACATTGGAACCCACTTTTGTGTATCCCTGGGCCTTAGTACCTTTATTGATGGTCACATATTCGCGAATGGTGGTATTATCGCCAATGATGGTGAGGGTTTCTTCACCGTCAAATTTTAAATCCTGAGGAATGGCTCCGATTGACGCACCCGGGAAAATACGACAATTTTTTCCTATGCGGCTGCCCTTGAAAATTACGGCCCCCGACATCACATGCGTACCTTCCCCAATTTCCACATTGGCATGAATAGTAACGAAAGGGTCTATTGTAACATTATCGGCAATCTTAGCCGAGGGATGAACATATGCCAGGGGTTGAATCATAGTGGGTAGGCAAAATTAACCAATTATACAAAATTCAGAATGATCCGCTTATTTGGCTTTTTTCCGTTTAAGCATCATCACAAAATCAGCTTCTTTGCTGTGGGTGGTGAGACTGATGTTGTCATCATCTTTAAATTCCAGTGAAGCCGTATCTTTTTTAGGTGAACCCGGCATGCCTGAAATTAGTGATTTTCCATTATCAGAAATTTTCCAGGTACCTACTTCGGGTTGACCGCCAAATACCCGGGTCATTTTTCCTTCTTTGGCAAATTCAATGGTGGCATTCCCTTTCATTTGCTGTATAATGCCCTCCATCATGCTTGCAATCATCAGCATATTAGAGTCATTTTGAGATTCTTTGGAAAGGGTTAATTTGGCATCCTGAACAACCCAATTCCCTTGAATTTTCTTCGAAGGATTTGAGCATGAAATGACACCAAACAGGGCGATTAAGCCCATGGAATAGATAAGTTTTTTCATAGGTTTACGGGTCAAAGATACACGCATTTTGCTATCATGCGTTGCGGCATTAAAATATTCGATTAGGATATTTTGCTGATAAGCGCCGTCATCTCTGCTTCACTCACCAGTTTATCGCCCACAAATGCCTTGCCTGTCATGGTGCAGATTCCCCTGCGGATATCCAGCAGCTCCATTTTCATCACCAGGGTATCGCCGGGCACTACCTTATCCTTGAATTTGGCATTATCTATTTTTAGAAAATACGTGCTGTAATTTTCGGGATCAGGAACAGTACTTAAAATCAGTACCCCGCCTGCCTGTGCCATGGCTTCCAGCTGCAATACGCCCGGCATAATGGGGTCACCGGGGAAGTGGCCGGCAAAAAAGGGCTGGTCGTAAGTGATATTTTTTACCGCAACAATAGTACGTTCATCCTTGCTCACAATCTTATCTACCAGTAGAAAAGGATGCTTGTGTGGCAGCATTTTAATGATATCTGCCGTGTTATACAGCGGTTTGGCATTTACATCATATTGGGGCGGACCTTCCTGCTTGCGTCGCAATTCTTTTTTGATAACCTGTTTTATCTTTTTTGCAAAGGCCACATTGCTGGCATGACCGGGTCTTGCGGCCATGATTTGTCCTTTAATGGGCATGCCTGCGAGGGCAAGATCACCCACCATATCCAAGAGTTTATGCCTGGCAGGTTCATTTTGGAAACGCAGGTCCAGATTGTTTAAAATGCCTTCCTTACGAACTTCAACCGATGGTTTATTGAATACCTTGGCCAAGCGGTCCAGTTCATCCTGGGAAACCGCCCTGTCTACCACCACAATGGCATTGTTCAGGTCTCCACCTTTGATGAGGTTATTGGCCAGCAGCATTTCCAGTTCGTGCAGAAAACAGAACGTGCGGCAGGGAGCAATCTGGTGCTTAAATTCAGATATGTGGGTGAGGGCTGCATGTTGACTGCCCAAAACGGGGGAGTTGTAGTCCACCATTACCGTGAGGCGATATTCGTTCACTGGCATGGCAATGATTTCAACCTGATTTTCAGGATCGGTAAAGTGAATATTATAGGGGATTTCAAAATATTCTCTTTCAGCGTCAAGTTCCACAATTCCGCAGGCGGAGAGTGCCTCTACAAATGGTTTGCTGCTGCCATCCAAAATGGGCATTTCAGGCCCCGAAACATCCAACAAAACATTGTCGATTTCCATACCCACCAGTGCAGCCAGTACATGTTCTACAGTGCTGATTGAGGCTCCGTTTTTCTCCAGGGTTGTTCCGCGTGAAGTATCGGTAACAAGGTCGCAATCTGCTTCTATGATGGGTTGTCCGGGAAGATCTACCCTGCGGAATTTGTACCCGTGATGGGCCTCTGCAGGCTGAAAGGTGAGTGAAACCTCCGCTCCGGAGTGAAGACCAACGCCATGAAGGGTTACGGGGGCTTTTAGCGTGGTTTGTTTGGGGTTAATTTGGCTCATTATATGTTTGAGGAATTGTCTTTTTGATCTTTCAATTTTTCGAGTTCGCGGGCCAGTTGCTTCATTTCGTTCAGCATGTCGGGTAATTTCTTGAAGGCAGCCCAGCTCCTGAACTGTTCTTTAATGGGGCTGGCAGGTGAACCTATCCAATTGGTACCCGTTTCATCTATGCTCTTGGTGACTCCTGACTGTGCCCCAATGCCTGTGCGGTCTGCAATGCTGATGTGCCCTACAAAGCCCACCTGACCGCCAATCTGGCAATTGTTTCCTATTTTGGTACTGCCGCTTACTCCGGTTTGCGAAGCAATGACAGTATTGGCACCAATTTCAGCGTTGTGGGCAACCTGAATGAGATTATCCAGTTTGGTTCCCCTGCGAATGATGGTGCTTCCCATGGTGGCCCTGTCAATACTGCAGTTACTGCCAATTTCCACATCATCTTCTATAACTACATTGCCTATTTGCGGAATCTTGGCATAGGTATCGCCGATGGGCGCAAAACCAAATCCGTCGCTGCCAATAACCGTGCCTGCATGGATAATACAGTTGTTACCAATATGGCAACCCGCATAGATTTTTACCCCCGGAAATAAGGTGCAGTTCTCTCCAATAACCACGCCTTTACCTACAAACACCTGCGGGTAAATCTGAGTGTTGTTTCCAATGCTTGCGTCCTCGTCCACGTAGGCCGTTGCTCCGATAAAAACATCCAAGCCAACTGTAGCGGATGAATGGATGTAACTGCCGTTTTCTATCCCTTTTTTGGGCTCATTGGGATTGAACCAGGCGTTAAGCACCATACAAAAAGCAAAGTAGGGGTTAGCATGCCTAATGATGGCAAATGATATCGGCTGTGCGGGTTTAAAATCAAAAGGAACAATGACTGCAGCTGCCTTGGTCGCGTAAAGTTGTGCTTCGTATTTAGGGTTAGCAAAGAAGCAAAGGGTTCGTTCATCCGCTTCTTCCAGTTTTCCCGGTACGGAAATTTCGATATCGGCATTGCCTTCTATGACAGCACCGGTAATTCTGGCAATTTCAGCAATGCGGATTTCCATAATTGTAGTTGCAAAAATAAGTACTAATTTCCAAAGCAGGCATTTGCCTATATTTGCTGAATGGTGAATGTATTGTTGTTTGGACGGTTGGCGGAGATTTGTGGTCAGTCCAGCTTCTTTTTTGACATGGCAGATACCGATACCATCAACGAGAAACTAAGAAATGATTTTCCGGAACTGCAACAGCTGAGTTTTGCTGTGGCGGTGAATCAAATTCTAATCAGTAGAAATACGGCCTTAAAGAACGGCGATGAGGTTGCACTGATGCCGCCGTACAGCGGAGGATAAAATCATGGACGGCTATTTCCGTCGGCAAATACAATTGGGTGAAATAGGGGAAGCAGGGCAACAAAAACTGCTTTCATCAAAGGTGCTTGTGGTCGGTGCAGGAGGACTGGGTTGTTCATTGCTATTACAACTGGCTTCCTGTGGCGTGGGTGAAATTACATTGGTTGATTTTGACACGGTAGAGTACCACAATTTGCACAGGCAAACACTCTTTGCTCCGGATGACGTGGGCAAATACAAAGCAACGCAGGCGGCTGATTTTTTATCTGAGCGATATCCACATTGTAGGATAAACGCGGTCAATACTCCTTTTGATGCCGATATGGCTGTATCTCTGGTGCCCCAATTCGATATTTTGGTAGATTGCACCGATAATTTGCCTGTGCGCTATTTGATGGATGATGCGGCCCGTATATTCGGCAAAACCTGGGTTCATGCTGCGGTGAGTAAATTTGGGTTGCAGTGGGCAATGTTCAAGCCCATGGAGGGTTTTGCCTATCGGAATGTATTTCCGGTGCCGCCGAATCCGCTATTTATGGGGCAATGCCAAACGGAAGGGATATTGGGCTCTGTGTCTGCACTGGCGGGGAATTTGCAGGCAAACATGGTGTTAAATTCCCTGCTGGGATTGAGTGAATTGTCCGGAAAGATATTTCACATGAACACAAAAAGTGGAGTAACCTATTCGCTGAATTATGACGCAAAACCCATTGCAACACCTGAAAACACAGACGCTATCCTAACATTCAATTACGAGGCATTTTGCCGAAATTTTAATCCATGAAAGAAGAAAAAAAAGAAATGAAAGTGTTTGTTGATGGCCCCATAACACCTGCATTTATTGCAGACAGTCTGGCTAAGCATACCACAAAGCATTCCATCGGAGCCCACAGTATGTTTATGGGGCAGGTGAGGGCAGATATGAATGAAAACGGACAAACGGTTGTTGCCATTGAATATGAGGCCTACCGGGATATGGCCGTTCAGACACTTCATCGGATTCGGGAGGATGCTTTTGCGAAATACAACCTCACCTGCATGCACATATACCATAGTTTAGGTTTGGTGAAGACCGGAGAGATTTCCCTTTTTGTATTCACATCATCCGCCCATCGGCGCCCTGCAATTGAGGCCTGCGACTATCTGGTGGAACGCATTAAAAAGGAAGTTCAGATTTGGGGTAAAGAAATTCTGGAATCCGGTGGAGCCCACTGGAAACAGCCCGGCTAAAGCGCACCGTTGTAAATATTAAAACGGTTTTCACGTAAAAAACCGATAAGGGTAATGCCAAACTCTCTTGCGCAATCTACGGCCAGACTGCTGGGGGCACCTACCGCGCAAACGTGTTTAATGCCTGCCATGCCCGCTTTTTGCATCAGTTCAAAGCTGGCTCTGCCGCTGAGTAGAAGAATGTGTTCATCCAAGGGAGTATTGCCATCCAATAGGGATCTGCCAATGAGTTTGTCCAGGGCGTTGTGTCTTCCCACATCTTCTCTGAGGTAAAGCAAATTTCCGGTAGTGTCAAACAAACCCGATGCGTGCAGGCCTCCTGTGGTTTCAAAGGTTTCCTGCTGCTGCCTGAGAATTTGTGGCAATGTTAAAATAAGATCAGCAGGCAGGGAAGGTGTTGATTTGCCTGAAGCCGGCGGCATCTGTGTATTCAACGAATCCAGGCTGCTTTTGCCGCAAACCCCGCAACTGCTGCTGGTGTAGAAATTGCGTTGCAGTTGGGAAGGATTAAAAAATAAATCAGGGCTTAACGAAACCAAAATATAATTGCTGGGTATCCCCGGTAGGGTATGAATGTGTTTTGCCGATAAAACATCTGTTAGGTTGTGAATGATGCCTTCCGTAAAAAGGAATCCTACAGCCAGTTCATCATCATTACCCGGTGTGCGCATGGTGATGCTGAGCGGTTGGATAATGCGGTTTTCTTCAGGGCCGAATTCTATCCGAATTTCAAGCGGTTCTTCCACAGAAACAGCATCCGTTTTTAGGGTAAAAACGCCATTTTCAAATCTTTGCAAGTCAATATGGTGCTGTTTCTCATTCATGTTTTTGTGCGATTATAGCGGCCCTTGCTTCGGGTGTGTCTGCACTTTTCAAAACTATGGCATTTGCATGGTCCAAGCATAATGCGGAGGATTGTTTGATAAAAACAGACAACGAATCATTTCCCTGGTTAAAAAAATCAAGCAGCTTATGGCCTGCAGAATGCGTGTAAAACGCAATTAGGGGCTCAGGAATAGAAGAATCAGGGTGCTTGTAGCAGATAACGTCAAACGCTTCTTTTTCGGCCAATAGAAGCGAAGTAATCGTGGTTTTGTCGAGGTTTGGGTAATCACAGCCCAGCAGCAGCCAGTTCCCTTGTAGGGTATGAAAAGCAGACAACAGGCCGGAAATTGGCCCGTGGTCGGAAAATTCAGCGCGGTCGAGGATCACAGGCAAATCTGCATACAAGGGTTTTTGCTCTTCACGGCAGCTGATAAAGGCTTCAAGTTGCAGAGACCTAACCATGTTATATAGGTGATGCACTTGTGGCTGGCCGTGATATGTGAGCAAACCCTTGGGCTGTCCCATTCTGCGGCTTTCACCGCCTGCCAAAATCAAAACCCGTGTTTGCACAAGGCAAAGTTAATTCCCGGAAACGTTTTCAAATCCCATGTAAGCATGATATTTTTGAAGCATTGCTCACCGATAGTTTTCAGCGGCCCCATCATTATCTGCGCATTTCTCTTACCGATGCCTGCAACCTGCGTTGTTTCTATTGTATGCCTGATGAAGATTCCCACTGCACGCCGCATCATCAGCTAATGCAGACTGAGGAGATTTTTGCTTTGGCAAAAACATTTGTTGGGTTGGGGGTAAATAAGATTCGTCTCACCGGTGGAGAGCCCCTTGTGCGAAAAGAGTTTCCGGAGATTCTCAAGGCATTGTCTACTTTGCCGGTGCAATTGACCCTTACCAGCAATGGGGTTTTTCTAGACAAATACCTCAATTTGCTGAAAGAATGCGGGGTGAAAAGCATCAATATTAGTTTAGACACACTGGACAGAGAAAAATTCATTTTACTGACGAAACGAGACAATCTGGATATTGTTAAAGCCAATATCAACAAGGCGATTGAGCATGGTTTTCATGTGAAAGTGAATATGGTGGTAATGAAAGGCATCAATGATAACGAACTGTTGGATTTTGCTGAATGGAGTGTGGATTCACCGCTACATATTCGGTTTATTGAATTTATGCCTTTTGCAGGAAATCAGTGGCACCATGACAAGGTGTTTACGCGGGATCAGATGCTGCAAACACTGGCAGGAAAGTTTGATTTTATTCCGCTGGACAAAGAACCTCATGAAACTGCCCATAAATACTTTATTAGAGGGGCAAAGGGTAGTTTTGCCGTTATCAGTACCATGAGTCATCCGTTTTGCGGGGATTGCAATCGCTTGAGATTAACCGCAGACGGGAAAATGCGAAACTGCCTGTTTGCCACCCATGAAACTGATTTACTGACTGCCTTGCGCAGTGGTGAACCCATTGAACCCCTCATCATTGAAAACCTGAAACAAAAACAGCAAAAACTGGGAGGGCAGTTTGATGAGCATTTTGAGAAAATACAGCCCGAAACCCTGCAAAACCGCAGCATGATAGCTATTGGAGGATGATTACAACAGAAAAGGCCACCGAACTGCTCAGCAGCCATTCCATATCCCTGAAAAAAAAGGCAATGCCCTTGTTGGAGGCAATGGGCATGTACATAGCCGAACCCGCATTGGCCGGGGTGGCTGTTCCACCCTTTGATAATTCGGCCATGGATGGCTATGCTTTCAGCTGGGATGATTTTAATCCCCAAAAACCGATGAAGATAACGGGGGAAATTCCCGCCGGTGAAACAGGTGCGTTTATTTTAGAGAAAGGGTGTGCTATTCGCATTTTTACCGGCGCCATGGTTCCGCAAGGTGCCGATACCGTGGTGATGCAAGAAAAAACCCGTACAGAGCAAGGAATGGTGTGGATTGAGGACGAAAAACTGCAACAGGGCAGCAATGTGCGCAAAGCCGGTTCGCAGTCTGCCCGAGGGGATGTTTTGCTGCAATCCGGCCAAAAACTTACACCTGGCGCTATGGGACTATTGGCCTCCGCGGGCGTTTCGGATGTTTGCGTTTGGAATATGCCCAACGTGAGCGTGGTAGTTACCGGCAACGAAATTGTGGCTCCGGGAAAGGAATTGTTGCCCGGTCAGGTATACGAATGTAACAGTTACAGCTTGCTGAGTGCTCTATCACAGCTGAGAATCAAGGCACAACTGTTTTATGCTTCAGACACGGCGTCCGATTTAAGCCACCGGCTTGAAACCGCCCTTGAAACCTCGGATTTGGTGTTGGTAACCGGCGGTGTTTCGGTGGGTGATTATGATCTTGTGGTTCCCACCCTTGCCGAATTGGAAGTGGAATGTGTTTTTCATAAACTCAAACAGAAGCCGGCAAAACCGTTGTACTTTGGTACAAAAGGAGAGAAACGCATTTTTGGCTTGCCCGGTAATCCGGCCTCTGTGATCACCTGCTGGTATGCTTGGATTAGGCCATACTTACTAAATGCTGCCGAAGTATCAGATAGCAAAATTTTTCAAACAGCTATCCTTGAAAAAGATTACCATCAAAAACCGGGTCTGACCCATTTTGTGAAAGCATTTGTTGAAAGTGGCAGGGTTCAGGTGCTTGCGGGGCAGGAGAGTTATCGCATGGATGCATTTGCCGATGCCAATTGTTTTATCAAAACCGGCGCAGATACAGAGGAATTAAAAGCGGGGGAAATGGTTCAAATCATTCTTTTTGAATAGATGTTATTGGACTGGATGTACCTTGGTTTTGCTGTTGTGGCTTTTTTGTATGCCGGAGTTGGGCATGGTGGGGGTAGCGGATACTTAGCCGTAATGGCACTGTTCAGTTATAGTGTGAATTTTGCCCGTCCTGATGCACTGGTATTGAATCTGGTGGTATCCGGTGCTGCATTTTTGCAGTTTTACCGCGGTGGTTACTTTAAGATTCGTGATTTTCTGTGGCTGGCCGGATTTTCTGTTCCCATGGCGTTTTTAGGCGGACTCATGCCTATTCATGCTGAATTGTATAAAAAACTGCTGGGTGTAATGTTGTTGTCGGCGTCTATATTGATGGTTTTCAGGCCAGCGGAACCCAAAGTGGTGAAACTACTACCTGCACCAGCTGCAGCAGGCATCGGTGCAGTTATTGGATTTGTGAGCGGTTTGACCGGCATCGGTGGCGGTGTATGGCTTTCACCCATAATGTTGCTGGCCGGATGGTCGAAACAGAAAGAAACAGCGGCCCTCAGTTCGGCATTTATCTTTGTGAATAGTGCCGGTGGTTTGATTGGAGGGCTCAAGGCTCATAAACCTTGGGATGAAAATTTGCCGTTGATGGTGTTGATTGTGATGGTTTTTGGTGCCATTGGCGCCTGGATGGGGGTGTCAAAATACCGGACTACGCAGATGAAATGGTTGCTGGCGGTAGTTTTGGGAATAGCTTCAGTAAAATTATTGTTGGTTTGAATACTTGCTCCCTAATTTCAGGTTGCAAAACACGTTTTATGCCTAGCTATCCAGAATTTCGGGATCAAAATTCCCAAAGGAAGAAGAAACTTCTTCTTTATATAGTAAGGGTTCCACCGCAGCATAATCCCTTACCACTTTTAGCGCCAGCAAAGCCGTTGCTATGCCCCATCCGGTTGCAACCAAATCAATTAAAGAGGCATTGATAAAATCATTGATACTTTCCGCTTTGGTGGCTAACTGAAATGAAATTCTTCCCAAAAAATTATTAATAATCCAGCAGAACCACCAGGCCCCCAGCGCTCCCATTCCTAGGGTATGTGGACTAAATGGAGTTTTTGAATTTAACATCTGGTTGGCGGTTTGATACATCTCTTTCATAATTTGAAAAGGTCGCCACAGGTTAAGAATGGGAACAAACCATCCGCCTGCAGCCCATCCGTCGCTATATCGCATGTTTTCTTTTTGGTGTAAATTGTAATACGCCCTGCGAAACCACATAATGAAGGCTATGCCTGAACCAATCCAGGCCAAAATTTGAAAAATGCCGATTATTTGTTGCCTCAGATCATTGGATGTGGCCGCATCCATGTCCACGCCTGAACCCATTCTCCAGCTATTCAACAGCTGATATTCAAAAATGGTGGAGACAAAACTAATTGCATACAGCAAAATAATTACCATAAGAAAAATCTGAGCGGCTTTGGCCCGCTGTTCATTGGGTCTGATTATCATACACCGACAATATTAGGAACGATTGCACACAAACGCAAGTCTCAATCATAAAAGGCATTTATCTTCGCACCCATGAACGACATCACCCATAAGATTACCACCTTACGTGTTGCCAAAGCAGAGGCAACCGTGAGAATGGGGCCGGAAGCCCTAAACGCGGTTAAAAACAAGTCTGTTCCCAAGGGTGATGTGTATGAATTTTCGCGCGCTGCTGCCTTGTTGGCGGTGAAAAATACCGCGCATGTTATTCCTGACTGTCATCCATTGCCGGTGGAGTCGTGCAAAGTTGAGTTTTCAATCAATGAAATGGGTATTCAGATACAGGTGGAAGTGAAAGCCATTTACCGCACCGGAGTGGAGGTAGAAGCCATGCATGGGGCTGCCATTGCCGCCCTCACGATGTATGACATGCTGAAACCCATTGATAAAAATGTGGAAATTGCCCACATACGTTTGCTTGCTAAAAAAGGCGGTAAATCAGACTACACCGATATCCCTAAGCGAAAAATAAACGCCACAGTAGTGGTGTGCAGCGATACCATTTCCAAAGGCAAAAAGGAGGACAAGGCCGGAAAAGCCATCATTCAGCGCCTTGAGCAATATGGGATTTCTATTGTGGAATATACTATTATCCCGGACGAACCGGAGGATATTGCCCGTAAGGCGGAGCTGGCTAGTCAAAACCGTTGTGATTTGCTCATTTACACGGGTGGTACCGGACTTTCAAAACGCGATGTTACTCCCGAAACCATTCTGCCTATGCTCGATCGTGAAGTGCCCGGAATCATGGAAGCAGCCCGTAAATACGGTCAGGAGCGTATGCCATACGCGATGGTTAGCAGGGGCGTGGCGGGCTACATAGGAAACACACTTATATTAACGCTGCCAGGAAGCACAAGAGGTGCCGAAGAGAGTATGGATGCACTCTTTCCTTATGTATTGCACCTGTTTCGTGTGGCAGACGGTGGCAGACATGATGCCTGATAATGACAATTTAACTGACAATTTGTCGGCAAACTGACAATTTAAACACCAATATACGAAAAAAAAGTCATATTTCCAAATTGGCATAAGATTGGACTAAGCAGGGCATACAACCAAAAAATATATAATTGTATGTCAGTAAACGTTAAACCTCTGGCCGACAGGGTTCTGGTAGAACCTCTCGCAGCCGAACAGAAGACTGCAGGTGGTATCATTATCCCCGATACCGCGAAGGAAAAACCCCAAAAAGGCACCGTAGTTGCCGTGGGTGAAGGCAAAAAAGATGAGCCCATGACTGTGAAGGTGGGCGACACCGTTCTTTACGGCAAGTATGCCGGCACTGAAATCAACGTGGAAGGTAAAGATTACCTCATCATGCGTGAAAGTGACATTTTTGCAATTATTTAATCAATCTTACAAAACATGGCAAAGAAAATTGAATTCAATGTGACCGCCCGCGAAGGTTTGAAGCGCGGTGTGGATGCTTTGGCAAACGCAGTAAAAGTAACTTTGGGTCCCAAAGGACGCAATGTGGTTATTGACAAGAAATTCGGTGCACCCCAGATTACCAAGGATGGTGTATCGGTAGCAAAAGAAATCGAACTGAAAGATCCCGTGGAAAACATGGGTGCCCAGATGTTGAAGGAAGTGGCCAGCAAAACCGCTGACATTGCGGGTGATGGTACTACAACCGCTACCGTTCTGGCGCAGGCCATTGTTACTGCAGGTCTGAAAAACGTAGCTGCCGGTGCCAATCCTATGGACTTGAAGCGCGGCATTGAGAAAGCCGTGAAATCTGCGGTAGATAGTTTGGACAAGATGAGTCAGGCCGTGGGCGATGACAATTCTAAAATCGAACAGGTGGCTACTATTTCTGCCAACAACGATAACACCATCGGCAAACTCATTGCCGAAGCGATGAAGAAAGTGGGTAAAGACGGCGTAATCACCGTAGAAGAAGCCAAAGGCACCGATACCACTGTAGAAGTGGTTGAAGGTATGCAGTTTGACCGCGGTTATTTGAGCCCTTACTTCGTAACCAACGCCGACAAAATGGAAGCCGACCTCGAGAACGCCTACATTCTGATTTACGACAAAAAGGTAAGCACCATGAAGGATTTGCTGCCCGTGTTGGAAAAAGTAGTACAAACAGGTAAACCCTTGTTGATTATTGCCGAAGATGTAGAAGGCGAAGCACTGGCTACTTTGGTGGTAAACAAAATTCGCGGTGCCTTGAAAATCGCTGCTGTGAAAGCGCCCGGTTTCGGTGACCGTAGAAAAGAAATGCTGCAGGATATTGCCATTCTTACCGGTGGCAGCGTAATCAGCGAAGAGCAGGGCCGCAGACTGGAAGATGCGCAACTGACTGACCTCGGACGTGCTGAGAAAATCACCATTGACAAGGACAACACCACCATCGTTAATGGTGCCGGTGACAAATCAGGTATCGCTGCACGCGTAAACCAGATCAAAGCGCAGATTGAAACCACTACCAGCGACTACGATCGTGAGAAGTTGCAGGAGCGTCTTGCCAAACTGGCCGGTGGCGTAGCGGTGCTGTATATCGGTGCTGCAACTGAGGTGGAAATGAAAGAAAAGAAAGACCGTGTAGATGATGCCTTGCACGCAACCCGCGCTGCCGTAGAAGAAGGAATCGTCCCCGGTGGCGGTGTAAGCTTTATCCGTGCTATCAAAGCGCTGGAAGGTCTCACCGGCGATAATGAAGACGAAACTACCGGTATCGGAATCGTGCGTCGTGCCTTGGAAGAGCCCCTGCGTCAGATCATTGCCAATGCCGGCGGTGAAGGCAGCATCGTGGTGCAGAAAGTAACTGAAGGCAGTGCAGATTTTGGCTACAATGCCCGTACCGAGAAATACGAAAACCTGATTGCGGCCGGTGTTATCGACCCCAAGAAGGTAAGCCGTGTGGCTTTGGAAAATGCGGCTTCTATCGGCGGTATGATCCTGACCACTGAGTGCGTTCTTTCTGAAATCAAGGAAGAAGAAAAACCCCATTCTCATGGCCCCGACATGGGCGGAATGGGTGGAATGATGTAAAAATCGTAATCATCATAGTAAAAAGGCCGCCTGAAAAGGCGGTCTTTTTTTATAAAAATTAACCTAATGTAAATATGCATCCATTTATCTTTGCTATGTGAAGCAAGTCGTGGGCATGTTGCTTAGTCTGATTATCATTGAGACTGTTGCAGCACAACCATGTAAAAATATTAGGAATAATGCAGGTAGTTTCACCGATAAGTGCGTTAAAATTCGCTCCATCCTGGTAGATGCCTGCGGCAATCCCGAAGGGGAAAATGAAATCGTGCTGTTTGAAACCGGTAAAAATCCGGTTTCTATGATATCCATTAGCGTGAAATGGGCCAATACCACCAATAAATGGCTGGGACTCACCCAATCGGCGGCAACATCGGCGTTGGTGTCAGATATCAACGCCACCATTACCGGCTGCGGAAAACTACTGGAGCCCTCCGGTTTTACCATACCGGCTAATAAAAAGGTCTATTTGTTTACTTCCACCAATTTTATTGTCGGTTCCAATCAGTTCACCAACCTCTCAGATACAGCGTATGCTATATTTCAACGGGCAGGCAACACCGCAGGTCATTTTGCCAATTATTCAACGCCATCCGGTTTGCGCACCACCATTTTATCGGTATTGGGCAATTGCAGCGATACTGCTACCTATGACAAGGTGAAAATGGTGAAACAAAATGGTGCAGTAGGCGCTCAGGACGGCGGATATGTGAGTTTTGACAGTGCAGGCAACCCAAGTTACCTCAATGACGGGTGCAATGCGCCGGTAGATCCACTCAAAGTAACTGCTGCTACCCTGAATGGCATTGAATTTTGTCCGGGAGACTCCGTGATGCTGAAAGGTACTGTTTCCGGTGGACTTTGCTATGTTTGGCGCTCAGCCACCGGGCGTTTTTCTGATACCACATCGCTTTTACCTATTTATTATCCTGATTTTTCCAACCCTTCTTTCCCTGAACTATGGCTTTTCAATTGCAATAGCAGCGTCAAAGCCACTGTCAGTTACAATATCAAAAGCAAACAGCCGGTGTTGGCAGGAAAGGATACCTTGCTTTGTGCCGGAACTCCTGTTTCGCTGAAAATGGTATCCGGTTCGGGGCCCGTATCCTGGAGGGTGACAGGTGGTAAGGGAATGATTCAAAATGCTGCTTCATCGGCTACCAACTATATACCTTCAGCAAGCGATACGGTGGCATTTTTTATACTGCGGGCATACAATGGATGCAGCATTTCGGAAGACACCTTTAAGGCCGTGTGGATCCAAAAAATCAAATCTGATTTTCAATTGTCGGATACTGCAATTTGTCAGCATACGGATTCTGTTTTTTTGGTGCCTCTCAATAAGGGCGGGTTTTTTAATGGATTAACCCTTTCTGCAACGCCCGCGCACTGGCCTGCTATTCCCGGTCGCTACCGCATAGTTTACATAACCAGCAATAAGGGATGTATAGATTCTACGGTCAAATACCTGGTTGTGCACCCCATACCCGATCCGCGATTTGACTTTATACCCAATGATACTATAAATGTAGGGGAGATAATTACGGCAATGCCTCTTCAAACCGGTGTTTACAGGCATCTTTGGTCTGAAAACGGGAATCCCGTTACATGGCCGTTTCCCACGTTTAAGGAAGGATCATTCAGGATATTGCATACCATAACGGATTCTATTACCGGTTGCAGTGATACGTTTTCATCCACCTATATAGTGCTTGCCCCTGAGGACTTCAGCATGACCAATATTTTCACGCCCAATGGCGATGGTAAGAATGATATTTTCAACTTCAGGGGCACCGGCATTACGACTTCACAACTGCGTGTTTTTAACCGTTGGGGCGAACTATTATTTGAGAGCAATGACGCCAAAATCGGCTGGAACGGCAAAACCATGCAAGGCGTGAATTGTCCGGAGGGTACCTACTTCTGGCAAATGAGCTATATGTTGCGCAATGGTAAGGCCGGTAAACACAGCGGTTCTGTTAATTTGATCCGCTAACCCTATTTTGTGGCTATCTTCGCACAATGCCTCGCATACTGGCTTTTGATTATGGAATGAAAAGAACCGGCATTGCTGTGTCTGATCCATTAAAAATCATTGCCCAGCCCTTGCAAACTGTTGAAACATCTGTTTTACACATTTTCCTTAAAAATTACCTGCAAACTGAACCTGTAGAGGCATTTGTGGTTGGAATGCCAACCAATCTGAAAGGTCAAGATACTCATGCAACCCAGCCTGTTAGGCATTTCATCGAAGCATTAAAGAACACATACCCTCAAATTCCGGTTTATACCATCGACGAGCGGTTTACCAGTTCAGAAGCCCAAAAAGCCCTGTTTAATTCTGGCTTGGGCAAACAAAAACGTAGCCAAAAAGGCCTGCTGGATAGCATGTCGGCATCTATCATTTTACAAACCTTCATGCAATCACTTTCTTGAGTCTACTGCGAAAAAAACAGATTGCAATCGTACTATTATCCGTTTCCCTCGCAATGGGAATTGGCGCAATGTTTTGCTATTATTGGGGCAATGCAGCAGAAGGTGACACGGGGTGTTTTGCCGCCATTTCTCACCAAATGCGACAAGGCGGTGTTTTATACCGGGACGTGTTCGACAACAAAGGTCCCGGAATATTTTACACGCACGTATTTTTCCAGTGGCTTACGGAACCGCTTCCCGGCAATTTCTTATACAACAATTACACTTCTGCTTTACAACTCTTTTTCTTCGTTTTGTTCTACGCTAGCTTCGCCGCGTTTTCAGTATTTAAAATAGCTAAAAGCAATAATCCGATTATTATCGCCGTATTAATCATCTTAATCAACTTGGGAATTATAAACACAATGGCCAATTGGGCAGCATTTTTTGTTGGCGGATTTACCGAGGAAATTGGAAGTTATTTGATTTTTGGGTCAATATTTCTGTTGTTTACCCCGGTCAAAAAAGCTTCTTTGTTTGCCGGGTTTTTCTTGGGTTTTTCCTTTTTGATAAAAGAACCATTTATCTTGTTTTTACCGGCGTTTTACCCATTTTTTATAAAATTCAATCGTCAGGAAAAACTACAAATGCTTCTTGGAATGGCTTTTCCATGGCTTTTTCAGGTGGGTTATTTAACATTTACCGGCAGCTGGTGCGATTACCTGAATTATCTGTCTTTTGCAGCCACCTATGCCAATGGAAACCCTCTTACTTTAGTCCAAAAATTGGCTTTGGGTATCGAAAACTCCGGTATTTTTACACTTCGAAACGGAATTGCCTTTTTAGCTGTTTTATTAGGCATTGGATTATCCAACATTCAAATAAAAGATAAATTAAAGTGGTTGATTGTACCCGGATTTATCGTGATAATCGGATTTGTTTTTAACGTCTTGGGAACACAGCATTATCATCATTACAACATTCCATTGCTATTGGCAATTGCACTGGCACCTATTTTAATTCTCTCTGCTTTTCAAAAAGAAAATACAAAGTTTGCCTTAAAATTAGGGTTAATTGCCCTTATTGTAACAGCCAATCATATCGTAACCATCGTGCAAAAACAATCACATTGGCAAAACAGTTATCCAGCATTCTCAAAAACAGAACAGGAGATACATTCCATTCGGCCATGGATTGAAAAGCTCAACAAACAATCGGTTTATATTGATGAACAATCTTCGGGCAGAATGTATTTATACTTTCAATCCACATATAAAACCACTTATCCATGTCCATATTACACTTATTTTCTATCGCAGGATAATCCCAATAATTCACCAAAAATTGCGGAAGCGAACCAGCAAATTGCAAAACACCAAATAACCTTTGCGAAAGAATTCAAACAGCAACCACCTCAATTTTTAATAACCCTTAAAAATCTCTCACCTGCTTTTTGGTATCAGGGGCTTGACGATTTTGTAAATCAAAAATTTCAATTAATTGATTCATTTAATCTCGCTCAAAAGACGTACTTTATCAGAACCATTAGATAGTGCTTTTTGCTCAGTTAAAAAGCTCTTTGCAACCAAATCTTGAAGACTTTTTCGATATCCACAATCGAGTATAATTTAGTATCTTTGAATTTTAATAATCTACTCAATAAAAAACAATGATTCTTCCTATCTACGCTTATGGTCAGCCTGTTTTAAGGCAAAAAGCCAAAGAAATAGATAAAGATTACCCCAATCTGCAAGGACTCATTGCAGATATGTTTGAAACCATGTATGCCAGTAACGGCATAGGTCTGGCGGCTCCTCAAATAGGGTTAGGAATTAGACTTTTTATCACCGATGGGTCTGAAATAGAGGATATAAAACCAGCGGGGTTTAAACAGGTATTTATCAATCCCCAGATTCTTGAGGAGTTTGATGAGAAATGGGATTACGAAGAGGGTTGTCTCAGCATTCCTCAGGTGCGGGCAGATGTGAATCGCCACAGCAAACTGGTATTGAGATATTTTGATGAAAACTGGCAGGAGCATACGCATGAATTTGAGGGAATGGCAGCGCGAATCATACAGCATGAATATGATCATGTAGAGGGTATTTTGTTCACAGACCGTATTCATCCGCTCAAAAGAACCATGTTAAAGTCAAGGCTTAACAACATCAGCCAGGGTAGGGTGAATGTTTCCTACAAAATGAAATTCCTTAAAAAATAATCATTACCCCGTATGGAGGATAAGCGAAAACCGGCATTCCGTTACTACTGGATTTTGCTGCGCCCTGTCAATCTGGGCATCATTATCCTCACCATGACATTGTTTATGTTCCATGCCTCACAATGGAATATTCAGAATCTGCGCTGGCCTGATGCTTTGTTTGTAGTGATGGCCGTGCTTTTTACGGCTGCTGCCGGTTATGTGATCAATGACATACTTGATATTGAGGAAGATATTATTAACAAGCCCGAGAAACGCATTATTGCCAAACACATCAGCATTCGTTCGGGTTTTGTTTTCTACATTATTTTACTGCTTGGTTCATTGGTATTTGGTTTTTTAACCGGACTGAGCATGGGATTGGTATGTGTGTTGATTTCCGTATTACTCTACTTTTATTCCTTCGATCTGAAAGGCACCACCCTTTGGGGCAATTTGCTGGTATCACTAATGAATGGGGTGGTGGTGTTCTTTTCAGCACAGGGTGTAGATGAAAAATTTAATGGCTATTTTGCCGAATACGCATTTTTGGCATTTCTCATTACGATGGCGAGGGAAGTGGTTAAAGACGTGGAGGATATGGAGGGAGATAAAACCCGAGAATACGAGACGTTTCCCCTGGTTTATGGACCACGTAAATCTGTATGGCTGGGTATGGGTATCCTCACCCTGCTTAATTTCCACATGGTGTATCTGATTACTGAAAGCAAGAATCTGTACTTTGGTGGTTTTAGCGGTGTATTTGTGTTGCTACCCGTATTTTACTTTTACCATCAGCTGCTGACTGCCAGTGAAAAGGCCGATTACAGTCGCATTCAACGCCGCTTGAAATGGCTGATGGTGAGCGGAATTTTATCGGTCGTTTTTCTGTGATTCCCAGTCTTTGGCTATCGCTTCAAATTCAGTGTACCATTCTGCACCCATTTTCCTGATGAGTGCGTCTTTCAGAAAGGCATACACCGGAATATTTTCCTCATTTCCCCTTTGGCAAGCAGGTTCGCAGATATCCCAGCGATGGTAGTTCAGCGCCATGTATTCGCCATATTGTTTAGCGCGGATGGGGTAGAGGTGACAACTCACCGGCTTTTGAAAGGTGGATTTTCCTGCTTTCCATGCATTTTCAATACCGCAGGTGGCAGTAAGACCTTCATATACCAAAAACGAGCATTCTCCACCGGGCAGGCATGTGGTTACGGCCTCTCCATCAGGATCGGTGGTGTGAAAACCCTGTTCATGAATGAGTTGAAGCCCTTCTTTCGATAAAAAGTCGCTAATAACAGGCAACTCTTTTGCTATGATGTGAATCTCATCCGGCAATAATGGAGCTCCGGCATCGCCCTGCACGCAGCATGCGCCATGACAGGCCAGGGTGTTACAGGCAAATTTTTTCTCAATGACATCCTCAGAAACGATGGCGTTTCCAACAATCAGCATCAGATGTTTTCTTGTTTATTCAGGAAATCTTCGTGTCCCAGTTTTTCCAGTCGCGTGGCTTTATCCAACACTTCTTCGCTGATGCGCTTTTTGTAGTTCATCACCTTTTGGGCAATATTTTCATCTTGTGTCCCCAGAATTTGAGCAGCCATGATACCGGCATTTCGTGCACCGTTGATGGCCATGGTGGCTACAGGAACTCCAGGAGGCATCTGTACGATGCTGTAAAGACTGTCAATGCCACTGAGATTGCTGCTTTTTACCGGAACACCAATCACAGGCAGATGGGTAATACTTGCCACCATTCCGGGTAAATGGGCTGCACCGCCTGCCCCCGCTATGATAACCTTGATTCCTTTTTCCGGGGCTTTGGTTGCATAATCAAACATCCGTTGGGGTGTTCTGTGTGCGGAAACGATGGTGAGTTCGTATGAAATACCAAAATGCTCGAGCATGCGCGCTGCTTCCTGCATTACCGGAAGATCGCTGTCGCTGCCCATGATGATACCTACTTTAGCCATGATTGGATTGGGTTACAAAGTTCGCAATAATTGACCACAAAACATAAATCAGTAAAAAAGGGATGCCGGCGTATACCCCAAAAATGGGTACACAAATTACTCCAAGCAATGGTACGGCTATTTTCCACAACAGCAAAGGGTCGCCTTTTTTAAATTTTAATGACAGCATAGGCCATTCTGAAACCATCAGAAAAGCGGCAATAACGGGAGCAAAGCTAAAGAAATAGGGATGCTCAAAAATGGCCTTAAATGCGCTATCATCGGTGTTTTCGAATGCAAGTATCAAAGACCCGAATGCGAGGCCTGTAATGGGCGTAGGAACGCCCAGAAAGCCCGTTTTTTGGCGGGTATCAATGTTGAAATTAGCCAGTCGCCAGGCCCCGGCCAGCGGTAAGGCCAGCCATGCATACCGCGAAGTGCAAAATCCATTGGGCATGCAATACCCTTTTTCAAGGGTATAGTGCAGCATCACCAGCCCCGGCAGCAGGGCAAATGTGATGAGATCAGCCAGCGAATCCAGCTGTTTGCCCAGTTCACCATCCGCGCCCAACAGGCGAGCTACAAATCCATCCGCAAAATCCAATATGGCGGCCAATACCATACAAACCATGATACTGTTCATATCGCCTGCCATGAGTCTTTCTATTCCAATGGCCCCACAGGAGAGGTTTCCGAGGGTGAGCATGTTGGGGAGGCCTTTCAGCGTTTCTTTCATGTGCAATTCAAAGGTCAAAGTTACAGAAAACAGAGAAACTGCTACCTGTGATTTGCGTTTGGAGCAGGTTCTTTGCATAATACCGGTTGCTTTTTGCCATAAACCAGTCCTTTGGGCTCAAATCATGTTGATATCCGGACGCTATTCCCAGATGCACATAAGGAACAATTTTGTACTGAATTCTGGCCAGAAAACCGATTCCCAAAGCATGGTTTTTAACCACCTTCGCAGGGTCTGCTGCAGGTGTTAGAAAACCACCGTCCAGTGGCTTATATGTTAATTTTTCGGTAGCATGAAGAATCTGCGGACCGGCATCCATGCAGAGTTTGGTATTTTTGATGAAACGCCATCCCCAAAAAGCTGTTGCTGCCTGAAAGGTATAGTTTATGGTAAACAGATTCTGTACCCGATACAATTCAGAAGGTAGCGTAGATGCCAAATGAACCGCAGCAGTAAAATGCTGATTGTTCCATTGTAATCCCATCGTTAACGGCCATTGGTAGCCGTTTTGCACTGTTTTTGCGGCATTAACATGGCTGATGATGTTTCCGCCGGTATTGAGCGAATAAATCCCCAATCCCAAACTCAATTGTAGCGATTCTACTTTATCTGTGGGTTTATTTTGAACAGGAGGTGATTTGCGAACTGCAATGAAAAAGCCAAATCGAGCCGCAAGGGACGGATTGTTTTTTTCATCAAGGGGTGTTATGCTGATCGCACCGGTGGGGGCTTCGAGCAACAATCGACGTGTTTCTGAATTTTGTGCTAAAAGTGCGTGATTGTTGGAAGTGACATCGTTATCCCTGTCGCCTTCATAAAAAATTCCGATGCTGAGAACGTTATTATTTGACCGAAAATACCGCTCATTGAGTCTGTGCACGATGCTTTGATAGGCATACCAGCCACAATTTCCGTTTTGTATGCTGTATGCGGTGTGGCAGCGGCCAAACTGCCCAAAAAACCGTGCTGTGGTGTCGCTGTTAAGGAGTCGGGTGAGTTTGCGGTAAATTTGCTCTTCACGCCAGGTGTAATAAAAGGCACTACTGCGGTATTGATTCCATTGTTTGTATTCGCGCAGACCATTAATTCCGCTCTGAACCTCGGCATAATCCTTCCCAAGCCATGTTTTGAGTTCTGCATCCAGACTGTCGAAATGTGAAACCATCAGGTCAATGCTACGGTCTATAGAAAATGGGGGAGTCCCTGCCCGATATTTCTCATTTCTGGAAGTGGTGTTAAATTCCTTTGTTCCGTCGTGTTTGAGCCATCCTGCTGCTTGATGAACTGCTTGCACTGCGGTATATAAACTATTCGGCACCCCTGATTTTGGCAGTAAATCTGATAATCGCAATAGGGCGATGTCATTGAATCGCTCCACATCCACCCCGTGAATTTGAATGCGTTGTTCCGAAGGCAGCGATAGGTTCCATGCACGAATGATTTCCAGAATCTTCATGTGTTCTACCGAGGTGGTGGCTTGCAGGTAATAACGAGAAATGGTGTCCGGTTGATTGACGAATTGATTGGCGTACCATCCCCTCGCTTCGCCCAATTCAAGGATCAAATGCCTCACTCCGGCTTTGCTGTGAAGAAAATGCAATAACTTGAATTCAATTAATCCGTTGGTGGCAACATGCTGGTGGTTTTCACCGGAAAAAAATACCCTTTGTCCTTTCAATGCTGTCTGAAGTACTTCCATGCCTGAATAGTCATCGGCTTTATCCATGTTGAATCTATGGAAAAGATGTTTTGTTCCCGCTTCCCAGTACTGTGGCTGTGCCGCTAATGCTATCGCACCTAAAAGGGAAATGGCCAAGACACCAAACCGTATCATGTTGTATTTCCCTTTCTTTTATTGGCTGGTTTACGGATAAGGTGCAAACCGGCGCAGAAGTTTACAAAAAACTGGTCTCCTTTTAATGTGCCCGCAGGACCGCTGAACTTGTTGTTTACCCGCCACCGTTGGTCTGAAAGATCCCATCCGTAGCCCGCGTCCAATGCTAGGTAGCATCGTTTGATATGAATAGCCAATTTCGCTTTTAGGCCAAAAATCAAAGCGGGGTTTACTGCCGTTGACGGCAATGAATACCTCGTAATAAAAGCAGTATCGTTGAGGTTGGTTGAACCATTTACTACGTGCTGCTGATAGCTAATAAAGCCGCCCAGTCCACTCCTAAATCCTTTTTTTTGAGGAGATAAATTACCCACACCTGATACGTACGTTCCCCAGTATTGGTAGGGTGAACCGGGGGCTCGCGCACTTTGGAAAAACCCGGATTCAAAATGATTTCCGGAGTTGTCCCAAATCGTCATATTGATTCCAAAGTCATGGGTCGAATTTACCTCAGATAATCCATTGTCTTTCAGCAGCCCATTGAGCTTATTTAGGTTCACCATGTGAATGCCGGAGCTGATTCCCACGCTGAAAACAGGGATGGTTTTTCGTTTTTTGATTGCTGCTAATGGTTGGTATGGTCTATTATTTCCCATAACCAGCATAAAATCAAATGCATTTTTTGCCGCCAGATGCTTAGTGTGCGATAATACTGCCGCATTGGCTGTTACACTGGTCCGTATTTGAGTAAGGGCAGACAATATTTCTGATGGTTCATCTTCAGCATCACGGGGATCATCGTAATAAATTCCCATATTAAAAACTTGGCCGGCCAGGCTGCTATCCTCGTGCAAGTTGCCGCAAACCGGTAAAAAATCATACAGCTCGCAAGCACCATGTAGCCGGGAATTTGCCGCATAACAGCGACCGACAATGCAGATAAACTTTTCGTTAGGTTGGTTTTGCAGATGCTTTTTTATGTTTTCTGCAACCTGCTGAACCCGAAACGGGTCTTCTAATGATGTATTGGTCCACTTTTCATAGTTAAGGGAGGATTTTAATGCTGTCATCAGCGCATCCAGTCTCAACCACTCATCATCTCCCAGCCATTGCTGATAAAGGTTTTGGACACTGTCAAAATTTTTTACAAACTCCCTGTAGGTGTTTTTAACCGGAAATTGGTCCTTATCATATTTTTTGTCCAGGTAGCCGTTTTTTATTTGTTGATAGCGAATGGCACCCTGAAGGGCTTCTATGGGAATTCTGAGTCCGTCAGGGGGTGTTTTGTCCTTAAAAAGGTTAAAAATACCCAAAGCGGGAATGAGGGTGCGGTTTTCGGCATCTATCCCCATAATTTGTATTTTCAGACTGTCTGCCACGCCTTCGTTCAGGGCATTCAATCTTTTGTAGAAGAGCAAGTCTTCCTGACTCAAAACCATGGTTAAATCGGGCATTACCGAATAATCATTCCGGAAGACAAAACGGTTCAGCCATTCACCGCAAATGGGAGATACCGGGGCTAAAAAGTGATGGTAACCGGCGGTGGTTCGTGCGTACGAAACCAGTTTCACACCAATGGTTCGGTTAATTTCCGGATAGGCCCTGTTGATGCCAATCACCATGATTTTTCCTGATTGTAGTGCGGAATCAAGGAGGTTCATTCCCCTGAAATCTTTGGAGTCTGCCAGGTTAAGCCACTGACGGTCTGATTGAGCATGCAGACAGGCGTTTATCATCAGGAATAAGCAATATGCCTTTATTTTCCGCATGAGGTAGCAATATACGAAATTATGCACAGACCTTGTACGTTTGGAGAAGATTGAAACGGCAGGGCCAAAGCGTTTAATTGGGTTCAAACAATGTTCAGCACCTGCTCCTTGATCTGTTCCAGCTTTTCTTTCATTAACACCACGGCTTGTTGCATGGGAAAATGATTGCTCTTAACGCCCATGGTATTCATTTCCCGGCCCATTTCCTGAGAGATAAAGTTAAGTTTTCTTCCGAGTGGTTCTTTTATCAGGCATTCATCAAAATAATCCAGATGCTGTTTAAGTCGCTGTTTTTCTTCGGCAATATCCCATTTTTCCATGTACAGCAGAATTTCCTGCTCCAGCCGGTTGTGGTCTGCAATGTTGTCGCGCACGTGCTCTGCCACCGAATTATTGATTTTATTACGAAGATGCATCCTGCGGGGTTCTTCCTCAGATTCTACAATCTGCAATTGCCTGCGAATTTCCATGGATGCCTCTGTCAGTTTAGTCAAAATAGATTTTCCTTCCTGTTTGCGGAATACCAGCAATTTTTCAGTAGCAGCCGTAGCGGTTTTCAAAATGCACTGTTTGGCCTCTTCGGTAAGCGTTTTTTCTGAGTTGCCCACCACATCAGGCATACGAATAATCTGATTGAATGGATCGCGGAAATCCAGGTTCAGCGATTGACTGAGGTGGTTGAGTTTATCTAAATAGGTTTTGGCCAGTGCATGATTGATGTTGATTTCAGGGGCATTTTCTTCACCGGTAAATTCAATATTGAACATCATGGTTACCGAACCGCGTTCCAGTTTTTCCTGCAGCATTTTGCGCAAGGCAGCATCCAGTTCATACAGAAATCTGGGCAGCCGTATGTCAAGGTCCAGGTATCGGCCGTTGAGGGATTTTACTTCGCAAACTACGTTAATACCGGCTTCTGCGGCTTCTGCGCGGCCAAATCCGGTCATGCTTTGAATGACAGTGTTTTCCAATGATGCGAATATAAGCCCAAGGTTGCTGTGGTATCAACGTCAATAAATTTTCATTAATGCTCAGTAAATCAATTTATCTTTGTAGGTAAATGAAAAGGGCACTTTTTTCTTTAATGATTTTTACCTCGCTTGCACTGGTGTTCTGTTTGCCGTCATGCACGGGAACCGGCGATGGTCAGGATGATACCACTGAAACCGGACTTTCCGTTATTCCCGAGAAATATCCCGAATTTTCTGAAGATTCGGCCTATGTTTTCATTCAAAAACAGGTAGATTTTGGATATCGTATACCCGGCACACAGGCCCACGCTCGTTGCGCAGACTGGCTGTATGCCAAATTAAAGATGTATTGTGATACCGTTTATTTTCAGAAAGCCACCGCAGTTACCTGGGATAAGAAGACCATTCCGGTATATAATATTGTCGGAGTTTTTAATCCCCAAGCTGTTCAGCGCGGTGTTTGGGCCTCACATTGGGATTCTCGTCCCTGGGCTGATAACGATACCACACGAAAAGAAGAACCGATTGCAGCGGCAAACGACGGCGCCAGTGGGGTAGGAGTGCTTCTCGAACTGGCCCGGAATCTCAAAAAGAATCCGCCTTCTTACGGCATCGACATTGTGTTTTTTGATGCTGAAGACTACGGCAAAAGCGAATACGAAAATTCGTATTGCCTGGGTAGTCAGTATTGGGCTGAAAATCCTCATATTCCTAAATACCGGGCACAATTTGGGGTGTTACTGGACATGGTCGGCGGAAAGGATGCCGTTTTTGGCCGCGAAGCCCTGAGCATGCAACAAGCGGGCTGGGTAATGAATCATACATGGGCTATTGCAGAAGAATTGGGTTTTGGCAGCACATTTAACAATATTACGGTTCCGCCAATCACCGACGATCACCATTACGTGTTTCAGGGTAGCCAGATTCCCATGATTGATATTATACAGCACGATCCGTCCAGAAACACTTTTGCGCATTATTGGCACACCCATGCTGATGATATGGACGCAGTGAGCAAGGAAACCCTGCTAAAAGTGGGTAAAACCATGTCTGCGCTGATGTTTAACCCTCCTATTCAAATTCAGCCATGATGGATATTCTGGCCTTTGGGGCTCACCCGGACGACGTGGAATTGGCCGCCTCCGGAACCCTCATTCACCATATAAAAATGGGGGCAAAAGTGGCCATTGTAGATTTAACAGCCGGAGAATTGGGTACGCGTGGAAATGCCGAAATCCGTGCCTCGGAGGCAGAGCAAAGCCGCATTATTATGGGGGTTCAACACCGTATGAATCTTCAGCTTAGGGATGGTTTTTTTGAAAACGATGAACCGGCATTGCTGAAGGTGGTGGCAGCCATACGCCGCTTTTGTCCCAGGGTGGTTATGGCGAATGCCGTAGCAGACCGTCACCCCGATCATGGCCGCGCCGCCGCATTGGTAGCGCGTGCCTGTTTTTTGTCAGGATTGCCCAAAGTTATTACCCGTTTTGAGGGTGCCGAACAGTCCGCATGGAGACCCGAATCGGTGTATCACTACATTCAGGACCGTTACATAAAACCGGATTTGGTAGTGGATATTACGGATAGTTTCTCGCAAAAAATGGAGGCCATCCGTGCCTTTTCATCTCAATTTTACACAGCGGGAGACGAGGGTCCTCAAACACCGATCAGCTCTGCAGAATTTTTACATTTCATTGAAGGCCGGGCAAGGGAATTTGGTCGAAGTATCGGCGTGGAATTTGGAGAAGGATTTACCGTGGAAAGGCCAATGGGGATAAGCAATTTATTGGACATTCAATAAAATTAGCAACAATTGCGTTATGGTTTTTAATTGAAAAATACAAAATCCATAGCGTTGTTGTCGGTTGCTTTGCTGATTTCTGCACTCCAGGCGCAGAAGGTAAGCATTGACTGGCTGATGACCCTAAAGCCCGTTGGCATAGGCACTCAAAAGGTGATACCTTACCCTGGTATGATTTATCTCCCAATGCCCTTTTCTTCCCCCGTATTCAAAGATGTGTCTCAGTTGAATGATATTCCGTCACCCGACCGAATTCATTCCGTAGCGCTCGTTTATACGCGGTTTAGAGAGGTAGATACATTCAATCAACCCAAATTGAATTTTTATCGTTTTCAAAACCTCAAGAAGGTGTATCCTGCTGTGTTTGAAGATACTTCCATACAATGGAAAATTATGGAGCAGCGACAGGCCACCGAAAAGGAAGATGCCATGAAATGCTTCCATGGTTTTATTATTCTGCTGAAAAATGAACCACCCAAAATACTGATAGAAAAAGAGTTGTCTATGATGAAATCGGTGATTGACAGCTATCACGACAGTTTGACCTGGATACCGGAAAAAATTGATTGGAAGGTGAAGCGGGTGAAAGTAGAAACGGGTTATTATTTACCGGTGAATAAAAAGAAACGTAAGCAAGGCATGCGTTATAGCAGCAGCTTTTTGGGGATGCGGGAAAAAGAATACCGCACCAGAAAAGACAGCACCATACGCAAGAAAACAGGGGGTTATTATGCCAAAAAAGGATTTTTTGATACCACCATTTTTAAGGATGTGGATGAATACAACTTCCTCATTTCACGACGTTGGAGTAAAAAAATGGCAGTTGTGGCAGATGTTACGGGGAGTATGAGCCCTTACAGCACCCAGGTGATGCTTTGGCTGAAAAATCGGCCTGAAATTCTACAAGATGGCAGGTTTGTGTTTTTTAATGATGGCGATGCCAAACCCGATATGCTGAAAAAAATTGGCAGCACCGGAGGAATTCATTTTGCTGCCTCCACCCATTACGATTCGGTGTATATGGCTATGAACCGCGCCATGCGTGCAGGCACAGGCGGCGACATTCCCGAAAACAACATTGAAGCGGTGTTGGAAACCCTCAAACACTGGCCTGATACAGACACAATTTTGCTGATTGCCGATAATGAAGCTTCCGTAAAAGACATAAGTTTGCTCAAAAATGTGAAAAAGCCGGTGAGTGTAATGCTTTGTGGAGCCACCGAAAAAATTCACAAACATTATATTGAAATTACCCGGGTAACAGGCGGTCGTTTGTTTGTACTGAGCACCGAACTGGCAGAAATGAAAAAATGGCAGACGGGAACCGAAGTAAAGATCCGAGGTAAAAAGTTTGAATACAAAAACGGAGAGCTGGTCAGGAAAAGAACCTGATGGTTTTGATGTCGCCCTCAATTACCAGACGGCCCAGTGTTTTCGCTCTCACTTCTTCAATCGTCACATCTTCGGCAATTTCCCGAAGTTCAAAACCTCTTTCGGTAATGTCAAACACGCCCAGTTCGGTCACTACTTTTTTCACGCAGTTCAACCCAGTGATGGGCAGGGTGCAGGCAGGGAGCAATTTGCTTTCGCCGGCCTTATTGGTATGTTGCATGGCCACGATGATATTCTTGGCCGAAGCCACCAGATCCATGGCACCTCCCATTCCTTTCACCATTTTGCCCGGAATTTTCCAATTGGCAATGTCGCCGGTGTCGCTCACTTCCATGGCACCCAGCACCGTTAAATCTACCTTGCCGGCCCTGATCATACCGAATGAGGTGGCGCCATCAAAGAAACTGGCACCTTTGGCGGTGGTTATGGTTTGTTTACCTGCATTAATTAAATCCGGATCTTCATCGCCTTCAAAGGGGAATGGACCCATGCCCAGCAAGCCATTTTCGCTTTGTAATACCACTTCAACACCCTCCGGAATGTAATTGGCCACCAATGTAGGAATGCCAATTCCCAGGTTTACGTAGTATCCGTCTTGCAGTTCCTGCGCTATGCGCTTCGCGATTCCGTACTTATCCAGCATATAATTTGCAAAATTCCGAAAAAAATGTGAAAGCCGTATGCGCTATATCACAACCTTTCCAGTATTTCTTTGGCCTTGCGGTTGTTGGGTTGTATTCGCAGGGCTTCCTTCAATTGGGATTGTGCCTGTACATTGTCACCGATTGAAAGATAGATTTCCGCCAGATAGAGTCTTGCATTCTCGTTATCTGGGTATAATGATACCGTTTTCTTTAAATGAGCCAGCGCCTTTCCATTATTGCCGCTCAGCCACTCAGCCACACCCAAATTAAGCAGCGTGAGTTCGTGTTTTCCCTGCTGCTTTAAGGTTTTTGACAACAAATCTATCGCCTCGGTGTAGCGTTTGGTGCGTATGAAAGCATTGCCCAATTCTGCGGTAAAATCGGCTTGCAGGGGCATTTTTTCTACCGCTAAACGCAACCATTCAACAGCACGGTCTGTTTTTTCAATTTTGTCAAACGCTTTGCCAACGCGGTATGCTGTCCATGCAGAAATATCAGTGGTGTTGAGTTTATCTGACAAAGCGACCATTTGATTCCATTGGCCATGCGCGTAGTGATAGTGAATTTCTTGCTCCAGTGTGCCTTTGTCCAGTAAAGTCTGTGCATTTTTCAGATGCACCGGGTTGGCATCGAATTTTTCAAACCAGGTGAGGTATGCCTGCAGCTGCATGCTTGGCTTTGGGGCAGGCTGATTAACGGAATATAAACCCACCGGATTGCCCAATGCCATTGGTTTTGGTGTCCCCAGTGGTTTGCGTATGTAATGATCGTGTACCGTGACGTGAGGGATATCCGCAGTGCCACTTTTGGGCATGTGACATCCCACACAGTTGTTTTTTAGCTTTAGCAATTCCGCTTTGGGGGCTTTGCAATGCTTATTGGAGGCATTTCCACCACTGCTGTGGCAATTGTTACAGGCCTTATTAAAAAGGTCTGTATTGGTTTTTCTCACGCTCACATGAGGGTTGTGACAGGTTATACAGGTAAGGTTTAGTTTGTTTGAGACCTTGTTTGAAACCTGGAAACACTTGCTCATTTGCAGTCTTTCGGCGTGACCGGCCATGTAGAACGCTTTTCCTCCTTCATGTATGGGCATGTAAATTTCAAATACGCTATCTAGATGCATGCCCGGCCTGAAATCGGTAAATTTCTTTCCGGGTTTTAATACATTATTTCCCTGAAGATGGCAACGCTGGCAGATATCTACCTGCAGTTTCCATGGCAATCTGGCGGGATTTACAATGGTTCGGTCAGCGGTTTTGGCAACATCCACTATATTGCCTTTGCGTTTTTCAGCCACGTGTAATTCCCCGGGACCGTGACAGCGCTCACAATCAATTCCGGCAGGCATTCTGTTGAATTTATTGATGCTTCCTTCTTCCACTTTGGGCATTCCATTATGACAACTCATGCATTCCACATCTATTTTGCGTGAAAAGCCGGTATTAGTCGTTTCGTAGCCCGGGGGCAGATCCCATTTGCCTGATTGCGTGTAGAAGGTGAGGGGGGCCTGATACAAGTAATCGCCATCTTGCCAGAAATGGCTGTTGGTATGGTGTCCGCTGCCTACGATATGGGTGATTTGCTCGGTTCGACTGTGTATGGTATCGCCATTTTTTAGCCGGAACTCTTTGATAAAATACTTGCCATTGATACTGTATGGCAGATAGTATAAATCCTTTTTCGTATCGTAAATGGCTTTTATGTTATTCCAAACAGCTTTGGTTTTGGACTCAGTAGCAAGGCCAAAGCTACTTCCCATGCCAGTTTCAACGAAAGAATGATAATGGTCTGCGTGACACTGTTTGCAGGTTTCAATTCCCACATAATCCACCGTGTCTTGCAAATTCAAGAAATATGTTGTATCTTTATGTGTTGTTTTGTCGTTGTCACCACATGTGGTGAATGTGGCCGTGAGGGTAAATCCACACAGTAAGAGCCAGACAAGGGGAATGAATTTTCTGCCGACCACTTTTTTTAGTTAAAATCACCGGGGAATACCGGGTGGCTTGGTTTTGAGGGAAATCCATTTGTCTGGCTGTACCTGACCATTTGGCTGCAATCGGAAATCAGGTAATAACACCTCCTTTTGCTCATTGATATAAGGGATCAAACTGCAGAAAAACTGCGGTGCATTAACATCATCACGGTTTTTTGGGTTCCACAATCCCGTAAAAATCACAGAAGGTTCTTGCAGCAGCACATTTCTGGGGATGGAAGCAATTTTATTGTCAACAGGGCGATACAGAAACATAATTTTGAAAACCCCAGCTGTGGTGCCGGCAAATTTGCCTGCAGTATCTTCCGTAAGGGTGTAATTTCCTTCCACAAAGTAAATTTCCCACCCTGTTTTTACCAGAGAATCCATGGTTTGCATAGCCTGAGGCGTTGTATAGAATGTGTCAACACATTCTTCCATTTGTATTCTGACTATGCTAATGATTTTGGGTTTGATCAGGAAACGGTTTTCAATGCCATAATGCCAGCTCCGGCCCTGCAACAAATGGTGTTGGATGTTTCCACCGGTTTTGGCACCCGATATGATGAATTTCACCATTCCACACTGCGTATCAGCACCAAATCCGCCATAGAAAGTATCGGCCAGCCGCAAATAAATATCTTTGAAGTTGTCAGCCCCTATTACACCGGGATGGTTTTTTTCTTTTTTAAAATAAATAGAATCATTGCCGGTCTGCGCCAATAGCCATATTGGGACCAGGAAAACACATATGGCAATGCTTCTTACCATCAACCTCCAAATTGTCTTTGCCAGTCGAGCATGCCCCCCAGCAAATTGCGCACTTTGGTAAAACCCTGTGATTCCATGAATGCTTTGGCGGTGGCACTGCGCGCTCCGCTCCGGCAATGCACCACAATCTCTTGTAATTTGTGTTCTTCCAAATCATCGATTTTCCCCGGCAATTCTGCCAAAGGAATCAGCGTAGCGCCAATGTTAAATTCTTCGTATTCCCAGGGCTCACGCACATCAATAATGAAGGGTGCGGTACCGTTGTCCATTCTTGTTTTTAATTCTATCGCGGTAATATCTTCCATGTTATGGGCTTTTAATTAGTTTTTGGCTATGGGTTCTTCCATTTCGGTCAGTGCATTGAACCACATAAATTCCTTCTTTTAGATGCTGTATGTTGATTTCGGTTTGTGGGCCGTTTATCTCCATTACTTTTTGGCCGGATAATGCCATTACAACAATCTTTGTAACCTCATTCATACCTTCAATTCTGACAGAAATGGCTGCAGGGTTGGGTACTATTTTAAAGCTTGCAGTGGAGATGGTTTTTACAGCCATTCGGTGATCAAGGGCAGACCCCATCAGCGGTCTAATCATGGGTACGCCTTTTACTGAAGCATCTGCATTCTCCCATTGTCCCAGCAAGTTGTAATATAAATTGGGGTTTTTTACGTTTTGGCGCTGATAGCGATAATTGTTATCGTAGCCCACATTTAACACAAATTTCTGGAACTGTATCCACCCAATGTAGTAACTGCCTTTATCCAGCAAAAGACTGGTGTCGAAATAGAAATAGTGAAATCCGTTCTGTGTGTCTTTGTAAACAGGCAATTCAAACGGCGTTTCATAAAGTAGCTCATCCTGATTGTCGGTAGCGCCAATTGGAGAGAGTTTCCGCCAGATACGAAACTTAAAATTTCGATTGCTTACATTTTCTACACTGTGGTTAAACATCACCGCAAGCCCCCTGAAAGTGTCTTTTTTAAGCAGGTCAAATTTCATGGCAAATTGACCTTTGATATCGGGCAGAAATTCGTAGTTAAGACCAAAGCCACCTTCGGCAGTTCCATCATCCCAGGCATACCAGGGCGAGAATTCCTGACGGCTATGGTAAGTGTTGTTATTGCCAGCAGCATTGTAATTGTCGGGGGTGATGTCATCACTTTGTGGGGCAATTTTGTAAGTGAGTCTAAGGAAGGGATTTTCACCGGAAAGGGTATCCATTTTTACCTGTCCAAAGTTTTCGCCGTCTATACCGGGAGCAATATTTTTACTGCTAAGGGTGAAAGGTCTGAACAAAACCAGCGAATCATAGCGGTTGCGAATTTCCAGTTGAAAACGGGTTTGCACGGTAACATTGCTGTTGAGGTTGCGGACATTGACACTGTGGCCGGGGAGGGTTTGCTCGGTAAAATTGTCCATGAAATGCCGGTAAGGCATGGTTGCGTAATCTTTTAGCAAGGAAGGGGATGCAGATTGGATGGCCACATCGCGGATACCGGTATCAGCAGCACTTCGGTTTCTGTCCATGCGCACATAATCGATGTGCCAATGATTGAGATTCCCTGTCGCCTTAGTGAAGTTTACCCAACGGAACTGGAATGTTCCATGGAGAAATTCAGTTTGATAAGCCGGCACCATAACCTGCTGAAAAGCAACCATATATTTTCCGGTCTGATACCAAACGGGCTTCCATTCACCGGTTTTGTTTTTGAAGAAGAGAATGAGTGAATCTTCTGCTTCGGGAACATCTCCGAGCCCGCCTGTTTGATAGAAGAAACTCAGGTAAACGCTGTCTGCAGGGGTGTAGTTTTTGGTGGTAATCGGTCCTGTTTTATAAAATTGCAGGTTTATTGGCTGACTTGTTAGACTATCTGCATAAACAAAGGTGTTTTTATTTAACAGGTCTTTCCACGGTTTCCCCGCCGGATTGAGATGATCAAAGGTGGCTACATTGTAATCCGGCTGATTGATGGGGAAGTTGTTGTTGATCCAAACCTGGTTGTCGGTCCATCGGTTGTAGGAGGGAAACCCTGTTTCTGCCGTAAAGTTATCAAAAAAAGGCAAGTCCAGCGTGTCTGTTATTTTGCTGAAATGCAAATTGGTAGCGGGTAAAACTACTGGACGTGAAGTTGTCTGTAGGGGAAATATTTTAATGCCCTGTCCATGCAAAAGCATATTGCAGTTAAACAATATTATCGCAGCAAAGGCAATGTGTTTTTTCATCAATTTATAACCCCAATTAACAGGATATGTAACCCTGTTATTGTAATGCAAAGGTAAAAATCAAAGGGCGCTTTTCCGCTTTTTTCTTTTTGGAGGTTCTTCTTTAACATCGGGCTCGACCGTATTTTCAGGCTCAATGGCAGTGCTGTCGCTATTCTCAGAGCCATCAGTATGGTTTTTCACCACCACCAAATCAATGCGTGTGCCCTTGGTTATCAGTTTGCCTGCCGGTACGTCTATTCCTTGAATACGTTGTTTGGTGACTAGGTTATTTCCAATTTCATCATACACATATTCAATATCACCCAACTCTAAACCTATATTTTTGATTAGTACTTTGGCCAGTGTAAGACTTTGGTCTACCAACATAGGCATTTTTACTTTGGGTTTATCAAGCGCATTCACCACCAGGTAAATAATGCGGTTGGGTTTTACATCACTGTTGGCTGCCGGGTCCTGTTCAGTTACGGCATCCCTTTTGAAGTTTTCAAGGTAAACAGAATCTGCAATCTCATAGCGCAACCCTGCATCATCTAGTTTTTCCACAGCATCTTGGTAGGGTAAGCCAGACAAATCGGGTACCTTTACGGCTACATTGTGGTTGGTAAACCAGTTCATCCATAAAAAAATCAGCAGGATAAAAACGCCAACGGCACCTATTCCCATTCCGATATTGAATAACCAGTTCTTATTCATGATTCGATGATAACGAATCCTTGCCGAATTTCAATATATTTTGGATAAAATCGAATGGTTTATACCCATTGATGGCTGCCTGGTGATAGATACAGGTTGCCGGAGTCATGCCGGGAAGGCTATTCACTTCAATAATCCAGGTTTCTATACTGCCATCTTCTAGGATTTTGACAAAAGCATCAATGCGACAGTAGCCCGTAACATCCAGGCAACGTGCAACGGCTTCAAGTGTGTTTCTAACTTCTTGGCTGATGCGGGCTTGTTCAGCAGGATTTCTGCTAAATCGGGAGGGCGTTAAGTTTTGTCCTTGACCGGCCAGGAATTTTTCTTCCAAACTGAGAATTTCGCTTTCCGCCAATGCTTCACTCGGTTCGAAAACCTCATAACGTACGCTTCCATCCTCATTTTTGTGGGTGAGCATGCCCCCTGTAATTTCCAAAAATCTGGCGGCATTGCCTTTATCAATGAACTTTTCAATGAGCAGTTCATGCTTGATTGGAAATTCCTCGTTGGGTGTTAAGCCCAGTTTTTGCCGGATTTCAAGATCGTCATCGCCCGGATTGCGAAATATGCCTGCGATGAAAAGATGCAGCTCTTCCGGGGTTTTTACCTTTCTGACTGCCGCGCTGCAACCATCATCGGCCGGCTTGGCAATCAGTGGTAATCCAAAACGGTTAATGATACTTTGTTCTTCAACAGCTGCATTTTCAAGCCATTCCTGCTTGGTCAGCATCCGGTGGTCGGCTACCAAAAATCCGTTTTCACGCAATTTTTGATTGGTGATAAACTTATTGATGGTAATAGAAGCGCTATGTTGCCTGCTGCCGTTGTAATACAACCCATATTTCTCAAGCTCTTGCTGTAAGGTGCCATCTTCGCCGGGTCTGCCGTGCAAGGCAATGAAAACACCCGAAACCATGCCGGCCAATTCGGCAAAGGAAATTTCCCGGGGTGCCGTAACCATTCCGCCGGGATTGTAACGTTCAGTGATATGGCTACATTCAGATACAATACTTTCCAGCACAGGGTTCCGATCAAAATGCATGACTTTTTCGCGGATATCGTCTGCATTGTCTTTAAGCATAATATTGAGCGGAAGTTGAAACAATCGCAACGCATCCGCATTGCCGGTTAGAAATACCGGTATCGGGTCAAATTCCGAACTGCTACTGAGTTTTTCGTAAATGTTGCGTCCACTTTCCATGCTGATATGACGTTCATAGCTGTAGCCGCCCATGATGACCGCAATTTTCTGCTGTTGGGATGAACCTGAACGCATGGCATCTATGTTTTTATCGAGCCGCGACAGCGTTTCTCTCAGCCATTGTGACTTTGGTTGGGTTTCAATTCGTTCAGACAGCGAATTTCTCACAATCATGGTAAGAAAACGAGCCGGATTGAGACCGATTTCAGCGGCCTGGTGAAAGAAGAAACTGCTGGGCATCATACCACTGGTGGTGTTGGGGTCGTTCAGGAAAACCTCATCGTTTTCTGAAACAAAACCGTCAATGCGAGCATATACATTGAAACCGAAAAAATCATAAAGTGCCGTGCAAGCAGTTCTGATTTCCTCGAGCAGTTCCGCAGATCCCGGCATTGGGGTGATTTTATGGCTTAATCCCGGCAGGTATTTGCTTCTGTAATCAAAATAATCTGTTTTTTTTCTGATTTCTGTTGGCGGCAATGCAATGGGATTTCCTTGGTCGTCTCGCACTACAATGCAGCTGAATTCCCTGCCCTGAATAAATTCCTCAAAAACCACTTCAGTTTCAGCATCCGGCGATTCTAACAATACGGAACCGCTTATGTCGGTGAGCAAATGGTTCAGGCGGTTTAATAAGTCATCAGGCATGAAACACCAATCTCCATTTACCAGCAAAGGCAAGCCCAGACCACTTCTTATGTCTGTGATTTCTTTTATTAGATCAATTTTGCCTTCTTCGGTTAAATGGTTCCATTCCTCGTGTTGCAGCTGTATTCGGAAAAAAGCAAGATTTACAGCACGTTCAAAAGCACTGAAATCTCTGTTTTTCAGCACACTAACGCCCAGTGAGCTACCCTGATTGGCCGGCTTTACGACAAAGTGCTCTTTAAATTCCCGGTTGAAAAATACAAATAGGTTTCCCCTTTCGATGTCGTCTGCCTGCAGCCATGCATCCCGTTTTAACGTCTGATAATGATTTACATACAAACCGGCTCTCTCTTGGAAATCTTTTTGCCGTGACTTATTGATTCCCAGCGCTGAAGCAAAAATTCCCGAACCTGAATAGGGAATATTATACCACTCAAGCAGACCTTGTATGGTGCCGTCTTCACCCAGGGTGCCATGCAGCGCCAAAAAAGCAAAATCAATGTGCTGCTTTAGATCTTCGGCAGATACAGGTTTGCCGAGGGTATTCAGCATTTGTTTCTGCATTGTAAGATCGGGTTGTAAACTTTCTGCATACACCTGAAATCCATGGGGTAGATCAGGAAGAAATGAAGCCGGTGGATAGAAATCACGGATACTGCCCTTGTAAACAAATTCCCAGTTTACCATGACAAAATTGCCGAAAGAATCCACAAAAATGGGAATGGCCTCAAAAAGACTCTTATCCAGGTTGTCATAAACGGTGCGGCCACCTGCAAATGAAACTTCTCTTTCGCGGGAAGCACCACCAAAGAAAATTCCGACACGGATTTTGGCTGTCATTGTTGCAAATTTATGGACTGCGATGATGCTTTTGGGCTGATGTAATGCACATGCTGTGGATGAGTGCTCAAAACAGGGCGATTTTTGGCCGTAAATCCGTAATTTCGCAGTTCCTTAATTATGTCAAACGTCTTTATTATTAAATCTCCTGAATCTATTTCGGGTATCACTGCACCTGATTCGGTGAAACAGTATTTTATCAATGTTGCGGCAGGTGAAGCTTGGAGTTATGTATACAGGGGACAGGAAGGTGTCTTCTACCTCGAAAAAACGGGTAAAAATCAGGGGAATGCAGAGTTAGAGCGATTGAGAAAGTCGGGAAGCGCGATAGCTAAATCGCTAAACTCCGATAAAGTCAATAATGTTAATATTGTTAATGTGGATGCTGAAACCGGGCATGGACTTGCGTTGGCTGAAGGAATGGCATTAACCAACTATAAATTTGATAAATACCTGAAGGATAGGGAAAAAACAGCGCTTACTTTAAAAACCATCAATTTCAGTGGAGCGGGTGCCGATAGGTGGCATAAGATTCAAACTGTGGTTGAATCTGTGTTTGTTGCCCGTGACTTGGTGAATGAACCCGTACTGGGATTAAATGCAACGGGTTTGTCAGAGCGATTTGTGGAATTGGGAAGCCAAGCAGGTTTTTCCGTAGAAGTTTGGAATAAAGCCAAAATTGAGAGTCAGAAGATGGGTGGACTGTTGTCCGTGAATAAAGGCAGCCAGGATCCGCCTACTTTCAGTATTATGGAATATAAACCTGCTAATGCCAAAAATGGTAAACCCATTGTGCTGGTAGGAAAGGGTGTAGTGTTCGATACCGGTGGGCTGAGTTTAAAACCCACACCGGCCAGTATGGATTACATGAAATGTGACATGGCCGGTTCTGCCGTTGTTGGTGGTGTTATGTACGCGGTGGGTAAATTGAAATTACCGTTGTGGGTAATCGGTCTGGTTCCCGCCACGGATAACAGGCCCGGGGAGAATGCCATTTGTCCGGGCGATATCATCACCACATTTGATGGAACTACGGTAGAAGTGCTGAATACCGACGCGGAAGGCCGTCTGATACTGTGCGATGCCCTTGCATTTGCCAAAAAATACGAACCCGAACTGGTGATGGATTTTGCCACACTTACGGGTGCTGCGGCAAGGGCGCTGGGTGCTTATGGTTCTGCCATGATGGGAACTGCGGATGAGTCTGTTAAAATGGCTGTAAAAGCCGCCGGAGAAGCAGTGTATGAAAGATTGGCAGAATTTCCATTGTGGGAAGAATACAGTGAAGAAATGAAAGGAGATATCAGTGACCTTAAAAATTTGGGCAAAGCAGAAGGTGGTGCACAGTCAGCCGGTGCTTTTCTCAAATATTTTACCGATTACCCCTGGTTACACTTTGACATTGCCGGTACAGCATTTAATCATGCCCCCGATGCCTATCGCTTAAAGGGGGGCACCGGCGTAGGCGTGCGTATGGTAGTTGAGTTTTTAATGAGCAAAGCCAATGGATAAACTAAAACCGGTCATTGGGATAACCCAGGGCGACCCAAATGGTGTGGGTTTGGAACTCATTATCCGCACTTTTGCTGATGAAAATATTTATAAATACTGCACGCCCGTGGTGTATGCTTCCCCCAAAAGTTTTGTTTTTTATAAAAAACTACTGAATTTACAAGAACCCATGTACCACCTGGTGCAAAGTGCCGCCGAAGCAAAAGAGGGAAGGCTTAATCTAGTGGTTAGCAGCGATGCGGGCATGGAAATAACACCCGGACAAGCATCAGATGCCGCCGGAAAGGAGGCCTTGTTGGCTTTGGATAAATCCCTTACCGATGCTATTTCAGGACACTTACAAGCCTTGGTAACCGCACCACTGGATAAGAATACCGTGGCCGCCAATCTGCCCGGATTTAGCGGACACACGGGTTACATTGCCGAAAAACTGGGTGTAGACCGATATGCCATGGTGCTGGTGAGTGAAAATCTGCGGGTAGGTCTGGTAACGGAGCACCTGCCCGTTAGTCAGATATCACAGGCCATTACCACCGACAGAATTGTTGCAAAACTGAATATTCTGCATACTTCGCTCCGCGAAGATTTTGCCTGTACCAAGCCACGTATAGCCGTGCTCGGTTTAAATCCTCATGCAGGAGATGGCGGATTATTGGGGAAAGAAGAAATTGAAATTATCAAACCCGCCATCGCTACAGTGTTTGGGGAGGGTAAGCTGGTGTACGGTCCCTATTCCGCAGACAGTTTCTTTGGAAGCGGCGCATACAAAACCTTCGATGGTATACTCGCTATGTATCATGACCAAGGATTAATACCTTTTAAAACCTTCGCATTTTATGACGGGGTTAACTACACCGCCGGCTTGAATGTAGTGCGTACCAGCCCTGATCATGGCACTGCGTATGATTTGGCAGGAAAAGGCACGTGTGAAACGTTGTCTTTCCGCAATGCGATTTACGAAGCCATTGGCATTGTGCGCAATCGTTTGCAGCACCACGCGGATTATGAAAATCCACTGCCGTATGCAGAATTGAGAAGAGAGAAGTTCCGGATTGATTTTTAACGCATCAGCGTCAATACCCCTGATTTGTAGTAGGGCTTAAAGTTGCTCCTGAAACTGGCTGTCCAGGTATAAATGCCGTCTGCTACCAATTGATTGCCAACGGTTCCGTCCCACATTGTCTGTCCTTCTCGATTCTCCCAAATTTTTTCACCCCAGCGATTGTAAATGGCTATTTTCAATTCCTGAACATCCTTGGTGGTTGGTCCCCACACATCGTTCATACCATCCCCATTCGGAGAAAACGCCGTAGGAACATGCCATATTAACTGGCAGTTGCTTCCGATCATCATTTCATCGCTGCCTGTGCAACCATTCACATCTGTTACTTTCACGCTATATTTTCCGTATTGCGTAGCGATAATATTGTTGGCAGATGAACCATTACTCCATAGAACCAGCGGATAATTGTTGTTCAAGGTCAAAGGATACGAAAACTGTCCACAGAAGGCAGTATCAATACCCAGACTGGGTTTTGGCGAAACAAATACGCGGATATTAACGGTATCACTGTGTGAACCGCAGGCGTTCACGCCGGAAACGATGTACATGCCGGCTGAATTTCCTTGTATGCTCAGGCCTGTTTCGCCAGTGTTCCAGCGGTATTGTCCCAAACCTCCGGAAGCTATTGCCGTTAGGGTAGGGACGGGGCTTACTGCATCACAAAATGAGCGATCTGAAGGTGCCGTAACTTTGGGTGCATTGAGAAATGTTATGTGGATGGTGTCTGTCACAGTTCCACAATTATTGGTACCTGAAGCCCAGTATTTACCGGGTGCATTGATGTTTCTTGTGCTAATCAAAGAACCGTTTTCCCATTGAATTTGACTGAGGAACTTGACGGATCTGGGTACAATTTGCCATGAAGCAGCATCACAAATAAGGGTATCCTGCCCAAGGTGTATTTCCGGGCTGAAACCCCTTTCTACCCTGAAGCTGGCGCTACTAGTTCCACAAATGCTTTCGGCAGTGGCAGTAATGATGCCGGTGTCTTTGATGAATAACTGCCTTCCGGTATCGCCTGTGCTCCATTTTATATTCGCAAAGCTATTGTCAGCAACTGTTTGCACCAGTTGAAAATTATCGCACCACAGCATATTCCCTAATGTGAATGGCTTAGGAATTTTTCCCATCTTCAAGGAAACTGTATCGGTGAAGGTTTTACAGCTATTGCTGATTGTAACCGTATACAGTCCCTGTTGCTTGAAAACACGCGAAGAGTCTGTGCTACCGTCATTCCATAACAGCGATGTCCATGGTGACAATCCATTGCGAAAGATCGTAAAACTGTCTTTATCACAAATTAGGGTATCTGTTGTGTAGCTGAGTGTGGGAATACTGTCTGAATGAATTACTACCGTATCATTGAGTATCCCGCATTGGTTACTGACAGTTACATGGTAGGTTCCGGCTTTTTGGATAGAAATTACATTCGTGCTATCTGAATTATTCCAGAAGTAACGGGCAGAAATAGTATCTGATCCTGCTTTCAATGACAGTGAAAATGGGCGACATACCAAAGTGTCATTTTGACGTATACCAAATTTCGGCGTGTATTGTTTGGTTATCTGAATGCTATCATACCTCCACAAACAGACCGGTGTCCACATGGATACTCTGTAGTTTCCGGACGCATTTGCGAAAATGCGCTGTGTGGTATCTCCGGTATTCCAAAGATATTTTATCCCTTTGATGGTATCATTTTTTGCATCCAGCTGTATGCCATATTTATCACAAATGAGGGTGTCTTTTCGTAGGACTGGCTTAGCACTGGGTACGGTTTTGAAAACAATGGTATCTGAATTTTTGCCACAACCATAGGTGACAGTTACCCAGTATTTTCCGGGTTTTTGAACAATGAAGTATTTTAATTTACTGTTATCCTGCCATAAAAAGGTTCCTCCGGGATTGCCCGGATCAAGTATGCGATAATTTCTGTCGCAGTTTAGCACGTCCGGTCCAAAATCGATGGGATCAACCTTCAGGGTGTCCCTCCATTTTACCAGTCTGCCTGTGTATGAAAATGAATTGGGAATGGTGGATTTCCACGCATTTTTGGTGGGATAGTCATTGCCTGTGCCCCAGCCGCCCATTAACACATGGGTAACACAACCGATTCTGCGCGTCTGTATGGCGAAAAAATAGTCAGTGCCTGAGCTGCCAAAATAGGATAAGTAGGCAAAATTTCCGGTGATGGATAGTTTTCCCACATAACCGTCATAACTGCCTTTCAGGGTTTTTTGATATGCATCGGATGTAGTAGGAAGTAAATTACTGGCTGTGCTGCCCGCGAATACGCATTCGTCCTTGGTATTAATGCTGATTCGCTGTCTCCATGCGTAGGTATTGTTGGTAATGTAGGTGGTCCAACGCGGGAATGCGCCGTTTTTGTAGATTCTCATAATGAAAGCAGATCCTGACCATCCGGTGCTGGAGCCGCCGGGAAAGGCGTTGGTGGCCGCCGGGAGATCGTTGGCACCCGCAATTCCCTGAATAAAAATTTCTTCCTGATCATTAACTGCGATGGCAGAGATGTAATCATAGCCCGATGTGCCTATATATTTTGAAATAAGAAATTTCGTAAATCCGGAATCCACTTTGAACAGAAATCCATCCCAGCCACCACCCCGGTAAAATCCGCCGAAATTTCCTGTTCCAAAAGTAACAGGCAGGTTGTCGCTATTGGTCCATCCTGCAGCATAAACCTGATTTTTGGAATCAACGGTTAGGGCATAAACGTATTCAGTGCCAACACCTATGAGCGCTACACAGTTTAATATCGCCGTTCCATCATTCTTCAGGCGAATAATGTTCGCTTCCATGCCGCCGCCCACTTGCCCTACAGGGTTGATGTCTTTAGTCACAGGGTAAATTGAGTTTCCGTAAGGAGCAATGTAAACCTGTCCTTCTTCATTTACTTCAATGGTCCAGCAATAGCCTTTAATGTAGGTTGAGTATATGAGTGCACTTCCATCCGCTTTAATTCCGGTAACATAGCTTACATAGGAACCAGCAGTGGGGATCTTTGATTCCAGTACACCATTGGTAACCGGGAAATCTGCAGAGGTGGTATAGCCTGTTAAATAGGCATCTCCATTTTCTCTGGTAGCCAGTGCGTAACCATATTCATACGAGCTACCACCTATATAAATGAAATAATCCGGTTGTCCGCCCCCTGAGGGGATTTTACACAGAAAAACATCCGCTGAGCCATTGAGCGAGGTATCGTAAGTACCGGGTTTGGCAGGAAATTTATCATAGGTGGTTCCGGTTATATAGCTGTTGTTGTTGTCATCTACATCCACATCATAAATATATGTCCAGCTAGTTACATAATTATTGCCGTAAAAATAGGTGCTATAATCAATGTAGAAAGGGTCTACAATGATGGGTAACTCGGCATTTCTATTTTCAGGTAGTTTTATTTTAAAGGTATTTGCTCCGGTTTGTTCATAGGTAACATTCAAGGGGGTGTTTTCACCATCTTTGTAGAAGCTGCCCGGTATTTTATCAGTTATTTGCCCGAATTTACTGTTCAATACAATATTTCCCACTTCATCAGTATGGGTTGTTGTAAATCCATTGATACGAAACTCAATGCTTGGGTTTGCGCCGGACTCAATCTCATAATCCACTTTAAGTACCCCGTTTTGTTGGGAAAAAATGGCATTTACACCGGGGTATAAGTTTCTTATTATGAGTTTATTGCCCAATAATGGGTATTGTATCTTCGATTGGGTAAGTTGATTGAGAAATCCTATGTTTCGTTTTTCAGAGGAACTTAGGTAATAATCATGGTTCTGGGCATTAATATATTGTACATCCCAAACCTGCGCTTGTATATCAGGGTCTTGATGACTTTGATGCCCGGTTATTGGGTCGCTTTGTAATTTTCCATTGCCAATTTCTTTCATCGCGCAATAGGTAATTTTGTCCTGATAAAATCTTACAAGAAATTTACCACCCTGATAGCGGTAGAGGCAACCGTCATCCCATTGACCCTCATTTTTTATAAAACAAGCAGAGAGATTTATTTGCTCCGGAGAGCTAGTGGCGAAAGCATGTAAAGTGAAGAGGGTGTTTATTAACACGCCCAAAAACAATATTTTAATTGATTTCTTCACCGATTTCTTATCAATATAACAGACAAAGTTAAGCGTTGTTCTGTTGCATCAAATCTTTAGGTCATTTTCGATAGCAGTTTTTAACTGTTGCATGACACAATTAGCGGCCCTAATCATAAATTGTTCGCGGGTTCCAAACAGGTGGAATTTTTTGACAAAACTGCCTGTTTTTGTAGCGATGCCAATGTATATCAGCCCCACCGGTTTTTCGTTTGTAGCGCCACCCGGACCTGCAATGCCGGTAGTGCTTACCGCGATGTCAGCATCGAATTTTTTCAAGGCCGCTTCACACATAATCTTTGCACAGGTTTCGCTTACTGCACCCTCAGTTTCAAAAACATGGGTAGGCACCCCCAGTTCCTGTTGTTTAATTTCATTGGCATAACTGACGATGCTCCCCTTGAAAATTTTAGAAATCCCCGGCTCCATCACCAGTTGATTGGCGATATAACCACCGGTGCAGCTCTCTGCAAAGGTGATTTTTATGTTGTTTTGAATCAGCCGTTGTGCAATGTGTTTAACGGGGTTAATGTCTTCACGCACAAAAACGGCATCGCCGCATACCTCACACATCCGATGAAACAAGGCATCCATGTCTGATTTTAAAGTTACTGCCTCATCAGATTGTCCGGATAACCGAAGTTTTACCGTATTGTATGCCGGCAAATAGGCCAGTTTAATGTACGACGGCAACGTCATTTCAAATTCCTCGAGTCGTTTGCTCAGTAAACTTTCCGGTACACCCACGGTCATTGCGGTATAATGCAGTATTTCGGGTGTTTTAAATCGGTTTTTGATGCGAGGGAAAACCCGATTTTCCATAATGTACATCATTTCATTCGGCACACCGGGCATACTAACCAGTACTTTCCCGAGTTGGTCAAACCACATGCCGGGGGCTGTGCCAATTTCATTGGTCAAAACCTCACATATTTCGGGAACATCCGCTTGTTGTTTGTTGATTTCCAGCATTTGTCGACCTCTTTTGGCAAAAATGTTTTCCAGATGTGCCATGACTGTTTCATCCCTTCGGAAATTGCAGTTATAGAACTTGGCCAGGGTTTTTTTGGTGATATCGTCTTTGGTAGGACCTAATCCGCCTGTTAATAGCAAAAAATCCACCCTTTGAAAGGCTTCCTTAATCGCAGAAATAATGTCATTTTCACCATCGCTGATGGCAGTTTTACGTGATATCTGAATGCCATGTAGCGCGATGTTTTTGCCTATCCAGGCACTGTTGGTGTCTACAGTCTGGCCAATCAGTAATTCGTCGCCAATGGTTATTATTTCAGCATTCATGGATGGTATGATAAACCGATTAACTTAAGTGTGATTGAATATCGGCTATGCAAAAATAAATGAGTTGCTACGTATTTCTTTTTATTTCAGATTAAACTGACAGTGAAGAGAAAACCCGGCCGTCTCCGGTCGGGCTTTCTATAATGAAAAGGAAAAAGGGTGCTATTTCAAATAGTCGAAAGCTTTGTTCCGATTATCACCACAATGTTAAAAGACACTTGAAAGAGGTTATCAACCTTTTTGGCTGAGTTGTGCACAATTTTTGTGAATAATTAGGGTGTAGTTCAACTTTGTTGGGTGTTGCCAATTATAGTCTATACGGATGGTGCCGCGCTGGGCAATCCCGGGCCGGGCGGTTATGCAGCGGTGCTGATGTATGGCGACAAACGCAAGGAAATTTTTGGCGCTTTTAAACTTACCACCAACAATCGCATGGAACTTCTTGCGGTTATACGGGCGCTGGACAACATCAAAAGCCGCGGTATTCCGGTTCATATTTATTCTGACAGCCAGTATGTGTGTAATGCCGTCCTCAAAGGGTGGCTTTTTGGATGGAAGAAAAAAGGCTGGACTAAAGTAAAAAATCCGGATTTATGGCAGCGTTTTTACCCGCTTTATGAGCTGTTCAAGCCACAGTTTCATTGGGTAAAAGGCCATGCAGGCGTAGCAGAAAATGAGCGTTGTGATTATTTAGCAACACAGGCCGCCGCTCAAGGTCCGTTTGATGCTGATGTATGGTACGAAAACAATGTGGCAGCGCCGGATAAACTGCTCTAGTCGGTAAACAGCTGAAGCAACTCCCGGGCATTCCCCACAGCGGCTGTACCGGCAGTGCTGCCGGATAACATGTAAGCCAGATGCTGAATTCTATCATCATTGTTCAGTAAAGCCATCTTACTTTCGGTAAAATCTTCGGTTTCTTCCTTAAAAATGCGATAGTGGCTATTACCGGCGGCGGCTACTTGAGGTAGATGTGTTATACAAATCAGTTGATGCCCCATGGCCATATTTCGCATCATTCGGGCCATCTGAAGGGCTATCTCGCCGCTAATGCCTGTATCTGCTTCATCGTAAATCAGGGTGGGCAAAGTTTTTTTCATGGCGGTAAGGCTTCTCAAACAAAAATTGACCCTGGAAAGTTCACCCCCGGAGGCCACTTTTTCCAGCGGTAGCAGGGGAGAGCCGGCGTTTGCCCTAAAAGTCATTTGCAGGGAGGCCAGGCCATTCAGATCCGGCTTTTCCGCATGCTCTTGCCATTCACAAGCGAGTTTTGCATGGGGCATACCCAGTTTTTGCAATTGTTCTGCTACGGCGGTCATCAGTAAATTTGCGGCGGCTACCCTGCTTTCATGAAGCTCCTTTCCACAGGACAGCACCGTTTGTTCGCACGCGGCAATTTGCGACGTAATCCCTATAATTTCTTCATCCAAATGATGGGCTTCCTGCAGTTTGAGTGCTAAATTTTGTAGAATGCCTAGCAGTGCATGGCTACTATCTACTGCATGTTTCCTAAACAACAATTGCATACGGGCCTGACGTTCCTGAAGGGTTTCCAGCAAATCCGGATTGTTTTCGGCCAACTGACCTGTATGTTCAATTTCCCTGGACAATTCCTTTAATTCTTCAGCAATACTCTGCAGGCGATTTTTATATTTTTCAGCGTTTTCCAGGTAACGTTCCGCCTGTCTAAACAATTGCTTAACCCCGTTGATTCTGTCTGTGATGGAAAGTTCACTTTCGGTGAGTTCATTCACTGCCTGAATGCAGATCTTACTGATTTCATCGGCATTGGCAAGCATCTGAATGGTAGACTCCAGGTCTGTTTCTTCATTTTCTACAGGCGAAAAAATACTCAACTCCTCATGCTGAAATCGTATGAAATCTTGCTCTCGTTCAAAGGTGTTTTTTTTATCCAGTAGCAGTTCACGATTTTTAAGCGCATTTTTCCATGCTCTGAGAGCCGACCGATAATTTTGTTGTAGGTTTTCATTGCCGGCAAAATCATCTATCACTTGCAATTGCTCTATTGGGTCTGAAATAAATGTGCCGGTATTTTGGGTATGAACCTGTACCAGTTTTCCGGAAAGTTGTTTGAGCACATTCAATTGTACCGGGGTGTCGTTTACAAATGCCCTGCTTTTTCCCGCAGTGCTGATTTCACGTCGGATAATACAAACTGGTTCATAGTCGAGTTCCAGTGCTTCAAAAAGCGGTTCTAGTTGTAGGGTGCGAATGTCAAATTCTGCTTCAACGATGCACTTTTCTTGGTGGTTTAGCAAAGCAGACGTTTCGGCTCGGTTTCCTGTAACCAATCCCAGTGCACCCAATAATATACTCTTTCCTGCACCGGTTTCTCCGGTGATTACGTTCATACCGTTTTGCGGTATGAATGTTAAGGAACGTATAAGGGCAAAGTTATTAACCCTGAGTTGGAGCAGCATATTAGCGGCAGATCATTTCATTAAGTATCCAAAGGTTATTATTCAGCTCTTTTTTACCTTTAATGGCCTCTTCAAAGGATGTGTAAACAATTTCATCCTTGATTACACCTACGGCACAGTTACTTAGGCCTTCGGTCAGTCCTTTGACTGCATGAGCCCCGAGTCTGCTGGCCAGAATTCTGTCACTGGCAGAGGGTTTGCCCCCGCGCTGAATGTGCCCAAGCACAACCACCCGGGTATCACTTTCCGGATAGTGTTGCAGAAATCTGCTGGATAGTTCCAGGGCTTTGCCTTCTTCATCACCTTCTGCCACCACATAAATGGAAAATTCTTTTTTACGGCTCTTTTGTTCGTATTGCTTAATGAGCACATCAAACTGGTTGCCTTTTTCGGGAATAAGGATTCCTTCGGCTCCTCCGGCAAGACCGGCGTATAGGCCAATATATCCGGAATCACGGCCCATTACCTCTACAAAGAAAACACGGCCATGACTTTCAGCGGTGTCACGAATCCTGTCGATAGCATCCATTGCGGTATTGACGGCGGTATCAAAACCAATGGTGTAGTCTGTGCCAGCCAGATCGTTGTCGATGGTACCCGGGCAACCAATGGATGGAATACCGTGCTCTTTTTGCAGATACATGGCACCGGTATATGAGCCATTTCCTCCAATGCAAATGAGGCCTTCTATGCCATTTTTTTTCAGATTAGCCGCAGCTTTGGCCCTTCCTTCCGGTGTGCGGAATTCAGCACTTCTGGCTGTTTTGAGAACCGTTCCACCATATTGAATGATGTTAGACACGCTGCCGGCATTCAAAGGATGAATGTCGTCTTCAATCATACCCTCGTATCCACGCCTGATGCCGTAGGGTTCTATCCCATAGGCAAGGCAAGTTCTGACGGCCGCCCTGATACAGGCGTTCATGCCAGGCGAGTCGCCGCCCGAGGTGAAAATTCCAATTCGCTTCACGATTTGCAAAATAAAGATAAATGCAGGTAGATTTTTCAACAAAAAACCCCGACTGCAAAGTCGGGGTTTTTTGTTGATAGGCAGACCGATTAGATGTCGCCTCTGTATTCAAATACTATGTTGTCCAGATTGTCTGAAGGAGTGTCAATCACATCCGTAATTTTGATAATATAAATACCAAATGGAACCGACTGACCTGACTTAACCAAAATCACATCACCTTTAGCAATGTTTGTGATGGTAGCAGTAGCATTAGCTGCATTGTTTTTCCAAAGATTATAAACATAAGAACTGGTCACAGACAGGTTATAATCATTGGCAGTCACTTTCACAAACTTGCTGCCATTGCCTGAAGTCCAAGATTTGCTGAAAACAATGGGAGTGGTGGTTGGAGTGCCATCGATAATATCTTTTTCTTGGGGAATGTCCATCGCTAGTTTATTTACTGATTTGGTGAGGTCATAAGCACCAGGGTTAGGCCCCTGCAGGTTATAAACTCGCTGGTTTTGCTGAACACCCATTACAAAATTTGCAGGTTCAATGTCAATGGTTAAAGACTGCTCTGCAGAGGTTCCGTTGGCATCTTCGGCTTTCACAGTTAACTTCAATACGTCACCTACAGTGCCCATAACTTTATAGTTGTAAGTAAAGGCAGTGCTCTTAGTGGTAACTGTGGTGTCGAAAATAACGCCTGATGTTCCACCATTGGTGCTCAAGCTGATGGAGATTTTGGCCAGTTTATTGTCGTTGCTCTGGGCAATTACACCAATTTTCAGTGTGCTGTCAACGCTGGATTTGGTGTTGCCGGAGGTGAATCCTGCACCTGTCTGGAAAGACAGAGTGGGCTTGGGTGCGCTGTCGCCGTCAGCATCATCACCGCTGCAAGCGGTTAAAAATACCATAGCAGGAACAGCCATGGCGAAAAGTAAATGTTTTAATTTCATGTCTTTTTTATTTGATTTGATGCAAAATTCGGCAAACTTGGTGAATTTCACAACAACCCATATAGAAAATATCGATGACTAACCTGTCAGTAAAATTGTCATTATGTCATATTTTCAGATTCTGTGGGTGGTTTTCATTGGGTTTGCCTGCAATTAAGCCTCCTTATGCCGGCAGTTTTAACGTTCTGGGTGGTTTTGTTAAAAGTGGCACATGGGTTGAACAATATAGATGAATATGTTTGATACGAACGAAATATATCTGGGGCTAAATTCAGATTTCGACTCCCACGATGGCAATCCGGAGTTTATGCCTCTGTTTTCCAAACAAGATGAAGAAGAATTCAGGAATCAAAAGTTGCCTGAAGAGGTCCCCGTGCTGACCATTAGAAATACCGTGCTTTTTCCCGGTGTGATTTTTCCGATTACCCTGGGAAGAGATAAGTCCATCAAACTGGTGAAGGAAGCCGTAAAAAAGGATAAAATTATTGCGGTGGTTGCACAAAAAAATCCGGAAATAGAAGATCCTGCTCAGGAGGATTTATACAGTGTAGGAACGTTGGCCCAAATTATAAGGACCATGCGAATGCCTGATGGCACCACTACCTTGATTATACAGGGAAGAAAGCGAATTCTTATAGACGAATATACGCAAAAAGATCCATATTTCAAAGCGAAAATCAGCAATTTGAATGATGAGCCCTTGAATGAAGACGGAGAGTATGATGCCATCATTCAAAGTATTCGCGACATTTCTGAAAAAATTATCAATCTGGCTCCCAATATTCCCACTGAAGCCAATATTGCCATAAGAAATATAGACAGTAATAGCTTTCTGGTGCATTTTGTGGCGAGCAACCTTAATATAGGTGTGGCGGAAAAACAGGCCATACTCGCCAATATAAACCCACGTGACCGCTCAGTCAGGGTGCTGGAAATGCTTACCAAAGAACTTCAGATTCTGGAATTGAAGGATGAGATTCAGAATAAGGTTAGAACAGACATTGATAAGCAACAGCGGGAATATTTTCTGCATCAACAAATTCGGGCTATACAAGAGGAATTGGGGGGTGAAACACCCGACAAGGAAATTCAGAATTTGCGTGAGAAAGGAAACGCAAAATCATGGTCTAAAACAGTACATCAACATTTTAACAAGGAATTGGATCGACTGATGCGCGTCAATCCCGCATCTCCGGATTACAGTGTGGGATTAAATTACGTTCAGTTGATGATTGAATTGCCCTGGGAAACGTATACCACCGACAATTTTGATTTGAAGTTCGCAGAAAAGGTACTGGATGAAGATCATTTCGGTTTGGACAAAGTAAAAAAACGGATTCTTGAGTATCTGGCAGTGTTGAAACTCAAAGGGGACATGAAGAGTCCCATAATCTGTCTGTACGGTCCTCCGGGTGTTGGTAAAACCAGTCTGGGTAAAAGTATTGCACGGGCCCTGGGCCGCAAATATGTGCGAATGAGCTTAGGCGGATTGCATGATGAAAGTGAAATTCGTGGACATCGCAAAACCTACATTGGTGCTATGCCCGGCCGTGTTATACAAAACCTGAAAAAAGTAGGCAGCAGCAATCCTGTTTTTGTGCTTGATGAAATTGACAAGATGGGGCGTGATTTTCGCGGAGACCCCGGAAGTGCCATGCTGGAAGTATTGGATCCGGAGCAAAATAGTACATTTTATGATAATTATCTGGAACTGGACTATGACCTTAGCAAAGTACTTTTTGTTGCAACGGCAAACAATCTGGATACCATTCAGCCGGCCTTGCTTGACCGAATGGAGATTATTGAAATCAGCGGATACAGTCTGGAAGAAAAGATAGAAATCGCAAAAAAATACCTGATACCCAAGCAGCGCAAGGCACATGGGCTCAAGGCCAACGATTTTAAGGTGACAGACAAAGCCCTTGAAATGGTGGTGGAACAGTATACACGAGAAAGCGGAGTGCGCGGACTTGACAAAAAAATTGCTGCCCTGGCCCGTTCGGCTGCAAAATCTTTGGCTATGGGGGAAAAGTACGCGAAAAATATGGGGATAGACGTGGTACAGGAAATTTTGGGTGCCGAAAAAATAGAGCCGGAAACCTATGAGAATAACTACACGCCGGGTGTGGTAACCGGATTGGCATGGAGTCCTATGGGCGGCTCAGTGTTATTCGTGGAAAGTACCCTGATGCAAGGCAAAGGCAATCTCACCGTTACCGGCCAACTGGGCGATGTGATGAAGGAAAGTGTGAGCTTGGCACGAACTTTTCTCAAGGCCCATGCTTCATATCTGGAAATAGATACCCGTGTGTTTGACCACTGGGATGTGCATGTGCACTTCCCGGCCGGTGCCATTCCGAAAGATGGCCCGTCTGCAGGGATTACCATTTTAACCTCACTGGCATCGCTGTTTACCCAGAAAAAGGTAAAAAGTCATATTGCCATGACAGGTGAAATAACCCTGAGAGGTAAAGTATTGCCCGTAGGCGGCATAAAGGAAAAGATATTGGCTGCGAAAAGAGCAGGAATTACCGAGGTAATCATGTGTGAATCGAACCGAAAAGATGTGCAGGAAATAAATGCCGGTTACTTGAAAGATATGAAATTTCATTATGTGAGTAATATGTTGCAAGTTCTGGATATCGCATTGTTAAATGAGTTTGCAGATCATCCGGTAGATTTGATGGAACCTGTAAGAAAATCTGCTAAAAAGTCTGAAGACGTAATGTTAAAATAATGATACTAAAAAAACTGTTATCCTATGTCACTTTCCGTAAACAGGAAGGGCCCAAAAGTTCATACCTGAAGATGATGCATGGTATTAATAGAATTAGCATACTCATGTTTTTAGTCGCTTTGGTAGTGATGATGGTTCGATTTTGTAAATAATCAACAATTCAATTATGTCAGGTTATTTTATACTCACCCTGCTGATGATGTTTGTCAGTCTGGCCATTCAGCAGAAATTAAAAAGTAAGTTTAACCATTATCGAAATTTGCATCTCGGCAATCGATTTTCCGGAAGGGAAGTGGCAGAAAAAATGCTCAGAGATCATGGTATTTCAGATGTGCGGATTATCCAAACCGATGGTGAATTGACGGATCATTATAATCCACTCAACAGAACCATCAATTTGAGCAGGGAGGTTTACCACGGGGAAAATGCCGCCTCAGCCGCGGTTGCAGCCCATGAATGTGGACATGCGGTTCAGCATGCTACCTCCTATTCGATGTTGCAGTTGCGCAGCAAAATGGTGCCTTTGCAAAATGTGAGTGCCAGCATTTTAAACGTGGTTATTTTCGGAGCTGCATTTGTGGGTTTTGGGTTTGGAGGAAGTGCTCAATGGATATTGGGCATTATTCTGGCTTGTTATGCAGTTATTACTTCTTTTGCACTGATTACCCTGCCGGTAGAGTTTGATGCGAGTAAAAGAGCATTGGTGTGGATGAAACAGCAAAATATAGTAACAGGTGCAGAGCTCGATGGCGCCAGGGATAGTCTTAAATGGGCTGCCATGACGTATGTGGCTGCAGCTGCAGGTGCATTGGTGAATTTATTGTACTTTTTACTGCAGTTTTTAGGGGCCGGCCGCGATGAATAAACTGCTTTTTATAATGCTCTTGGCAGCGGTTTTAAAAGTGCAATCTCAGGTTGTGCGACTGCCACTGACGGAAAGGGGCACAGATGCGGAGTTTACCAAAACGATGATGGTGGCCAACGTATTTGAATTTAGGGGAGATTCAGTTTCCAATCCGCTTGATTTTGCCTCCGCCCAGAAGGATGATCCGGTTCGCTGGAGGAAAGTCGTTGCCCCGGTATTGAACCCTAAATACAGGAAGGGGTTTACATGGATTTTTACTGGTGTCAAAACCGATGATTTTTCATCGGGACATACCTTAATGCTAATTGAAAATCCGGGCTGGACCGCTTTTAATACCGTAATCTGGACAGATAGGAACCATAATTACGACCTAACTGATGACGGGTCACCTGATACATTATTTCCTAATAAAAGCGCAATCATTGCGATGGATGCAATGAATAATGGATTCCGGGTTTTGATGGAACATTTTCCGACCGCCCAGTTTAAGCAGTTTGCTGTGATGAACGATAAAGCCATGTATTTGTTGCAGGGCAATCGTATGTTCTCCGGCACGGAAAACTCGTTTCGGATGCGCCGCATGAATGTGGTTTTTGGTACATGGAAAAGCGGTGGTCAGGAGCTGGCTTTGTGTGTTAAGGACGCTAACTGCAACGGATTATACGCAGACGAAGGAATAGACGAAGTTATGATTGCCGATGATGGCAACGCTTTTCAGAATTTGCAAAGTTGTGTGGTTAAACAGGGGAAAGCCTATTTGGAATGGAATAATGCCGCATTTTTTATCAATGAAATTGATTCTGAAGGAAAATACATTGATTTTAAAAGGGATACTGGGGCTAGTCTTAAGTTTATATTGAACAAAGGCAGGAAATTACCTCGTTTCCGGTACGCAGAGCCAAGGGCAAAGTCCAAAACTAAAAAACGGAGCATTCGCAGATTTAAAGGTGAAAAACTGTATATTTACGTATGGCACGATCAAGCGCCGGAGTATATTAGAGATAGCGCGGTATTGCATCAATTGGGAAGAATGAAGGAGGCCGGATTTACAGTATTAATGCTGAATTATGGGGCTAGCAGTCAGTATTTACATCGCTACTCAAGGAAATATGAAACCAATGTTAATCAAGGGTTTAGTTCCAATAAAATTAATAAAAAATTAAAAGTTCGCAAAATTCCCACCGGTTTTTTAATCGATGAAAAACAAAGAATTATGGAGGTTGGATTCAACCCCTATCAGTTAAAAAATAGCATTTTAAAAATCCAATAAAAACACCGAACTACTGCTGTTTTTCGCAAAAAAAATAGTAATATTGCAAATCAATACAACCAATGAATAAAAATGTATTAGCAGCTGTTTTGGGAGTTTTACTGATTGCTTCCATCGGCGGAAATGCCTACTTCTACTCCAAAAAGGGCGAAACTGCAAAAGCGGTACAAGAAAAATTGCAAGTACTGCAAATGAAGGATTCTTTGCAACGTGAACTCCAAAGAATGGATGATTCTTTGCGTCCTCTGCTCACCAGTTATCAGGAGGAAAACGCTCGACTAACCGGTAAAATTGAAGAACTGGAAGGCCCTAACAATCCCAAAGTGGTGGAATTGATGGGTCAAATCAATTCACTGAGAGCCATCATTGCTCGTTCGGGAATACCTACTTCTTCAGGTACCGGTAAATCAGGTGCTCTCAGCAAAGAAGATAATAAAAAGCTGGCTGATTTGAAGAAGCAGCTGGAAGAAAAGCAAAAAGAAATTGCGGGTCTCATGGAAAAAATTGCTGCGCTTACCAGAGAAGTTGAAGCAGAAAAAGCCGGAAAGGTATCGCTGATAGAAGAGAATACCGAAATGAAGGATCGCATGAACAGGGGCGCTATTCCTCAGTTTGGTACATTGCTGACCGTTGGAATAGGCAAAAAGGGCGGGATGCAGGTTGAAAACTCCAAAGCCAAATCTGCTGAAAAATTGCGAGTTACTTTTGATGTACTCGAGAATTCCTTTATCAAAGAACCTGTGGAAGAAGAGGTCACCATCAGAATTATTGGTCCTGAAGGTGAAGTGCTAACTACCGGAAATAAAGGATTTGCAGATAAGAGCAGTTTATTCAGCATCAAACAAACCATCATTTCTGATGGTGAAAAGAATGTTGTAAAATGGTATTATCCTGCTTCTGGCACCCTGGCTGGCAAGCTTAAGAAGGGCAAATACAGCACAGAACTTTGGACAAGAGGTCTGCTCAAACAGAAAAATACTTTCGAGTTATACTAAGAAAACAAGAATTAATAAAAATCCCCGGCTATGTCCGGGGATTTTTTGTTAGCTCCAGTTTGATGTTGCCCAGGTTCTTTTTCATGCACCAGTCTTTACGATTGACAGTGTCATCGATAAACAGTTCCCGTTTGCCGGTGCGTTTATTGACCCAAAAGGTAAGGGGAGGGGTGACACCTGTTTTTTCAAAACCCAACGAAAAATAGGTTTTACCATCGGTCCATTCCCTGTCAGCATAAGTCATCAGATGTGCGACATCATGTTGCAAGCAAAAGGCCTGTATGACTTTTTCCAGACCGCCGACAATTCTGAATCCCATTTTGCAGGCAAATCGTGTCAGTTCTGAGCTTCTGTAAGAGGTAGTTGTTTTCGTTATCTGGAAAGTTCTGCATTTGGCAAACAATGCCACTGCCAGTAATTCCTGTTGGAAATAAATGCCATATTTATAATACGAATTGGTGTATCCGGCGGTATGATAATCATCGAGAAAACCTGCGGCCGTACTTCGGTCAATTCTTTTAATTTCACACGCCCGGCCATGAATGCGCCTAGTTTGCCCTGTTAATGCGGTAAGCCGATTTATTACGGCATAGCTCCTGAGTATCCAAACATCCTCATGGACTATAATGGTGTAGCGTTCTGTATTAATATCGCATTGCACAACGCTGTTTGGAACAAAAACCACATCTGGGCCTAGTTCATGGGAAAAATGAAAGGCGCCATCCACATTTACATAACCCAGGCCGGATAGTGCCTTGGTAAAAGACTGAAAATCGGCCATATGCACTCACCTGATTATAATTCCAGGTTCTTCAATGCATCGGGAGAGGTGTTTTCATCGGGATTGTAAGTTTTACCAAACCAACCCAATATTTTCACTTTCAATTTTTCGTTCAGCAGATACATGGAAGGCACCAGAATGAGGGTTAGGAACGTAGAGAAGCCAAGACCGAAAATCATTGTCCAGCTAAGAGGTCCCCAAAATGCTACGCTATCACCACCTAAATAAATGTGCGGGTTAAACTCGCTAAACAACTTAGCAAAGTCCATGTTAAGACCAACCGCCAGGGGGATCAAACCAAGGATCGTGGCGCCTGCAGTTAGCAATACTGGCGTCATCCTTGTGCGTCCGGCTTCAATGATGGCTTCTTTTAAAGGAACGCCTCTTGAACGCAATAGGTCTGTAAACTCAACAAGCAAAATACCATTTCTCACTACAATGCCAGCGAGTGCAACTACACCAATACCGGTCATAACCACCGAGAAATCCATATCGAAAATGGCAAAACCCAGCAGTACACCAATTATCGAAAAGAAAATGGCAGTTAAAATCAGTATGGGTTTGCTGGTTGAATTAAATTGAGTTACGAGAATGAGAATGATCAGACCAATGGAGGCCAGCATGGCCATTCCCAAAAAGGATTGGGTTTCTTTTTGCTCTTCCTGTTCGCCGGTCATAATGATTTCAACCCCACCCGGATTTTCAAAATTATCAATGGCCGATTGAACCTGATCCACAACCTCATTGGGGGCGTACCCCGGAAGTGCATTGCTAGCCAGCGTGATAACCCGTTTTTGATTCAGACGGTTTATGCCGCCATAGGTATTTCCATATTCAACAGTTGCTACGGCTGACAGTGGTACTTGCCTTAGCATGCCGCCCATATTCATGTCGCGGTAAATAATTTTCATATTTAGCAGCGCATCCAGGTTGTTGGATTGTTCTTTGTTTACCCTTACCATAATGGGGTAATCTTCATTTTCGTCTTTGAACTTACTGGCCTCGGCTCCGAATATGGAATTTCTCAATGCCATACCAATCTGTGCTGTAGAAATCCCTTGACGGTTAGCCCTTTCACGGTCAATCTTTACAATAATTTCAGGTTTGCTGCTGATAAAATCGCTTTTGAGTTCTTCAACCCCGGGAATCTGCAGGTTGTCGAGGTAGGTTTTTAAATTACCTGCGGTTTTCACAAGCGTATTAAACTCATCACCACGGATTTCTATATTCACGATTTTACCAACCGGAGGTCCATTTCGTTCCTGTTCTACCACAATATCAATCCCGGCAATGGGTTTTATTCCTTTACGTATTTTTTCAAGCAGCGCTTGCGTGCTTTTGCCGCCGCGTTTGCTAAATTCAACGAAAGCAATGGTAATTTTACCTTTGTTGCCGGCCACCGAACGATCGCCACTGTTGGGATCTGTGGCTCCCACTGCTACATTGGAAATAACACTCTCCACAATAGGATTATTCTTGCCGGTTAAGGTAAATACATCATTTTCAATTTTCTTGACAATGCTGTCTGTGAATTTAGCAGAAGTACCTACTGGTGCGGTGATATAAATATAGGTGAAATTGGGTTCTGCCTGCGGGAAAAAGACCACCCCGGGCTTTCTAAGTCCGGTGATGATGAAAGAAACAATCATAAGCACGAAAGTGCCAATCAATAGTGCAACAGGTCTTTTCCCAACTAATGCCCAAGTGATAATTCTTTTATAAGAATTTTGCACCCTAGGCCATGTTTTATGCTGGAAATGATGTATGACCCTTTGTAGCCAAAAGTGGTGGATGGCATATAACAAAAACATAACTACCATGAAATTGCCCAATCCCATGCCCCCAATCATATATCCCAAAATAGTGAGTACCAGAAATGCCAGGCCTGTTTTTTTAAACCCTTTGGTAATAGTGGGTTTTTTACTAGGGTCTTCTTCGTTGTGTGCCATAAAATCAACCGCAAAAACCGGATTGATGATATAAGCAACCAATAATGAAGCCAGTAAGGTAATAATTAAGGTTACCGGCAGGTAAAACATGAATTTTCCAACAATTCCTTGCCAGAAAGCCAAAGGAACAAACGGAGCCAACGTAGTAAGTGTTCCGCTCAGGACAGGCAGAAACACTTCACCGGCGGCTTTTTTGGCTGCAATCACAATGGGTATTTTCCCTTTTCCTTGTGTGAAAATTCGGTGGGTGTTTTCAATGACTACGATGGCATCATCCACCACAATACCCAAGGCAAGTAGGAAGCTGAACAGCACAATCATATTCAGGCTGAACCCCAAAGTAGGCATAACCAGAAAAGCAAGAAACATGCTTAGCGGAACGCTGAGACCCACAAAAATGGCATTGGTTGCACCCATGAAAAACATCAGAATAAGGGTAACCAGAATAAAACCAATGATGATGGTGTTGATTAAGTCATGAAGGGTAATACGCGTTTGTGTGCTTTGGTCTCCGGTAAATACTACTTTTACGTTTTCAGGGAAAACCTTGGTTTTGTAAAGATCTTCTACAATGGCGCGGCATTTGTCGCTTGCTTCAATCAGATTTTCGCCTGATCGTTTGATAATGTTGAGGGTAATGACCGGATTGCCTTCCAGTCTGGCATAACTTTCTTTTTCAGCGTAAGCATCCTTAACTTCGGCTACATCTCTGAGATACAGTGTGGCCCCTGCACCGCTGCGAACAATAATATTTTCAACATCGGCTTTGGATTGAAATTCACCGCTAACGCTGAGTGATCGTTTCATGCGGTCAACATCAATATTGCCACCTGCAATCCGCATATTTTCAAATTGAATGGCCCGGCTCACATCATCCAATGCAAGGCCCGCCGCACCCATTTTGGCCAGATCAAGGTTCACCTGAATTTCCCGGTCAAGTCCGCCCACCATGTCAACGCGGGTAATCTCAGTCAGACTTTCCATCCGGTCTTTGGCGGTTTCAGCATATTTTTTTAGGGTTGAAAGATCATAATTGCCACTAATGTTGACGTACAAAATCGGCATATCGCTGAAGTTTACCTCCATGACAGAGGGGTCTGTTTTTAGGTCATTCGGCAGTTCAGAACGGGCCTTGTCCACTTCGTCTTTAACCTTTCTTTTGGCTTCATCAACCTTGACATCCGTATTGAATTCAACCGTAATGATAGAGAAATCCTGTATGCTCTGACTTTTTAATTTTTTAACTCCACTAATGGATTTGATTTTCTTTTCAATGGGTTTTGTAATCAGGTTTTCAATGTCTTTGGGAGAGGATCCTGGATAGATGGTCTGAACATAAATTGTGGGTATTACGATATCCGGGAAACGCTCTTTGGGCAGTTTGATATACGTGAGAATGCCTGCCAAAGACAAAAAGACAGTGAGAATATAGATGCTGGTTTTGTTGTCAATACTCCAGCTGGTGGGTTTAAACTCCTTAAATGGGTTCATCTTGTGGTTATTTGCCTGCTGTTTCTATAATTTGACCATCATTTAATTCCTGGTATCCGGTAACGATGATTTCATCGCCACTTTTCAACCCCTCTATTATCTCGGTTCTAAGCTCGCCGGTTCTGCCGGTTTTTACCAATTTTTTAGAGGCTATCGCCTTGCCGTTTTGCATGGTTTTTACCATCACATATTTTTCATCAACACCAGATGTAATGGCATTGGTTGGAACAGTAACAGCACGTTCACTGCGATAATCTGCAATTTTCAATTTGGCCAGCATATTCGGCTTCACATCTTTTACTCCGTTCAGTCTTATTTCAATTTTAAAAGACCGGTTGAGGGGGTCAATTACTTTGGAAGCAAATGAAATGGTGCTTTCAATGGTTTTATCGATATCGGTAAACACCACTTTCACTTTATCTCCCTTGTTGATTTTACCTGAATAAGATTCTGCTACATCTGCCACTATTTTAAGATTGCTGAGATTAACCACTTTAAACATGGGAATGCCCGGAGCAGCTGCCTGACCAATTTTCGTATCAACACTTTCTACCGTGCCGCTAATAGGGGCTTTAATGGTATACATGGAAAGCTGAGCATCCAGGGTGGCCAGGTTTTTTTCCAGGGCTTCTTTTTGATTTTTTGCCGATAAATATTGAATTTCCGTTCCTACACCCTGTTGCCACAATCTTTTCTGTTTTTCAAATAGGGTAGTGGCAAAAGAAAGTTGTTGTTCTATTTGTCCGCGACTTTGCCTCAGTGTGCTATTATCCATGTAAGCTAATGCCTGACCGGCAGCCACAGCATCGCCGGGTTTTACCAAAACCTGCGTAACCGTTCCGGGCAATTGTGCAGTGGCAATGGTGCTCTGCTCAGCGTCTGCTTTTCCTTCAATACTTAAGTATGACTCAAAGGGTGAAACTTCCAGGATTTCTGTTTCCACCAATTTGCTTTTTTCTTTCAATGGCTCCAGGGTTGCAATTTCACCTTCCAGTTTTTTTGCCTCATTCTGAAGCGCAGCAATTTGTTTTTTGATTTTTTCCAGCTCCTCTTTCTTTTGCTGTACGTCGCTCTTTTTCTCCCCGCAGGCACCTAAAAGTAGCCCTATGCTTAACAGTATGGAATATTGTATTTTCATGGTATTGTGTTATGGTTTTAGAATATCTTGTCCAAGCGCCTTTTTGAGATCAATTTTAGCCATTACCAGGTCGTATAAGGCATTTAAATAATTAGTCTGACCGGTTTTTAAATCAGTTTCTGCCTGCAATAGCTCTAAGGCACTGCCTACGCCTTCTTTGTATTTAAATACCGTGCTGGCATATATGTTATTAGCCAATTGTACGTTTTGTTTTTGAACCGCTACCATTTCCAATTGAGTCTGATAGGTTTTTATGGCATTTTCATATTCCATATTGGCGGCGTTTTGGAAGGTTTTTAAATCATTCACGGTTTTGTTTCTGCGCAGTTTCACTTCTGCAATGCCGGCCTTGGATTTCAACCCGTCAAACAGGGTCATGCTTAGGTTTAAGCCAAAGGCAGTGCTGGGAACCCAATTGTTATTTGGAGTAAGGTTAGATTCGAAGAAGTTGAATGAGGGACGCTGGGTGGTTTGCTGGTGTTGTAAAAATCCAACCAGGGTGGGGAATTTACCCACTTTGTATCGCTTCTCTTCCAAAAAACTGATAGAAAGCGCTTGATTCAGTAACTGATATTCCATTCTGTTTTTTACATCGAAGGTTTCAATGCCGGCAGGTATGGTTTTATCCAGTGTTTCTAAATCATCTGTCAGTGCAATGGGATTCTGAACCGGCATGCCCATTTGGATTTTTAAAATATTCAACGATGCAGACATGCCCAGTAGCAATTTTTCTTTTTGAACTTTTAAATTGGTGAGACTGAATTCCAGCCGCTGTACATCCAGATTCTCGGCAAAACCTTCTTTGTTAAGGGCTTTTACGTCTTTTAAGCTTTTCTCCAATAACGCGATATTGCTGTTGAGTAGGGCAATGTTTTTTTGCAGGGTTAATGCCATCAAGTAGGCCTTGGATACGTTCAGGGCAACATCTTGCTTGGTTTTTGCAGCCATAGTTCTGCTCACGTTCATTACTTCTCTTGCCGCTTTAAGTCCCAGTAAAAAAGAACCGCTGTAAATAAGTTGATTCATGCTAAGGGTTGCGTTGGAAGCAATGGGTTGCTGAAACTGTAGAAAAACATAATCAGGTGCACCGGGTGTAGGGAAGAAGTTCTTTACCCAGTTACCAGGCACTTGTGTATACTGCATAAAGCCAGCATTCACTCCCACCTGTGGTAGACCTGTCGAAGTAACTTGATTTACCATCTGCTTACTAATTTCTACGTCGGTGTTGGCATTTTGAAGAGCCGTGCTGTTTTTTTCTGCATAATTTAGGGCATCAACAAGGCCCATTTTTAGGGTGTCTTGTCCCAAAAGAGAAGCACTGGATGCCATGAAAGCTGAAGAGAGCAATATTGTTTTTAGAAGGTTCATTTTAGTGGTTTTGGTTTACCTGTAACCAACTGATTTCATGGAAGGTGGATTTCCCCTTTTCTGTGGTTACAGCATGCAAGTGGTATCTTATGGTTTCGATATATTCATCGCGAAAATCCCGATTTTCCTCACCTTCAAAAAGGGTGTTCTGAAACATGGAAAATATTAGACAAATGTATATGCGGGCAACCCGTTGCCTATTCATGTCGTTTCTGAACAACCCCTGCTCAATGCCTTTTTTTAGGTTCTGATTAACACTTTGTAGGGCATATCGATTGCGGTGTTCAATGAGGTGTGAATAGCTTTCGGGATAAAATTTCTGCAAATCAAACAGTACGGATGGGTGAACATTTTTGTTCATTTGAAGTACAAAGTCTGCAATTTTTGCAATCTGTAGCACTGGATTTTCCTCTTCAGCCATGATAAGGCTAGTGTTGTTTTCCATTTCGGCAATGTGCATGGAAATGGTGTCAAATACCAGCTGGTTCTTATCCTGATAATGCTTGTAGATGGTTTTCTTGGAGATGGAGAGTTCTCTTGCCACATCGTCCATGGATACGCTTCTCACACCTAATTCCATAAAGAGCCGGGCTGCGGTTTGCAGTATACGATCACGAACCTCCATCAAAGCGCCGCAAATTTACCTGAAAAAACCATGGAAACCAAGGCGGTTTGCAAAGTTTCCGTTGTGTTTATATTAATTATGGGTATTCAATGAATTTGAATGTCGAATGGCATTCGCATATAAACGCCGTTGCTGTTAAGCACTTTTTTAATGTTTTCGTAGGGCGCATACAAATTTCCCAATTCTGCCTTTATGAGTTTTTCATTGGCGTGGGTTGTTGCATTTTTACCCAGTAATAATTCCAGGGTGGTTTTTTGTTTAGGCATGCTGACAATGCGATATTTTTTTAGTCCGGCCTTGGCTGCAGCACTTTGTATAGCCCGTTGAATTCCACCATATTCATCTGCCAACTGTAGTTTTTTCGCATAAATGCCGGTATATACATGCCCTTCTGCCAATTGTTTTACCCTGCCGGTATCCATCTTTCTGCCGCGGGCCACAATGCCGGTGAAATCGTCATAAATGTCATTGACCATTCCCTGAAAATAGCTGCGCATGCCATCAGATAAAGGAGCATCCGGACGCCAGGTAACCGCATAATCGCCTGTAGGGACGGTTTCATAATTTAATCCCAGCTTTTCTTTGTACAAGCGCGCAGTATTCGGAATCATGGCAAATACGCCAATACTTCCGGTAATCGTTGTGGGTTGCACAAAAATGCTGTCTGCCAAACAGGCAATGTAATAGCCGCCGCTGGCAGCCACACCGCCAAAACTGGCAATAACGGGTTTGGTCTTTTTGATAAGTGCTATTTCCCGGGCAATGATATCGCTGGCATTGCTGCTGCCACCGGGGCTGTTAACCCGCAGTACAACGGCTTTGATATGGCTATCCAATCGGACTTTCTTTAAGGTAGCGGCCAATGAGGTGCTGCCAATGCCATCGCCGCTTTCATTGCTGCCCATATTGATTTCTCCGGATGCGTAAATCAAGGCAATCTTATCTTCGCCGCTTCCTACGTTCCAGCTGCCTTTGGCGTATTGGTCAAATTCATACTTTATGAGCTTTTTATCAGCGCTGCCCTGTGATAGACGTGCCAGTTCGTTTTCTGCTTCGTCTTCGTATTTTAAGCCGTCAATGAGCTTATATAGCAAAGCCAGTTTGGCGTTTCTTGCCTTAAACAGATTGGCCGTTTCTGCTACAGTTGCCGAATCCATATTGCGGGTTTTTGCAATGTTTTTCATGCAATATCCGAATAAGCTGTTTACGTATTCTCTTACCTGCTCGCGGTTTGCGTCGCTCATGGTGTTTTGTATAAAGGGCTCTACCGCACTTTTGTATTTGCCGGCTTTGAAAACTTCAAATTCCAGCCCAAGTTTATCAAACATGCCCTTGTAAAAGGCGGTTTGTCCGGCATATCCGTTAAACTCAATAATTCCCTTTGGGTTGAGGTATATTTTATCGCAAGCAGAAGCAATGTAGTATCCGGCATCTGTAAAAACCTCCCCATAGGCAACCACAAACTTTCCGGATTTACGAAACTCCAGCAGTTTTTGTCTGATCTCTTCTGCCGTTCCCATGTTACCGGCAAATAAATCCGTACGCAGGTATACCCCTTTGATTTTATCATCCTTGGCAGCTTTGTCTAAGCCATATAGAATGGAGTTAAGGCCCAAAGAGGATAATCCGTTATCGGTAATTTCGGAAAAAGGATCATCCGAAGTGCGATCCGGTATCTCTCCGATTAGGGTAAGTGTTAAAACGGTATTTTTCTTAACTTCAGGTATAGTGTCCATTCCGCCGGCGATACTGCCAATAATGGCTGCAAAAAAAATGACGATAAGTACCATGCCGATGAAAAATCCCAGTATGCTGGCCAGTACGTTTTTGATAAATCCCATAATTAGAGAAAATGATTGAATACAACAAAGATACTTATGCCTTGAAGTAATATTCAATCATTCATCGTTCAAACAAGGGTTATTGGCGATTAAGGGTTATTTATATTTTCGATTTTGCCATTTCCGAAATTACCATGAACTTTGAGAGCCATTTTAGACTTGTTGCAATACCGAATTCAGAGCCGAAAGCCCACAAACTTTTATCAGAAAGATTCATATTTGTTTTCTTGCTGTTTAAAAAAGTGCACGGTATTTGTGTCTACAAAAACATACAAATAGGAGCTTATGAAAAACAAACTTACCTTAAAATCGCTGTTTCTATTAGCGTTCATTTCCATCTTCGAGCTACAAGCTCAGCAAACCATCGGATTGCAAATGGGCAATCACAATGCATCGTATGCCTATTCTCTAAACCCGGCTCAGACTTATTCAAGTAAAAATCGTTTTTACTTTAATTTCTGGGGTGCCGGCGTGGGATTTACCAATAACTTTCTAACCTATTCGGCGCCATTCAGCTTGTGGCAGCTGGGGGCGGGCAATATTCCTGATCGTTATAAAAACAATGCAGGTAAAGCGGATTTTGATCCTTCATGGCTCGCATTAAACCCCAACACCAATAACTGGAAATTGTATTACCTGGATGAAACCTACGGACCCTCCATGCATTTTCGAATAACCAGAAGAACGGCGATTGGCATCGGGATAAAATCGGTGGCCGGCATGAGCATTACCGGAGTGGATAAAAATCTCGGCAATCTATTCCGATTTGGTCTGGATTCTTCCGGTCAGGGCTTTTCAGGACCCAATGGAATACAAGTCGGTAAAAACTATGAATTATCCAGATTTTCAATCAATACCGATAAATGGCAGGAATGGTTTTTTTCAGTGGCAGGTGTTACCCGCGACAAAGGACGGCATTTTACCAAGTGGGGCGCCACGGGAAAAATACTGCTTGGAATGGGTGCGGGACATTTAGGTGTTAACGGTGGTTCATATCGTTTTAATAACTTCAATCAGGTTGAATTGAATGATTTACAAACTACGTGGTTTCATACCAATGATCAGAGTGCTACCCGAACGCTTACCAGCCCTTTTGGGATGAAGTTTGATTTTTTAGAGGGCGCAGGATTAGGGGCAGATTTGGGTTTTATGTATGAGAATAGGCCTAAGCAATCCCGCAAACGATTCAGCAATCCCTGGTTTAACTGCTTGGATGAAGATGACAATGCGTATAAATGGCGTTTTGGTGCCAGTCTTACCGATCTGGGATTCATTGTGTACGGTGGGCAGAGTCGCATGATCAACAATAAGGATGTTTCAGCAACATGGAATGTAAACAGAAACCTTGTCAATACTTACCGTGGATTTGGCCAAGATCCGTTGAATAGTGTTAGCACCGGCTTCTACGACAGCTTAAATGCCGATGCGGCCAACAACTTTGTTACCACCACACCCACCGCCCTCAATGTGCAGTTTGACCGCCGTTACCGCGGTGATTTATACCTGGGAATAAACTGGACACATAGCATGAAAGGCGACTATGCCTGGGGTGTTCGCAGGGCATCTTTCCTGAGCGTGGTTCCTAGGTGGGAAACGGAACATGCAGAGGTTGGTGTACCATTGACACTTACTCGGGATTACACCGATTTTAATTTAGGCGTGTATGGTCGTTTGGGTCCATTTACCTTAGGAACCGATAACATTGGTGGTATCGTCAAGTATGCTTCCAAAGGTTCATATACAGGTGCCAATGTATATTTTGGAATCCGAATGAAACTGGAAGCATGTGGATGGCTGTACTATAAGTCTAAAGAATACAAGGATTCAGTGCAAAATACCAGAAAAGCAGTACAGAATAATGACACATTCTGGAAACGCGATACCATCACGGTCATTAAGCGCGATACCATTCAAAAGACCGAAGTAATCCGTAAAACGGACACCGTTGTTAAATATAGAAACCTGGAAGTTTCTCCTGATTTGAAGAAAAAAGAGGAGGAACTTAGAAAAAAAGAGGCAGACCTCAAGGCCAAAGAAGAGGATTTGCGCAAGCGCGAACTTGAGATCAATGCCAAGGCAACCAATTGTAAGCCATGCCAGGATGAGCTGGTTGTGGTGAAGCAACAACTTGCAACCACCCGCGATCAGTTATCGAGATTGCGTATTCAGCTGGATGAATGCAACCGAAACAGGGTGGTGGTTGCTACGGAAAACGATGATCTTAAAAAGAGAAATGCCATTTTATTAGCCGAAGTAGATAAGCTGAAGCGTGAAAATGCAGTACTGAAACTTAGCAGCAATCCTTGCGATAAGCAGGTTAAATCGCGCGATTCACTGCTGGCAGTGGAGCGAGAAAAAAATGTTCGCTTACAGGCAGAACTAGACAAGAAAAAGCTGGATTGTGACGGGGTTCAGAAAGAACTGGACAACACCCGCAAGCGTGTAGCTGTGCTCGAAGCTGAAGTGGCAGATGGTAAGAAAAAGGTAGCTGCACTTGAAACAGAACTTAGCAATTGTAGGTTGGGCAGCGCCGGAACCAATGCCGACTGTCTCAATAAAATAAAGCAGCTTGAGGCGCAAATTACTGCAGAAAAGCTCAAGACGACTGCCCTTCAAAAAGAGCTAACCGATACCAAAGCTAAGCTGGATGCTGAAATCAAAAAGAATGCAGCCCTACTTCTGGATCTAGAAGCTTGCCGCAAAGCAACCGCAGATGACAAAAAGCGCATTGCAGAACTAGAGGCCTTGCTAAAAAACAGCGGTGATTGTAATTCATTCAAACTGAAAATTGCCGAGCTGGAGGAAAAACTTAAAAATTGTGCAAATGCTGATGAGCTGAATAAATGCAAGGCCGATTTGGATATTGCCAAAAAGCGCAACGCCGAACTTGAAGCAGAAGTTTTAAACCTAAAGGCCAATCAGGATAAGCAAAGCAAGCTGATAGCGGAACTGGAAGCAAAACTCAAAAATTGCGGTAACACCGAAGAGTTAAATAAATGCAAGGCCGATTTGGATGCGGCTAAAAAGCGCAATGCCGAACTGGAAGCAGAACTGGTGAATGTGAAAAAACAACGCGATCAGTATTTATCTGAACTTGATGCCAATAAGAAAAAAGTTTCTGAACTGGAGGTGAAACTGAAAGAGTGCGAAGGTAAAGGCACCGACTGCAAAGAATGTGACGAGGCATTGGCCCAGTTGAAAATACAATATGAACAAAAAGAGAGCGCTTACAATGCATTGATGGAGGAATATAAGGCATGCGCCAAGGATTTGTCTGCCCTTAAGACCAAGCTATCAGATTGTGAGGCGAAACTTAAAAATTGCTCTGGAAGCAGCAGCAAAGAAAAAGAACTGCAGGCTGAAATTGATAAGTTAAAACGTACCATCGCCGAACTTAATGCAGAGGTAGCCGCAAGGCAGAAATCGCTGGATGAACTTCAGGCCGCCTACGATAAACTGGAAAGTAACAATGCAGAACTGGGTAAAAAGATTACTGCCATGCAATCTGAGCTCAATGCATTGAAAACGCAGGTTGGTCTGCTGCAGCAGCAATTGAAGGAATGCCAGGAATCAGGGAAGTAAAAACAAGAATTGCACTAAAAAAAGGCACCTGTAACGGGTGCCTTTTTTAATTTAGAACTCCACCCTTAGGCGAATATTCAGCCGACGTCCAGTTAAAAACTCCGGAACCCCATAAACATTGTTTTCTATGTCTTTTACCCAGTTATAGGAAATAACGTTGTTGATGCCCAGTACATTGAATATTTCTAAGCTTATCCATGTTTCTTCAATAGATTTTAGGAGACCGCTCTTGGGCCTGTTTTTATCGTTTCGGCTCAGCATTACTTTACTGAAACCCATATCCAGTCTTCGGTAAGGTGGAATCGCATTAGGTTTGGCTGCATATCGGCCCTGACCATCCAGAAAATAGGGCATGCCCGTACCGATAATCATGTTAAGGTTAAGTCTTATTTTTGGATTGCCGGGCAACTGATCCTGAAGCATGGCTGCAAAATTGACCCTTCGGTCAGTGGGTCTTCTAAGCCAATCGCTTTGCGCCCGTTCTCCATTCGCTTGGCTATAGGTGATTTTTTCGCGCGTTTGGAGAACACTGAGCGTAAACCAGCTTTCAAGGCCTTTAATAAATTCACCATTAATTCTGTTGTCTATACCCCAGGCATAACCCATGCTGCTGTTCTCGGCATAGTAACGAACGCGGATGTTGTCGTAGAGATAGGGGACAAGTCTGTCCAGGTGTTTGTAATACGCTTCGGTGGTGAATTTGAATTTGCGGCTCCACATATTAATAAATCTGTCTGTGCCTGCTACCAGATGCCATGCCCGTTGTGCTTGTAATTGTCGGTTTAAATTTCCTGTAAATCCCCGTAATTCTCTAAAATAACCTTGCTGATAATAGCCGCCTGCCGCCAACTTCACAATCATGTCTTTTTTCTTAAGACTATCAGGCAGCAATCGGTTCTTTTTTCGGTGAGGTTCCCAGCTAAACTGCAGGCGAGGGGTAATGAATGCCTCATTGTTTACCTGCCACCAGTGGCTCCTTAGGCCTACATTCAGCCACATGTTGCGCTGTTTATCCAGCCGAAATTTATTTTGTATAAAACCTTGAATTCTAATGCTTTTTAATTGATTTCTTGCACTCACCTGATCGTCTAGTATGATACTATCCGTAGCAAACCCAAAAGGAGGGATATTGTACATGGCACTGTCATTGTATCGCCATTCTTTATACCGGTCCTGTATTTGTTCGTGGTTTATCCTAAATCCATATTTGAAGATATTGCGTTTATCAGGTTTGGTGAATGTGCCAATATGCGAAAAGTTGAGGATACGGCTCTGAAGGCGGTTTCTGCCATGGTCAAGAAAATAACCGAAACCCAGCGTTTTAAGGGGTTTTCCGTATGTTTTACTGCCCATATCCCGGTCCAGTAAACTGAGCTGATAAGCACCTTCCACATCAAAGAGTTCCTGTTCGTAAGTGCCTGTTGCACTAATTATCCATTTGAATTCTTTGCCGGCCTCGGGATTAAATTTAAAAGTAAGCGCTCCCATGGCGTAGTCGTAATTCATTTGTTCGGCACCGGCCATGCCCACATCCAGCTGGTATGCCTGAGAAACAGTGCCAAACTCAGTTCTTCTGCTTTCAGGTCTTAGTTTGTAACGGTTTAACGCCAGATTGCCTAAGAACTCTACTTTCCACCTTCGCCAGATTTTTCTGCTAACTAACGTTTGTACGTCAGCAAAATTCATCTGATATGCCCCTTGCAAATCCAGACTGCCGGTGAGCAGAGAATTGCTGAAGTGTCTTACACCCAGCACTGCCGCAGTTTTTTTGGTTTTGCCTTCTATGGAAAAGCTATTGAGCAGCAAACCGGCTGTGGCATTTACCGAAAAGGAGGTGGGCTGTACATACTCCACATCCAGTACACTGCTCATTTTGTCACCGTATTGCGCATCAAAACCACCGGCACTGAATTTTAGGGTTTTCACCAAATCCGGATTGATAAAGCTCAAACCCTCTTGCTGCCCATTGCTGATGAGCTGTGGTCTGTAAATTTCTATATCATTCACATAAACCAGGTTTTCGTCATAGTTGCCACCCCGCACACTGTATTGTGACGATAATTCACTATTGCTGTTGGCTCCCAGCGTTTTGATTATGGCTTCTATGCCACCGGTGCCGGGATTCATCCGCAAATCCCGAGGCCTGATTTCATCTAAAAACGGGGAATATTCATCCCTACTTTGAATATCTATCTGGGGCAAGATATCCAATCCTGAACTTTCATATATCACCCTTTCCAATTGAGCAGACCAATCCTTTGGCAATCGGTATCCAAAAATCTTGCGGTTATCCCTATATCCAAAAATGAGTGGTGTAACGGGTATGCTGAAATCTCCATTATTGTCTGTAACGGCCAGCGTTTCGCCGTTGCTGTTTTTAATGATAATGCCCACCCCGGGCTCCCCATTTTTTAGTCTTACTGTAGCGTTAAAGGTGGGCTGCTGCGCATGTAATACCCCGAAAGCACATAGTAACAAAACGAGGCAGGATTTATTCAGCACAGATATGAAACGAGTAAGGTTGATTTTTCTTTTATGAATTGGCCGTTTTGTGAAGTTGTGCTATGGTTTCCAAAGGATTGCTTGTCGCAAACACCGCATTTCCTGCCACCAATACATCAGCACCGGCTTGCACAAGCGCTGCCGCATTGTTTTCTGAAACGCCCCCATCTACTTCTATGAGGGTATGGCATTGGTGCTTAAGGATTAGTTCTTTGAGTTCTGCTACTTTTCGGTAGGTGTTTTCAATAAATGCCTGTCCCCCAAAACCCGGATTTACACTCATAATCAGGACCAGGTCACAATCGGCTATAATGTCTTTGAGATTGGATACTGGGGTATGTGGATTGAGTGCCACTCCTGCCTTCATTCCCTGTTTTTTAATTTCTGCCAAACTTCTGTGCAGGTGCGTGCAGGCCTCATAGTGTACAGTGAGTACCTGTGCTCCCGCTTCTGCAAATCGCTGAATGTAACGGTCGGGCTCTACAATCATAAGGTGTACATCGAGGGTTTTGGTGGCATGCTTTTTCAGCATATTCATCACTGGAAAACCGAAGGAGATGTTGGGCACAAATACTCCGTCCATAACATCTACGTGATACCAGCCGGCATCGCTTTGATTAATCATTTCGCAGTCACGCTGCAGATTGCCGAAATCAGCGGATAGAATCGAGGGTGCTATAATGGCGGCCATGTTGCAAAGTTAAGGATTAATATAAATTAGCGTTTTAATCCTTTTTCATAACACGCAATCCATTCAAAAGGGTCCATTTTACGGCATAAATGACCTATCAGTTCTACAGGTATATGTTCCGGTTTCTTAAATCGAATGCAGCTTTTTCCCATATCGGGGTTGCGCTGCTGTTGCTTTTTCCATTCGGTAACAAACCAATCCATGAGTTCTTCGCTGCCGTATAGCCCCATGTGGTAAATAGCAATGTGTTGTTTTTGGGAGGCAATATTAATAAACGGTAAGGCCAAAGAAGGATTGCAGTGATAGCCCGATGGATATAGGGTTTTGGGCACAACCCAACCCGGCATTCCATAACTGACAGTTTCCTCAAAACCATGCGGTAAATTCTCGTTAATGGTTTTCCGAAGTTCCTGCATAACACCGAACCTATCGGGTGAGACTAATTGGTAATATTCGTCAGGTGTCATGCGTTTTCCATGGTTACATACAATTTCAAACATTCGGAAGCTGCTTTCACATCGTGTACCCTGAGTATATCGGCTCCTTTCATAAGTCCGGCCATGTGCAATGCGGTGGTTCCATTCAAAGCTTCCTCAGGGCTGGAGTTCAGGGTTTTCCAAATCATGCTTTTTCTGGAAATTCCAATCAGAATGGGTTTATTAAATATGCCAAAGTCTTTTAGTTGTCGTAGAATCTGAAAATTGTGTGCCTGTGTTTTTCCAAAGCCAAATCCCGGATCCAAAATCCATTGTTGAATGCCTAGTTTTTCAAATTTGACACTTTTTTGTTCGAAATACGCAAGAATGGTTTTTACTACATCCTGATAGGTGGGGTTTTCTTGCATGTTTATGGGATTACCTTGCTTATGCATGGCTATGTAGGTAATGCCCGATTGGGCGATAAATGCCAACATTTCCGGATCATCATCACCGGCCGAAATATCATTGACAATGCGGACACCCATTTCAACAGCTGCTTTTGCCACTGGGGTGTTGAAGGTATCTACACTCATGGTGGTTCCGGGAAAATGTTTTGCTATGGTTTCAATTACCGGGAGGACCCTGTCGATTTCTTCTGCCACAGATACGGGCATTGCACCCGGTCGCGTACTTTGACCACCAATATCAAGTATATCTGCGCCATCCGTAAGCATTTGCCCAGCCAAATCCTGAACTTTGTGAAGCTGTATTCTGCTGCCCTCGTAAAATGAATCCGGAGTGGCATTCAGAATGCCCATAATTTTTACATGCCGCATGCTGATGCTGGTAATGGCCTACTTTATAGACTCGTCGGGGTATCCTACCATTTTTTCCGGTTTTACCCATTCATCGAATTGCTCGTTGGTGAGCAGGCCCAGTTCAAGGGCAGCTTCGCGTAGGGTTTTATTTTCCTTGTGCGCTTTTTTGGCAATTTTGGCTGCATTTTCATACCCGATGTGCGTGTTCAGGGCCGTAACAAGCATCAGACTTTGCTCTACCAGTTGCTGAATACGACTATGGTTAGGTTCAATGCCCTGTGCGCAGTGGGTGTCGAAGCTAAGGCATGCCTGACCAAGCAAGCGTGCGCTTTGCAGCAAATTGGCAGCGATTACGGGTTTGTATACATTCAACTCAAAATGGCCCTGAGAGCCGGCAAATGATACCGTTACATCGTTACCCATCACCTGGGCACAAACCATGGTAAGGGCTTCGGGTTGTGTAGGATTTACCTTACCGGGCATAATGCTGCTTCCCGGTTCATTTTCCGGAATGATAATTTCACCGATTCCACTGCGTGGGCCACTACTAATCATTCGAATATCGTTGGCTATTTTAAAACAACTTACAGCAGCCCTTTTGATGGCGCCGTGCAATTCTACCATGGCATCATGTGCTGCCAGCGCTTCAAATTTATTGGGGGCGGTAATTATGGGCAGGCCGGTTTCCTCGGCAATAAGCCTGGCAACCAATGCAGCATAACCCTTGGGGGCGTTAAGTCCGGTACCCACTGCAGTTCCTCCGAGTGCAATTTCAGCAGCAGGAACTAAGGCGCGATTGATGGCCGCAACCCCGTTTTCCAGCTGTGTAACATATCCACTAAACTCCTGACCCAATGTAAGTGGAGTAGCATCCATGAAGTGGGTGCGGCCAATTTTTACGATATCTTTAAAATCGCGTGATTTATGTTTGAGCGTGGTTTTCAGGGCTTGAATACCCGGCAAAGTGTAATCCACCACTTGCTTAAATACAGCAATACTCATGGCCGTGGGGAAGGTGTCATTACTGCTTTGGCTCTTATTTACATCATCGTTTGGGTGCAATATCTTGGTTTCATCAGTGAGCAACCCACCGCTGAGCACGTGCGCACGGTTGGCAATGACCTCGTTTACATTCATGTTGCTTTGGGTGCCGCTGCCCGTTTGCCAGATTACTAGCGGAAATTCAGCATCCAGTTTTCCTTCTATAATTTCATCACAAACTGCAACAATAAGATTTTTCTTTTCCTCGCTTAGCACTCCCAGTTGATGATTGGCTATGGCGGCACATTTTTTTAACACACCAAATGCATGGATGATTTCAACAGGCATACTGCCTTCGGGCCCTATTTTAAAATTATTGCGGCTACGTTCTGTCTGGGCACCCCAGTAGCGTGTTGCGGGCACCTTTACTTCGCCCATGGTGTCGTGTTCTATGCGAAAAGTTGTCATGTTTGATAAACGATGGCAAATTTAAGCAGGGAATTTAAGAAACCTCAAGGTTTAAGCGATTTATACTAAAAATCAAAATTGAAAGGATAGGGCTTAGGTATGGAATTAAGTGACATTATAAAATTTCATATTGTTAAAAATTTTGATTTATCCAATCCTTAAAATCAGAGCAGGTTCATTTTGTTTAACAATTATTTTTTAGAAAGTCATATTGTTTAAAACAAAAATATGATTTGATGGTTTAATAAATGTATAACTTGTAATTAATTCTACAATAATACAAATTTAGTAATGAATCGATGACCAATGTCATAGGGTGTTTAAAACGAAATAAATGAGGTCAAACCTACTTTTGAACCGTCAAATACGCAAAAAGATTGTGGATTATTTTAGCATCAACAAACAGCAATAAAAAATATATATAGGAGGCCGTTTTTTGATATGAGTAAGCATGAATATGACAGCGTTGCTACCGATAAAGACATCTGGGATAAAATGTTGGTTTGTGCCTTCCAGAACGCTCATGAAGCCATGATATTGTGCGATTACAGAGGGAAATTAATGACAGTCAATAACGCCGCTTTGCAATTGTTGGGTTACACATTGTCAGAACTACAGAAAATGAGTTTACACCAAATATTCAAAAATAATTTGAATACAGAAGGTAAACTCGCAATTCCCGACTTATTGAATGTGAATGGAAATGACATTCATTGTATAAAAAAAGACCGGAATGAGTTTCCGGTTCATGTCAGAATGTTCAGTATTAGCACGCCCAAATCGGTGTATGCCTTACTGCTCATCAACGACAGCACAACCCCGCTGATTGCCGGTAAAACTTTACAAAGGCGCAATAATGAAATAGCCAGACTCAAAGAGTTGATTACTCAATTAAAAAACCAATCTGAAAGAGCCCTTAGAGACAGAACCCAGATATTACAGGAAACCGTAGATTCCTTAGTGGAGGTTCAGAAAAAGCTGAGAATTTCCTTAAAAAAAGAAACGGATGCGAATGAGAAATCTTCAAAATTCGCTTATCTGATTTCGCATGAATACAGAACCCCATTAACGTCTATATTGTCATCTTTAAATTTGATTGAAAAGCATAGTATTCATAATCAGTCATTAAACCAATCGCAAAAAATGCATTTGGAAAAGGCCAAACAACAAATTGGACAACTGGTATCTATTTCAGAGGAATTACTGCATATGAGTACCAACTCAAATGGTTACCATAAACCCAGGATTACACAGGTGAACCTAACAAACTTCATTGAAGAAGTTTGCCAGCACTGGGAATTTATCAAAGACAGCGACATTCAAATAAGAACTTTTGTTCCTCGACAGTTGCAACTTGAAACCAATACAGATCTGTTAAAACAAGTCATGAATAATGTAATAAGCAATGCCATAAAATATTCTGATGGAAAAGGCGAGGTTTTAATAGAGTGTGGCGAGGATGACAACTTCTGCTTTATCTCCATTCGTGATTATGGCAGGGGGATACCTAAAGAGGAAATTCATAAACTTAGCAACGGTTTTTACCGGGCTACCAATGCTACAGGCGTCGATGGCAATGGATTAGGACTATTTATAACTCGCCAATTTCTTGAGCATCTTAATGGAAATCTGAAACTTGAAAGTGAACTTAACTTCGGAACATGTGTAACTATTAGACTACCAAAGAGATATGAAGAAAAAAGTATTACTGATTGATGACAATCGTGACGTTAGAGAAAACGTAGCTGAAATTCTAACCCTTTCAGATTATGAGGTCTTTACCTCAGAAAATGGAAAAGAAGGTGTGGAAGTGGCCCAAAAAACCATGCCCGACATCATTGTATGCGACATTGCCATGCCATTGCTTGATGGTTTTGGTGTTATCCATCTGTTATCGCGTTCGCCGGAAACAGCTAAAATTCCGGTCATTCTGCTTACTGCCCGAACCGATCGCGACAACTTTCGAAAGGGGATGGAATTGGGTGCAGATGATTTTATCACCAAACCTTTTGAAGAGGCAGAATTACTCAGGGCCATTGAAGCCCGTCTTAAAAAGCACAATCGTGATAAGGAGAAACGCAATGGCGGTGGAGATGGTTTTCTGGCCCTGATGAATGATTCAAGGTCATTGGAAGCCTTTAAAGAGGCAGCAGGAGAAAGTGTAACATTTGATTTTCAAAAAAGAGAATTTATTTACAGGGAAGGAGCACAGCCGAGGTATGTGTATTTCATTGAATCAGGCAAAGTGAAAACCGTGCTTCTTAGCAACGATGGCAAAGAATTAATGACCGGTCTATACGGAGAGGGTGACATTTTTGGACATATAGCTATGCTGGAAGAGGCAGAATATACCGAATCCGCTATTGCGGTAGAACCGGTAAAGCTATTTGCCCTAAATAAAGCTGATTTTTTCTCCCTGCTGGGAACCCATCAAGGGGCATCGGCAAAATTCATTAGAATTATGGCAAGTCAGCTTGTGGAGGCAGAGGATAAACTGCTCAGACTTGCCTATGATTCGGTGCGTAAACGGGTGGCTGAAGCGTTGGTGGATGTCTACAGAACGTATTCTCTCAGTAATGGGAAAAAAGAAATTGAAATTTCTCGTCAGGAACTGGCATCGTATGTGGGCACTGCAACAGAAACCGTCATTCGGACACTTAGTGCATTCAAACAGGAAGGACTTATTAATATTGTCCAAAGTAATATTATTATTAGAGACCTTGCAGGACTGATAAGAATGAAAAACTAAAAATATGCAATACATCATGTGACAAAAGTCATTTCGCAATATGATGGTTGTATACTTAATATTGTTGTGCTCATGAACACTTTAATTGTAAGAACGCTGAATGGCAAATTTGATTACGCTGCCGACAGGGAATTTGAGGAGAAATTTCACACCATGTTTCCTTATCTGAAAATCAAACTTAAAAAACTGGCTCTAGGAAACGAGGAACCAATGCTTTGCAATCCGCTTGCACTGATTACCGATAGTACCACGGTAAAAGAACTTTGTGAAAAAATGGCTGATAGACATGGGAGGGAGGTTGTCATAATGAGATATACCATCAATGCCTGGCTTCCAATAAGGCAATCAAAGCACTGGACGTTGAAAAGCCAAAATGATGAAGCCCGGAAACTGGCATGTCTCAATCCGGATTTGTAATGCTTTTAAAGGTATTATCTTTGCCGTCATAATATGGCGGATAAGAAGTTTCTGGATGCCCTGGGTTATCACGCTGATGGAAGACCCGGTAAAATTGAGGTAGTAACGACCAAACCCACCCAAACACAGTTCGATTTAGCCCTTGCTTATAGCCCGGGGGTAGCCGAACCTTGCCTGAAAATTGCCGAAAATACCGACGATGTATATAAATACACAGCCAAGGGAAATTTGGTTGCGGTGATTAGCAATGGAACAGCCGTACTGGGGCTTGGTGATATCGGTCCGGAGGCATCAAAACCGGTGATGGAGGGTAAAGGGGTTCTGTTCAAAATATTTGCAGATATTGATGTTTTTGACATTGAGTTAAACTGCAAGGATGTAGATGAATTTGTACGCACCGTCAAAGCCATGGAGCCCACCTTTGGTGGAATTAATCTTGAAGATATAAAAGCCCCGGAGAGTTTTGAAATTGAAGAGCGCTTAAAAGCTGAATTGCAAATTCCCATCATGCATGATGATCAGCATGGAACGGCCATCATCAGCGGTGCTGCGTTGCTCAATGCGTTGCGCATTGTAAATAAGGAGATAGGTAATATTAAGCTGGTAGTAAACGGGGCAGGAGCGAGCGCCATTGCATGCTCCAAACTGTTTGTCAGTTTGGGGGTGAATCCCGCCAACTTAACAATGCTGGATAGCAAAGGCGTTATTCATGCCGATCGAAACGACCTGGATAAATACAAAAGCCAGTTTATTTCCAATTCTGCCGCCAGAACCCTCGAGGAAGCCATGAAAGGTGCCGATGTGTTTGTGGGTTTATCCAAGGGCAATATTCTTACTCCGGAAATGATTTTGGGGATGGCAGAAAAACCCATCGTCTTTGCCATGGCCAACCCTGACCCTGAAATTGATTATCAGCTGGCAATTGCCACCAGACCTGATATTCTGATGGCTACAGGCAGAAGTGATTACCCCAATCAGGTAAACAATGTTTTGGGCTTCCCATTTATCTTCAGAGGTGCCCTGGATGTGCGCGCAACCACCATCAACGAGGAAATGAAACTAGCCGCTGTGCGTGCCATCGCCGATCTCGCATTGGAGCCCGTACCCGAAGTGGTAATGATGGCCTACAATGACTATGATTTAGACTTTGGCCATCATTACATCATACCCAAACCCATGGATCCACGTTTGCTTACTACGGTGGCCCCTGCGGTGGCTAAAGCTGCCATGGATAGTGGTGTTGCCCGTAATCCCATCACAGATTGGGATGCATACAAAGCCGTGTTGCGCAAAAGACTGGGTATAGACAACGATTTTGTGAACCGATTGGTACAACGCGCCAGGAAAAAGCCCAAACGTGTGGTGTTTTCCGAGGCGGAAGATGTAAAAATTCTCCGCGCTGCACAGACCTGTCTTAATGAAGGGATTGCAACCCCCATTTTGTTGGGACGTCCCCATCAGATTCATCGGGTTATGGAGGAGCATAACATCGATCTGGGGCAGGTAACCATTCTGGACCCATGGACCGAAGATGCATTGTGCGAAGAATTTGGGGCGCTGCTCTATGAAAAACGAAAGCGAAGCGGTCTCACACAAACTGAAGCGGTGAAAAACATGCGCTACCGGAATTATTTTGGAGCCATGATGGTGGAAACTGGTAAATGTGATGCGCTTATCAGCGGATTAACAAGGAATTACCCAATTGCGCTGCGACCTATGTTGGAGTGCATTCCGGTGGCAGGTACGGCCAAGCGCATAGCCGGTATGCACATAGTAATGACCAAAAATGGACCATTGTTTTTATCAGATACCACCGTTAACATTGATTATAAACCCGAAGAACTGGTAGACCTGGTACTGAAAGTGCATGAACGGGTGAGTAAGTTTCAAATAGAACCCATCATTGCGCTGGTTACTTACAGCAATTTTGGCAGTAGTCGCGGACCTGCACCTGCCCAGATGAGAAAGGCCATAGAAACCTTGCATGAACAATATCCTCACATTCTCGTAGATGGAGAAATGCAGACTACGTATGCCATGGACGGTGAAGCACGTCTTAGACAATACCCGTTTAATAAACTCGGCAATAAAACTGCCAACACCCTGATTTTCCCGGGACTGAATAGCGGTAATGCTGCTTATCAGCTCATGCGGGGAATGGGGATGGTGGATATCATAGGCCCCATTTTACTGGGTTTTGAAAAGAGTGTTCATGTACTCCACCACACCAGCAATGTTCGTGAGATAGTCAACATGGTTGCATTGGCGGTTTGCGAAGCCCAGGAAAAATCATGAGTCGTACGCAACCTTCACTGCTGGAGTGGGGCAGTAAAATGCAGATTCAAAGTATTGGCCTGAGGTACGAAGTATTGAGAAAACCTTTGGGCATGTTTTTTACTCCCGAAGAATTGATGGCTGAATCTGGGCAAATCCATGTTGGAATGGTAATAGGGGAACGCGTTCTGGCGGTGTTGTTGCTGAAATTAATGGACGGAAACGTAGCCAAAATGCGTCAGGTAGCGGTGGCAGAATCTTTTCAAGGACAAGGTTTGGGAAAACAACTCGTTAGGTTTTCGGAGCAAATATGCCGAGAAAAACAGGTGAAAAGAATAGAACTACACGCACGCAAATCAGCCGTTCAGTTTTATCAGACGCTGGGTTACCAAACACAGGGTAATGAATTTGAAGAGGTTGGCATACCGCATATGGCCATGTTTCTTGATTTGTAGTTTATCTGTATCCATGCCAATTTCCTGTTTCGCGGTCGTAGAGCCAATAATAACCATTGGCATAGGCGATGTCTCCACAGATTGGTTTAGGGCCGGTTTCATCCATGATTTGTAATATACTACGGCAACGTCCACTTTTCACACTGTACAGCAAAATACGATGTTGCCCTCGATCATAAATTCCAATTTCCTTATTTCGAATACCGGTGTAAATGAGTCCCATGCTGTTTAACTCATTTTCATAATCATCAATCATTAGAGTAACGGGTGCACGATGGTTTGCATTCCTGGTTTTATATCGGAATATGGTTTTATCGTGATAATACCATAGTTCTTTTCGATGTCTTACCCAGACACCATTGCCAATGGCAACCGGATTGTGGAGCGAATAAAAAATATTTTCAAAATAGGCCGGATTTCCCTCCTGTAGGTGAATAACGTACAAACCTTCCATCCCTGAAGCATAACTTTTTAGGGCTTTTCCGGAGTTTTCCATCCATAAACTACCTGGATCAAAAGGTAATAAATAGGGCTTTTTAATCGCCTTACCTTCATGATTATAAATGATTAACCATTTTTCTCCGGTACCGGAAACAGCAGTATAATAACGATTGATCAGCGGGTGCCAAACCACAGACACTCCCATGCCTCCTTTAACGCCATCTGAAACCAGTTTGAATGCAGGTCTAATCTGTTCTACCGGCTGGGCACTACTATTGATGGCAAATAATATAACACTGCAGCTGTAAAAAATGAATCTTAACACCGTGGCAAATTGGCCTACAACCCAAAATTAAGGTATGATTTTAGTTCATTTTCAGATTGATATTTATCAGGGTTAGACTGGTCGTTATTTCACCCAATTTAATCTGATTCGTAGACGTTGGGAAATTGTAGCGTGTATATTTGCACCTTTATGGGAACTCTCATCACCGTTTCGCAATTTTTACTTGCCCTGTCAATTTTAATCATTTTACATGAACTGGGACATTTTCTGGCTGCCAGATACTTTGGCATAAAAGTGGAAAAATTTTATCTGTTTTTCGATGCGTGGGGGATTAAACTTTTCAAGTTTAGAAAAGGTGAAACTGAATACGGCATTGGTTGGCTTCCATTGGGCGGTTATGTTAAAATATCCGGCATGGTGGATGAAAGTCTTGATAAGGAACAGCTGAAATCCGAGCCGCAAAGTTGGGAATTTAGAGGCAAACCCGCCTGGCAACGTTTAATCGTAATGATTGGTGGGGTTACCGTCAATTTACTGCTTGGCATTCTCATATTTTGGATGCTAACCTGGACCCAGGGTGAAAAATATGTGCCCACCGCCGCTATCAATGAGTCCGGTGGTATATATGCAGGCCCTATAGGTAAAAAAATAGGATTCCAATCCGGCGACAAAATTCTGGCCTTGAATGGCAAGCCCAGTGAAAATATTATGCAAGAATTTGCTGATCCCGATTTTATCATGGGGGATAAGCATGAGGCAAAAGTGAATCGCAATGGTAAAGATACCACCATTATGCTTTCACCTAAAATACAGGAACTGCTGTCTGAAAAATCTGAATTTCCTGTCATATCACCTCAGTATTCGTTTGAAATTGCCTCTGTGGTGGATGGTACACCGGCTGCCAAAGCGAAATTGGAAAAAGGTGATGTAATTACGCACATTGACAGTCAGCCCATAGCCAGTTTCATGGATTTTAAAGAAATTATTCAGCAGAAAAAGAATAAGAACATTGCATTGACCGTCAGGAATAATCCCAATTCCTCAATTCGTGTGGTTAAATTGAAAGTAGAAGCCGATGGAACCATTGGTTTTAAACCCAAATTATCCGGATTTGAAAATAAAGAAAAAACCATTCAGTATGGATTCTTCGAGTCTGCCGGGATGGGCGCATCCAAGGCCTTTTCATTTCTGGCAGCCAATGCCAAGGGTTTTGGTAAAATCTTCAGTGGTGAGGTCGATCCCCGCAAATCACTTGCAGGTCCGGTTGGTATGGCTCAAATGTATGGTTCTACCTGGGACTGGGTTAACTTCTGGGGGTTGACAGCCATGATTTCACTGGGGTTGGCATTTTTGAACATTATTCCCATTCCTGCACTGGATGGTGGTCATGTGATGTTTCTGCTTTGGGAGATGATTACCCGCAAACCGGTGAGTGAAAAAGCCCTGTATATAGGTCAGGTGATAGGAATGGTTATACTCGGCTCTCTCATGATTTTCATATTCTGGGTAGATATTGCCCGTGCCCTGGGTTTCTGATGAATCATGAATCCTTTTGCTTTTTTTGAAATAACGCCTGCATTTCAAATTGATATTCAGGCACTTCGAAAGGCATTTCTGGCCAATCAGCGTAAATGGCACCCGGATTTTCATGCAGGAAATCCGGATATGTACGGCCTTGCCATGGAAAAAACGGCAGCGAATAATGAAGCTTATGCCATATTAACCGATACCTACAGCCGACTAAAATGCTTATTGGCAATTAACGAAATTGAGGTGGATAAAATACAGGTGCTTCCCCCCGAATTTCTCATGGAAATGATGGATGTGAGTGACTTGATTGAGGATTCACAATCCGGCAACCAGCAAAGTAAACAACAGGCAGAGGAAATGCTAGAAAGGTATTTTAGGGAAAATGAATTGTCTTTGACGGCACTTTCAGTAGAGGCAGATAATGCGGCGGTCGATCAGGGATATGACAGAGAAACCTTGCTAAAGGCAGCGGCCCTTTATCAGCAGCATCGTTATCTTTGTCGATTGCGTAAAAATCTTTCCGGCATCAAAGAACTCTGAGCATAATCCTTAAATTTGCTTAATAATTGACATTGGACATCACAAAAACCCATATTCTCAATCACGCAGAGATTCTCACCAAGCTGGAAAGAATGGCTTGCGAAATTTGCGAAAAGCACATTGATAGCGGTGAATTGCTTATTTGCGGTTTGAATGACCGTGGTTTTGCCCTTTCGCAATTACTGGGCAAGAAGGTTGCCGCAATTGACCCCAACCTGAAAGTTACCGATATCAATGCGCGTGTTACCGGCGATACAGTTCAGTTTCTGCCTGAGGTGAATTTTCAGGGTAAACATGTATTGGTTATGGACGATGTAATCAATACCGGAAGCACGCTCATGCTGGTGTTGTCAGAAATTTACCGTTTTAAACCCAATAGCATTGGTACGGTTTTTTTGGCAAAAAGAGAACACCGAAACTTTCCGGTGAAAGCAGATTATGTAGGCATCTCCATTGCCACTACGCTGCAGGAGCACGTTCAGTTTGACAGCACTGATCCCAATAATCTTTCTATTTACCTGATTTAATTTTATTCTTCCACATAGTTAAGATCCTTGTGGAAACTCTCCTTTACATTGTAAGTGCCCCAGGCGGCCAGTAACAAACAAATGGCACCCACAATCAGTGCGGCAATAGAATTTGCATTTTGCCCCAGTTGCATGTTGGTTAATGCGTTAAAACCAAGGGTGATGGGAACCACGCCACCCCTCACAAAGTTGGGAACCGTGGCAGTTACCGTACTTCTGATATTGGTGCCAAACTGCTCGCTGGCATTGGTTACAAACAAGGCCCAGTATCCTGTGGCAAGTCCCAGCAGATAACTCATGCCCTTGAGCCAGGTAGGAGAGACGTTGCTGCTGAATAAATAAACCAGGGTGAGTATCGCAATACCGGTCAGATTAAAGAATATCACCTTTTTACGGCTTTTAAAAAGTTGTGAAAGCAGTCCGCTTAACAAATCCCCGCTGCTAAGGCCCAGATAGCTCCACATTACCATCTCGGCGGTTTTAATACTTCCACCCTGTATCCCAATTTCCGGTATAAATCTGCCCGATAATGCAATGAGTACGCCCACTACAAACCAAACAGGCAAGCCGATGACAATACATGACAGGTATTTCTTAAATGTTTGCCGATCTCGGAGCAACATGAAAAAATTGCCTTTTACTACATCGGTCTTTTTTAGTTCATGAAACATGGAGCTCTCGAAAGTGCCTGCTCTCAGTGCCAGTAAAACCAGGCCTAAAACACCCCCCATTATATAAGCCGTTTGCCAGTTTTGAATATTATCAGACAGCAGATTTCTTAAAACCAGGGTTATTTCGGGTCGGTTTGCAACAAAAAAAGCAAATACAGCTCCTAAAGCACCAAAGGTTACAATAATCATAGTGCCAATGCCCCGTTTTTTGGTGGGCATGCTTTCGGCTACCAATGTCACAGCGGCGCCAAGCTCTCCGGCTAATCCTACACCAGCAATGAAACGCCAAATTGCGTATTCGGTGAGGTTGCTTACAAAAGCGTTCGCAATATTGGCAAAACTATACAGGAGAATGCTTCCAAAAAGCACGGAAACCCTTCCTTTACGGTCGCCCCATATTCCCCAAATCAATCCGCCCAGTAGCATTCCCGACATTTGCCAGTTGAAAAGGGTTGTTTCAAATTCAGGTGCTATGCCCAGCGCCTTCATGCTATCTACCTTAATGATATTAAAGAGTATGAGGTCGTAAATGTCCACAAAGTACCCAAGAGACGCCACGATAATCAGCAATACGATATTCTTTTTGGCTGCCATGTTATATTTTAAAAGAGATTGCCCAAAGTTGCACAAATTTTCTCCAGAAACAAACGATCGGTCTCGTCAAAACACGAAAATTGTTCACTATCTGCATCCAGTACCGCCACCACAGTGCCATTTTTAAAAACCGGAACTACAATTTCACTGTTACTTTCTGCAGAGCAGGCAATATGACCGGGAAACTGGTGTACATCTTCCACTATCAAAGTTTCTTTTTTTGCCCATGCAGTTCCACAAACGCCCTTCTCATAAGCAATTCGGGTGCAGGCAACCGGTCCCTGAAACGGTCCTAAAACCAGTTGACGGTCCTTTACCAGGTAAAACCCAATCCACCACCATTTGAATGCTTCTTTCAGCACAGCCGAAACGTTGGCCAGTCCTGCAATCAAGTCTGTTTCTTTTTCTATCAGCCCTTGAATGCGGATAAGGCATTCTCCATAAATAGCGGTTTTATGCTCGGTTTTCTGCATATCAGTCATGGGATTATCGTGGATAAATGGTTGCGAAAATAACGCCTAAACGTTTGTTAGCGTGCGCCGAATGTAGTTAGTTTGAAGGTTTATCTGTTGATACATGCCAATGGAAGTGGTCAATACCCAACCGTTTGAGGTGGTTTTTACGTTTGTAAGGCACCCTTATTTCGGTCTTTTGGTGGAGGCCAATGCGGTTCAGTTGCTTGCCAATGGGGATTATTCTCTCACTTTCCAACGGGTAAGACAACAAACTTCTTCGTATTTCCATTTAAATCCGGAGCAGACCGAAGTGGTGAAAATACTGGAGGAGTTTGAAGTAGACGGTATCATGAAACGGTTTTACAATGGCAACAAGCGCCTGCGTCCCAATGAGTTTCTGCTAAAACATTACACCCCGGAGCTGCACAAACTTGTGCGACCTTACATTGAAAAGAAGTTGTCCGGCATACTGGATATTATTAAGAATTATCCCATGTACTGGGCCGGAAAAACAGGTCAGGCTCAGGGTGAAGAAATTCATTATTCTGAAGAGCCGGCAACCGTTCTTTTTCATTTCCGTCGCGATGAACAGGGAACCAATTATTTTGCCACCATCAGGCATAACAATGAGAAGGTAGCGTTTTATCATAATGATTCAGAAATCATTTCTGAAAATCCTTCCTGGCTGATTACGCCCAATAAATTGCTGTTTTTCCCCAAGCACATTGATGGCAAAAAAATCCGTCCTTTTCTCAGTAAAAAATACATCCACGTAGAGCCCCATCAGGAGGATAGTTACATGGATAAATTTGTAAAACCCCTGCTCGAAAACCATGATGTATTTGCAAAGGGTTTACAAATAGTGACCGAACAATTGCCTGCAAGGCCTGTAATCCGCCTGAATAAGCTGTTTCAGGATAAACAATACCTGAGCCTGTATTTTCAGTATGGCGGATGGAATTTCCCATTTCACATCCACAAAAAAGTGAATGTATCGCTGGAGAAAAATGGCAAGGATTTTATTTTTCACCGCATTCGCCGCTCCCTGAGCATGGAAAGTGAGAAAATAACCTTGCTGAAAGAACTGGGGCTTGAAAATGTGGAAGGCAGTCTCTTTGCCCTTGAAAATGCCGGTCAGTCTTATGAATTAATAACGTGGCTCAATACCCATTCAGAGTTGTTGATTAGGAATGGTTTTCAAATAGACCAGGAAGCATCTGATGTTCGGTTTTATCTCGGCCCTGTCAGTCTGGATGTGAAGCTCACCAAGGGTGCCGATTGGTTTGATGTGTTGGCCGTGGTTCGGTTTGGCGCTTTTGAAATTCCGTTTATCCGTTTAAGAAAGAATATTTTGGAAAAACGGAGGGAATTTGTATTGCCCAATGGCGAAATTGCTATTTTACCCGATGAATGGTTCACCCGATTTGGTAAAATAGTTCACCTGGCTGAGGTGGAAGGAGATTGTTTTAGGGTGAGAAATATGCATTTTTCCTTGCTGGATGACTTATCTGATTATGTGGATGTGGATGTAGCAAAATCGGGTTGGGAGAAACTGCTTCAGTCTGATAATATCCCGGAATTTGCTTTGCCCGCCGGATTGAATGCCGAACTACGACATTACCAGATTGAAGGTTATCATTGGATACGATTTTTATTTGAACATAAAATTGGCGCGCTGTTGGCCGATGATATGGGCTTGGGCAAAACCCTTCAGACCCTGGCGGTGATAAAGTATATGGCAGATTTGCCGGAAACTGAATTAGCGATGGACACTGCTGCGCAATCCGCTGAAACACCCATTGCCGATGACATTCCTCAACTCGATTTGTTTACGATGGAATCAACGCCTCCGAATTCAGATGCACCGGTTATAGCTCAAAAAAACATGCCCTGTCTGGTGATTGCACCAAAATCGCTATTGTATAACTGGCAAGCAGAAGCCGAGAAGTTTTGTCCCTCTATCAAAACCTTAATATATTCAGGTATTTCCAGGAATCGGTTGCTCCCCAAATTTGCGAAAAACGACCTAATCATCATGAGCTACGGTACCATGCGCAATGACATTGAAGAGTTGCAACGCATCCCATTTCGGCTAGTGGTGATAGATGAAAGTCAGGCCATTAAAAACCCTACATCGCTCACGGCTCGCAGTTTGCTGAAAATCGATGCTGCATATCGGCTGGCCCTCACAGGTACCCCCATCGAAAACACCCTGCTGGATGTGTGGAGTCAGATGAATTTCCTAAACCGCGGATTGCTGGGTTCTTACGGGTATTTCGAAAAGAATTTTATCAGACCCATTGAGAAAAATCAGGATGCAGGACGAACTTCGGAACTGAAGCGTATCCTAGATCCGTTTGTATTGCGCCGCACCAAAAAACAGGTAGCAAAAGAGTTGCCGCCTAAGGTGGAGAAAATACATTACTGTGAGATGACACCTGAACAGGCAGAGCGGTATGAGAAAACAAAAAGCCAATATCGAAATGAAATCCTTGAACATGTGAGCCAGGTGGGGATGGCCCGTTCCAGATTGAAAATATTCAATGGTTTGATGCATCTGCGTCAGCTGGCTTTGAATCCCTTATTGAAAGATGATGATTATGAAGGGCAATCGGGAAAAGACGATGAAATTAGGAGAATGTTGCAGCGTGCGGTTGAGGGTGGACATAAGGTTTTACTGTTTAGCCAGTTTGTAAGTTACCTGTCCGTGTTCAAGGATATGTTACAGGCCGATGGAATCGAATACAGCTATCTCGATGGAAGTATGGATGAAAAGGAGAGGGCAGAGGCCATTAAACGCTTCCAGGAAAATGACCATGTAAAGGTGTTTCTTTTGAGTTTGCGCGCAGGAAACTCCGGCCTTAATCTCACGGCTGCAGATTATGTATTTCTGGCAGACCCCTGGTGGAATCCCTTTACCATGAGGCAGGCCGAGGATCGTGCACACCGCATTGGTCAGGAAAAAGCCGTATTTTCTTATAAATTTATTACAAAAAATACCATCGAGGAAAAAATACTGGATTTGCAAAAAAAGAAAACCCACTTAGCAGAAAGTATCATTCCCGATGAAGATAGCATTTTATCAGGCCTTAACGTGCAGGAACTGGAAGAATTGTTGGCATAATATTTTGTATAATTATCGTTTGAAATCAGCCAATAAATTTGGATATTTGCATTTTATTTTGTATATTTAATCATATAATTTGTGGATAGCATGGAAGCAGTAGCAAGGCCGGAAAAATCAGTGAATATTGAAGATAGCTGGTATGATGTATTAAAAGATGAATTTGATAAACCCTATTTTCAGTATCTGAAGCAATTTTTAATCAAAGAAAGGCAAGCCGGCTATGTAATTTACCCTCCCGGCTCCAGAATATTTGCTGCTTTTGATTATACGCCCTTTTGGGACGTGAAATGTGTGATTGTGGGGCAGGATCCGTACCATGGACCCAGGCAGGCGAATGGACTGTGCTTCTCCGTGAGTGACGGTCAGAAAAAGCCGCCTTCACTGGTCAATATTTTTAAAGAACTTCACGATGATATTGGCTGCCCTATTCCCTATAGCGGCAATCTTGAGCCATGGGCGCACAATGGAGTTTTGTTGCTCAATACCATTCTTACCGTAAGAGCCGGACAGCCCAAATCTCATCATGGGCACGGCTGGGAAGAATTTACCGCTGCAGCCATTCAAAAGCTTAGCGACATGCACGAGCACCTGGTTTTCATTCTCTGGGGTAGGGAAGCCCAACTGAAAGAAGAGCTTATCGATACATCAAAACACCTTGTGTTGAAATCACATCACCCAAGCCCTTATTCCGCTGAAAAAGGTTTTTTTGGCAACCAGCACTTTAGCCGCACCAACCATTGGCTTCAGGATCATGGAATTGCCCCCATAGACTGGAATCCGGTACTACCCTGATAATTACCCTCATGGTGTGGACATCTTGTCTCGCATTCTTATAATGGCTGCTGTTTATTTGAATCATGGAATTTCCGGTAGAAATTCAAAGCGCAACCATTTGTCAGGGGCGCATCCCTGTGCTAACGGAGGTAAACCTTCACATTCACAAGGGTGAGTTTGCTTACCTCATTGGCAAAACCGGTTCAGGTAAATCCAGTTTACTTAAAACGTTATACGGTGAATTGCCTTTAACCGATGGCACCGGACAGGTGGCCGGTATTCATTTGCAAAATTTAAAAAAATCGCAGATTCCATTTTTACGGAGAAAATTGGGCATCGTGTTTCAGGATTTTCAGCTGCTTACAGACCGTTCCGCGCTTGATAACCTGCTTTTCGTACTAAAGGCAACGGGCTGGAAAGACAAACAAGAGCGAATGAACCGTGCCAATGAGGTGCTGGCCAAAGTAGGCCTAGAAAATAAAGGATATAAAATTCCGGCTGAACTGAGCGGCGGTGAACAGCAGCGTCTTGTGATTGCAAGGGCCCTACTCAATAATCCCGAAGTAATTCTAGCCGATGAACCAACCGGAAACTTGGATCCGGATGTGTCTGATGAAGTAATGAGAATGCTTCAGGATATATGCAAAGAAGGCCGCTCCGTGGTGATGGCAACCCACGATTACCGGCTCATTGAGGAGTTTGGAGGTACTATCTACCGGGTGGCAGAAGGGAAAGTAAGTAAAATTGATTCTTTAAAAGAGTTAGTGCCGAACCACTAGTATGGTTTTTCCTAACGTTTGCACTTCCAAAATATAGGTGCCGTCTGAAAGGTCCGAAACCGATACCCATCCTGTTGCGGAATTTATCTGTTTAACCTTGCTGCCCGATGTGTGGTAAATGCTGAGGGTTTTTCCTGCAAAAACCGGTGAATAAACCATATTGGATGCAGGGTTGGGATACGCAATCAGCTGCTTTCTATCAACCTGCTTGGTTGCTGACGGGTAAATCATTTGTTGCAATGCAGTCGTGGTTCGCTCACTGATAAACGGTTTTACACCAAAACTGACATGCTTGCCCCATGCTTTGGTATCGGACTGCTGCCAGTCGGAAATGGTAAATCCGTAGTCGGAGGGCCAGGTTGACAAATAATAAGGATCGGCAGAAATAGCATTCGCTACGGTGGTTTTATGTTGGTCAATAATGCTAAATAGGCTGTCTGTTTGATAAGCCGCATCAATCAAATTGCGGATTTCCTGTTCGTAAGCCATTTTCCATCGGGTAACCCCAAGGATTTTATGGGTGAGGGGCGATTTCGAGGAGGATAAGTTGCCCCACGCATGAATATTTCTTTTCTGAATATCCGGAACACCCCATTGCACTCCGAAAGTGTTGTCCATGTCATAAGGGATGTATACAAAACGGTTATCTGACGATCTGTGATAAAGGAAGTAATTATTCTTATTGTAAAAATAATTATCCCAATGACCCATCAATACCTCAGCGGCAAGTATTCTTAAGTAGTTGTTTACATCAAAAATGCGTTCAAGTCGCACCTCAAATGAGTCTGTAGGGCTATTGTTAATTACGTCAATCAGTTTTACCAGATCGCTGTAATCGTCTTTGCCGGTATTGGTTTTTAGCTCATAGGCCCTTTCATTCAATGGCGAAGGGTTAATTAAATCTTTGTAGGATTGTTGCGATGAACCAAGCCAACCCAAATCTGCCGGCCAGCTGCATTTATAAAGGTTTCCGCTACTCTCACCAAAGCGGGAATTCAAAAATATTTTATCTATATACTCGGAATGATTGCGAAGGCCTTGGTAGGTGCCGTTTACATAAAGCATAACCGGATTGCATCGCGCTGCTACAATGCCCGCCCGCGCAAGAAAACGTGCACTTAGGTATTCCCGCAACATGGAAGGATCGTTGTGATTCCCATTCAAATTCATATTTTTTAATCCTTGGTACGTCTGGCTCTGAAATTCCGCCAAATCCAAACGATAGCCTTTCTTTTTTGCTTCGCGGGATGTATTGCCTTTCACTCGCATTCCGATATTTTTTAATGAATCCTTTTGATCGTAAACAAACAATGAAGAGAAATAAACATTATCCCACACGTTCTTATTCATTTTTAACCAACTGTCGTTGGATAAAAATATGTCTATTCTGTGAATCTTATTGTCGAAAATACTGCCATGCAAAGGCCATATAGCTTGCTGTCCATAGAATGGTTTTGAGATGAACAATAGCGAAATTGAAAACAATAGCTTGCGAAGGGTTTGTATTGTCATTTTGAAGGTGTGAGTCTGTAAATATACAAATTGCCATACAATGTAGGAATTGTTCCGGCCATTGAAGCATTTGTAGGTTTGATAAGGGTTTGGTTTAAAAGCATACTGCTTCTGCTCATCGGCATGGGGTAATCAAATATATCTGTGTATGTCGGCAGTTTTTGCTCTTTGCCAAGCGAATCCGAATCCATCAGTTGTATGCCTGCATCCCTGAATTGTTTCTGGTAGTCAGCACTTTGAATGGATAGGTAGTTCTCAAGCATCACCCTTTCTCGGGCAAGGAAGACAATACCATTTGCTTTCTGTTCATTCGCAATCTTCAGTAGCAAATTTAGTTCAGCACCGTAATTAATGGTTTTGATGTTGGCATTGGGTATCAGAAAAATACCCAGATTCCAGCATAGTATGGCCAATGATGCCGGCAGCAATTTATACTGTAGTTTCAACAACAAACCGGGAAATGAAAGCAGCAGTAAAAAAGGAATCATCACCATGAATTCTGCATTGCCCACCGAATAAGCCGCCCATAAAAACTGAAATAACAATGCGAACCTAAGCCAACGAAGCGATTGGGGTGGGTTTTGCAATTTTTCATTATTTGTTTGGGGCTTTTTAGTAAAAATCGCAAAAATCATGAAACCCAATGTCATCACAGAAAATAGCCATAGCCAGGGCCAGGCATTCAGGAAATAGGGGATGTTTCCATGCACCTGCACCCAGGTACGGATGCTGTTAATGAGGGTGAATGTTAGGTTGTCTAACCCGGGTATGAGGGACACGGTTCCATTCATGGCATCCGAAAAAGGATACGCCCACCAAACTGTCTCCTGGTATCTCGCGGCAGCCAAATAGGCGATAACAATTAACCCCAATGAAAACAATACTGCACCCCATTTTTTTCTGCCTGAAGGGTGAAATATCGCTGCTGCAAACCACCACCAGCAATGAATCTGATGAAATAATACGGCAATGCCCAGCAACCCGAAACCGACATACAATCTGTAGGTTTTTTCATCCGAATGGTATTTGAGTAATGCCCACGTGCCACCTAAACTCAGTAATAATGGAATGATATAGGTTTCGTTTTCGGTAGCAAAACGCATGGTGGCGAAGGCGCTACCGGCAATCAATACAGCCACATTTGAAGCTGCTTTGTTTTGTGTAAGTGTTTCAAAACAACGTTTTAGTATGAAAAGTGAAAGGCCTGCTGCAAGGGCATTCATTACCTGCATCCATGGCAGATATGGGGTGAAATACTTGCCAAATAGCCCGTAAGAAATTTGTCCAAAAGGCCCATATAACAAATGGTGCGGCGAAAAAAGCCATCTTCCGGTTTCAGCATTTTGCAAATATTCGCCTGCATATCCCAAAGCATCACCGGTAGGGTTTATTCCGGGTAAAAACAGGTAAAGCAGGCCGAAACCAAGCCATGCAAAAGGCAATATGCGGTTTTTAAATGCCTGCATACAGGCAAAGGTAACATACAGGGCGTATCTTTGCTCCATGCATGCCGCACTGCAAACAGCAGAGTTTGAAATCATTGCCGGAGTTGCCGCCCAAACCGGTATTCAGGCCTGGGTGGTAGGCGGTTTTGTGCGCGATCTGATGCTGGGTATTCCCACCAAAGACATCGACATTGTGGTGCTGGGTTCAGGTGTGGAATTTGCAGAAAAAGTGGCCAAAAAACTGCCCGGTGATACCCATGTGGCATATTTTAAAAACTTTGGAACTGCCCAGATTAAAACTCGGGATTTTATCATTGAATTTATCGGTGCCAGAAAAGAGAGTTACGACAGGCAAAGCCGCAAGCCCGCTGTGGAAGATGGTTCACTTATCGATGACCAGAACCGCCGCGATTTTACAATCAATGCCATGTATCTGAGTCTGAACCCATCTGATTTTGGTGCGCTGATGGATCCCTTCAACGGGGTGCAGGATTTGCAGGATAAAATCATTAGAACCCCTCTTGGGCCCGATATTACCTTTAGCGATGATCCGCTGCGAATGCTCCGTGCCGTACGATTCGCTACCCGACTGGGTTTTACCATACATCCCGAAACCATGAAGGCGCTGGCGTACAATGCCAAACGAATTTCCATTGTGTCGCAGGAGCGTATTACCGATGAACTCAATGGTATCATCATGTGCAAACAGCCGGGTAAGGGTTTTGAAATTCTGTTTGATACCGGAATTTTACAGATAATCTTTCCCGAACTAACCGCCTTGCATGGGGTGGAAACCAAGATGGGTAAGAGCCATAAAGACAATTTTTACCACACCTTAAAGGTACTCGACAACCTGTGCGAACTGAGCGACAATCTGTGGTTGCGCTGGTCGGCTATTCTCCATGATATTGCAAAACCCGCTACCAAACGGTTTGATCCCGTTGTGGGTTGGACCTTCCATGGTCATGAAGACCGCGGCGCCCGCATGGTGAAGGGCATTTTCAGGAACTTACGCCTGCCCCTGGATGATAAAATGCGCTATGTGGAGAAAATGGTGGCCCTGCACCTAAGACCCATCGTGCTTAGTAAGGAAATTGTTACAGACAGTGCCGTAAGGCGACTCATTGTGGATGCAGGGGAGGATGTTCAGGATTTGCTCAATCTTTGTCGCGCTGACATTACCAGTAAAAACGAAATTAAAGTCGCAAAACACTTGGCCAACCTTGAAAAAGTGGCTCAGAAAATACAGGATGTTACCGAGCGTGATGCCATGAGAAACTGGCAACCTGTAGTTACCGGTAATCATATTCTGGAGATGTTTGATATTCGTGATCCCAAACTCATTGGTGTGCTTAAAAACACCGTGAGAGATGCCATTCTGGATGGAGAAATCCCCAACGAAATAGATCCTGCACTCGTGTTTACCCTCAAAAAAGGGCTGGAAATGGGACTTACTGCGCGAAACTGAAAACTTTATCGGTTTCATAGTGGACCTTCATTGTATTTTTGCCAACAGCAATTATGATACAGCTCGCCAATATTCGATCCAACGCCGACGACATTATCAAAAGATTACAAATCAGGGGAATAGATGCCACTGAATCGGTACAAGAAATTCTGGATACCGACAAGAAAGCCCGCGACTGCCGTTCTGAAATGGAACAGAACCAGGCACGCGGCAACCAGATTGCCCGTGAAATTGGTGAATTGATGAAAGCGGGACGTAGGGAAGAGGCCGAACTTAAAAAGGCCGAGACGGCAACCGTCAAGGAACGTTTAAAAACACTGGAATCCGATGTGGAAACGCTGGAATCTAAGGTGAAAGAACTAATCATTGCCTTGCCTAATGCGCCTCATGAGTCGGTGCCCAATGGAAAATCTGCCGAAGACAATCACACTGTACTTACCTGGGGAAGCATGCCTACACTGCCTGAAAGTGCCCTTCCACACTGGGAACTTGCCGCCAAGTATGATATCATTGATTTTGAATTGGGGGTGAAGATTGCCGGGGCGGGTTTTCCCGTTTACAAAGGCAAAGGGGCAATTTTGCAACGCGCGCTGATACAGTTTTTTCTGAATGAAGCCAATAAAGCCGGGTATATTGAAGTACAACCGCCCATCGTGGTAAATGCAGACAGTGGCTTTGGCACCGGTCAGTTGCCCGATAAAGAAGGGCAGATGTATTATGCGCCCCTGGATGATTTATACCTGATTCCTACCGCTGAAGTGCCCATCACCAATATGTACCGCGATGTGATTCTGGAGGAAAATGCACTGCCGATAAGACATGCCGGTTACACACCCTGTTTTCGCCGTGAGGCAGGTAGCTACGGCGCCCACGTTCGTGGCCTGAATCGTCTGCATCAGTTTGATAAAATTGAGATTGTACAAATTGTGAAACCTGAAAACAGCTATCAGGTACTGGAAGATATGAGCGCCTATGTACAGGGGCTGCTGCAAAAACTCGGTTTACATTACCGTGTGCTACTGCTTTGTGGTGGCGATATGGGGTTTGCATCGGCTAAAACCTACGATATGGAAGTATGGAGCGGTGCCCAGAATCGATGGCTGGAATGCAGCTCCGTGAGCAATTTTGAAACGTTTCAAACGCACAGGTTAAAATGCCGCTACCGCAATGCCGCAGGCAAAACAGAACTGGCCCACAGCTTAAACGGAAGCGCACTTGCACTCCCTCGCATCGTGGCGGCTTTGCTGGAAAATAACCAGACCCCGGACGGTATCAAAGTTCCCGAATGTCTCTTGCCTTATACAGGATTTGATATCATCGCATAAAAACGATTTATGGAGCATTTGAAATATCCGGTTGGGAAATTTGACTCAGAAAAAACAGATTACCCTCTGGAAGAATTATTGGAATATGTACTGCAGATTCAGGCGCTGCCCAACGAACTCAGCAAGTTATTGAATGGAATCTCCGCAGAAAATGCGGAGAATACATACAGGTCCGGCAGCTGGAATGTGCGACAAATTATCCATCACCTGGCCGATGCCCATCTCAATGCCTGGGTTCGGACCAAATTGCTGCTAACCGAGGATAATCCCACAGTTAAGCCCTGGAATGAAAATGCCTGGGCAGAAGGAAAGGATTACCATTTCGCTTTCGAAGCATCCTATTTGATGCTGGTGGGTATACATCAGCGCTGGAGTCTGCTGTTGCTGGAGACCCTTAAAACACCGGAATTATTGTCGCGCACCTTTTTCCACCCGGAACATAATCGGTCATTTTCCCTGGCTCAGCTCATTGCCATGTATGCATGGCATGGAAATACCCATCTCGGGCATATTCGCCTTGCTTTAGGTAAATAATTACCATTCAGATAGCTGAAAATCAATCTGTCGGGTCTGCGGATTGGCGTTTTTAACCTTAATGGTAATCACATCACCCAGGGAGAAGGTTCGGCGTGTTCTACGGCCCATTACCTTGCGTTCAGATTCAAAATACTCGTAACGGTCTCCTTTAATATCGCTTAGGCGAATCATGCCTTCGCAGTGGTTTTCAATAATTTCAGCAAAAATCCCCCATTCGGTAAGCCCGCTTACTACGGCCTCAAAGTATTGACCCACCCGGGCCTCCAGATATTCTGCCATCTTATATTTGGTGCTTGCCCGTTCCGCCTCGGCGGCTTTTTGCTCCATATTACTGCTGTGTTTGGCCATGCCTTCAATGCTGTCGGCAGTAATAATCGCATTCTGGTTGTGCAGGTAATGCTGCAGCAGACGATGTGCAATCAGGTCCGGATAGCGACGAATGGGAGAGGTGAAGTGGGTGTAATAATCAAATGCAAGACCGAAATGCGTGCTCTTTTGTGAAGTGTAAACCGCCTTGGCCATAGATCTTAGGGCCATTTGCTGCAAAACATCTTCTTCGGGTTTCCCTTCAATCTCTTTGAGCAGTTTGTTCATGCTGGACCGCAGATTGGCTTCAGTGCTAATGTCTATGCGGTATCCAAACAATTTACAAAACTTTGAGAATTCGATGAGCCGATCGGTCGGAGGGGCATCGTGGGTGCGATAAATGTAGGGAAGTTCCGGCTTGTGCAGGGTTTTAATGTAATGCGCCACTTCCCGGTTGGCCAGCAACATAAATTCCTCTATGAGTTTGTGTGCCTCAAATCGTTTTTTTACCATTACCTCAAGGGGTTTGCCATTACTGTCCAATTTAAACCTTATTTCATCGGTTTCAAACGATATGGCACCTGCCTTGAATCGGTTTCGCTGAAATTTTTCAGCCAGGGCATTGAGCTCCCCCAATTCCTTGGCCCAGTCACCCTGCCCGGATTTTATTCTTTCCTGCGCTTCTTCATAGGAGAAACGGCGTTGGCTGTGGATGATGCTTTTTCCGAACCATCGGTCTTTTACCTCCCCATTTTCAGTCATGTTAAAAACAGCCGAAAATGCAAGCCGGTCTTGATGTGGACGTAAACTGCAAAGGTTATTGCTAAGTTTTTCGGGAAGCATGGGAATGGTACGGTCTGCCAGGTATACGCTAGTTCCTCTTTGCAAAGCTTCCTGGTCCAGTCGGCTGCCTTCGGTCACAAAATGACTGACATCGGCAATATGCACCCCCAGTTCTATAAGGCCGTCTTCAAGTTTGCGATACGAAATGGCATCGTCAAAATCCTTTGCATCCACGGGGTCTATGGTACATGTGGGTGTTTTTCTAAAGTCACGCCGCTCTCGTATGGTGGCTTCAGATATGTCTTCCGAGAATTTTGCTGCTTCCTTTTCCACATCAGCCGGAAACGATACAGAAAAACCAAATTCCGCAACAATGGCGTGCATTTCCGCGTCGTTCGTCCCCGGTTTCCCCAGCACTTCAATGAGTTTCCCAATAGGGTTTTGTTTCTTTTCAGGGTAATCAAAAACCTCAACAACGGCCTTCATGCCATCCAGTTCAGATTCTACTTTTCCATCAATTCGTATATCAACTTTGAATGGGGCTTTGTCGGCAATGAGATAGCCACTGCCTTCAAATACATCCAGATTGCCGGTATATCTACGTTTACTTCTGGACACAACCCTGATGACTCTGCCTGCGGGCCTATTACCACCTCCCAAAACATCCACTTCTACCGTATCGCCGGGCAAAGCACGGTTTAGCCATTCCGAGGGGATGTAAATGTCTTTGGTCTCTGCTCCTGCGTTTTCCGGGGTAACAAAACCATCACCGCTACGCACAAATTCGATAATCCCTGTAATTTTTACCGCCGGATGTTTCACCCTGAATTGTCCCTTACTGGGTTGTTCGGCTTTGTTGAGGTGGGTGAGACGTAACAATGCCTTGTAAACAATATCGGTATTCAGCCGCGCTTCACGGGGTATGCGGCTCATTACCCTGTTTGCATTCATCGTTCCTTTGGGATGATCCTCCAGAATTGCCAGAACCAGTTTTTCGGCTAATGATAGTTTTTCTCCGCCCACTTCTACAAAGATACCGATTCTGAAGGGTTTAACGAAAGAAGGTGACAACTTCCACAAGGATTGATTCACGTATGTACTAAATAACATAATTTCGCATTGTGTCCCTACGCAACATTTCCTACCTCACTTCGCTAATACCCGGTCTGCTTGCCTTGATGGGCAATTTCACCGGCGGTTATTGGACGCTTTCTGCAGCGGGTTTCTCCCTCATTGTGCTGGGACTCTTGGAATGGTTTGCCGGAAAAGACAAAAAAAACACCAATACAGACAACAGAGATCCCTTTCCCGAACTAATACTGTATATGCATGTAATGGTTCAGACCGGTGTGATTTTCTCATTTTTATTCGGAATTTATCGTCAAACGCTTGTGGATGAATGGATTTACTGGGCAGCTTTTTCGTCTGGCGTGGCTGCCGGTATTGGTGGTATTGTTCCCGCTCACGAACTCATTCATAAAGCCAATCCCATCAAGCAGTTTCTTGGAAAATACCTACTGATGAGCTGTGGTAACGTATATTTCTTTACCCATCATCTCCGCATTCATCACCGCTATGTGGCCACCCCACATGATTCGGCAACAGCCCGTAAAGGAGAAAGTTTGTATGCATTCATGCTGCGCACCATTCCCGGTCAATACCGCGAGGCATGGCAATCTGAGGCAGAATTGCTACGCAAAAAAGGAAAAAGTGCTTTTTCATTCAACAATGTATTGTGGGCGCAATCCCTGATCCAATTGGGTGTATTGCCTTTGATTTACTTCCTGCTGGGGCCGGTGGCCCTTACAGCATGGCTGCTGTATGTGTTGGTGGCTCATGTTCTGCTTGAATATGTGAATTACATTGAGCACTATGGCTTGTTCAGAGAGACCGATGAAAGGGTTTCCGAACTGCACAGCTGGAATAGCGATAGTCGCGTTAGCCGCTATCTTTTGGTGGATTTAAGCCGTCATGCCGATCACCACTTTTATGCCAGCAAACCTTATCACACCCTGCAGACCTATGATAATGCCCCGGAACTTCCAGGTGGATATGCCGCACTGCTGGTTCCTGCACTCATTCCGCCCTTGTGGAAATCATTGGTTCATCCCCGACTTGCTGACTGGGAAAAAAATCAAAAAAAGGATTAAACCACAGCACACTTTTTGCATCTAAAAACAGACAAGCACATCTGTTTTGAACCAAAATCCTCTGTCATCTACTTTAGATACTCTCACCGATGAGCAGCTGGTGGAACTTTTTGTTCACCAAAATCAGCGTGTGCTGGCATTTAATGAAATCATGAATCGGTATAGAAAAAGGGTTTATTACCATGTTCGAAATCTGCTGCAAAACCATGATGATGCAGATGATGCAGCCCAAAACACCTTCGTGAAAATATGGGAAAAACTGGATACCTTTAAAGGGCAAAGCAAACTCTACAGCTGGATATACCGCATTGCAACCAACGAGGCGTTGACAATCCTTCGGAAAAAGGTTCCCAATATCTCTTTGGACGATGTGCTGCCGGAAAATATTGGCACTACCCACGGCCACCATGAATCACCGGAAACTATTTCCCATAAACTCCATGAGGCCATGTCTCAACTGCCGCTTAAACAGAAAATGGTATTTTACCTTCGGTATTTTGAAGATTTGTCCTATGCGCAGATTGCTGAAGTGACAGAAACATCTGAGGGAGCCCTGAAGGCCTCATATTTTCATGCAGTAAATAAAATTGAGCAACAACTTCAACGATCCATTTAAACCTTTTTAATTTAAAAACATCAAACCAATAATGAAGCAAGAAAAATCCCTAAAACGTCCGCACGAAGCTCCGCAAGGATACTTCGACGGATTTAATGAAAGGGTAATGCAGAAAGTAGGGCATGACAATGGGAAAAAACTCCATTGGCATGTTAATCGCAGATTTTTATATGCTGCCGCCGCAATACTTGCCATAATCGGCATAGGGCTATATAAGATGTTGAATCATTCTGAAATCCGGGTTAACCAAATAGTCAATACCAGCCACGGCGAAATCGTGAAAGATACCATCACGCCCGAAATTGCTAGGATTCGAGATGAAAATCTATTGCAATACTTGGAAGAGGAAACGGTTGCCCAAACCACCGTAACCGCGCCGGTAGCTCCTGCGAGCATGGAGGACTTATCCATTGAAGAAGAACTGGAGGCAGAGGGCCTCATTGTCAGAGATTTAGAAACTGAATGGCTCAACGAAAACGAAATTATACCATGAAAAATATAGTAATTTTAACCTTGTTTTTGGGATGTGGCGGTTTGTATGCCCAGCCCGGTGACTCTACAAGAAAGGCCAAAATGGAGGCCATGAAGAAAATTCGCAAGGAGCTTTATATGAATAAGCTCACGCTGAATGAAGAACAGTCTAAGAAATTCTTTCCAATCATGGATGAATTTGAGCAAAAGCAAAGAGAGCTGAAAAAGCCATTTCGTGATAAATGGGGCAGTAAAAAGCCGGAAGACCTGAATGATACGGAGGCGGAATCATATCTCAATGATGTTCACCAGATGCGAGAGAATGAAGTGAAACTGGCAAAAACCTATGCGGACCGGTTAAAACCCATCATTGGGGCGAAAAAAGTGCTGATGCTGAGAAAAGTTCAGCGCGAAGTGCAGATGGAAATGGTGCGTAAGTTTAGGGAAATGCGTGGTCATGGCAGACCCGGCGGTCCGGGTGGTAGAGGAGGCCATCGTCCCGGTGGCAAGCACGGTCCGCCACCGCCGCCCGACGATTATTGATACTGCAACAAAAACCGGGTAATGTTTGTTTCTATGGCGTGAATCCTGAAGTGATCATTGTAGGCGGTGGTATCACCGGGTTATCAGCTGCCAGACTGCTAAGCAGACGCGGCGTGCCATTTGTCTTGCTCGAATCTGCATCACAAATCGGCGGGAGGGTTCAATCGGAATTCTACGATGGCTACATTTTGGATCGAGGTTTTCAGATACTGAATACCGGTTATCCCGAATGGGAAAATCAACAGATCAATATTCAAGCCCTGTCGCTTCAGTCTTTCGCATCAGGAGCAAAAATTTTTCAGGCTGGTAAGGTGCATACCCTGGCAGACCCCTTCCGAGACGGACTGATTGCATTTCAGGCATTCTTTTCTAAATCCGTTTCTGTAAAGGATATGCTACTGGTGCTAAAGTTGCGATATTTACTAAAAAGACAAGATATTGTAAGGATTTTTGCCATGGAAAACCAATCAACGTTGCAGTTTTTGCAACAGTTTGGTTTCTCAAACCCGTTCATTGAAGCATTCTTTAAGCCGTTTTATTCGGGTATATTCCTGGAATCCGAGCTCAAAACCCCGGCTTCTATGTTTGCCTTTGTGTTTAAGGCCTTTGCTGAGGGAACTGCCGCACTGCCTCAAAAGGGTATGCAACAATTGGTCAAATTATTATCATCGGAGATTAACGATGAAAATATACTCACTGATTCAAAAGTAACCCATGTACAGTCAGGTATGGTGACGCTGTCGGATGGAACTACGCTATCAGCACCGCATATTTGGCTCACAACAGGTACCCGCCCGTTTCAAGGTGTTAAGCGAAAAGAATGGCAGGATAACCATGCTACTTCGGTGTTATACTTTTCAACTGACATTGCTCCAAATTGGGGGCGTTTTATAGGGTTGAATGCTGCTAAAACCGGACTGATAAATCATTTTTGCATGCCATCTGCAGTTCAGCCATCCTACAGCCCTAAAGGCAAACACCTACTAAGCATATCCCTGAAGCCCCAAATCAATTATGTGGAAGGGATGGAGCACGAAGTGATGGCTGAATTAACGGCAATGAATGCCATTCAACACCCTGCTGCATTCCTTAAAGCGATTACCATTCCTGCTGCACTGCCAAATCTGGCTTCCATGCGTTACGAACCTGAATTAATACCATTGCATGATGGGGTGCTGGCTACCGGTGACTTTGCGGCATATCCTTCGCTCAATGCTGCACTCCACGCAGGCAGACTTCTCGTGGAATCCCTGTAATATCGTTTCCTAAAGTCAGGTGCATACCCTTATTTTTGCGGTAATGTCAAATGCTCGCCAGATCTTAGCGGCCAAGCGCGCCGAATCTCAGCAGGGCGGTGGTGAAAAACGCATCGCTTCCCAGCACGCAAAGGGCAAACTCACTGCCCGTGAACGATTAAACCTGTTGCTCGATGAAGGTAGTTTTTGCGAAATCGGCGCTTTCGTTACCCACCGCAGCAAGGATTTTGGCATGGAAAATCAGCAGTTTTTGGGTGATGGGGTAGTAACCGGTTACGGCAAAGTAAACGGCCGTCTGGTTTATGTGTTTTCCCAGGATTTTACCGTTTTTGGAGGTTCACTCTCAGAAACCCATGCAGAAAAAATCTGCAAAATCATGGACATGGCCATGGAAAACGGTGCTCCCGTTATCGGTCTCAATGACAGTGGTGGTGCCCGAATTCAGGAGGGTGTAGTGTCTCTGGGCGGCTACGCTGATATTTTTTATCGCAACGTTATGAGCAGTGGCGTAGTTCCTCAAATCAGCGCCATTATGGGACCCTGTGCCGGCGGGGCGGTATATTCACCGGCCCTTACAGATTTTATCATGATGGTGGAAAATACCTCCTACATGTTTGTTACCGGTCCCAATGTGGTGAAAACCGTCACCAACGAGGATGTAAGCAGCGAGCAATTGGGTGGTGCCTCTGTTCATAGCAGCAAGAGCGGGGTTGCCCATTTCACAGCGGCCAATGAGGTGGAAGCCATACTGCACATTAAGCAGCTGCTGAGTTACATGCCGCAAAATTGCGAAGAAAAGCCCGCGGCGCAACCTTATCACGCAGGCAACGAAACCCGCGATGGACTTAAGGATATTGTTCCTGAAAATCCCAATCAGCCCTACGATATGCGCGAAGTGATTGAGAATATCGTGGATGAAAACAGCTTCTTTGAGGTACATAAGGCCTATGCTGAAAATATCATTGTGGGTTTTGCCCGGCTAGCCGGGAAAAGCATAGGCATTTTGGCCAATCAGCCCGCCCACCTGGCTGGTGTGCTGGACGTGCACAGCAGCCAGAAAGGAGCCCGCTTTGTGCGTTTTTGTGATGCTTTCAATATTCCGCTGCTGGTGTTGGAGGATGTACCGGGATTTCTGCCCGGAACCGATCAGGAATGGAACGCCATTATTACCAATGGTGCCAAATTACTGTATGCGTTTAGCGAAGCCACAGTCCCCAGAATTACTTTGATTACCCGTAAGGCCTATGGTGGGGCTTACGATGTAATGAACAGCAAACACATTGGTGCCGATATGAACTTTGCATGGCCTACAGCCGAAATTGCAGTGATGGGAGCTAAAGGGGCCGCTGAAATTATCTTCAAAAAAGAAATTGATGCATCAGATGATTCCCAACAGGCACTCAAAGATAAAGAAGCAGAGTATGCAGGCATTTTTGCCAATCCGTATCGTGCCGCCGAACGGGGTTTTATCGATGAGGTTATTTTCCCTGAAGAAACCCGTCAAAAGCTTATTATGGCGTTTGAAATGCTGGAAAACAAGGTGCGAAATCTGCCGCGTAAAAAACACGGAAATATTCCCTTATGATAAAAAAGTGCATCGGCGCATTACTTTTACTGCCATGGCTGAATAGCATCTTAGCCCAGGATATAGGAAGTTCTGCACTCCCAATGTCTGCTTTCACCAAAGGCAATACTTACATCAGTGGTGGTTATGGTCTCATCAATGCCAATTTTATTATGGCACGAACACTGGAAAAATCACTGATGAAGGGTTGGGATGATGTGAACTTTTCCAAGGTCCCTAACATCTATATCAAAGGTGAATACGCCGTTTCAAATCATGTGGGAGTAGGGGTGAATGTGGCTACCGGTGGATTGATTGCCCATGTAGCCATTGATAGTGTGAATAATCAGAATGTTCGCATAGCCGGAGACCTAACCTACAGAAGCTGGAGCGCCCTGGCCAGAATTAATTACCATGCCCTGAACTCCGAAAAGTGGGATTTGTATTTGGGTTTGGGTGTTGGTCTTCGGATGAATACAGTGAAAGTTACCTCTAATGACCCCATCACAGACCGGTGGAATTTTCCGGTAAATCTGGGTATTTTAGAAAGAAGAATTCCCAATTCTATTTCTTTTCCCAGCATAGGCGCAGATTTAACGATGGGGCTGACTTATCATTTATCGCCATCTGTGGCATTGTATAGTGAAGTTGGAATGGCAAAAAGTGCTATGCAGGCCGGTTTTCGGGTGGGATTTTAAATGGTCGGTTTTTCCGATTTTTCTTGGTTTTTTCAAGAAAAATGCGTATATTTATAAAAAAAACACCCTTTTTGGGTCATTTTTAGGTGTTTTTTTGATTTTTGCCGTTTCTTTGCCACCATAAAATTCTCAATATGGATTTAAAAGAAATTCAGGCTTTGATCAAATTTGTATCAACCGCCGGTGTAGATGAAGTTGAAATCAATCGCAAAGATTTCAAACTGCT
>CAYYXG010000002.1:212854-232250 GCA_964475595.1 uncultured Flavobacteriaceae bacterium
TATCAACCGCCGGTGTAGATGAAGTTGAAATCAATCGCAAAGATTTCAAACTGCTCATTAAAAAGAATGCTGTTCAGTTAACGTCAGTTGCGCCCGTTGCCGTGCCTCAAGCCATAGCACAACCGGTGGCTACAGTTACCGCTGCTCCTGCAACACCTGCCTTACCCGAAGCAGCTCCTGCCTCAAAAACAGATAACCTCATTACCATTAAATCTCCCATGGTGGGAACTTTCTACCGCTCCTCTAATCCTGATAGTCCTGCATTTGTCAATGTTGGAGATGAGGTAAAGTCAGGCAAGGTGGTTTGCATCATCGAAGCCATGAAGCTTTTCAATGAGATTGAAAGCGAAGTTAGCGGACGCATCGTGAAAGTATTGGTGGAAAATGCCACTCCGGTGGAATATGACCAACCCTTATTTTTGGTTGAGCCCGCATAACCTTCTGTAAATACAGTTTCTTATGTTTAAAAAAATCTTAATTGCCAATCGTGGCGAAATTGCTTTGCGTATTATCCGCACCTGTCGCGAGATGGGCATCAAAACCGTAGCAGTTTACTCCACGGCAGATAAAGAGAGTCTTCACGTGCGCTTTGCCGATGAAGCGGTATGTATAGGTCCGCCAGCCAGTAAAGACAGCTACCTGAGTATGCCCCGGATTTTGGCAGCAGCGGAGGTTACCAATGCCGATGCCATACACCCCGGTTACGGCTTTCTGAGCGAAAACTCCAAGTTTAGCGCACTTTGTCGTGATCACGGTATCAAATTTATTGGTGCCACCCCTGAGCAGATTGATTCCATGGGGGATAAGTCCAATGCCAAAGATACCATGAAAAAGGCCGGGGTTCCAACCATTCCGGGCAGCGATGGATTGTTGGATAGCATTGAAGAAGGGAAAAAGATTGCCAAAAAAATTGGCTATCCCGTCATCATAAAAGCGACTGCAGGCGGCGGCGGTAGAGGTATGCGGATTATTTGGGCAGAAGATGAGCTTGAGGCTGCTTGGAATAGCGCAAAACAAGAGGCCGGTGCCGCTTTTGGCAACGATGGCCTCTACATGGAAAAATACATTGAAGAACCCCGCCACATAGAAATTCAGATTGCCGGCGACCAATATGGCAAGGTATGCCACCTCAGCGAGCGCGATTGTTCTATTCAACGCCGTCACCAAAAACTCATTGAAGAAACGCCCAGCCCATTTATGACTGCTGAACTGCGCAAAAAAATGGGTAAAGCCGCCAAGGCAGCTGCCGAAATCATAAAATATGAAGGGGTAGGTACGGTAGAATTTTTGGTAGACAAACACCGCAATTTCTATTTCATGGAAATGAATACCCGCATACAGGTGGAACATCCGGTAACCGAAGAGGTTATCAATTATGACTTGGTGAAGGAGCAAATCCTGATTGCCGCAGGCGTGCCTATCAGTGGTAAGGATTACGAACCTACCAAATGCGCTATCGAGTGCAGGGTGAATGCGGAAGATATTTACAACAATTTCCGTCCCAGCCCCGGCACCATTACCTCTATGCATAAACCCGGTGGACACGGCACAAGGGTTGATTCACATATCTATGCAGGGTATAGCATTCCTCCATTCTACGATAGCATGATTGCCAAGCTGATTGTCTCTGCACAAACCAGGGAAGAAGCCATCGTGAAAATGGAAAGAGCGCTCAACGAATTTGTAATTGAAGGGGTTAAAACAACCATCCCACTGCATTTACAGATTATGCAAAATGAAGATTTCAGAAAAGGCAATTTCACCACGGCCTTTATGAATACTTTTGAGATTAAGTGATTACTAGAAGGTATCTCAAAAATAATTTGCCAGTCAATTCCGAGGCTATTTCTGCGAACAAATCGCTTGCAGAATTTCAGGCTGCTGGCCTGAAAGGAGCCAGCAACAAAGGCCTGCGCGAAAATTCGAAGTCTTGAATCAAACAAGGACATGAATTATTGAATTGACAAAAAGGACTTTTGAGATTAGTTCTATACCGGTTCAGAAATCACAGGTTTCTAGTGCATAATTACTATACGCATATAGAAATATAATAGCGTTTTTAGTAATCTGTACTTTTTGTGTGCTATATTCACGTTTATTTGTAAGACTAAAGAATAAAACTATACATGAATTACCATAATAGAATTAAGGGGTAACCCCAGTTTATTTCCATAGTGATTCAGCAGATGTTTATTATTCTCTTTATAAAATCTATATCCATCAAATGATTAAAAACTTTCTGAAAGACAAATTCCTCATTGCGAAGATTAGGAATAGGTTCAATCCTGCAGTGCAAATCTCTCAGCGTCAACTATTTCATACGTATCAGGATTTATTGAGTCGGGGAAATCTACCCAAATTATCAGATGCGGGTTTTAAAGTATTCTCACAATTCGAAGAAGACGGCTTGTTATTATTTATATTTTCGGTTTTGGGGATGACGAATAAAACTTTCGTAGAGATAGGATCGGATGATGGGGTAAATAGCAATTCTGCGAATCTGTATTTTAATTTTGGATGGCACGGTCTTTTTATAGACGGGAATAAAAGTAGCATAAAAAGAGGAGTAAAGTTCTTTGCTAAATATCCTCATTCATGGAATTACAAGCCTAAATTTATTTGTGCTAAAGTAACCAGAGAAAATATCAATGAATTGATTGAAAGTGCTGGATATACAGGGGAAATAGGTCTATTATCTATTGATATTGATGGGAACGATTACTGGATATGGGACGCAATACATGCAATACAGCCCCAGGTGGTAATTATTGAAACACATATAGAATTTGGGCTTCATAACATTGTAGTGCCCTATGATGCCAATTATGCCTATCCGGGCAAACATCCTGATTACCACGGCGCATCACCGGTGGCTATGACAAATCTGGCAAAAAGAAAAGGGTATAGACTGGTTGGTGCCAATGACCTCGGCTTTAACTTCATATTTGTGAAAAATGGCCTTGCAGAAAAAGAAATACCTGAAGTCACTGTTGAATCGGTATTGCAACACCCTTCGGTAAAACAGGCCGGTCAAAAATTCGATACCATTAAAGACTGGGAATATGTTTCCGGATAATGGAAGCCTTTACCTTCAAATTCCAAGGTAATAAAGGTTTTTCCTTCTTATTGAAGGTGAGAAGTGGTGGATTTTAGCCAATAATGAGTGTGCCTTTATCTAATGATTACCGACAATCTACAAGTTCGTTTGTTACGACTTATTTAATCACAATTCCGGTGGCGGTGAATTGTACCGAAATCTTGGGTTCGGTGATCTTGGCAGCTTCAGCTTCACTCAATCCTTCACGCTGCGTTTCAACGCTTTGAGTGTCGCGGTAAAAACGGCCGCTTGCCACACTTATTTTCCCTGCAACGTCTTTAGGAATGGTGAATTTTTCAAAACCTACAAATTGCTCTGTGCTTCCGTGTTTCAGTGTATACCAGCAGCCTTCGCCCGTGCACACCTGACTGATTTGTCCTTTGATCACAGCATCGGATTTTCCACTGTTTTCAAATGCCTTTAAAGCTACATCCACGGTTTCTGCCTTGGTTGTATCGATTTTTTCTCCATAAGTACTTCCCCCTGTTTGGGTGCCACAGGCAAACATGCACATTGCAATCATGCTGAAAATAGCGGTTTTCATATGGCAAAGAAACTACGGAATCAGCGCTTAAACAACCACTAAAGTTTGGTGTGCCCTACACCGGGTATGTATCGGTATAGCAGGTATCGACTACGCTTGTATTCGAACTGGTATAATTCGTTTTTCCACGAATCCCGAATTTCTTTGATGCTCAAACCATTTAAAAGTGCTGTCCGTAACTCGGCACTGCCCGCGAGTTTATCGAAAAAAGCAGTAAAGAACTTTTGACGGTCAGGACAGGTTTTCAGTAGCATTTCATACCATTCAATATACAATTTTCGGCTACCGGCAATGTAGTTTTGGGCAAAGTCAGTGAGTAAAAAACCCCTACACGTATCGCCTAAAAACGGAGGATTTGCCGCTTTTCCCGGTATGTTTTGGGGTACAAATACATAAGCGCCGTCTTTTAACCACGGTGCACCAAAGCACTCAAAGGGTTTATCTGTGCCCCTTCCCATGCTCATCACCGTTCCTTCCATCAGTCCCAGAGTGGGGTAGAGCATAATGCTTTCCTGGGTGGGTAAATTGGGCGATGGCGGAATAGGAAGGGTGTAGGCCGTGTTATGGTCCCAGTTTTTACAAGTTACCACTGAAAGTTGGCATGTGTCTTCGGTACCCAGCCATTTTTCCCCATTAATCATTCGTGCCAGTTCACCCAATGTCATTCCGTGCACCAGGGGAATAGGATGTACTCCCACCATGCTTTCAAATCCGGGTTTCAGCACCGGCCCATCAATATAATGTCCATTGGGGTTGGGCCGATCTAAAATCAACAAGGGTTTGCCATTTTCGGCGCAGGCCTGCATAACATAATGTAAGGTGGTGAGATAGGTGTAAAATCGAACCCCCACATCCTGTATATCAAACACCACCATATCAATCCCTTTCAGGTCTTTTTTAGTGGGCTTTACATGTTTCCCATATAGCGATATGATGGGCAGTCTGGTAATGGGATCAATGCCTGAATGTACCTTTTCTCCATTGGCGGCCTGACCACGGAAGCCATGTTCAGGTGCAAATACCTTCCTAACCTTAATTTTGGCCGAAAGGAGGGTGTCTATAAGATGCCGGGAACCAACCACGGATGTTTGGTTCGCAACCACCGCAACACGCTTTTTTTTCAGTAAGGAAAAATATTCTTCGGTGCGTTCAGCGGCCGGGATAACAGATTGTGAAACGCCCACATTGATTAGCCCGATAAAAACCATGACTGCCGTTAACCACTTTCGATGTACTTTTGAAACATCAATGAATTGGCCTTTACATCTCGCACGCCGATTATCAGCCTCGGGAAGGGGTTCCTTCTCTAAATCCATTGTTCGTTTGGCGATTGCAGCTGTAGGACTCAGCTCGGCGGTGATGTTTATTGCGCTTTCCACGGTATCAGGTTTCCAATCCGGTATCAAAAATAAGGTTATTGGAATAAACGGCGACTTAGTCATCGATGATATTTCCAATACCGAAGGATCTGAGCCTCTGCCTATGGGTGAAAAACTACTGGCATTCACACCCGATATTCAATCTGTGGAAGGGGTTCAGCGGGTTTCAGTTTGTGCTGTAAGACCCTGCATTGTTAAGGGAGAATCAGAAATTGAGGGTATGGTCGCCAAAGGGGTTTCTCCGGATTATGATTTTTCGTTTCTTAAAAATCAACTCAAAAGAGGGACGGTGCCCGATTTTACCAAAGATCCAAATACTGTGCTGATTTCTGAACTTACTGCAGGCCGACTAGGACTGGATACGGGCATGTATCTGCAAGCAATTTTCTTTAAGGAAGACAGCAGCGGAAATCGAAGACCCCGAGCAATCCATCCCAGAATTGTGGGCGTTTTTGCTACGGGTCTGGATGATTATGATAAGTCACATTGTATTACATCTATTGGACTCATTCAAAAAGTATTGCCCGGTTCAACAAAATTTACCCAATGGGAGGTGAGGCTGCACAATATGGATATGACCAGCCAAACCATAGACAATCTCAGCCGCAAATTACCACCCGGCGTATTCAATATTCAGTCTGCGGCACGTTACAACAGACAGATATTTGACTGGCTGGCACTGCTTGATACCAACGTAGTGATAATTTTATCTCTGATGTTGCTGGTAGCCGTGATCGGAATGTGTACCACCCTGCTTATTCTCATTACCGAACGCACCAATATGATTGGAACGCTCAAGGCACTGGGAGCTGGTGAATCTTCAATACGCAAGGTTTTTCAATACCAGGCCATTTTTATTACCGGTTTTGGATTGCTAGCTGGTAATCTGATAGGGCTGGGGTTGTGTTATTTACAGTACCGGTATGGTTTCATTACCCTAAATACTGAAACCTATTACGTAAATAAAGTGCTGATTGAAATCCATCCCATGCACATTGTATGGGTAAACCTAGGTACCATCCTCATCAGTTGGATTGTATTGTACCTGCCGGCAAGGGTTATCGGGCGATTAAGCCCAATAAAATCCATTAAATTTCAGTAGCTAAATTGGCTTATGCATCAATTTTTGCGTAGCGTGCATTGGCTTCGATGAATTCCCTGCGGGGTGGGACATCATCGCCCATGAGCATGCTGAATATGCGGTCGGCTTCTGCAGCACTGTCCAGGGTAACCCTCTTCAGGGTTCTGCGCGCCGGATCCATGGTGGTTTCCCATAGCTGCTCAGCGTTCATTTCTCCCAAACCTTTGTACCGCTGTACATTTACACTGTCTTCCTTGCCTTCTCCGGCCAGCTGTTTGATGTGCATATCCCGTTCTGCGTCATTCCATGCATAGGCACTTTTGTTGCCTTTTTTTACCAGGTATAATGGGGGAGTAGCGATGTAAAGAAAACCATTCTCAATCAGTTTTTTCATATAGCGGAAGAACAGGGTAAGAATGAGCGTGCGAATGTGAGATCCATCCACATCGGCATCCGTCATAATCACTACCTTGTGATAGCGCAGATTGTCCAGAATCAGCTCTTTATCACCTTCTTCGTTGGTTCCAATGTGAACACCCAGTGCAGTGAACATGTTGCGAACCTCTTCGTTTTCATAAATCTTGTGCTCCAGGGCTTTTTCTACATTGAGGATTTTACCCCGCAGCGGCAAAATGGCTTGAAATTCTCGGTCACGGCCCTGCTTGGCAGTTCCACCGGCAGAATCTCCTTCCACTAAAAATATCTCACAAATGGTGGGATCTGTTTTCGAGCAGTCGCTGAGCTTACCGGGTAGTCCCATGCCGCTCATGGCACCTTTGCGCTGGACCATCTCACGTGCTTTGCGAGCTGCGGCGCGCGCCTGAGCTGCCAAAATAACTTTGTCTACAATCACCTTGGCCTCTTTGGGGTTTTCCTGAAGAAAATTTTCAAGCATCTCTCCAACGGTAGTATCTACAGCACCCATTACCTCGTTGTTGCCCAATTTGGTTTTGGTCTGCCCTTCAAATTGTGGCTCTGCTACTTTCACGCTGATAACACCTGTCAGTCCTTCGCGGAAATCATCACCGCTGATTTCTACTTTTACCTTTTCCAGTAATTTTTGCTTCTCGGCATAACTCTTAAGGGTTCTAGTGAGCGCTCTGCGGAATCCGGCTACGTGCGTTCCACCTTCAATGGTATTAATGTTATTTACGTATGAATGCAGATTTTCACTATATCCGGTGTTGTATTGAAATGCAATCTCTACCGGTATGCCGTATTTATCACTTTCACAATAAACAGGCTCGGGAATAAGTCGCTCACGGGTTCCATCAATGAAACCAACAAACTCCTTAAGTCCACCTTCGCTGAAAAATGTTTCCGAGTGAAAATTTCCTTCTTCGTCTTTGTTGCGCTCATCGGTCAAAACCAATCTGATACCCTTATTGAGGTAAGCCAGCTCCCTAAGGCGATTTTGCAGGGTGTCAAACTGATACTCCGTAGCCTGAAAAATACTGTCATCCGGAGTAAAGGTAACCTCTGTGCCCCTTTGGTCTGATTCGCCCACCACTTTTACATCATAAAGGGGTTTGCCAATCTGGTATTCCTGCTGGAAAATCTTGCCTTCTCTAAATACCCGCACTTTTAAGTGCTTGGATAGCGCATTCACACAACTTACACCCACGCCGTGCAAACCTCCGGATACTTTGTATGTGTCTTTGTCAAACTTTCCGCCTGCGTGCAAAACGGTCATTACTACCTCCAGCGCACTTTTCTTTTCTTTTTGGTGCATATCTGTGGGTATACCACGTCCGTCATCCAAAACCCGGATACTGTTGTCTTCCAGAATACTCACATATATATTGCGACAATGACCGGCCAGTGCCTCATCAATACTATTGTCAACCACTTCATAAACCAGGTGGTGAAGACCCTTGGGGCCAATATCTCCAATGTACATCGCCGGGCGCTTACGCACCGCTTCTAATCCCTCCAGTACGGTAATGTTATCCGCACCGTAATTCCCACTATTTTGATTGCTCATTTTCTAACGTAAAAAAATCGTATTTGTAATTGTCTGTAAAAATACAACCTAACACAAGGTTATGAGCTGATTAATAATGCCTAATTTTCCACATTTTGAACACTTTTAAGGCATTTTCGTGGCATTTGTTATAATCCGATATGTCTGAAGCTCCAATGTTTCTTCTGAAGGCCTATTAATAAAAAACAGCCTTGCTTGTCAATGTTAAAAGATTCTGCCTATCACACCCGCCAGTTGAAGGTATTGTGTCGCACTTTGCACCTGCTTTTGTCTGTATTCATTGAGTTTAAGACGAGTTTCTATCCAGCGGGTTTCTCGCATGTTCACCATAAATACGGTTGCATCGCCGGCATTGAATCGCGTCTTTTCATTTTCATACAATTGCTGATATTGTTCACTGATGCTGGTAAAATCGCGGCTTATGGTGGCATAAGTTATGGCCTCCTGATAGTATCCTCCCACTTTTTGCGCGGTTTCGCGTATTTTTTGTTGCAACTTAAAACCCGATTCCTGCCAGGCAAATTTGGAAAGCTCATACTCTCCTCGTTCCTTGCGCAGAAACAATGAACTGCTAAAGCCAATTCCAAATGTGGAGTTCATACGCAAAGAATTGCCTGCCGGAAACTCAAAATTGCCGGGACTTAATGCCCTGTATTTTAGATTTATTTCCGGTAGCATCGCTTGCCTGTTCAATTGCATTTCCAGTTTGTTTTTCTGTACGTATAAATCCATGATTTGCAGGCCGGGCTGAAGTTGTTGAATGCTCGAACTCACTACCGAGTCGGGGAAGGCCAACAACATGCTGTCCAGGAAATCAAGTCCGGTGTATTCAGGGTTTATATTATTGTTAATGTAAACGGGTTCATTATTCTCATTCCAAAGATGGGCAGATAACATCAGGCGGTTTTTGAATTCTTTTACATAGGCATTCCGGTACAGTATATTGAAACTGCCTAGTTGAGCCGATGTTTCTATGGTATCAGCGGCAGATTTACTCCCCGCTTGATATTCAAACCTGATGGCACTCATCCGTTCGTTGAGGAGGGTAACCGCCTGTCTGCAAATTTCCTTTTCCTGCCAGGCAAAATACCAGCCGGCATAATCCTGAACAACCTGCTGAGCCAGCTCATTGAGCAATTCCAGACGCATCGCTTCACTCTGCTCTTTAAATAGCTGTGCCTGTCTTAAACCTGTGCGGCGTTTGTCCGTCACCATGTTTCGAAACAGGGGAATATCAACACCCACATAGGAAAGCCCGTTGTCTGGGGTTTTCATATCCGGACTCAAGTACAAACCATCATTTTTTTCAAAACCGGCTTTCAAATCCGGACCAATCCATGTTGGTACGCTGATGCCTGCCGCAGTTTCAGTATAATAGTTTTCGGATTTAAAGGTTTTCTCTCGCTGTTCAAAAAAAACCTTGGGATCAAATCCGCCCCGTGCATACCTGAGGTAAGCCGAACCCTGCTTCGGTAATAGTGCTGCCTGTTTCGCAGTAGGATGAAATGCACCTACCTGTTTTAAAATAATACCCAAATTGATACTGCCGCTATTTTGTGCTTTTGCCGGGGCAAAAATGCCCACCACCCACATTAGTATTAGACAATATCTCATTTTTGGGGTTTGGTTGAGTCCATTTCTTTTTTATAGTAATCCGGTGGGAACCCATTAAGCTGTCTCCATATTTCATACCACACACGAACACGGTTTAGCAGCAGATAGCCATGAGAGCCTGTACCCACACGTAACTGAGGCGGCCATTGCTTTTGTCCCACTTCCGGTGCTACCAGCAATCGGTATTTGCCATTGGATGAGGGGGTGTTGTCAATGGCGAATACCCTTCCTGGAAAGGTTCCGTAGGTGTAGTTTGGCCAACCCGAGAAAACAATGGTGGGCCATCCGTCAAATACAAAATTAACGTGCTGTCCTTTTTTAACCAACGGCATGTCCATGGGATCTACGTACATTTCTACTGCCAGATGCACTGCCGAAGGCATGACTGTGCAAATAGGTTCGCCTTCTTTTACAGTTTCACCAATACCACTGGCAAGTGTTTTGGTAACATAGCCGTCCTGCGGTGCCAGAATGATATAAAATCCACTTCGTATGGTATAGTTGCTAAATTGGTTGCGCAGCTTGCTTACTTCGGCTTCTGTTTCCATCTGATTGCTGATGGCACTGAAGCGTTCACTTTCCGCTTTCGCCATTTTTTCACCGTATTCTGCCGTGATATTTCTTAACTCGAATCTCGCATTTTCCAGTGATGCCCTGGCACCTAGCAGTTTGTTTTCAGCAGAAATGCGCTTGGCAATGCTTTCCTGCCATTTTACGCGTCTGTTTTCAACTTCCAACGGACTTTTAATTCCTTTTTTTTCTAGCGAACTATCACGGGAAAATTGTTGTCGGGCAATGCTTTCTCCTGTTTTGGCAGCATCCAGTTCTGCGCTTTCGCTGTTCACTTTCATCTGTTCTTGCTCTACTTTATTGCGTGCCTGTTTCAGTTTTAAGTCCTGATTTACCTCCAATTGGGTGATTTGTCGATTGATTGCATCAATCTTAGAGGTATAGCTGTTAACGCTACTTTCTTTCGCCCTAATCTGGGTTTCAGTTTGCTCCAATAATTTTGGATCTAGGTAACTTTCCTTTACTTCACTAATTCGAACAATGGTATCGCCTTTTCTTACGTAATCTCCCTCTGTTACATACCATTTTTCAATTCTTCCTCCAATGATGGTTTGAATTTCCTGCGGTCGTTGGTTGGGTAGTAACGTGGTCACCACTCCCTGAGTTTGAATGTTCTGAGTCCAGGGTAGAAACATAAATAACAAAAAGAGCAAGGTCATCCAAATCAGCACCTTACTCATGCGCCTTTGGGTCCATGGACTTTCTACTAGCAATGAATTACTCGGTATATCTTTATTTATTATTGCCATGTAATATCCTGAATTGCAGTTGGAACATTATTAGAAGTAACTTTCCCCAAATCGGTCAGCCCATTTTCATCCAAATATAAACATCGATCTGCATGTGATAATACCGGAATCTGATTGCTGATAAATATTACTGTAGAGTTTGTGTTACTGATGTGATTGCAAATATTTTGCAAATCTTTTTTGGTAAAGGCACTCCAGACATCATCAATCAAAATAAGGGGAGGTGTGTGGTACAAAGCTCTAGCCAACGGAATTTTCCGGGCAATATTATTGGGTACACCACTTTCAGACTCAAATTCATGGTTAAACCCTCCTTGCAATGAGGAAACGAAACCATGCAAGTTTAAGGTTTTGCTTAAGTCTGTAAGCTCTTTCAGATCGGGTTCATTACCCAATACAATGTTTTGGGCCAGCGTGCCTTCAAAAATATGGCTGCCCTGCAGGCAGATCCCGGTAATGCTTCCCAGTCCTTCTGCAGAAATATTTTCTACCGGCACATGATTTAGCTGCGATGCAAATTCAGTATCCAGATCACCAATAATGGCCTTCAGTATGCGAGTTCTTCCGGTACCCGGTAATCCGCAAATGCCTATTTTCTGCCCTGAAGATATTTCCACAACAGTTTTACCACTGTTACGGTCAACCAAAGTTACAATAGGGGCCTCTTTGATAATGTCAGTCTTGTCGGTATGGGCAGTTCGTAATTCTAATGGTGCGTCGGTAACACTCCCTAATTTTTCCAGTGCTATGCCGGCATCATATACGCTTTCTACCGAAATAACCAGCTTTCCAACTGCACCGACCAATGAAATGATTAATATCTCAGAGGCTAAAAATTGACCCAGACTTATGTCTTCACGTACCAATAGATAACTACCCAGAAACAACATGGTCATGGTCAGTATTACTTTCATGCCTATGGCTATGGATGCCTGATTGTAAAGAATTCTAAAATGGGCCTGCCGACTTTTTACATACTCCTTGAGATAATTGTTGGTTTTAACAATGTGAAAATTTTGTTCCTGCTTCAAATTAAATGTCACCCGATTTTGGGCGATCTCGGTCATCCAGAAGGCAGTCTTAAACTTGTAGTTGCTTTCGGCCCTGGATGATTGAACACCACGATTGTAGGTGGCCCGAAGAATGATGGCTACCAGAATCAGCAAAGAAAAACCAAATACCAAAAACGCCGGATGATAAATAGCTAGTAATATGATCCCGAACAAAATTTCAAGCAGTGAAGTAGTAAAACTTAACAATAACTTACTGAAACTCTTCTGTACCGTGATGATATCGAGAAATTTTTCAGACAATTCCACCAAACTGGTGTGTTTTTTAAAATATCGCGATGCTGAAGCCAGCTTTTGGGAAAATTCAGTCGCAGTTCTTACAAACAAATTGCTTTGAATCGACTCTACAATGCTTAGCTGCGCCAATCCGGTTAATCCGGATAATAGTATGGCCAGGGTGATAAGCACAATCAGTATGAACCAGCTACTGCTGAGTTTCCCTGCCAGCACCAATCCTATGATGGCCTGAATGCCCAATGGGACAATCAAACTAATAGCACCTGCCAAAATGGCATATATATAAAGAAAGCGTATGTTTCTTTTTTCAGTCCCCACAAGGCGCCAGATTCTCAAGAATGGGCTGAGGGTCTCGGGGATAGATTTCATGTTTAATTAATAAATGTTTTTAAGCGAATTTTGTTTTACAAGCAATAATAGCAAATTGGATTCCATTTTTTTTAATTCGTTAATAGTAGGGTAAATAGTGATACTGCTGCTTGGGTCCTATTTTATTTTCCGCGTCGCTGAATCATAATGAGCGCCGTGTATATCATAATTTTTATATCTAGCCCTAAACTCATATTCTCCAAATACAGGATATCATATTTCATTCTTTCAATCATTTCATCCACATTCTCGGCATATCCAAATTTCACCTGACCCCAACTGGTAATTCCTGGTTTAATTCTATGTAATCTTAGGTAATAAGGTGCCTTTTTTACAATTTGATCAATGAAAAACTGTCTTTCAGGCCTGGGGCCTACCACGCTCATGTCTCCGGCTAATACATTGATGAATTGGGGCAGTTCATCTAATCGGGATTTTCTTAAAAATTGGCCTACACGGGTACGACGGGGATCGGTCTCACTGCTTAACTGTGGTCCTGAAATTTCAGCATCCGTGCGCATGCTTCTGAATTTGTAAATATTGAACGGTTTGCCTTTAAAACCAATCCTTTCCTGTCGGAAAAAAACGGGTCCCTTACTGTCTATTTTAATCAAAATGCCAATGATGATAAAAATGGGTAAACCAATCAGAATTGCGATAAGACTAATGATAATATCAAAAATACGCTTGGCTGTTTTTTGCCATTGTGGCATCACTTCAAAATCAACTTCCACCAGCATTGCTCCCAAAATGTTGTTCATTTTAACAATGCCCAGAACCATTCCGTAGCTGTCTGGCAGTATTTTTAGGTGTACTTTTTCGTTCTGTATTTGGTCTACCAGCACCGGAACCTGATTGTGTTCTTCGTCATCTAGGCAAATAATCACATCTTCTACCTGGTATTGACTTATTATGGTGGAGACTTCATTGAAATTTCCTAAATAGGGGAGGTCATCCATGAGTCCCTGTTTTGCAGGGCTTCCGGCAATATACCCCAAAATAAAAAATCCTTCAGACTTTTTCGCAGCATTTAATTCTTGATAGAGTTTCGCTGCATTGGTTCCATTTCCTATTAGCAGGGTTTTGTAACCCCATTTTCTATGCTGAATTTTGAAAATAGTCCTGCTCACAATCAGCAGTCTCAAGGTAAGGGTAATGCTTGAGTGCAGTGTAAAATAAACAAGGAGCGATTTGTAATAATCATGGTAATCTCCAACGCTGTCATCCAATATTAATAGGAAGAAAATAAAAAGACTGCCCAAAATACCGGTAATGAATGTTTGCTCTACCTCTCGCAGTCGGCTTCTGCGAAATATTTTTCGGTAGTATCCGGTTCCTGCGTATATAATTAACCACATTGCAGGAATAAAGATTAATCCCGCATACAACTTTAAATCATGATTGACAGGAATATCATAGCCATGTTTTACTGCTTCTACAACATGCTTTCTGTATAAAAAAAATAACAACCAAGCCCCTGAAGCAGAGAGAATGTCAGCTACTACATGAAGAAATATTTGTAACCTTTTGTTCATTTAGGATAGCTTAATCGTATGTTATCAATCAAAATAATCTGCTCTGTTTTTAATTCTTCCGGTTTTATTGGACTGATTAACAACTTAATTTCCGTATCCGCAGGTTGATTGTATAACTCATAAATAAGGTTGATATAAAATCGCTTCCATTTCCCGCCGGTTTCAAACAAATAGACATACGGCAGATATATTTGCCCGTTGCTGTTCTTTCGAATCATGGCTACCTGTGCCGGCACAGGCGACTTTATATCAAATTCAAACATAATGTCAGTGCCAAAGTATGGCAAATTACCAAAATACTTGAAAGAGGCCATGTCTATAGTTTTGGCGGTATCTGCGGCCGCAATCACCACTTTCATACACCGCGTGTTTCCCTCATATCGTCCATTCAAAGAAAACGCATCGGTGGTGATGTAGGAGGTATCTCCCTTTGAAGAAAATAAACGAACCAGTTCGCTATTGCCATCCTCAAAGTCTTCTAACCAGGGAAACTCTACATTATCTTTGTATTGAAGCGTTATGTTGCCGGCCGAGGTAACCTGGCCCTCGATCAAATTAATGGTAGTGTCAGCTCTTTTAAATAATCGATGAACGACATGCTGATTGACAGCCCCGTTAATACGAACCGATGGAATCACAGACAATTTGTGTTTTCCGGCAAACAAAACCGGAACGGTACAAGGGATTTCAAACACCCCAATAAACTGTTCGTCAATGTAGATATTTAACGCAGAAATTTCATGAATGGGATTTCCTTGTCCAACAAGCGTATTAACACTTACGGAATCAATACGGATGTAGGAGGGTATGGGTTCTGACTCCCGGTCACAACCCGGCATAATTAGCAGTAATGCTGCAACTACGGGTACAAGAAGGCGAAATCCCATGCAGCGAAAATACAACAGTATGGGGCGTAACTCAAAAGTAATTTTAACGATGTCTATACCTCATGGTAGCGTCGCTGTACCTTTTCCGTAATTAATGAAGATAAACGGTTTACTTCAATCAGATTTTCCAGCGAAGTAAGTGGGGTAAAACCTTTATTAATATTTTCTTCAAAATTCCGAATTTCCATTTTCCAAGGGTCAAACGGAATTACCGGGCGTTGAATTAAGGTGAGTTCCTTTTGTGTTTCAGTATCCGAATCTTCCAAAAAGGTTAGCTGATCCCGGTTTTCCGTTTGCCTGTATTCATTGAGGGTGTTTTCAGTGAAATCAAGGGCAAATAGTTTATCTTGCTGATAAATTTTTAATCGGTGTGTTCCGGGCTCAATTGCCCTGCCTGCAGTGATGTGGCATATCGAATCATTGTCAAATTCAATATGAATATTCAATAAATCGGGGTTTTTACCAAAAAGAAATAAAGGTCTTGCAGATACTTCACGAATGCCGCACTGTGCCGTTCTGATAACCAAATCTAGATCTTGTGCCAATTCACGAAACAGCCAGGATTCAAATCCTCCGGGGGCCGGTGGACGACATTCTTTTTCAAGCTTTATAAATCTGGGCTTACGCAAATATTGAGAAGCCGTGGTGTACAATGGTTTATTATAGAGTGTGTTTGCGATGTGAAAGCAATTACCGCTCTCAGCGTGCAATCTAATTAGTTGCTCATTGAAACCTATGTTCTGTATCAAAAAACCATCCATTAAAATATGCTTTCCCAGGCGAGTAAGATTTTCAATCATGCTGCCTTCAATGTTTTGAACATGCCTGTCAATGATGAAAACCTCAGCCTGGTTCGCCAGCTCAAAAACATACAGAAGGTTTCCCGCGGCATCTGCATTTTGGTCATTGTCCGGATCATAATAACCACAAAATTCAAAAAGTCCACTTCCGTCAAGCAGATGAGCAAATATCTCTGCCTTGCGCTGGGTGCCTATGATGACAGTTTTCAGTTTCATACAGTTATTTAAGGTGGGCTTTTGTATTTTTGTACCCGCAGCAAAATTGCAAACACCCAATCAGAATACCAGATAACTGTTTCTAACACATGTTCACAACCCCACCGATTTCAGAATCTCCCGTAATGGCCGGACGCCGAAACCAGCTAGTTAATGAATTGAGACAGAAGGGAGTCACGGATGAACAGGTTCTGCAAGCTATTGGGCGTGTGCCAAGACAGTTGTTTTTTCCTAAAGACTTCGAGCAGTTTGTGTACCGTGATGCACCATTTCCTATCGGACATGGACAAACCATTTCGCAACCTTACACCGTTGCTTTTCAGAGCCAGTTGTTGCAAATAAAACCGGGTGCGAAAGTGCTTGAAATAGGCACAGGAAGCGGTTATCAAGCGGCTGTATTGTCGGCAATGGGTGCCCAGCTTTATACCATTGAAACGGTGCTTCCATTGCTGAAAGAAGCGCATAAAGTGCTTAAAATTCTGGACAATCAAATTCAATGTTTTCATGGTGACGGAACATTGGGTCTACCGGCTTTTGCTCCTTATGATGCAATTATAGTTACTGCCGGAGCACCCGAAGTCCCCCAAAACCTATTGGATCAGTTGCAGGTGAATGGACGACTCGTAATCCCGATAGGGGATAAACCGGATGAGCAAACCATGTATCGGTTCACTAAAAACCCTGATGGTTCAATAAAAAAAGAATCTTTTGGCCCCTTCCGTTTTGTGCCACTCAAGGGTAAAGAAGGCTGGAATTAATCCTTTTATCGGTTCATCAGTTCCTCAATTTCGTCAGCCTCAATGGGCAATCCTGCCATAAAATCATGCAGACCGTCACTTTTGAGTAAAACGTCATTTTCAATTCTTACTCCAATGCCCTCCTCAGGGATGTAAATGCCCGGCTCTATGGTAAGCACATTGCCCACTTCCAGCGTTCCAAACCGGTGCATCACATCATGCACATCCAAGCCTAGATGATGGCTGGTTCCATGCATGAAATATTTGGCAAAGGCCCGTTTATCTTTTTTTACATCTTCCATGGTAATTAATCCCAGATTCACCAGTTGCTCTGTCATTACCTCACATACTTCCTGATGGTATTCGGGCAGTTTTTTACCCGGTTTCAACAACCCGGCTGCTGCCCTGTGAACATGCAATACCGCATTGTACACTGCCTTTTGCCTCGGGGTAAATCTTCCGTTCACCGGCAAGCAGCGGGTTAAATCCCCATTGTAGTTCGCATATTCAGCTCCAAAATCCAGCAACAGCAAATCACCATCCTTGCACATTTTATTATTGTCAATGTAATGCAGTACACAAGCACTGGACCCGCTGCCAATGATAGGATCGAAGGCAAAGCCCGATGAACGGCGTCTTGTGAACTCATGGATTAACTCAGCTTCTATTTCGTATTCCCATACACCTGGCTTTACAAACGTTAACAAACGTTCAAAACCGGCGCGCGTAATGTTTACGGCTTCTGTTATAAGATTTATCTCTTCTTGCTCTTTTACCATTCTACACTGCGCCAGTATGGGCGCACTTCTTGCTATGTTGTGTGCCGGATATCGGTACTTGATTTCATGTGCAAAACGGAACGCGTTGGCAGGAACTGTGTCGGTTGATCGATCGTTTTCATTGAGGTTCAAGTAGATGTTTTCTGCCAGCAAAAAGGCTGCGTGTATGGTTTTTTTAAATTCATGATACCAGAATATGTTTGCTATCCCGCTTACCGCCTTGGCCTCTTCGGGCATCAGTCTGGCTCCATCCCAAATGGCAATCTGTTCGGATGTTTCTTTGATGAACAACATTTCCCTGTACAACGGGTTGGGGCAATCCGGAAATAAAACCAAAATGGTGTCTTCCTGATCTACGCCTGTCAGATAAAATAAGTCAGAATTCTGCTTGAATTTATGGTAGGCATCACCGTTTTTGGGAACCTCGTCATTACTATGAAAAACCGCAATAGATCCGGGTTTCATGGCAGTCGTGAACTTTTTTCTGTTTTTTACGAATAAAGAAGCGGGGATGGGTGAATATTTCATGAATGGATGTTGCAAAATTACTCAAATTATGGTGTCAAATTTCAGGTTTTAAAACAAGTGAAATGAGAATAAAATTCATTTTTTAAAAGAAATTTTTTAAAGTAATACTATTGATTTACTCCATACTTTGAAGTTGTATGAGAAAATTCTTATTTTTGAGGCAACAATTACTGGGTGAAGTGTGTCATTAACACAACGCCCAAATTGAATTAAATTGCTTATGATAAGAAAAATACTGTTTGCAATGGCCCTTTTGTTAGGGTTATCAGGAAAACTTTCCGCTTCTCACATGATGGGAGCTGACATGACCTACCGTTGTCTGGGAAATGGAAAGTACAAAATTATCGCCAAAATCTACCGAGACTGTCGAGGGATTTCCTTTTCAAATCCCTCATTTAGGGCTTATGGTGGCCTAAATGGTGGCAACGGATGTGGTAGCTACAATCTCAGCATTACCCGCACGGGTATCAGGGATGTAACACCCCGATGTTCTTCTGCTTCTCGCCCTTGTAATCCTCAAAATACCGGTTTTACAGGTGAGGGTATTGAAGAGCATACCTTTGAAACTACTGTTGACTTCAGCGTAAATCCCCTGAAAAATTTCGTGGGTAAATCTAACTGTTGCGAAGTTACATTTGCTATCGGCCAGTGTTGCAGAAATGGAGCCATCACCACAGGGCCCGGAAATAATGATTTCTGGTCTACTTGTATGATCAATATCTGTAATATTCCCAAAACAACTAATAAATGTAATTCCAGTCCCTCACTGTCCAATGAGCCAATCGGTTTCTTGTGTTGTAACCAGGCCTACTACTTTAATAATGGAGCTATGGATACCACAGATTACGACTCTTTTGGTTACAGGTTAGTTGCCGGTATCAATTCTTTGCCCAATACCAGTGTGAACTACATATCACCATTTACTCCCAGGTATCCAATGACGCCTTACTGCATTCCTCCCGGTAAGGTTGACTGTGTTCCCAACACAAGTACCAAACCACCTCGTGGTTTTTTCCTTGATACCAGTTCAGGAGATATTATTTTTACACCTACCAAATGCGATGAAGTGGGGATTGTGGTAATTGAAATAACAGAATATCGGAAAGACAGTGCAACATCCAAATGGATAGTCGTCGGTAAAACACGACGAGATATGCAGCTTATTGTGAAAGACGATTGCGGTTACAACAAATCTCCCACGATAGAAGGCCCCACCACAA
>CAYYXG010000003.1:0-2397 GCA_964475595.1 uncultured Flavobacteriaceae bacterium
GCGCGCAGCAGCCGAGGAATCGTGCTTACTCCCAATATACTGATTTTTGCGCAGAAAAACAAATGAAAAAGACGGCTTTGATAACAGGAGCATCCAGCGGCATAGGGCTTGCCTGTGCGGAATTGCTGGCTGCTGCCGGATATGATCTGATACTAACTGCCCGCAGGCAAGAGCGACTGGATGAAATAAAACAACGTCTCTCGGCGGCGCATGCCGTTTCCGTGCAAACCCTGCAACTGGATGTGCGCGATAAAGAACAGGTAGGAGAGGCCTTCGAAAAACTGGAGGCGCCGGATGTGCTCATCAACAACGCCGGACTGGCCCTGGGGCTTTCGCATTTCTACGCCGGCGATACCGATCAGTGGGATACCATGATTGATACCAATGTGAAGGGCTTGCTGTATGTGAGCCGCGCCATGGCGGAAAAAATGATTGCACGCGGATCAGGGCATATTGTGAACATTGGTTCCATTGCAGGTAAGGAAGTGTACGAAAACGGAAATGTGTACTGTGCCTCCAAACATGCGGTGGATGCGCTCACCCGAGGCATGCGCATAGAACTGGCCGGCAAGGGGGTGAAAGTTACCGGTATTCATCCCGGTGCGGTGGAAACCGAATTCAGCATTGTGCGTTTTGGCGGCGATGTAGAACGGGCCAAAAAAGTATACGATGGTTTCGAAAACCTAGTGGCTGCCGACATCGCCGATGCGGTGGTGTGGGCCGTTACCCGTCCCGAGCATGTAAACATCAACGACATTGTAATTATGCCCAAGGCACAGCCCGCTGCGGGTGTCATTCACCGTAAAACCACCTGATGAGCAACAAAAACAAGCATAAAGACGGCATTGTGTACAGCACAGATCCCAATTTTCGCTACCAAAGCGAGGATGAAGAACGCGATACCCTGCCGCCTTCACAACAATGTCTGTATTTGCGCCGTGAGGTGCGAAACGGAAAACCCACCATTGTTATCAAGGAATTTGTGGGGAAAACCGAAGACCTGAAAGCGCTGGAAAAACAGCTCAAAAATCACTGCGGGGTGGGCGGAAGCAGCAAAGACGGCGATATCCTGATACAGGGTGAGCTGCGCGATAAAATCAAAGCATTCCTGGAGAAGCAGGGCTACAAAACCAAAGGTTAACTTAGAACAGAGAAGGGTTATTGCCCTTGTGCTGTATGCGTCCCAGATGCTGATAGGCCAGGTGTGTGGCTTCCCGACCGCGTGCGGTACGCATGATATAGCCCTCCTGAATTAAAAAGGGTTCATATACTTCCTCAATGGTGCCGGCATCTTCGCCAACGGCAGTAGCAATGGTATTCAGCCCTACAGGACCTCCCTTAAATTTATCGATGATGGTGGCCAGAATGCGGTTGTCCATTTCATCCAGCCCATGGGCATCAACGTTTAAGGCATTCAGGGCAATTTTGGCAATTTCCAGTGTGATGGTTCCATTGCCTTTAATTTGGGCAAAATCGCGGGTACGGCGCAGCAACGCATTGGCAATTCTGGGCGTTCCACGGCTGCGGCGGGCAATTTCATAGGAGGCCTGATCTTCTATAGGCATGTTTAAGATGGCCGAACTGCGTTTGACAATCCCGCTCAACACCTCGGCATTGTAATATTCCAGGCGGAAATTGATGCCAAAACGGGCACGGAGTGGGGCAGTGAGCAGGCCGCTTCTTGTGGTGGCACCCACCAGGGTAAACGGACTCAAATTGATTTGAACGCTGCGCGCATTGGGGCCCGTATCAATCATAATATCGATGCGGTAATCCTCCATGGCACTGTAGAGGTATTCCTCCACCACGGGGCTTAAACGGTGTATTTCGTCAATGAATAACACATCGCCTTCCTCAAGGCCGGTAAGCAGACCTGCCAGGTCTCCGGGTTTTTCGAGCACCGGGCCGCTGGTAATTTTCATGCTGCTGCCCAGTTCGTTGGCTACAATATGGCTAAGGGTGGTTTTTCCCAAACCGGGAGGGCCGTGCAGCAATACATGGTCAAGCGCATCGCCGCGCATGCGGGCTGCTTGCACAAACACCTGAAGGTTCTCCAGAATTTGGGGCTGACCGGAAAAATCCTCAAAAGACTGGGGCCGCAATACTTTTTCAATTTCGCGCTCTGCCTTGTTAAGATGGTCTTTTTCCGGATCCAGATTGGGGTTCATCGGTTTACTGCAATATACGAAAAAATCACCGGATTACCAAATTTCTGAGGCGTTTTTCAACGGCTTCACTCACAGGCCACAGTGGCTGACGAACCACGTTTTCGCAAAGTCCCATTTCATTCAGCATCACCTTAATACCCCCCGGACTGCCATCGGCAAATATGGCCAGGGCCCCTTCCAATATGGTGTTATGAAGTTTTCTGGCTTCATCCCAGTTTTTATTAAGGGC
>CAYYXG010000003.1:2497-179858 GCA_964475595.1 uncultured Flavobacteriaceae bacterium
CTTCCAATATGGTGTTATGAAGTTTTCTGGCTTCATCCCAGTTTTTATTAAGGGCAGCTTTTACCATGCCGCTAAATTGCTTCGGGAATGCATGGTTGATTACAGAAATAATCCCCGATGCGCCGCATGCCAGCATGGGGAAGGTGAGGGCATCATCCCCGCTGATTACGAGGAAATTGTCGGGTTTGCGGTTTAGCAATTGCATAACCTGTTCCATATTGCCGCTTGCTTCTTTGGTAGCGACCATGTTAGGCAATTCGGCAATGCGACATTGGGTTTCCCAGGTCATGTTGCTGCCGGTGCGGCCCGGAACATTGTAAATGATGATGGGCAAAGGTGCGATGTCTGCTATGGCTTTGTAGTGGTGATAAATGCCTTCCTGATTGGGTTTGTTGTAGTAGGGAGATACGCTTAGAATGGCGCTAAATCCTCGAAGATCCGCATGTTGCATTTTGTCGCACACCGCTGCTGTATGGTTGCCACCTATACCCAATACCAAGGGCAAACGACCGTTGTTGGCCTCGCGTATGGTGTCAATCACAAGCTGTTTTTCAGCCTCCGACAAGGTGGCGCTTTCGCCGGTGGTGCCCAGCACCACAAAATAATCGGTTCCGTTTGCAATCTGATGCTCTACAATGGCAGCAAGGGATTCAGTATCTATGCTGTAATCCTTTTTGAACGGGGTTATCAGTGCGGTTCCGGTTCCTATAATTTCTTTCATGGGTATAGAATTAACCTATTTTGTGCAGGTAATGTTTCAAATCGTTGATATACGCTTCCATGCTGTCTGATGCAGGGTTGCCCAGCAAAATGTCGTAAAACGGCAAAGATTTTTCACGGTGAAAACCAATGCGACAGGTGGCATTGGTGAGCCCGGCAATGCTTTTTAATGCCAGTCGCCCATCCATATTCAGGTTGATAAAATAATCAAACCGTTTGGCCAATAACTTTTTTACCGGGGCAGTTTTGGGTAAGCCAAAAGCGTTGAAATCAGTTTTCATTAGATGCACATGGCTGTCCATTTCAAATAACCGTCCTTTTTCACGCTTGTTGGCATGATGGTAAACCACGGTCTCAATATTTTTGCCCTCTTTTTTGAGAAAATCCAGAAAAGCATTGATGTGGCGTGCATCTGTTTCCCACTGGGAATCATCCCAGCATACCAGGATATCGGAGGCCTTTTCAAAAGAACTGATCAGTCGGATACGCTCCTTTTCTTTGCTGCGCTTGTTCAACAACCGCACTCCAATAGTGGTTTTTACGCCCGACATAAGTTAAAGCAAATCTAACAAAAAGGAAAACTAAACAATAGACGCTTTATCCCCATTAAAATAGTGTGGTTTGCGCCGGTTTATCGAGTTTTTCGGTACTGGAAGGGACAGGGTTTTCGCCAATCATGTTTACCAAATCATCTTCTGAAATGATTTTTACACCCAGCTGTGTGGCTTTCTCGAGTTTGGCAGGTCCCATGCCTTCGCCTGCAAGTAGGTAATCGGTTTTGCTGCTTACACTGCCACTGCATTTTCCACCTTGGGCCTCAATGATATCTTTGGCTTCATCACGACTGAATTTGCTGAAAACACCACTGATCACAAATATGAGTCCGGTCAATGCCGTACCTCCCTGCGCATTCTCTTTAACTGCTGATTCCATTTGCAGTCCTGCTGCTTTTAGCTTATCCACCAGTTTTCGATGCTCAGGTTCTGCAAAGTAGTTTACCAAACTCTCTGCAATAACTTCCCCAATCTCGTCAATGCTAGTCAGGGTTTCTTTATCTGCCGCCATTAGGGTTTCAATATTTCCAATTGATTGGGCCAGTTTCTTGGCTACGGTTTCACCAATGTGCCTTATACCCATCCCGAATAATACCCGTTCAAAGGGGATATTTTTACTTTGCTGAATACCATCAATGATGTTTTGGGCTGATTTTTCACCCATGCGATCCAGTTGTAGCAAATCGGTAGTTTTCAATCCATATAAATCGGAAATATCTTTGACCAAGCCATTATTGTAAAGGGTTTTAGCCATTTCGCTGCCGATGCTGTCAATATTCATGGCCTTGCGAGCCACAAAATGTTCAATTTTACCAATTACCTGGGGTGCACATCCATCTTCATTCGGACAATAATGTTGTGCTTCATTTTCTTTTCTGACGAGGGCTGAGCCACATTCCGGGCAATGGGTGATGTAGGCGGTGGGTTGGCTGTTTTCAGGCCGTTGTGAAAAATCAACCCCCGTAATCTTGGGGATGATTTCACCGCCCTTTTCTACAAAAACCATATCGCCCACCCGAACATCCAGCCGTTCAATTTCGTTGGCATTATGCAAACTGGCCCTTTTTACGGTGGTGCCTAGCAGAAAAACGGGCTCCAGTTCCGCTACAGGAGTAATGGCGCCGGTTCTTCCCACTTGATACGTAATATCGAGCAGTCGGGTTGTGGCGCTTTCGGTTTGGAACTTATAGGCAATGGCCCATCGGGGAACCTTGGCGGTGTAGCCGAGTTCTTCTTGCAGCGCAAGAGAGTTTACTTTAATAACCACACCATCAGTATCAAATCCTAGGTCATGCCGTTTTTTATCCCATTTATCCAAAAAACGGATAACCTCGTCAATCCCCTTGCAAACTTCAGTTGTTTCAGCGGTTTTGAGCCCCCAAGAGCGGGCTGCTTCGATGCATTCGGCATGGGTTTTATAGGGTAAGTTATCACCCAGCAAATGGTAGAGGGTTATATCCAATGGTCTTTTGGCCACTTCGGCAGAATCCTTTAATTTAAGACTTCCACTCGCCACATTGCGGGGATTTGCATAGGCCGGTTCACCAACAGCTATTCTGTCGCGGTTGAGTTTTTCAAAACCCTTGCGGTGCATAAAGATTTCACCTCGTATTTCAAATTCAGACGGGAAATTGCCATGCAAGTCTGTGTTAAGACTGCGAATGGTTCGTACATTGGCAGTCACATCGTCGCCCTGCACACCATCGCCCCGCGTAACGGCTTGAACAAGCTTGCCATTTTCGTAAAAAAGTGAAATGGCGAGGCCATCAATTTTAAGTTCGCACACGTATTCAATTTCACCCCCAATGGCCTTTTGAATTCGGTTGTCAAATTCGCGAAGCTCAGTTTCGTTGTAGGTATTGCCCAGTGAAAGCATTCGCCTACGGTGCTTTACGGTTTCAAATTCGTTGATAATCCCACCACCTACCATACGGGTGGGGCTGTCTGTATGGGCCAGATCCGGAAACTGCGTTTCCAGGTATTCGAGTTGTTTCAGCAGTCGGTCGAATTCCAGGTCTGAAATGGTGGGCTCCGAAAGCACGTAATAGCGATAGTTGTGTTCCTTGAGGGTGGAGGTAAGTTCGTCAATTTGCAGTTTGGCCTGTGCTTTGTCCATTTCGTCTCAAAAATACGAATGAAAAGCCCGATTTTAAGACGTTTTTAGCGGTAATGTGGATTATTTTAAAGAAGTTTGTAGGATGAAAATCACCCCCGATACCGTGGTGAGTGTTACTTACACCCTCACCCTTGACAATGGCGCCATAGCCGATGAGGCCGATGCGCAACAGCCCTTTTTGTTTATTCATGGCATTGGCCAGACGCTACCTGCATTCGACGATGCGTTAAATGGTTTGTCGGCCGGCGATACATTTCAGTTTTCCCTCACTGCAGATCAGGCCTATGGCAATCCCAATGCCGATTGGCTGATAAGTATTCCGCGTTCAGTTTTCTCCGGACCCGATGTACCTGCTGATATTCTGCATCTGGGTGCTATCCTTCCCATGCAGGATCAAAACGGCAATCCCATGGATGGCAAGGTGGTAGAGATTACCGATGAGAATGTGAAAATGGATTTTAACCATCCACTAGCCGGTGAGGCGCTGCATTTCAAAGGTACAGTGGTGGAAGTTCGTGCTGCCAGTGCCGAAGAGCTTGATCATGGCCATGTTCATGGTCCGGGCGGTCATCACCATTGATGCATCAGAAATTCATCTGTGCCTGAATCCTAAGCAGCTGGCCTTTTTGGCGGTTGTTTCTTACTGCATAGTCCTCAAACCTTCGGTCTGATACGGTATACATCATAACCAGTTCGAAGTTTTTGCTTGGTTGCCATTCGGCACCCACTTCAAATTCTCGTACTCGGTAACTTCTGGCATCTATTTCATGCTTTTTTCCTCCGTCATAGGCCTGAAACCTGATGAAAGGAATGAGGGTTTGCTGCTTGTTTTTGAGCATGTAGGAAAGGGTTACATAGCCGCCCTGAAGTCTGCGGGTTTCTACCGAATCAGTGAGGGGGTTGAATTGAGGTCCTTCTCCTACATTGTATTCGGCCAATATACCGAGCGGTTTGGGATAAACCACCAATGTGCCTGCAACCCTTTGGTCTAAATATTCGCTGTTTATGGCCTTTTTGGTTTTTGAATTGGTAGATAGCAAAACAAACTTCCCGGTATAGGCCTGTATGCCGGGCTCAATGATTTGATTGCCCAAAGCAAAGGGATAACTCAGTCGGCTAACCAGGTGAGGGCTGTTGTTTCTCTCCGTTTGATTGGCAGTTTGACCGTTGTATGCGCCAAAAGCAAAAACACCGTAATCTCCTGAACCCTTTAACCCGCTCCTGACCAAATCGCTGAAAACCTTGCGTGTTTTGGTTGGCGCCCAGTAAAAAAATGCTCCAAGGTCACGTTCATTGGCAACAGCGCTGTTTAAGGCATCATTCCGATCAAGGGGTAATCTGTTCTGGCTGGATTGCATGTTTTCAAAACCAAACGGAACCTTGCTTTGCCCAATTCTTAAGCGGTATTGATTATTTTTATCAAAACCAAGGTCAAAATAAGCATCCCTCACCTGGGCAACGTGTCCTGTAGTTCCTGCTGAGGATACAAAATCCGGTTGCACATAGAAGTAAACTTGTTTAGATATTTGGCCAAAGAAAATAATGCGCATTCGTCTGATAAAGAAACCACCGTCTTTTCCCCAGGACTTATCGCATTGTTCGCACTTTAAATTGGGATTTGTTTCAAACAGGCGATTGTATCTCACCTGCATGTAGCCCCTCACACTTATTTTGTCTGTCCAGTTGCCGGGTTTGGTTGCGGTTTTTAAGATGTTTGCAGTGTCTGATGTTGGTTTTTCTGACTGAGCATGAGCATTTGCTATCGGCACTATGGTCATAGCAGTTAAGCAAATATTTATAATATATTTATTTAATGTTAACACAAGTGCAAAATAAGATTAACCCAAAGTTTCAATATGTTATCTTAAAGTTAACAATAGATTAAAGCTTTGTAAATAGGGTTTTTCTGATTGTGCTTGTGAATTATCGAGATCCGGTCTTAAAATATTCGGTTTTTAGCCAATAAGCATATATGGGATCTAACAGGAACAATCCTTTTCCCATGTCATCGATGATTTCTTTATCCATCAAGGCCTTTCTGATTCGGATCACATTGGCCGAAGTACCCAAACGGTATTGGTCTATTGTCTTTTTTGATGATAATTGTTGTTGGTTTTCAATCACCGCTTTCAAGAAGTTAACGTGTGTGGTGGTCAGATCATCGGTTATCATCTGAAACAACAGACTCAGCTGTTGGCTGATAGATTCGTGTGCCGACAATATGTTTTGAAGATTGCAGGTGCCTTTGGTGCGCAGCCAGGTTTGCTGGGCCAGTTGCTGGGTGTAGTAGGGGTGACATTCACATAGTTCGGCAATTTTACCTGCCAGTTCCGGGGTGATTTTCTTTTGTGTATCGGCAAAACGTTTAACGATGAATTTCTTCCAGTCGGCTAGCTTTATTTTTTCCAGAAATATCAGGTCTCCAAATTTGTAAAACGGCATGGAGGGTTTGGTGAATACATCCATCATCATGTGTCTTTTACTGCCATACAGGCAATAGGTTACATGCTTGTGCCGCTGCCATACAGCACGCAGTTTTTTTTGGAAATCCAACGCATGCTCAAAATTGCCAATGTTCTGGAATTCATCAATGCAAATGATAATTTTGATGTTTTTTCGGGCTGCGATTTTTTCAGCTAAGTTTAAAATGTCTGTGGGGTCTTTCCGTATTTCTTCCCAGTCAAGACTTAATGATATTTCCTGGTTTTGATCTCCAGCCAGGCTTATTTTGGGGATGAATTTCCCAATAAGTTCCCTTGCAGTTTCAACAAACTCGCTGACTTTACCGGATGTTGCGGCTATTACTGCCTGCGAAAGCTGCTCATAAAACTCCTCCTGACTGCGGGTATTGAACATGTCAAAAGAGCATGTTCGGATTTTTCGTGACTCGATTTTCTCGGTGGCCTTCAGTACCAGAGAAGATTTGCCCCAGCGCCGGGGAGATATGAGGATGGTGTTGATGCCCGAACGGAAGTTTTGCATCAGGTATTCAAGATCTTCAGTGCGGTTTGTGAATTCTGTTTCTGTGGCCAGTCTTCCAAATACAAAGGGAGCTCTCTTATCCATACCACAAAGTTACTCATAAAAACATAACTTACAAAATAATAACTTATAAAAAGATAACTTATAAAAAAGTTATATTATTGTTCGTACCGCGGATCGGGGATATAGGGGATTTTTTCCATCTGCAATACAGCGATACTGTACACCCCGAAATCGTTGGTTACTTCTCCCGCAAGTCGGTATATACCCCTTCCTTTGAAAGGATATTGACGAAGTGTATCGGGGAAATGAAGGGTGTCGAAAAAATGCCCGGATACATCCAGCCAGGTGCCAAAGTTCATTTCCTGTCCTTTGATGGTGCGGGTGGGTTTGACGGTGACCAGATAACCCATCATTTGTATGGTTTTGCCTTCCAATACCTTCAGGTGCCTGGCAAGGAAGGGGTTTTGGGGGGCAAGGCCGGAAGGGAGCAGCTCAAACGGGCTGCACAGAGGAAACCCCAGCAGCTCTATTTGCTCAAACGCTGCTTCTGCCGGGTGTTCATTCAAATCGGGTAATAGAAAGGGCTGGGGCGTTTCACGAAATAGTTTTTCTGTGGCTACCGTCTTTTCTCTGCGATTGATGAGCCAGTGGGCTTCCCACATCAGTGCTTTGCGGCTTTTGCCGGTGAAGCGCAGTGCCCCAATACGGATGAGAATTTTCAGCTGTTCCAGTCCGGGTTCCACGCGCTCTTTGAAATCAAACAGACTCAGATAGGGGCCTTTTGCATTTCTTTCGGCCACAATCCGCTCACACAGCTTTTGTTCCAGTGATGCCACATGCACAAATCCCAGGTGCATCGTTTTCCCCTGTATGTGGGTGAGGTATTGGCTGTGATTTATGCATGGTGGCTGAATATCGGCCCCGCACATGCGGGCTCCGTGCAGGTAAAATTCTGTGCGGTAAAATCCGCCGAAGTTGTTGATGACCCCCACATAAAATTCCAGCGGGTGATACGCTTTCAGGTACAAACTCTGGTAGCTTTCTACCGCGTAGCTGGCGCTGTGGCCCTTGGCGAAACTGTAGCCGGCAAAACTCTCAATCTGGTGCCATACCTCAGCCGACAGTTTTTCGGGGTGCCCTTTTTCCTTGCAAAGCTCGAAGAAGCGGTCTTTTACCTTTTGAAATTCTTCGCGGCTGCGAAATTTTCCGCTCATGCCCCGGCGAAGTACATCGCTTTCTGCCAGCCCCAGTCCCGCAAAATGATGGGCCACTTTAATCACATCTTCCTGATATACCATGATGCCATAGGTGTCGGGCATAATCTGTTGTAAAACCGGGTGGGCCTCTTTCCGTTTTTCGGGATTGATGTGCCGTTCGATGAAGCTACGCATCATGCCGCTGCGGGCCACACCCGGACGTATGACGCTGCTGGCCGCCACCAGCGTTAGGTAATCGCTGCAATTGAGTTTGCGCAACAGCTGCCGCATGGCCGGACTTTCCACATAAAAACAGCCCATGGTATGTCCGCTGCTGACAATACGCTTGATTTTTTCATCGGACTTGAAATCCTGAATGCGGTGTATGTCGATGTCTTCGCCTCGATTTTCTTTCACCAGTCGTACCGCATCTTTGATATGCCCCAGTCCGCGCTGGCTGAGAATGTCGAATTTGGCCAATCCCAGGTCTTCGGCTTCCAGCATGCTCCACTGTACCGTGGGGAAACCCTTTGGGGGCATGTCGAGGGCGGAATAGTAGTACATGGGTTTTTCGCTGATGAGAATGCCTCCGGCATGAATGCTGCGGTAGTTGGGCAGTTCGTGCAGCCGCAATGCATGTTGCATGATTTTTCCGGCCAGGGTATCTCTGTGCTGCGTTCTGACAGCTTTAGAAATGGTGGCCCTTTCACCAATACCGGGCGAGGTATAGACGGCTTTGCCATCGCGGATTTTATGGCCGGCCTGTTCCTCTAGCATGGAAGGAGAGAAGTAGGTGGGTTTTTCCATCAGGTGGTCTATTTCTTCCTTCGGAAGTCCGAAAACCTTGCCCAGCTCGCGTACTACGGCATTAGACTGAAAAGTGCTGTATGTGGCAAGCAGGGCAGTGTGTTCACGCCCGTGTTTGCGGAAGATGTATTCAGTAACCTTGTCGCGATCCTGCCAGCTGAAATCCAGATCGAAATCGGGTGGTGAGGTGCGGTATGGATTGATGAACCGCTCGAAGTAAAGGTCCAGGTCTATGGGGTCTACATCGGTAATGCGCAGGCAATAGGCCACCATGCTGTTGGCACCGCTGCCACGCCCCACATAGAAAAAACCCTGCTCTCGGGCAAAACGACAAATATCCCAGCTGATGAGAAAGTAAGCCGTGAAACCCAGTTCGTAAATCAGCTTCATCTCGCTTTCCAGGCGCTGCTTGGTGGCATAGGTGTACTTGGGATAGCGGTAGCGAAGCCCTTCCATGGCCAGGTCGGTCATGAGCCGGAAATCTTCATCGGTATTGCCGGTAAAGGTTTTTTTATTCTGGTTGCCACCAAAGGTGGGACAAAAGGTGCACCGCTGCATGAACCGGAGGGTGTTTTCAACCAGAAAAGGAGCGTCGGTATAGTTTTGCAGTAACGCTTCCGGACGCATATATCGGTCTTTTTCATGCCCCGTTTCTCCCGCCGGGAGTTTGCTCAGCAGGCAATTGTTGGCGATGCAGCGCAATAATCTATGGCTTTCAAAGTCTGCTGTATGCCGAAAGGTACAGGGTTGCATGGCCATTAATTTTTGAGTGTGCTTTCGCCAGGGTGAAAGCCGCAGTTTCCCCAACGAGTCAGATCGCACGCCAATCCACTGGTTTTCGCTGAGTTTTTCAGGAAATCCTTTTTCCTGTGTGCGCTCAAAAGGAAAAATAAAGTGTACGAAATCCAGTTTAGGCGGCCATGATGGCAGTTTTTTGCCTGACAGTCTGTACTGTGAAAGAAAGCGGTTCATCTCGGCAAAACCGGTTTCGTTTTCGGCAATACCCACATACAGGCAGCGCCCTCCGGTTTCACCTTCCCGAAAGTCAATGCCCGCACAGGGCTGTATCTGCGGATGTTGTTTGGCTTCGCGAAAAAAATCGGGGATGCCGCTCACGTTGTTGATGTCGGTAAGGCATACGGGAATGGGATTTGCGGCGCTTTCTACAGACTGCGAAGCTATTTGCAACAGCAGGTCTTTGGGCGAAAGTATCCCGTAGCGTAAACTGAAGTATGAGTGGCATTGTAAAAACATATTGATAAAAATAATGACAATAAAAAGTCATTAAATATAACAAAAAGAAGTCAAAGAATTCCGTATTTAGGGTTAGATTTGAAAATTGACTTTTTACATGAAGATGTTGCGGAAAGTGGGTTATTCCATCAAGGTGGGTATAACATTTATGCGGATTGCAAAATATGCCATCAAACGCGGCTACCTGCACCGTAGCAGTGTCATCCTCTTTCGCGATGAGGCAAACGCAGATGAATACCAAAAAGAAGTGTATGGTGCTGCCAAAAAACTATATGATCAGAAAGGCCTGAACGGCATACTGGATATAGGTTGCGGTTCGGCTTTTAAACTACTGGCTAATTTTCAGCAAGATCCGAAAGCAGGTGTGGAGCTGAATACAAATTGGTTGATAAGGAAATATCCCAACGAAACCTGGTTTGCCTTTTCAGATAACAAATGGAAGCAATTTCCCGCCCAACTTATCATCTGCGCTGATGTGATTGAGCACGTTCCCAATCCGGATGCCTTTATAGCCGATTTACTGGCGCATCAGCATGCTCAGTACTTCATTTTTAGCACGCCCGATAGGAACCTTGATAATTCGCCCTGGAAATTTGGCCCACCAAACAATGAGTCGCATTACCGAGAATGGACTTTTGAAGAGTTTGAGAAATACATGTCGCGATATTTTATCATTGAGAAGCATGAGATTTCCAATGTTGAGCAACGCACCCAAATGATTGTAGCCACCCGAAAGCACCGGGCAACGAAATGTGGTTGTTTATTTGGGTTAATGGATTAATATTGAAGCGTAAAATGAAATTAATCGGTTTAATCATACTACTATCCGCTGCTTGTAGTAATACTTTGCTGTTTGCCCAAAATTATGCGGTAGGCCATGCCACACTCAATCTTTCAGACGCAGGAAGAAGCAACCGCAGTATTCCGGTGGAAGTGTATTACCCTGCATCCACGGCCGGAGACAATGTGCCGGTTGCCGGCGGACGAAAATATCCCTGTATCGCTTTTGGGCATGGATTTTTGATGACCTGGGATGCCTACAAAAACGTATGGAATGCATTGGTGCCGCAGGGTTTCATCATCGCATTTCCCAAAACAGAAGGCACCGCAGCGCCATCCCACCTCGAATTTGGAAAGGATTTGGCTTTTGTGTTGCAAGAGTTCCAACGATTGGGCAATGACAATCAATCTGCCTTTTACACTTCGGTGGACAGCATGACCGCCGTTATGGGCCACAGTATGGGAGGGGGTGCGGCTTTTCTGGCTGCTTCACTATCATCAAAAATCAAGTGTATTGCTACCCTGGCAGCTGCCGAAACCAATCCCAAAGCCACCACCGCTGCCGCTGGTCTTACCATCCCTTCGCTGACTATGGCCGCAGGTAACGACTGTGTTACGCCGCCCGCAAACCACCAAATTCCCATGTTTGATTCCCTGAAAAGTCTCTGTAAAACCTATGTCAGTATTGCCGGTGGTAGCCACTGTCAGATGTCAGAGGATAATCTCCTGTGCAATTTGGGAGAATCTACCTGTTTTCCTAAACCCACCATTAGCCGTTCCACCCAACACCAGACAGTTTCAAGGTTTTTGATTCCCTGGCTAAGATTTCATCTTTTAAACGATTGTCGTTCCGGACAAACCTTTGATTCCCTTGCCGTAAAGGATGCAGCAGTTTCCGTAAGAAAAAACTGTGTTTTATGCCCGTCAAATGGGGTTTCCCGGACCTCCGGATTTTCAATAACCCTTTTTCCTGTGCCGGCAACTACTGAATTTTCCCTTACGTTCAGTTCGGCGGTGCAGCAGGCTCGGTGTAAGCTTTACAATCCTGCGGGTCAAACAGTGGGCGAATGGCCCAAAATCCGGGTGCTGAATAAAATAGTAAAGCTACAATTGTCGCCGGGTTTGACTCAGGGACTATATCTCTTGAATGTGGAAAGTGACGGTGCGCAAAAAAATATTCCTGTACTGATAGAATAACTTACTTCTTCTCGTACACTTTGTCTTTATCCGTTTTCACCACCTTGTCGCCATCATACAGTGTTTTGGCGATAGCAATGCCCGGTGCGGAAATCACCTCATCTCCGACTTTTAGCCCTTCGGTAATTTCAAAGTAATCCAGATCCTGCAATCCTGTTTTCACCTTTACCGACTTCAAAATACCGTTGTTATACAATAAAACCCAGGTACCCCGGTCTTCTTTTTGGGGTTCTTCTGTTTTATTGGTATTTTTTTTGTAATTTGTTTCTGTTTTCTTGGCGGGATTTCTTGTAGTGACCGCAGATATTGGCACACACAGGGCATTGCTTTTGGATACGGTTTTGATATCTACGGTGGCTGTCATGCCGGGGCGAAATGGTTGATTTCTCCCCATGCCCAGATCGGCATAGCTTTCAGGTAGAATGCGCACTTTTACAACAAAATTGGTAACCTGGTCGGTGAGTAACTGTGTGTTGTTAAATTTTGCGCTGTTGGCGATTTGGGTCACTACACCCCTGAAAACCCTGTCTGGGTAAGCATCTACTTTGATGTCTGCACTATCACCATATTTGATGCGTACTATGTCATTTTCATTCACATTCACTTCCACCTCCATCACATTCAGATTGCTGATGCGCATGATTTCAGTGCCGGCCATCTGTGCAGTGCCTACCACGCGTTCGCCTTTTTCACTGTTCATTTGCGTTACAATCCCGGCAGCCGGAGCATAGATTGAGGTTCGTCCAAGATTTTTTCTGCCTTCCTCCAGTCTGGCAGCTGCGCTGGCCGCGGTATATTTGGCTGCCAGGGCATTTTTGTCTGCCGAAACGGCATCTGCTTTGGCTACTTCATATTGCACCCTGGCCTGCTCCCATTCCTGTTCGCTGATTACTTTCTGTTCGTGCAGCTGTTTTTGTCTTTTAAAATTGGCTTCGGCCTGAATGAGTGAGGCAGCGGCTCTGGCTTTTTGCGCTTCACTGCCTGCCATACCGGCCCGGGCGTTGTCCAGGTTCGCACTCAGTTGGCTGATGGTGGTTTCATACAGTTCAGGGTTAATGCGCAGCAGTAGTTGCCCTTTTTGCACGCTGTCACCTTCCATCACTGCCATTTCAATGATTTCTCCGCTCACATCCGCACTGATTTTAACTTCACTTTCAGGTTGGATTTTTCCACTCACACTCACAATTTCGGTGATAACCCGCTTTACGGCTTTATCTGTACTTACCCTGATTTCAGTTTTGCCTCCCCTGAAAATAGCGATTATAAGCAGCAGCAACACAGTTGCACCGATAGAAATCCAGATAATTTTTTTCTTTTTCATTTTTACAGTGTGAGGGGTTTGCCCAGGTAGAAATCCAGCACCATTTTTCTAAACATGTATTCGTATTTCACTGAGGTGAGGTTGTTGTTGGCAGTTGTGGCGTTCGTTTGGGCAAGTTGTAATTCAAATACATTGGCTTGTCCGGCCTCAAATCGTTTTGTTACAAAATCCATGTTCTTTTTTTGGGCTTCCTGCGCTCGGATAGCGGCCTGAAAACGATCTTTAGCCGATGTGTAATTATTATATGCTGAAACGACTTCGCTATACAGATTTTGAATGGTTTTTTCAGCATTCAGTTTGGCCCGTAATTCGTCCATTCCGGCTCGCTGTGCAGTATTGCGGGCCTGCAGTTTGCCATAAACGGGCACGGAAAGATTGAAACCCAGTGATTGTCCAAAGTTATCCTTAATCTGTTTGTTGAAGTCAATGGTTTGAAGCGTGTACTGAATGCTGGGTGCCTCCACAATATCGTTGGTGCCTTGCACCCTGCCAATGGGTTCAAACCCGGACAATGTCATAGCCGATATGCTTTTGGCATTGCTGGAAAATACGGTACTTAGGTTGCCTCCAACAGATAGTACGGGCAACATGCCGCCGCGTGCTGATTTTCGCGCATACATCGCTGCTTTCTGACGAAAGATGGCCGCCTGCACATCCGGTCTTCGCTTAACGGCACTGTCGAACAATTGCTGCTGATTCGCAGGATATGCCTCAGGCCTGTTGAATGCAATGCCGGGCCGCAATATGTCGAACTGGGTTTCTGCCGGTATTCGCAGCATCATTTTTAAATTGGTCAGTGCCAGTGCTTCCTGATTAATAGCATTGGTGAGGGTGGTCTGGTCATTGGCCTTTTGTGCCTCCAGATTTAATACCTGTCCTTCATTTACAGCGCCTGCATCGAACAATCTTTGGGTTCTCTGCAACTGCATTTCCGTGTTCTTTAAAGTTTCTTCCGCACTGGCCTTGAGTTCTTTGGCCTGAATAATCTGAAGAAATAAGTTGGCCACATTCAGGGCTGTGTTTTGTTCAATGAATTTTTGGTCTTGCTCACTGGCCTGCCAAAGAAAGCGTGATTGCTTTATTCCGTTTCTTATCTGCCCACCTGCATACAGCATTACGCTGCTCTGCATTTGAAAATTGTTGCTGCTTACGGTTGTCTGCACAAACTGATTGGTGAAACGGTCAATGCTCCGGCCTGATTGAAAGAATTGTCCCGCGTTTAAGTTTGCATCCGGTGTGGCAGCAGCTATGCTGTTTCTCCAGGTTTGTGAGGCCTGCGCTGAAGTTACCCCTGCAAGTTGAATATCGATGTTGTTTTTTAGGGCCTGATCCACGCATTGTTCAAGCGTCCAGTTGCCGGTTTGCGCAGTTGCTAGTGTTGATGTCATGCAAAGCCAAATCCATATTACCCTAAATCGCATTCTGCAAAAATACTGATACAGCGGGTATTAAGCCATGTTTTTATGTCAATTTTATCGAGATGTGCCTTTCATTGGTGGATAAATGTTGAATAATTATGAATTTTTAACCCTAAAAATTTACACAATTCACGTAATTTTGCGCAGCATCTGGTTCTGAAGTGGTTGTCAATATCACGGATGATGAAAAGGGAACTCCGGTGAAATTCCGGGACTGTACCCGCAGCTGTAACCCCGGCCCTAAAGGGCTTCGGCAATCTTAGCCACTGTTGTAGATACCAATGGGAAGGCGCCGATCAAATCAGGGGGAGTCAGAAGACCTGCCAGTAGCAAAAAACAAAGCTCGCTTTCGGGAAAAAAAGCGCACTGAATTGGGGTAACCCGGTCTACTGCATTTTTAATTTCCGGCGCGGCTGTGCAACCATGACTGGCCTATTGTGCTGCATATCGCTGTTGTTTTCCGCTTCGGATACCCTTCCGGCAGCAGATACCACTTTCATAGAGGGAAAGCGTCTGTTGATGGCATCCCAGGGTAAGCATGTCATCGTTTTTCCGAAAGGTAGCCAATGTCTCAATCAGGATTTGGCGACAGCCGGAATCAGCATCCGTCAATACGGGCTCTCCGGCATCGGAAGTATCAGTCGACGCGGTGCAGATCCCTCTCAGATTCAGGTGTTGTGGAATGGCCTGGTGCTCAACAATCCCATGCTGGGTATGGCTGATCTTAGTTTGCTGCAAAATGATGCGTCTACCGAAATAAAATTATCTGAAGGTGCAAGTGGCTCATTCTACGGAAGTGGAAGCGTTGGAGGAACATTATCGCTTCGGCACAAATCACCCCTTGAATCCGGCGGACATTTCAATACCGAATTGCTCGCAGGCAGTTTTGGCAGGCGCGAACTGGCCACCCACTGGAGCTGGAATAAACCGGGACTTTTTATTACGTGGAATAATAATTTCTATACCGCTGAAAATGATTTTACCTACAAAATTCCGGGCAGTGAATCCATGAAAATGCAATTTGCCGGACGAAGTCAATACAGAAGCAATCTTTCAGCGGGATATGCTTATAAACGCTGGAACACAGAGCTTCATTCAGAATGGCAGAAAGGGGATAGGGGGCTGGGAACGGCCGCCGGTGGGGGGGCGTCGCTGGGTTGGCAGCAGGATGAAAATTGGCGCACGGCATTATCGTTGACCTATACTTCAGACCGCGTTAAATGGGTTCAGAGACTAGGGATAATCCGGGATAAGATTATTTTTGAATTGCCGGGCATAACTTCCCCCGACAGCAGCCGCTCTGACAGCAAACAATATCAGCAGGAATGGCACTTTAACAGCGGAGGGCTCCAATGGATCACAGGGTTTGATTTGCTGTACGTTTCAGCATTTACGAAGAATTATATTGGGTCAATTTCAAACTTTTATCCTGCTCAGTTTCTGGCGGTTTCACACCATCGCAAAAAAATGAACGTATCAGCCAGCGCCCGCTGGGAGTGGCATGAGAAAATTCCGGTGAGCTCTTTTTCATTGGAAAGAAAGATACATGCCCATTGGTCGCTGAAAGCCAATGTAAGCAACAGTTTTCGCCGCCCTACACTAAATGATTTATACTGGAATCAAGGCGGAAATACTCACATTAAAGCCGAGAAAGGGGGTAGTGTTGAATCTGGCTTGGCAGGCAGGTGGCAAAGTAATGGGACAATACTCTCCATCAATACCACCTTCTGGATGCGATATCTAAACAATCCCATTGTTTGGCTTCCTGAGAATAATATCTGGAGCGCTACCAATCTTGAACGTGGTGATTATCACGGTGTGCAATTTTCTGCTTCAGTTGCCCATAAAGTGCGCAATGTAAGCTTTTACTGGACTGGCAGCGGCGAATGGTGTGAGGCGCAAATTACACGGGAAAGTAAAGTTTATAACGCCTTATTTGTGCCTGGGTTTACAGGGGCAGGCCAGTTGAAAATTCAACATAAAAACGCTTTTATAAACATTAATTACCACGGGCAAAGCGAGCGGTTTATATCCACCGATAATCTTTCATTTCTGCCGGCATACGCATTGTTATCTTGCCACGTTGGAAAAGAATTTAGCCGATTCACACACCATCTGTTACTCGCAGCCGGAGCAGATAATATTTTCAATCAAACCTATCAGGTAATGCCCGGTAGGCCCATGCCTATGCGAACACTCTGGATGAAAATAACCTTGAAACTACACTACAAAAAATAATACCATGAGATTTATTAAAAAATTTACCATTCTTTCTATGCTTTTCTGCAGTGCCAGACTGAATGCTCAGATTACTGAGGGATTTGAAAATGCAGCCCTTGATACGGTAATGCTGCTGAATGGCAGCGATGGCCTCAGAATGCACTATTTCAATAATGGAGAAATGACATTTCCCGTTAGCTATGATACTGCATTCAAATACTGGGCAAGCGGCTGGGCATTGTCTAAAATCATTAACAATAAAGTGGAGCCACCCAATTTTGCCGAACATTTGTATAGTGCAGCTCCCGGTTATGGTGTAGAAAATGGCAACAAGGGAAAGGCCTTTATGGTGGGACAAAACGGGAGTTTTTTTTACCTGCAAAGACGGAGTGCCAATGATTTTCCGCTCAAAGGGTTCTATGTAAGTAACTCTACTTATGCCTATAACAGCATGAAGTTTGGTGATATGTTTGCTAAGAAATTTGGCGGTACTTCCGGAAAAGATCAGGATTCTTTCATACTCATCATTCGAAGCTATAATCAAAGCATGATTGTAGATAGTCAGCGTGTAATATTGGCAGATTACCGGTTCGCTGATTCCGCGAAAGATTATATTCTTAATGAATGGAAGTTTGTAAACCTGAAGGATGCATACACCGACAGCATTGCTTTCGAACTGCAAAGCTCTGATGTAGGGCAATGGGGCATGAATACTCCCGCATTTTTTGTGTTGGATGGGGTTGAATTCTTTGGATTGAATTCAGTGGAAGAGTTGAACGTATCGGTTAATATTTATCCGGTTCCGGCCTCAGATTTATTGCATATTGCAGCCAATACTGAAATGGAATCGATTTCCCTGCTGGATTTTACCGGCCAAATCAAAGGTGTTTACCGAACCGACAAATTCAAAGGAGAGATTTCAACCCAAAATCTGGCAAACGGCTATTACATCATAAAGATAAAAACCCGCACAGGGATTATCAGCAAAACCATACAGATTGTAAGATAATGCGTGCACTTGTTGCCATCATATTCATTGTCTTTTTTGCTTCTGCTTGCAGAAAAGAAAAACCCTTGACGGAAAAGGTAAATGTTGGCAGTCTGTCGGTGCTGGTGCTGAATGAGGGCAATTTCATGTGGGGCAATGCCGGCATTGATTTGTATTCCATTGATTCGGGTATGTTGCAGTCAGATGTATATTCAAAAGTAAATGGTAAGCCGCTGGGCGATGTATTGCAGAGCGGAAGCATTATTAATGGCGATGTATGGCTGGTGGTGAATAATTCCGGAAAAATTGTGGTGCTGGATAGCCATACCCTCAAGGAAAAATACAGCATTACCGGGTTAGGATCGCCTAGGTATGCGCTGAAGGTAGGCAACCAGATTTGGCTAACCGATTTGTACTCAGGTAAATTACAAATTCGCAATGCCGATGGCAAACAGCTGATAAAATCTGTCCATATCGGCGCGTGGAGCGAACAAATGGTGGCTGCAGGCAATGATGTATGGGTGGCCTGCTATGACGGCTGGCTGAGGAAATTTGATGCATCAGCCATGTCGGTATCCGACAGCAATTATGTGGGAAAAGGGTTGCGTTGGATTGGCTTAGACAAAAATAATCATATCTGGGCCTTGGCATCTTTCAATGACAGTGGCTACAGTCGCCTGCAGCAATGGACAGCCGATGGCATTAAACGGAAAAGTTTCACCATGCCACTGTCCGGTTACGCTTCATCGCTCTGCTTGAATCCGGGTAAAGACAGTCTCTACTATATTGCCGGTGGAGTTTATAAAATGGGTATCAATGATAATACGTTGCCTTCAACCCCCATTTTTGCTAAGCCCGGCACCAATTTTTATTATATTGCACAACACCCTCGCAGAAACTTGCTTTTTCTTTGCGATGCTGCAGATTATGTATCAAAAGGCAGGGTGTATTTGCTAGGCTCTGCCGGAAATGAAGTGGGCTCTTTTACCGCCGGCATCATCCCGTCCGGTTTTGTGTTTTACTGAAAAACCGAATACTCGGCACGAAATATGTAACTTTGAACCCATATCTCCATGGGGTATGCCGGATTGAAAATGGCTGTGAAAAGTAACTTGATTAAGCGTGTTGACCTGATTGTGCTGCGTTCCTACATCGGACCGTTTTTGGCAACCTTCGTATTAAGCATGTTTCTGTTTCTGATGCAGTTTCTATGGAAATACATAGATGAATTGGTGGGGAAAGGCATCGAGCCGCTTATTCTCATGAAACTGATTTTCTATTCTCTGGCCGACCTGGTTCCTATGGCTTTGCCACTCACTGTGATGGTAGCCGGATTGATGACTTTTGGGAATCTGAGTGAAAGTTTTGAGCTGGTAGCGCTGAAAGCCAATGGTATTTCTCTGTTTCGCATTTTGCGACCTGTGTTTATGCTCATGTTGGGACTGGCAGTACTCAATTTCTTTTTCATGAATGTGGTTATTCCCAAAGCCAATCTGGAGGCCAAGGCACTGCTTTGGGATCTGCGTCAGAAAAAACCGGCATTTAATATTCAGGAAGGTGTTTTTTACCAACAGATTGATGGGTATTCCCTGCGAATAGGGAAAAAACACGCCGACAATGAGGGTGTGGAAGATGTGCTTATCTATGAGTACAAAGGCGACGAAAGCAAGAGACTCAATGTAGTCAGGGCCGAAAAGGGCAGAATGGTGCTATCGCCGGATAAAAGAACGCTCTATTTTACATTGTTTAACGGGGTTAGGTATGATGAAATGACAAAAAATCCCGACTACTCCAGAACAGCACCCTTCAACCAGATGAGGTTCGAGAAACAAAAGATGATCATTGATCTCAGCAGTCTTGACCTGAAATTTACAGAAAGAGACGCTTATAAAGGGGACCATCGTCTCATGAATATTTCGGAACTGAATCGTGAATTAGATTCAGCCGAACTGAAATTGCAAAAGCAGAAAACGGAAAATGCCGGATTTCTGGCCCGATACATCCACCTGCCCGGTATATTGGGAAATAAACCCAAGCCTGAATTAAAAAATATCAAGACTACCAAAATGAGAATTTTTTTACCTAAGCACGGAAATCAGCAACAGGTTTCGTCGGGACAGGTGAGTATTCTGGCAGGCGCCATTAATAACGCCCGTGGTTTTAAAGGCACCATTGACGGGTTGATTACCGGCTTGAAATATGACGAAGAACAGCTTGCTCCTTACAAGGTAGAATGGCACAAGAAATTCACTTTGTCTGTGCTGTTAATTATGCTGTTTCTCATTTCAGCCCCACTGGGTGCCATTATTCGCAAGGGTGGAATTGGCATGCCACTGGTGATCAGTGTATTGCTGTTTGTGCTGTTCTATGCCATCAACCTGGTGGGAGAAAAAATAGGCAAGGAGGGTGTTCTCCCAATTTGGGCCGGAATGTGGATGAGCAGTGCTATCTTGTTTCCGATCGGCCTTTATATCACCGTTAAGGCAGCTTCAGACAGTTCCATCCTAAGTCTAGAGGCCTATCAGAAATTCTTTAACCGTCTTTTCTGGGTAACGGTGAATCAGGAAAATGGGAATAACGAAGCGGGCGGAAAGAAAACACTTCGTCTGTTGATGTATCTGAAAAGAAACCGATCATGAAATTGCTCGTAGTGGGTAGCCGCATTCCCTGGCCATTGAAGGATGGCGGTGCTATTGCCACCTATCAAATGCTGAAAGAATTGGCTGCACAGGGAACAGACATCGTGTATTTTAGCTTCAATACCCGAAAACACCATGTAGCTCCCGCTCAAATAGCAGAACATTTCAATTTCTGCAGGGTAATCGATGTGCCGCTGGATGCAAATCCTACCATGTTGGGCGCAATGAAGGCATTACTATCGGGCAAAAACTACAACATCTCCCGTTTTGAGAGCGCAAAAGCAAACCAGGCGTTGAAAGAATTGCTGAGGCAGGAAAAATTCGATTGGGTGCAATTAGAAGGGTTATACGCCAGCCCTTTTCTTGCCACAATCCGCGAAACGGGTATACCTGTTTCACTACGACAACATAACGCAGAGTTTCAGATTTGGAAACGGTTGGCGGCGGGTAGCTCCAATTTGCTGAAGAAGATGTATTTCAACCTGTTGGCATCGCAACTAGAACGCTATGAGAAACGCGTGCTAAATGCGGTAGACGCCATTATTCCCATAGCGCCGTCAGACAGGGATATCTTTGAAAAAATAGCCCCCGGCAAGCCCATGTATATGCTTCCGGTGGGTCAGGAACACGTAAATCATAACGCGGTGATTTTTACTGAAAATTCCTTTTTTCATTTGGGTAGTATGGAATGGATGCCCAATGTAGAGGCCGTGAAATGGCTGGTTGAAAAGGTATGGCCCAAAGTGAGAAGTAAATTGCCTCAGGCAGTATTGCATCTTGCAGGCAAAGGACTGCAAAAAGATGATGCAAGTTTTAGGGGAGAGGGAATTCAAATACATGGGGAAATCAGCAATGCCGCTGACTTCATTCAAACCCATGGAATTATGGTGGTGCCGGTTTTTGCCGCAGGAGGTATTCGGGTGAAAATTTTGGAAGGATTTAATTTGGGGGTCCCTGTGATTAGCACAGACATAGGCATTCAGGGTATTGATGCCCATTCTGAAGTAGAATTGCTTTTGGCCAACACCCCGGAAGAATTTGCTGATGCCATGCTGCGTTTGCAAACCGATGTAGCACTGAGAGAAAAGCTGATTAACAATGCCACATTGCTGATTGAAAAACACTACGAAATCAAAACCATCATGTCCGGGTTACTGAAATTTTACGGGGAAGTACACAATGAACAATAAAGATAGTGAAAATTACCGAAATTTGCAAGAAAAAGTGAGCAAATTTTCATTGGTTGTTTTGACAATAGTGCTTGCTGCCTGCGGAGGCGGCAATGATGGTTCCACTGATATCGATGAATCCCTGGTAAAACAGGCCGATTCAGTAGAAGCCACCGTGAAAGCCGTGTGTTCGTCTTGCCACATTTGGGTGCCTCCTGATAAACTGGATAAATACACCTGGAAAGAAAAAGTACTTCCGGTAATGGCCGCAAAAATGGGGATTTACGAGCTGGATGGAGTCACCTTTTACTCTGAAAAAGATGATCCCAAAGTGCCGGCAGGCATCTATCCTGAAAAACCCACCATCGAGCCGGATTTGATGAGGAAAATCATTAATTATTTTTACGTAAAAGCCCCCGAATCACTTCCTGCGCAGCAGCGCAATGTTCCCATTGGAGAGGAAACGCGCCTGTTTGATGCCATGATACCCTCTGTGCAACAAAGCGGTCCGCCTATTGCCACTTTCGTAAAAATAGTGCCGGAATATCAACAAATTCTCGCCGGTGTGGCAGGAGAATCAGATAATCAGCTGGTGGTACTGAATAAAGATCTATCAGCCAAATGGATCATGGATGTGCCCAGCGCGCCTGTATGGTGCGATATTTCACGCCCCAATCAATGGCTGCTCACTTGCATGGGATCTGTATTCCCTTCGAATGATAGAACAGGTCAACTGCTGGAAGTGAACCCGGCAACCCAAAAAGCAGCAGCCCCCAAGGCTGATAAGCTGGCAAGGCCGGTGCAGGCACATCGCATGGGCAATGATTATCTAATTAATAATTTTGGTCACCTCGTGGGGGATTTGTCTGTGTATGGCAGCAATGGCAATGTCTCCAAGGTCCTGCGTAAAGAACCGGGTTGCATTCGTTCGCTCATCTATGACTGGAATAAGGATGGTAAGCAGGATATATTGGCGCTGTTTGCTCAGGGAATTGAGGGTATTTATCTTTACACCAATGAGGGTAATGGAAATTATTCAGAGAAGCGTTTAATGGAGTTATTGCCCGTCAACGGGTCTTCCTGGTTCGAAATTGAGGATGTTAATAATGACGGGCACCCTGATATTGTGTATGCCTGCGGTGATAATGCCGATTATTCGGTCATTCTTAAACCTTATCATGGTATTTACATTTATCTGAATGACGGAAAAAATCAGTTCAAACAAAGCTGGTTTTACCCCATAAATGGTGCCTATCGCTTTATGCTTAGGGATTTTGATCTTGATGGAGATTTGGATATGGTGAGTATTTCATTCTTTGCTGATTATCTGCAGCAACCCGAAGAAGCGCTGCTGTATTTTGAAAATACCGGAAACCTCACATTCAAACCCTTTAAAATAAAAGGATACCAGCTGGGTCGTTGGCTTACCATGGATGCCGGGGATATTGACGGTGATGGGGATGAGGACGTAGTTCTGGGCAATTTTAGCCGGGGACCCCAAAGTTTTATGAGCACCGAGGATGCTGCCCGTTTTTCCAAAGGTACACCGCTGATTATGCTGGTAAACAGAACCAAATAACCTATGAAAAGAACCCTGTTATTCTTACTTTTTTTTATGCTTCTGGGTTTTGCAGCCGTGCAATATAACGATTCCGATGCAGGGTTGTGGATTGCAGTATACCTGATTTACGCTCTGTTGGTGGTTTCAGCTATAATCAGACCGCTCAATACCATCTGGTACCTGGTTGCCATGGTTTTTCCTTTATTTTTTGCTGCTTTGCAATGGCCGGAAAAATGGGAGGGCCTGGGAGATACCATGATGAATCAAAATACAGAGAGGGCGAGAGAAAGCCTGGGCCTCATAATCTGTGCATTTTCGTCATGGTTGTCAAATAAGCTGAAATCTCGATAATTTTCCATATATTTGTTGAAACAAATTTTGAAGTTGCTGTTTCAATACATCAAGCCACGCTCCGGCATCATTATTTTGGCTTTAATTCTGGCTTCGGTTTCCCAGATTTTTTCCATGCTGGATCCATGGGTGGGAAGAAATATCATAGACCAGTATTTGCTTAAATACAGTCAGTATGGGCAATCAGATTTCATAGTGGGTGTAATCAGTTGGCTGCTTGTTGGCATTTCCTTCGCCATGGTGAGTCGAATTGCAAAAAACCTTCAAGATTATTTTATCAATGTGGCCATGCAGCAGGTGGGAGCCAATCTTTTTATGGACGGAATTAGGCATACCATGGAGCTTCCATTTGAGGTTTTTGAGGACCGTCGCAGCGGAGAAACCCTGAATGTATTGCAGAAAGTACGCATGGATACGGAGAAGGTCATGACGCTGGCAGTAGGGTTATTATATACCAGTGTGGTAGGTATTTTTGTTGTGTTTATTGCCAGTTTTATGGTGCATTGGCTCATTGCACCTGCTTTTCTATTCGCCATGCTGGTGGTGGGTGTGTCGAGTTCGTTTTTAAGCAAAAAAATTAAATATGTGCAGAAAAATATTGTGGCCGAAACAGGGGCATTGGCCGGCACAACCACGGAAAGTTTAAGGAATATTGAGCTCGTTAAAAGCCTGGGTCTCATTGGGCAGGAAATTCAAAGAATTCGCCTCAATACACTGAAAATACTGGGTCTGGAGCTGATAAAAGTTAAGAAAATACGGACACTGGGTTTTGTACAAGGTACCACCGTAAATCTGATGCGTAACCTGTTGTTGCTTTTTCTCAGCTGGATGGTTTTTACCGCACGCATCACTCCCGGTATGTATATACAGTTTCTGTTTTACACGTTTTTCATCTTTAATCCTCTGCAGGAGATGGGCACATTCATTCAGGCCTGGCGTGAAGCACAGGTAAGTTTGGGTCGTTATCGTGAGTTGCTGGACACACCCCGTGAGCCCGAACCTTTGCATCCCAAGGAGCTTGGTATGATTGAAAAAATTGAATTTAAAAATGTCTCTTTTCGACATCGCTCCTCCACAAGGCGGGCATTGAATGAGATAAATATAACACTAAAGAAAGGCGAGACCATCGCGGTGGTTGGTCCCAGCGGCAGCGGCAAAAGCACACTCGTAAAATTGCTGGTAGGTCTTTACAAGCCCGAAACCGGCGAATTACAATACAACGATATTCCTTCAAGGGACATACGTTTGTCTGATTTAAGAATGAAACTGGGTGTAGTGAGCCAGGAAAGTCAGCTTTTTAGCGGTACGTTGCGAGAGAATTTGTTATTTGTTAAACCCGATGCAACGGAGGAAGAAATGCTATCGGCCTTGAGAAAATCAGCCGCTGATTCTTTGCTGAACCGATGTGAAAATGGCTTAAATACGACCATTGGGGAAGGTGGAATTAAGGTTTCGGGCGGTGAAAAACAGCGCATATCCATAGCACGCGCATTGCTGAGAAACCCTGATTTGTTAGTTTTTGACGAGGCCACCAGCGCTTTGGACAGTTTAACAGAAAAAGAGATTACCCAAACCATTCGTGAAATCAGCCATCAAAAAGACCGTATCAACGTGATGATTGCACATAGACTCAGCACCATCATGCACGCAGACTGTATTTATGTGCTGGAAAAAGGTTGTATTACAGAGCAGGGTACCCACGAAGAACTGCTGTCAACCAAGGGTTTGTATTATGCTATGTGGCGTCAGCAGATTGGCGAATCTGCAGATTAAATCTTTTTCCACATCTTGAAGTGGGGGATATCGCACTCCCAGAATCTTTCCCCTTCGGCCTCAAATCCATGTTTGGCATAAAATGGGAGTGCATGTTCCTGAGCGTGCATGTAGGCATAAGAGCCCGCTTCTAAACGTTGTAGACACCCCCCAACCAGTGCTGCCCCTACACCTTTACCTCTGTATGCTGCCAAAACGGCAAAGCGTTCCAGTTTGTAGCCATTTTCGGTTTTTCTGATTCTGGCAGTACCGCAAGGAACTCCGGCATGCCTTGCCAGCAGGTGTGTACAGCTGTTTTCATACTCGTCATATTCCTCTGCAGGGTCCACTTTTTGTTCTATAACAAATACCTGTCGGCGAATCTCAAAGGCATGTTCCATATCCTTTGCGTTTAAAATTGGGCTTACTTCTGTCATTTTGTGTATTTTTGCCGTGATATTTTACAAAAATACCGTAAAAAAGCACTTAATATGGCCAGTTCAAACATTATCTCTCTGCTAGGCAACGACGCTGAAAGTCTGCTAAACCACACCTGTAATACCATTTCCAAAGATCACCTGCATTTGCCGGGCCCTGATTTCATTGATAGGGTATTTGCGCAAACCAACCGCAGCCCCCAGGTGCTGCGTAGCATACAGCAAATTTATAATACAGGAAGACTGTCAGGCACCGGTTACATGAGCATTTTGCCTGTAGACCAGGGAATAGAACACAGTGCTGGGGCATCATTTGCGCCCAATCCCATCTATTTTGATCCGGAAAACATCATAAAGCTCGCCATAGAAGGCGGATGTAATGCCGTTGCATCTACCTTTGGGGTACTTGCAGCCAATTCGCGTAAATACGCGCACAAAATTCCGTTCATTGTGAAAATCAATCACAATGAAATTCTGAGCTATCCCAATAAGTTTGATCAAATTATGTACGGAAGCATTCAGGAAGCCTGGAATTTGGGTGCTACTGCCGTAGGAGCCACCATTTATTTTGGCAGCGATGAAAGTGCTCGTCAGATACAGGAAGTTTCTACAGCGTTTGAAATGGCCCATGAACTGGGTATGAGCACCATTCTGTGGTGTTATCTCCGCAATAATGGATTTAAAAAAGACGGTGTGGATTACCATACGGCTGCAGACCTTACAGGGCAGGCCAATCACTTGGGTGTGACCATACAAGCCGATATTATCAAGCAGAAGCTTCCAACCAACAATGGTGGTTACAACGCCATTAACTTTGGTAAAACACATCCAAAAGTGTATAGCGATCTCACCACCGAACACCCGATTGATCTTTGCCGTTATCAGGTGGCCAATTGCTATATGGGTCGTGCAGGGCTCATCAACAGTGGTGGAGAAAGTAAAGGCGCCGGAGATATGGCAGAAGCCGTGAGCACAGCCATTATCAATAAGCGTGCCGGTGGTGCAGGACTCATTAGCGGACGTAAGGCCTTCCAGAAACCCATGGGTGAAGGGGTTGCACTGCTGAATGCCATTCAGGACGTGTATTTGGATAATACCATCACCATCGCTTAATTTTTTTCAGTAATATTGCTTCCTCATGATAGAATACGAAGAGGACGACTACGCTGCTGACAGCACCAAATGGTATCAGCGCAGATTGTCGGGTATCCTCACCAAAACCAAAGACAAAAAGGCCACCCCGGATGGGCTTTGGGAAAAATGTGGAAGGTGCAAAGCCATCGTTCCCAGCAAAGACTGGATGAACAACCATTATGTTTGTCCTCAATGTCAATATCATGACCGCATTGGATCTCATGAGTATTTCGAAATACTTTTCGATAAAGGAAAGTTTACAGAAATAGCCAAAAACCTCAGCAGCGGAGATCCTCTTGAATTTACCGATACAGCACCATACAAAGACAGAACCAAGGTAGCCCAAAAAAAGACGGGCCTCAACGATGCTGTTCGCACAGCCACGGGAAAAATCAACGACCAGAAAATCGTGATTTCCTGTATGGATTTTGCCTTTATCGGCGGTAGTATGGGCAGCGTAGTAGGAGAGAAGATTGCCAGAGGCATCGATTATGCGTTGGAACATAAAATCCCATTTCTCATGATATCGAAAAGTGGTGGAGCGCGCATGATGGAAGCCGCATTTAGTTTGATGCAAATGGCCAAAACCAGTGCTAAACTGGCATTATTGCATAAAGCAGGGGTTCCCTACATCTCTTTGATGACCAATCCCACCACAGGAGGTGTTACCGCGTCTTTTGCCATGCTGGGCGACTTTAACATTGCTGAACCCGAGGCGCTGATTGGTTTTGCCGGTCCCCGTGTAATACGCGAAACCATCGGCAGAGATCTACCCAAAGGATTCCAAAGTTCGGAATTCCTGCTGGAGCACGGTTTCCTGGACTTTATTGTTCCCAGAACTGAATTGAAAGAGACATTAAGTAAACTCCTGGGAATGATCTGGGAGAAAAAAACAACCAAAAAAGAAATAACCTGAATATGAACTTTCCAGAAAATCTTAAGTACACCAAAGATCACGAGTGGATCAGCGTGGAAGGCGATGTAGCCACCGTTGGCATTACCGATTTTGCCCAGTCTGAATTGGGTGATATCGTATTTGTTGACATTTCAACCCAGGGCGAGAGTCTGAGCCAGCACGATGTGTTTGGAACGGTAGAAGCGGTAAAAACCGTGAGCGACCTTTACATGCCCATCAGCGGAGAAATCCTGGAGGTTAACTCCGGCATGGACAGCGCTCCTGAAAGCGTAAATAGCGATGCCTACGGCAGCGGCTGGATGGTAAAGGTAAAACTCAGCAATGCCTCAGAATTGGACGGACTGATGTCTGCTACTGATTACAAGGCCATGATTGGGGCTTAACAACGTATTTCCTTAAAAAAAAGGCCGTGCAAACGGCCTTTTTTTATGGTTAGGCCTCATCCGTGTATTTTAAGGCAGTCTTTCAATGCGAAAATCGCATAATTGTCGTATATTTGCACCCCCAATGGTCGGATGGCCGAGAGGCTAGGCACGGGTCTGCAAAACCCTCTACACCGGTTCGAATCCGGTTCCGACCTCAAACGAAAGAATGTACCCCGCACAGCGGGGTATTTTTTTTATGGACCCACTTTGCCGCCGCTTGCGAGAGGCAAAAAGGTCCATATAAAAACAACCTTTGCAAAAGGTTGCATTCTGAAGTTTGTAACTCCCCCCTTAAGGATGGGCGTAGCCAATCCGGTTCCTAGATAGTTAGCAGCTCGCTGCAAGTTGACGTGAGGAAAATAAAAAAATAACGCAGTGCCTCTTTCTTTTGGGTTGCTACCCGAAGTCTCCCGACTTCGGGCCAGGTATTGATAAAAATGCTTATTTACCCAAAAACAACCTGGCCTTCTCCAGATCCTCCGGTGTATCCACCGCAGGACTTTGCCACTGCGTTTCTGTCACCGCAATGTGATAGCCGTTTTCCAACCAGCGCAACTGCTCCAGCTTTTCGGTCAGTTCCAGCGATGATGGCGGCAACTGTGTAATTTCTTTTAAAACTGAAGCGCGGTAGGCATACATACCTATGTGCCTGTAATATTGAGGCTCAGTGTCGTTTTCCCTGTTGAAGGGAATGCTGCTTCGGCTGAAATACAGCGCCTTATCGTTCTTATCTGTCACCACCTTTACCACATTCGGATTGTTCACATCCGCCGATTCATTGATTTTTTTCTTGAGGGTAGCAATCTGAACTTCGGGTTTTTCAAACATAGAAACCAGCGCTAAAATCTGTTCCGGCCTGATAAAGGGCTCATCGCCCTGAATATTCACAATCACATCGGCATCAAACCCTGATTTTTCAAAGGCCTCCATGCAACGGTCTGTTCCGCTTGGATGTGTTTCACTGGTCATGATGGCCGTTCCAAAAGCGTTTACATGCGAGGCAATCCGCTCATCGTCCGTGGCCACTGCTATTCCGGTATGACCCGGACAAGCAGATGCAGCTTCCCACACACGCTGTATCATGCTCATACCGACTATATCCGCAAGCGGTTTGCCCGGAAAGCGGGTACTCGCATATCGCGCAGGTATGATGATGCAGAATTTCACGAAGCGAAAATAGGCCATTTACGGAACTACAGTCCCAGCAATTTCATCATTTTATGATAAATCTCTGTGTTTTGGTATACCCCAATAAATACTTCCGCACCCGGCCCGAATGCATACACAGGAACCGGCTCTGCGGTGTGATGACCAGAACTGAAATGCATCACCGGTCTGTTGCTTGATTTATCATATCCATGCAAGGTCAGTCCGCCGCACTCATGGTCTGCCGTAATGATAACCAGGGTGTTTCTGTCTTTTTGAGCCCATTTCAATACCTCTCCTGCGGCATTGTCAAAATCTATGGCTTCGGCAATGGTGTGGGCACTGTCATTATTGTGGGCACCCCAGTCAATCTGACTGCCTTCAATCATGAGAAAAAAGCCGTTTTTATTTTGCGATAAATGTTGGATTGCATGCATGGAACCCTTGGTCAGTATGGGGCCTCGTGCTGGTGCAGGCAAAGGTTCTTTGAAGGGGTCTGTAAAGCAGACCTGTCTTTTGCCATGGTTTCTTTCCATGGCTTCTGCACCTACTGATATGCTGTATCCGGCTTTTTTCAATGCCAGGGTATCAAAATAGGGCAAACCACCACCAATGAGGATGGAGGACGCAGGGTTAAGGGTCATATCAGCCGCAATCTGACTATACATTTTTCTGGATGGCTGGTGGGCGTAAAAAGATGCCGGGGTAGCATGGGGCAATTCGCAGCTAACAACAGCGCCTGTACTTAATCCTTTATCATAGGCCGATTCTGAAATGGTTTTGAGAGAACTGCTGTCCGGTCCCATGCCAATCATCCCATTGCGGGTTTTTTTGCCGGTAGAAATGGCGGTTGCACCCGCTGCGCTGTCTGTAATGTAATCGTCAAATGAAGCTGTAATGCTCAATCCAAGGGCTTTTGCATAATCGTAAATATTCAAATGCCCACCTTTAGCCGTATATGCAGCGTACAAATGAACCAGCCCGGTTCCGTCGCCAATCATCAATATGATATTTTTGGGTTTGCGGGGTTTATTGGGTACGGCAAAAGCGGCACCCATATAGCCCATACACCACAGCATAATGGTAATTGTTTTCAAATATTTCACCCTTCAAAATTACATCACAAAGGTTAAGTTAATATTGTTAATTGGACGAATGAACTCATCGGTTTTATGGCGATTACCGGCGTTTTTATTGTAAATTTGCATGAAATACTATGAACGGTTTTTTTAAAATCCCATTTCCGATCAATGAGCATGTGAATGAATATGCACCCGGCACCAAAGAACGAGTAGCATTGAAAAATGCCCTGCAGAAAGCCAGGAGCAGGGTAGAGGATATCCCCATGTACATTGATGGCGCCGAAATTCGCACCGGAAACACTTTTGATATTTATCCTCCACATGACAGAGGTCACAAAATCGGATTTTTTCATCGTGGGAACAAGGAACATGTGCAACAAGCCATACAGGCAGCGCTGAAAGCCAAAGAATCATGGGAAAACATGCCATGGGAGCAACGCGCTTCCATCTTTTTAAAAGCCGCCGAATTGCTGGCCGGGCCATACCGCTATGAAATCAATGCTGCCACCATGCTGGCACAAAGCAAAAATGCCTATCAGGCAGAAATTGATTCCGCCTGCGAGATGATTGATTTTCTGCGTTTCAATGTGCATTACATGGCCGAAATTTATGGTGAGCAACCCACTGCCAATAGCAAAGGCATCTGGAACCGACTGGAATACCGTCCGCTGGAAGGATTTGTATTTGCACTTACCCCTTTTAATTTCACTGCAATTGCAGGCAATTTGCCTACCAGTGCAGCCATGATGGGCAATGTGGTGGTATGGAAGCCCGCCGATACCCAAATCTACAGTGCCAATGTGTTGATGAAGGTTTTCAAAGAGGCCGGACTGCCCGACGGCGTTATCAATCTGGTCTATGTTTCCGGTCCTGATGCAGGCGATGTGATTTTTAATCACCCGGAATTTGCCGGTATCCACTTTACCGGAAGCACCGGGGTATTTCGCCACATTTGGAATACCATTGGACAAAATATATCCAAGTATAAAAGCTATCCCCGCATTGTGGGTGAAACCGGCGGTAAAGATTTTATTCTTGCCCATAACTCGGCGGATGTGGATGTGCTGGTGGCTGCCATGGTGCGCGGTGCATTTGAATTTCAGGGACAAAAATGTTCTGCTGCATCACGCACCTACATTCCTCGAAGTATCTGGCCTGCCGTTAAGGATAAGCTCCTGAAGGAAATGGCAACCCTGAAAGTGGGACCCACGGAGGATTTCAGCAATTTTGTGAACGCCGTAATTGACGAGCGCGCCTTCGATAAAATCAGCAGTTACATTGATAAAGCCAAACAAGATGGGGTAGAGGTATTGTGGGGCGGAACCTATGATAAATCCAAAGGATTTTTTATTAATCCTACCATTTTAATGGCGCCAAGCCCGGATTATACCACCATGTGCGAAGAAATTTTTGGCCCCGTGCTCACCATCTGGGTGTATGAGGATAGTGAATGGCCTGCCATCTTCAACACAGTGGATCAAACCGGAGAGTATGCGCTGACCGGTGCCATTATCGCACAGGACAGGTATGAAATAGCCCAGGCCACCCATGCATTGCGCAACGCAGCCGGAAACTTCTATATCAATGATAAGCCCACCGGTGCCGTGGTAGGGCAGCAACCCTTTGGTGGTGCCCGTGGCAGTGGTACCAATGACAAGGCCGGTAGCAAAGTGAACCTGTTGCGCTGGGTCAATCAGCGTACCATCAAAGAAACCTTTGTGCCAACCAAGGATTACCGTTATCCCTTTCATTCAGAATCATGATAAAGCCGTCCGGAAGAATCGGCATAGTGACAGCATGGCTGTTTCTATGCTTTTTTAATCCGGATACATTGTTTTCTCAATGGGTTGCGGATGTTGCCTATCGTTACGGTGTAAATACACACGCTGCCTCTACCCAGGAATTATCACCGCTATTGCTGGAAAATGCCCGGTCCAAACCCTACACATTGGGTGGATATAAAGTAACTGCCGGATACAAGTTTAGACCGGATAGCATGAAGACTGCATTCCAGTCCGGCTTGTCATATTGGAAAAGCCGCTCAGGTACCATGATGTATACCACCGATTCTGTCAACATCGGCTACACGTGGATGAAGCATGAAATGATTACCCTTGATTTAGGTGTTTCTGTTGAGTATACCATAAAAAGTATGGCCGCATCCACAGGATTAACAGTGTTGTTCCCCTTTTATACCCGGGGTTCAGAAAATAAGGTTACCGCAGCGAATACTGAGCAGGTTTCTCATATTCAATATAGCAATAATCCCGGAATTAGCATTCAACAGGAAATTGCCTTATGGACAAAGGGAAGTACTTCACTATTTGCCGGGCTAAGTGCAGGATGGATGCAGGTTAAAAGAAAAAGTCGGGTTTTAACACCTTCTGATGGGACTATTCCATTGTCACAGCGGGAATTACATTATTTAACAGAAAATCAGATTCAAAAAAAAGGCCTCATCAACGATCCATCCCTCTCAGGGTTTGATAGCAGTAAACCCACAGAGACCCAAACGTATAATGAGCCGCTAACGTTTGTGTCATTAAAATTAGGTTTACTGTTTTCAATACGTTAATGCCTTTATGAGAAGCATTTTTATCTGTATTTTACTTAGCCAAATAAAAGTATTTTGTTCAAATTTGACTGTTGTTGCCGATTGAGTCTATTTTATGTCGGTGTAAACGCTTTGTTCAACAGGTCTGACAGTTTTTTGGATGTCGCATTTTTATAGGTTTTACCACCGTATGCGCCCACCCACTGTATGCCTTTTACTGCATTGCTAATGAAAATTTCGTCAGCGGCACTCAGGTCAATAGCTGTGATCGGGTTCTCACGCAAGCTGTAACCATATACTCCTGCCAGTTGAACAACAACTTTCCTCATAACACCATCAACACAATACTCGCTAAGTGGTGGCGTGGTAATAAAATCGCCGTTCACAGTGAATATATTGCTGGAAACAGTTTCCGCAATTCTGCCATGATCGTTGAGGATTACGCATTCGTCCCAATGATTTTCTGCTGCATAAATACCGGCCAACACATAGGTGAGGGCACTGTTGGTTTTGATGGTGCTGGTGTAATTGGCATTCTTGGTCAGTTCACTGAATAAACCCAGTGTAAGCCCATTTTCATTGAGTGGATAACCCCTGAAGTCGGTTGATTTTACTTCTGTAATGAACTGTGTATTTGCATTTTTTGGGGTGTAAAGTCCTTCACCCTCCCTGAAAAAGGTGCACCTTACCGAGGCAGATGCAATATTTTTTGTCTGTAAAAGTTCCTGAATATCCAGTTCAATGTGCTGTAAATTAAAGTCAGCCGGAAGTTCCATTTTTAATAGCATGGCAGCTTTCCTGATCCTGTTTGCATGTAAATCAGCATATTGTATGCACCCAAGTTCAAATCGCATGCTTTCAAAAAAGCCATCGCCGTAGCGGTATGAACGGCTATTTAGGGGCAAATTAGGTTCATCACCGGATAGCCACAAACCCTGATATAAGAACATATTCATGGTTTATTTCTTCGATAGTGAAAGGTGGTATGACCTTCCCTAATGACCAGACTGTCATCATTTAATGCCATAATATGGAATCTCCGGATGCCTTTGGAAGGGCTGTATTGAAACCATAGTGATGTTTGATAGGGAGAACTATCCAAAGGTGATGAAATGGTCTGAAAAGCGCCGCTAAAGCTTTTATTGAGTGATTTTATATGGTAATGGAATGTTGATTTTGTCGGGTTAAGCAACATGGTGTCTTCCCCGGAAGGTATTAGTATGTTTTTGCCGTTTTTATAAATGGCACTGTATTGCCACAAACCATATAGTTTTCCCTGAGGTAAAGGCCACCTGCCCGTAAATCCGGAACAGCAGAAGATGATGGCGGTGAAAAGTGCAGCGCTATGCAGTTCTTTTTTTAATTTCATCCCTGATTTTAGCGGCACGGGTGTAGTCCTCATCGCGGATAGATTCCTCCAGCATAGCTTCCAGCTCCTCAATGGAGTATGACTCAAGTCCGGCATGCGATTTAGAACCGGGTATCAGTTCCTCATGGGCCATCCTTCCTGGGCTGTCCGCGGATTCAACCTCGCTCTCGTCTCCGTCATAGGCTGCCTCATCCATGATTTTTGCAGTAACGTAAATCGGACATTTGAATTTTGTGGCCAATGCAATGGCATCGCTGGTGCGGCTGTCAAGTTCAAAACTATCAAATCCTCTTTTGCAACGTATTCTGGAGAAAAAAATACCTTCCTGCAGGTCAGTAATCATCACCTCTTCCACCTCCACATCCATGGCTTGCATGGCCTGCACAAACAAATCGTGGGTGAGGGGACGACTGGGCTTCATACCCTCAATTTCCATGGCAATGGCCTGTGCTTCAAAAGCCCCGATAAGCACCGGAAGTTTGCGGTTTCCCTTCTGTTCACCCAACACCAGGGTATAAGCACCATGAGAGTGTGCGGGTAAAATAGAAACAATATCCAGGGCAATTTTGTCGCTCATGTTCTTACTTAGCTGGCGGTAGCTGTTTTTGCAGCCTGAATTAATTTGGGCAACACTTCAAACGCATCACCTACAATACCATAATCAGCGGCTTTGAAGAAAGGTGCTTCTGCATCTTTATTGATAACCACGATTACTTTGCTGCTGCTCACACCGGCAAGGTGCTGAATGGCTCCGCTGATGCCGATGGCGATGTATAAATTGGGTTTGATGGTAATACCGGTTTGCCCTACGTGCTCGCTGTGAGGGCGCCAGTGCATGTCACTTACCGGCTTGGAACAGGCCGTAGCAGCACCCAGTGATGTAGCCAGCTCTTCTACCATATGCCAGTTTTCAGGGCCTTTCATTCCACGGCCGGCAGAAACCACAATTTCTGCTTCAGTCAATGGAACTTTGCCGCTAACGGTTTGCGTACTTTCAATTCGGGTGGCCGAAGCAGGAAGAGAGGTCGGCTGATAGGCCGACACAGCAGCGCTTGTAGCGTAGGTTTTTATTTCTACCGAATTGGGCGTGATGGCCAGTACTTTGGTTTCAGATTGTAATTCAACATAGGCAAACGCTTTTCCGCTAAATACGCCCCTTTTGATGCGAAAACCGGAGGTGGTGTCAGGATAATCCACCACATTGGTAGCCAGTGCCGCCTGCAGCAGAACCGCTACTCTCCCTGAAATGCTTTTTCCGCTATAGGTGTTGGAAATAATAATGGTTTTTCCGCCCTGATTTTTACATACTTCCGCAAATGCAGCCGCATAAATCTCAGGACTAAAAGCCGCAAAAGCATCACTGTGAAGGGTGATAACTTCATCTGCACCGTAGTTTCCCAGTATAGAAGGGTCAGAGGCATTCCCCATGCTCACAGCAATTACCTTACCCCCTGTTTTTGTTGCAACTTCCTTTCCGTAGGAAACGGCTTCCAGTGTAGATTTTTTGTATTGTTGATCGCGGGTTTCCGCAAATATGATAACTGACATATTAGAATAGTATTAAATGACTTTGGCTTCGTTTCTTAACAAATGTAATAATTCTTCGGGATTATCAGCACTGATCATCCTCACTCCCTGTTTGGGCTGCGGTAACTCAAAACGGCTGTAAACAGCATGGTTGGAACTGCCGGTAGGTTCCACTACCTGAAGGGGTTTGGTTCTGGCTGCCATGATGCCGCGCATATTGGGTATGCGGGGTTCGCACAAATCTTTCTGGGCGCTGGCCACGAAAGGCAATGAACAGGTAAGTGTTTCTCTTCCGCCGTCAATGTCCCTTTCCAGGTGGGCAGTTTTATCGGTGACTGTAAGCTGGGTGATTACATTAATGCTGGGAATAGCCAGCAACGCTCCGAGCAGGCCACAGACCGCACCGCTGTTGTAATCGATACTTTCACGCCCGGTCATGATAAAATCGAACGCTTTGTCTCTGGCATAGGCCGCAATTTGTTCTGCAACAAACTGCGCATCCGTAGGCGTGGCATTAATCCTAACCGCATCGGTAGCGCCCATACTCAGGGCCTTTCGAATAGCGGGCTCAGCATCTGCAGGGCCCACGTGAATGATGGTGACCGCACCGCCGACAGGTTCCGCTATATCCAGGGCTTTTGTGAGGGCCAGCTCATCGTATGGATTCATGATGAACTGCACTCCCTGAGTGTTAAAGGTTGTGTCGTTATTGGTGAAGGTAATTTTAGTGGTGGTATCGGGTACCACGCTCATGCAAACCAGGACTTTCATAGGTGCTTAAAAAGTTTTGCAAAAGTAAGCATTTTATTATGGATTTGTTTTGCTAAAACCATCACGTAATTAGTACTTAATTCCGGATTTTTGATAAATAAAATGCATCAGCCATGCAGGCCCAATCAATAGAAATTGCAGATCTTTCACAAATGACGGTTTTTTACCTTCTATATGATGACCGATGAATTGTCCAATCCACGCCAGCGTAAATACAATCAGGGCAATGGTTAATAATGAGAAATTGAGATTTTCTATTGTTTGGCTCAGCAATACGCAACACAGGCCCCAAATGCCAAATCCGATTGAAAGTGAGGGTGATAGCCGCGCATAATACAATAAAACAGCGGCCAGCGCAGGAATATCAAGCCCGTTTAGGTATGTTGGTGAAAATGTGGCCCATTGAACTGAATGCAATAGCGCACTCACAGACCAGAAGATGGCAGGAACACAAAAGAAATGTATTGTTTTATTGACAGCATTGGTGTGGCTTTTGCCGTATTCTGCGAGCAAATCACTCAGGTTGGCCATTAACTATCAAATATAATGATTTTTTATGAATAAATCAACCGGTGTGAATAACTCAATCACATTATTTACCCTGCACTGTCTGTAGTTTTGATACATTCATGAATACATCCCAAAAGTCTTATCACGTTATTGCCATGGGCGGAGCTGTTATGCATAATATGGCGCTGGAATTGCAGGCGCATGGTCATAACATCACCGGCAGTGATGATGAGATATTTGACCCCGCAAAAACCCGTTTAGAACAGGCAGGGCTGTTGCCGGATACTTTCGGATGGTTCCCGGAAAAGGTGCATGATGCGCTTGATGGAATCATTCTGGGTATGCATGCGCGGTCTGACAATCCCGAATTAATCAAAGCACAGCAATTGGGCCTACCCATTTATTCGTTCCCGGAGTTTGTATTTCGGCATGCCGAAAATAAAAAGCGCGTTGTAATTGGCGGTAGCCATGGAAAAACCACCTCTACAGCCATGTTGATGCACGTTTTAAGGGAATGTGGCCTGGAATTCGACTACCTGGTGGGTTCACAACTTCCGGGCTTTGAGCGAATGGTGAAACTGAGTGATGCCCCGGTTATAATTATTGAGGGTGATGAATACCTTACTTCTGCCTTGCATCCTGTCCCCAAATTTCATGTCTACAAGCCCCATCTGGCTATGCTCACGGGGGTTGCATGGGACCATATCAATGTATTTCCAACCTTCGAGAATTATGTGGCGCAGTTTGATATCTTTATAAAAACCTTACAACCGGGTGCGCATTGGTTTTGGTACGAAGGGGATGAGGATTTGAGAAAATTGGCTGATGCAAGTGATTTTTTCAATCAATCCTATCGGGAGCCGCATTTTAGCGCTGTACCTGGCGGCTGTATTGTGCATGTTAATGGCCATGAATATTCACTTTCAATATTTGGCAGACACAATTTACAAAATGCCGCCGGTGTGGCATTACTGGCAGCAGAACTGGGAATCGATTCGCACCGTTTCTGGACCGCAATGCAGTCCTTTGGTGGAACTGCCAAACGATTGGAAAAGGTATTGGAAACGGCTGCAACCATTGTTTACCGTGATTTTGCCCATGCACCCAGCAAGGTAAGGGCTACCGTAGAGGCCGTTCGAGAGCAATATCCCAATGATAACCTGATTGCAGTATTTGAATTGCATACATACAGTAGCTTACAGCCGGCATTTTTACCCGGTTATCGCAATACCCTGTCGCCTGCGGACCATGCATTTGTACTCTATGATCCCCATGTTTTTGAGTTAAAAAGAATGCCTGTTCCCGAACCCGGTTATATCGCTAATCAGGTTGGAAATTGCCAAGAATTCAGCAACCCGGAACATTTGAAAGAAGCCGTTGGCCTTGTGTGGGATGACAGCAAAAAAAACATCCTGTTGCTCATGAGTAGCGGGAATATGGCCGGGTTATCACCGCAGGATTTTATCAGGGACTAAGCGCCGAATAAACAATTTCAATGGCCTTGGTCCTCACATTTTCCTGAATGAGTTTTTTGTTTTGCTCATCCGGATATGTTCGGTTGCTGAGAAATACAAATACGAGTTGATTGGCAGGGTCTGCCCATGCCCAGTTGCCGGTAAATCCGCTGTGTCCAAACAAAGTCCCCGGAATTTTATCGGAAATATTGGCCTTAACCCCTTTTTGTCTATTGGGTTTATCAAAGCCAAGCCCTCTGTGGGTGCCTTTTTGTGCCGAAGTAAAGAGTAAAACAGTGGAAGGTTTGAGCAGTTGTTTTCCCTCCAGTTGTCCGCCATTGCAAAGCATTTGCATGATTTTGGCCAGTTCGGTGGCATTGGAAAATAAACCCGCATGACCTGCAATTCCACCCAGCATGGCGGCTGTGGGGTCATGTACATAACCCTGAATGCGTTGTTTCCTGAAGTAATTATCTTCAGTCGTTGGTGCAATCTCATTCGGGAAATATCTTTCTGATGGTTTGAAAAGGGTGCGCCTCAAACGCATCGGCTCATAAAAATGGGTTTGGGCAAATTTCGAAACCGTCATTCCTGAAACCCGCTCAACAATTTTCCCCAACATAATAAAGCCCAGATCACTGTACAGAAATTCACCTTTGTGTTTAATTTCAGAGTCAATGATTTTTTGCCAGAGAGTGTCGGTATAGCTTTGTCTCATCCACAGGGAATCTGCAATCTGCATCGTATGATGGTTGTCTTTGTATTTACTGAACAAGCCCGGCTGAGTCATGGCCTCTTTGTAAAATGGAATAAATGCCTGGAGACCTGCGCTGTGTGTAAGCAATTGCCTTATAGTTATTTTACCCTTGTTGGTTTTGGTGAGTTCCGGCAGGTAATTGTGCAAATGGGCATCCAGCTTTAGTTGTTTGTTTTCATATAATTTCATCACGCACAATGTGGTAGCAGCCACCTTGGTCACCGATGCAAGGTCATATAAATCTGTTGCTTTTACCGCTCGTGAATTTGCGTAGTCAAATCCACCATAAGCGCGATTATAAACGCATTGGCCGTTTTTCATCACCAATACCTGCCCTCCCGGTGTAGCTTTTACAACTTGGTGGTAATGGTTTAGCAAACTGTCAAGCGCAGGACTGAAATCGCGGCTAAATCCGTTTTTTAAAGGGTTCTCAAAAGTGTATTGTTCCGAATGCGTTTGCGTTTTTAAACCGGTTCCTTCCTTAAAATCGGGCAATATGCTTACAGGTAGGTGCCCAAGCGATGCTGATGAGCCAAACAGGATTTTAGCAGTGGTTTCCTGATAGTTTATCCCATCTTCATAGGTAACTATGCTGCAGGGAATTCCTTGAAATTGTTGCAATAAGTAGGGATTGCCAAATATAACCAGTGCGCCGGGTCGAGCTTTTAGCGCTGCCTCGATGAACTGTACAATATGATTAGATACCGAATTTCTGTCTTTTCCCCATAGCGGCTGATCATGCAGACTGATAATTATTCGTTCATTGTAGCCAATTATGGAATCTAGGATGCTTTTGAAATAACCTTCCGAACTGTCTCTATGCAGTAAATAAGGGGTGAAATGGTGTTGCAGTTGAAGCGCCTCTGCGAATGGGTAAGTGCTGCTTTTGCCAATCCCAACCCAAGCTGTTTTTGTGCGGGTATGTGGGGTAAATGGCAAATAACCCCATTGATCCTTGCATACTGTAATGGCTTGTTCAGGTGCGCTGAAGGCATTATTTAGGTCAGCTACCAGATTTTCTGTCGGAATGGGCTTGTAGAATTGAAGTCCGACCATGGCTTTATACTGAAGGATTTTCAGCACCCGATGGCTAAGTTCTGCACTGTCAATTTGTCCTGTGCGAACCATATTCTCAATTAAATCTACTGCAAGCGGAACGTTCTCCGGGAACAGCAATATGTCATTCCCTGCAAGTGCCGCCTTTGCCTCTGCATATCCCGGGCCGTACAGGGATGAAACCCCTTTCATATTGAGGGCGTCAGTAATCACAAGCCCTTTATAGCCCATTTTTTCTTTCAGTAATTCTGTTACGATGGGCCTGGAAAGGCTGGCAGGCGTATTAGCAGCAGTATCCAGTGCCGGAACAGCGAGGTGGGCAATCATTACGCTGCCTACTCCCGTACGGAACAATGCCTTGAAGGGTGTCAGCTCTATGCTGTCAAGTCTGCCTGCAGAGGCCTGTATGGTGGGCAGCTCCTTGTGGCTGTCAGTTTCACTGTCGCCATGTCCGGGAAAATGTTTGGCACAGGCAATAATACCCGTACTTTGAATTCCTTGGTTCATGATACTGGCATAACGGCTCACTTTTTCGGGAGAAGCTCCAAAGCTTCTGAAACCAATAATGGGATTAGCAGGGTTGGTGTTAATATCGGCCACCGGCGAAAAACTGATGTGTACACCCAATCGTTTACATTGCAAACCCATTGCCTTTCCGGTATTAAAAATAAGTTGCTCATCGCCGGTAGCTCCCAGGGTCATTTGGTAAGGAAACTTGGGTAACATTTTCAGCCGCATGGCCAGCCCCCATTCTGCATCCATAGAAACGAGCATGGGAATGGCAGATATCTGCTGGTAATAATTGGCCTGATAGGCCTGCTTTAAGGGATGACCCTGAAAAAAACACAATCCGCCTATGCCATACTGATAAATCAGTTTTTCAGTCTCATCTATTTGCTCTGCACCCTTGTTGCTCCAAACGGCCACCATCATCATTTGCCCGATTTGTTTGCGCAAAGGCAAAGTCTTTAATACGCTGTCTGCCCATTTGGCCTGAGAGGAAGTTGGAGTAAATGGTTTTTCCTGGGCATAAACGCCAAAAACAGCGATTAAGCAGCAATAAAGTATGAGAATGACATTTTTCAAAGGCGTATCGGAGACGTGCAAATTTAAACCCTCAATCGTTCAGTATTATTTGGAAATTTGGTATTTTTTTCGTATTTTTAAAATAATTTTGAATAGCTAAGCAGCATTTGACGTGTTCCTATTGTCTTTGTATGACAGGAAGGCAATGCTCAACCTAAAAAAAATTGGCAATGACAGAGCAACAGTTGGTCGATGGATGTATACGGGAAGACCGGAAATGCCAGGAAGCGCTGTGGAATCTCTACGCCACCCGATTGTTAACCGTGAGTATTCGCTATTGTCAAAACCGTGAAGATGCGGAAGATGTATTGATGGAAGCGTTTGTAAAAATATTTGATAATATGTCAGCTTTTCGCGGACAGAGTAGCCTGGAAACCTGGATGAGACGCATTGTGGTTAATACCAGTATCAATAAAATACGCTCCAGAAAATTTACCGAATCCATCGATAACGAAGCCCTGCATATTGGTTATTCAGATAATGCATTTGAAGCAATGGATGCAAAAGCGCTGATGAAAATGCTGGAAACATTACCGGTGGGCTATCGAATGGTATTTAACCTGTTTGCTGTAGAAGGGTATTCCCACAAGGAAATTGCCGAATTATTAAAAATTGACGAAGGAACAAGCCGCAGTCAGCTGGCCAAAGCACGAAAGGCACTTCAGGAAATGATAGAAAAGAAAGGAGTAACACAACCATGATCCAACCCGATCATTTATTTAAAAATACCTTGGAAAATCACGAGAGCCCACTGGGTGAGGCTGCCAGTTTTCAAGGAGTCATGAAAAAACGCGAAAAAAAGCGCAGAGCCTTTTTCTGGTTCTCTTTAAATAGTGTTCTGTTTTTACTGATTAGTCTTTCAGCGGCCGCCCTATGGGGCCCTAAAGAATTGGATGAAAAAGAAGTGGTTCCTACTGCTCAGATTAAACAAACGCCAAACCAGGGCAATGCTGTTGTAAACGCTGACCATACAGCAGTAAAATCCATGTCCGTTGATAACCAAACTGCAGTAAAAGTATCCTCTTTGACAACCGCTCCAACGGATGCCGAACGTATTAATATCACCCACAAAAAATTATTTGTTAAACAGAATATTGTGATTGCCGGCAGGCAGCATCAATTACCTAAGATAGCTGGCATCCCCAACGAAGTTGATGAAAATTCAAACATTAAAACTGTTGATTTGGCGCCAAGTACTTTAGCTGCATCGACATCGCAAGAAATGCCCTATGCGGATTGGATCTATCATCTTACAGGACGAGGCATAGCAAGTGAATATATCTTTCAAATACAGCCTACAGAAGGCACTGTGCTACCGGAGTTTGTTCCTTTCTATCCCTACGGAAAACCCAAATTTAATCCCATATTTGAGTTGAATGTAACCACAGCAGGCAATGGCTATAAATACTTCAGAGAAAGTAAGGATGTTACCGTGGCCGGGAATCACAGGTATTCACAGTATCACGGTATGATGCTATTTGACCTCGGCAGGGGTGTGAATGTTGGGGGAGGGCTTGGTTATATGGAAAGCGTGGGAATAGGCAAAGCATTAATTTCCGAATGGAAAACCGACACAGCGCAGATGACCGTTCGCACCACCAAGGCAGAAAATATTGCCTACAGAATAAATAAATTGTCTTTGCCACTGGGAATCCGATATCAACTGGGTTTTGGAAGAAGTATGGTGCGCATTGCAGCTACCGCTATGCCGGGCATTATTACCTTGGCCAATGGTAAGGTCTTTAGCCGCGAAACCATTCAGTCGCTGGATAATATGAAAAAGAATAACGTGTCGTTCGATGCTAGATTGGGCGTGGGTTTATATTATCAAGTTGCCCCCAAAACCGCTATTTCAGCAGAGCCGATGTTGCAGTACCAGACAATTGCAGGCACGCAGTGGAAATCATTTAACAGAATGGGTTTTGGTTTTGGATTAGGGGTGGTATTCAAACCTTAAACGGTTCTTTACAATCGTTCAATCCAGCCAAATACATCCTCGGCTTTGCCATGTTTGATGCGGTCCATTTTACTCCGCAAATTATCGGAAACGACCGTATTTCCTTGGTTCAACACATCGAAATATTGGCCCTGATGTGAAAATCCCTCAATATTGATGAGGGTAGCCGCCGTGCCGGTAATGAATAATTCATTGAGCAAACCTTGGGTGTGCAGGTCTTTCAATTCTGTTACGGTCAATGGTCGCTCTTCCACATTCAACCCTTCTTTTTTCAATACCTGAATAATACTGTCTCTGGTAATGCCGGCTAGCATGGTATCATGCAGATTGGGGGTTATGATACATTGATCTGTGACGGCAAAAAAATTGGTGGTTCCCGTTTCTTCTACCAATGTGTGGGTTATGGGGTCTGTCCATAAAACCTGATCAAACCCTTCGGATTGCGCAAGTTTGGTTGGATACATCGCAGCACCGTAATTGCCCGCACATTTTGTAAAGCCCACTCCACCGGGAGCAGCCCTGCTGTATTGCTCTTCTACCTTAATTTTTAATGGTTTGGCGTAATAGGGGCCAACCGGACAGGTGAAAATAGCGAAACAATATTTTTCTGAGGGTTTTACGCCGATAAAATCATCAGTGGCAAACATGAACGGCCTAATGTAAAGGGCGCTGCCTTCCGAACCCGGCACCCACTCCCGGTCCAGCTGGAGCAAGGTGTTTAAGCCTTCCATAAATAAGGTTTCCGGAATGGGTGGCATCACCATTCTATCTGCTGAAATGTTCAGTCTGTGCCAGTTATCTCTTGGCCGAAAAAGGTATACGTTATCTTCTTCTCGATACGCTTTCATACCTTCAAAAATGGCTTGACCGTAATGAATGGCGCTGGTGGCAGGACTTAATGATAGGTTGGCATAAGGTTCAATGCGTGGATTTGTCCATGCATTGCCGTCCCAGTCGGTCAAAAACATGTGGTCGGAAAATATTTTGCCAAAACCGATATTGTTGAAATCTACTTCGGATATTCTGCTTTTTTCGGTCTTTTGAATGGTAATATTGTAGGACATTTCAAGGGCAAAAGTAACTCATATGAACCATCAATCAGACAAAATAGCCATGCATGTGGATAATCCGCTAGAATTACAACTGTTGTATAGCGAAAAATTATTCTTGGATGAAAACGAAAGCTTGGGTGCTGAAAACCCCATTGCAGATGTTGCTGAAATCAGGTTAGAAGTGCAAAAGGAAATGTCAATGCCCATTGCATTTTTTTTAGATGTATCGGGAGCCAAGCAGTCAGGAATTAATGATGTGGATCTATTGTTGGGCAGAATGTTGATGGTTACCATGTTAGATGATAAAGTACCTACCATGGATATGGCTGAAATTCTTGATCTGAAATTATTTTCTGAAGACGATTTTAATAGAAAGTTAATTGGCCATAGAAAAAGTGTAGTTTTTGATGATAATTGGCCTTTTCGTTCAATTTCGAATCAGGCAGTTATGAGTGTACTGGTGTTAAATGAAAAAAATGTGTTTTGGGCACCTTCCATTCCGGTTATTATGAATAATCCTGAGATAAAAAAAGATTTTGCGGCCCGCTTAAAGCACTATTTTAATATCCCGTGAATGCCTAAAACACTGATAAACAAATAGGTTTAAAAATTTATTAAAAAAATAGTATTTTTTTTGCCATTTAGTAGTATTAAACTGCTATTTTTGTTTTAATGAGTCAATTTCTTACTCGTCTTTGTTGTTTATTGCTGGGTCTTTTTGCTTTGGTTCAGGAATCTGAACTTAAAGGAGACCACGTTATGGGTGCCGATATGGGCTATCAGTGCTTGGGTAACGGTAGATATAAACTGATTATCAAATTTTACCGGGATTGTCGTGGCGCGTCTGCACCTCCTAGCTGGAGCATTTTGTCTTGGTATGCCGGAAATAATGGTGGCATGGGTACCAGTAGGACAACATTATCTCTTACTCGCACCGGGATTAGGGATATCACACCCAGATGTTCCACATCCAGCAGCCCGTGTAGCCCTCAAAATACCAGTTACACCGGTGAAGGTGTGGAGGAACATACCTACGAAACGACCATTGATATTAGTAAAGCGCCGTTTTCAACCTCCGGATTGGGGTCGACCTATTGCGAGCTAACCTTTTCCTATAATCAGTGTTGCAGGAATGCCGCCATTACTACAGGGGCTACCTGGGCGGATTTCTGGACAACAGCAACGATTAATGTTTGTAATCTAAACAAAAGTAAAGATAAATGCAACACAACGCCTGTGTTTACTAACGTTCCGGTAGCTTATACCTGCTGTAACCAGGCCTATTATTTTAACAATGGTGCACTGGATACCGTGGATTATGATTCCCTATCCTACAAAATGGTGCCGGCGCTGGCTGGAGTTCCTAGCAATTCTGTACCCTATACCAGTCCATTTTCTTACAAATATCCTGTGACGCCGTATTGCATTCCGCCGGGTAAGGTGGATTGCACTCCCAACATCAGTACCAAACCGCCGCGTGGCTTTTTCCTCGATACCAGCTCCGGTGACCTGATTTTCACGCCCACTAAGTGTGATGAAGTAGCTGTATTGGTGCTTGAGGTTACAGAATGGAGACGAGATACAGCCAAAAAGTGGGTGTGGGTGGGTAAAACCCGTCGGGATATGCAAATTGTGGTGAAAGACGATTGCGGTTACAACAAATCTCCCACGATAGAAGGCCCCACCACAAACAAGGTGTGCGAAGGGGATAAAATCTGCTTTAAAATAGACGGTAAAGACGAAACATTCACGCCTTACCAGACCATACCGGATACCGTTCAAATGAAGTGGAATCGTGGTATTCCGGGCGCTACCTTTACCATTCTGAACCCCAAAGACCGCGAGAAGCAGGCAGAGTTCTGCTGGCAAACCAAGGTGGGACAGGCCAGTGACGTATCGTATTCATTTACGGTAACTGCCACCGATGACCACTGTCCCAAGCCCTCACAGGCCATTCGCGGTTTTAAGGTGAAAGTAAATCCCCGCGCCTTCAGCACCCGCAAGTACACCACACTCAAGTGCGGCCGTTTTGCCTGGGAAGCCAGTGTTCCAGCCGGATTTAAGGGCATTCCTACCTATCGCTGGAGCCTTCGCGACAGTCTGGGTAGTAAGGAATACTATTACTCAACCCGTAAAACCGATACTTTCCGCTATTTATATGGTGGCAAATACATCATGGTACATACGGTAAATAACTCGGATAACTGTCCTACCATTTACCGCGATACGATTATCCTACCGGATCCTCCCACCGCTATACTGGCCACCAAGGATACGTTCGCATGCTACAAAACCACCATGCGCCTGCAACCACTGGTGTTGTATGCCAAAGCGCCTTACCGTTACTACTGGATTCGTCCGGTAGACCACATAGCCGGGGATACGAACATGATGCTTTCCATCCCGAACATAGACAGGGACTCAACGATAGTGGTTCGCATCACCGATGCAGACGGCTGTAGGTTCTGGGATACGGTCACCATCTTCCAAAAACCCTTGCCGGTGGTAGACCTGGGCCCTGACAAACGGATTTGTACGTACGACAGCATGAAGTTCGATGCGGGCCATGCCGATACAGTATATTATAACTGGAATAGCGGCGATACCACCCGAGAGATCACCAAACATGTGAAAGGGCTGTACATTGTAACGATTACCGATACGATGTGGTTCTGTAAGCAGAAAGACACAGTAGAACTGTTTGTGAACGATACGGTGGTGAGTATAGCAGGTGCCGACAAAGTTATTTGTCACCAGGATACCATGCTACTTGCAGCCCAGCATCGTCCTGCCAGTATTTCAGCCAGCTACCGATGGACGAATATAACGACCAATACACTGATGGGGACAAGCTTTTCATATAAGGTGTCACCGAGGAATGTAAACTCACCGGGTGGTGTGCCTGTGTACTTCGACTATGAACTGTATACGAAAGTGACGCAGGGCGGCGTGACGTGCGAACACTACGATACGGTAAACGTCAAGGTGAATGTGCTACCCCGTGTATGGTGGGATCCCAAGCCGCTGAAGAGTCAGTGCCATGCATTTGGAGACATACCGCTATATCCCTTTGTGAACCCAAAAGCAGGCAGCGACATCAGCGTATGGGCAGGCACACGCCGGGTACGCAATAATATGGTAGACAGCTTGGCCCCAAACCAGTTTATCTATCGCACCACGAACCTGAGCAACACCAGTCTGCAGAACGGCGTGTTCCGTCAGGATAAGGTATACCTTCAGTATCGCGACAGCAATGGCTGTGTCAATGTAGACAGTACCACCCAGCGCATCAATGGCACCCCGATGGTGCAGTTGCAGAAGAAGACCTACTGCCAGGATGCAGGGAAGGCCCCGTTGGCCAACAGCATCATCCGCCCCCAGCCGAGTATCAGCGTAAATATCGCATGGAGGGTGTTGGATATTAATAACAGCAAAGACCCCACCACGATATTGTATGAAGACCCTGTGGGCAGCCAGCGCTACTGGATGAACTTTGGCGGCCCGACCGAGGATGACTATGCAGGAACCTACACACTGGAGTACTGCGTAGAAGACAGACTGACCGGCTGTAGGAAGTGTGATACCACCACGGTGGATATCATCACCGAACCCACAGTAAAGGTAACTTCACCGGATCCGCTGTGCGTGAACTGGGATACCATAGACCTGAATGACTACGTATTGCTGAACGGCAACCGCCCGAATGAGGGTGATGGCTGGTTCACGGTACTGGAGTACGGCTACGACCGCAACGACCCGAAGGTTAAAGGCACTACACTGCCCAAAGGCCACTACTTTGTACCATCCTTTGGTGCCAATACCTGGTATATCAAGTATAGCAACAACAGCACGGGCTGTTTGAAGGAAGACAGCTTCTATGTGTATGTAAACGATACGCCTGATGCCGTATTGCTCCCCCCGGTAACATTGTGTAGCGGCGATCCATTGTTTGACCTGGACAGCCGCATAGATGCAGGCAAAACACGTCCCTTGGGTCAAACCAGCACATGGACAGGTCCACAGACCAGCGGAGGCAAGTTTGATCCGAACGTAGTGGGCAGCAGCAAGACCGTGGAAGGTCCGTTTAACATTGCCTTTACCTACACCGATAACAATGGTTGTTCGGATACGGAGCAATACCAGATGTTTGTTAGGATAAAACCAGAGGTAACGATTACCACAGGTAAACCGGCAGCGGCCTGCGAAGGCAGTGGCTTTGGCTTGCAGAGCGTGAAGAAGTTTACAGGTGGTGTAAACTGGCAGCGCATCAATGGATCTGACGGCAGCATAGACAATGCAGGTGCCGACAATATTGTGTACAAACATGGCAGCGGCGATAAGACAGCGGGTACAGCATGGTTGAAGGTAACAACGGTTCCCGAGCCAAATGAAGTATGTCCTCAGGCCAGTGATAGCGTGCAAATAATTCTGCATCCTTTTCCTGAATTGGGTATGTTGGGTTCGATAAGTGGCTGCGCTCCATTGACCGCTAATTTTTCCGGTATTGAAAATAGGGGAATTCCTGCAGGTCAGTTAAAATGGTTCTGGGATTTTAGAAATGGTGATACCAGCGACCAGCAAAATCCATCAGGTATATTCTACCCTAATCAAGGTAATTATAAAATTCGACTTAAGATAACCAATACGATGGGCAATTGTTCAGTTGAAGTTGACAGCATTGGATATGTAAAAGCATACCCGAACCCCACAGCGTTGTTCAGCACAGATCCTCCGTTCAAGACCACCGTGGCGCTGCCGAAGTTCAAGACCATTAACCAGAGCAGCATACCGAGTGCGCCATTCAGTCCACAGATGAGCTACAAATGGGACTTTGGCACCTGGTATGATCCGTATGATGATACATTCACCAGCTTTGAGCCAAGATATGCCTATGGCAAGGATACGGCCACGTATACCATTCAGCTGATAGTGACCTCACAGCCGGGCGGATGTACGGACACGTTCAGGAAGGCAGTATTTGTAGGTCCTGATATCATTGTGTGGATCCCGGATGTGTTCACTCCCGATGGTGCTGGACCCGGCAAGAACAATACGTTCAACGTGACTGCCAGCAACTTTAAGGGGATGAATATGACCATTTACAACCGCTGGGGAGAAAAACTCTTTTATTCTGATAACGTAAATAAAGGATGGGACGGCATGGTTAATGGTCAGGATGCGCAACAGGGAGTATACGTTTACCACGTAGAAGTGGTTTCGTTCGATGGCAAGCCGTATGAATTTAACGGCACATTAACCCTGATCCGCTAGTCTTCATTATCACCCGAAAGCTGTTGGGTTTTTGGAACCCTGAACAACAGAAGTAAACCGATTACAAAAAAGGCAATTAGTGCCAGTATGGAACTTCTGATGTCTAGGTAGCCCTCAATGAGCCCAAAGGAAAATGTACCAATGGCAAGGCCAATTTTTTCTGCCAGATCAAAAAAGCTGAAGTAAGACGTATGGTCTTCAGTTTCTGGCAATAATTTAGAATAAGTAGAACGGGCTATAGACTGAATACCACCCATCACCAGGCCTACTATGGCTGCGGCAATGTAAAACTGCCAGGGTTTATACACAAACTGGTAAACGTAAATACACAGTCCTATCCAAATAACAATGGATAGCATAAGGGTTTGGATATTCCCCACCTTTTTAGAGAGGCGCGACATGAGAAAGGCACCGGCAACACCCAGAAACTGAATAAGCAGAATGCTGGTGATTAAATCAGCCGGCTTAATACCGACAATTTCTTTACTGGCAAAGGAAACCGCCATCACCATGATGGTTTGTACCGCCATATTGAACATAAAATAGCTATACAAATAGCGTTTTAGTGCCAAATGTTGTGTGCGGATTTCTGCAAATACTTTGGTGATTTCCCTAAATCCGGCTGACAGCAATCCAGTATTTGTTTTATGCTCGGCAGGCTTTGTTTTCGGCAGATAATAAAACGAATATAACGCAAAACCAATCCACCACAAACTTACCAATGGAAATGCCCAGGAAATAGGGGCCATTTTTTGGAAAACAAAAACCACCAATATGGCAATCAACAGGGAGGAACTGCCCAGATAACCCATGGTAAAACCGCGTGCGCTTACCTTGTCTTGTTGGTCGGGACTGGCAATTTCAGGTAGGTACGAATTGTAATACACCAGACTGCCCCAAAAGCCGATACTGCCAAAGAAAAGGGGCAGAATGGTCCAGCCCAGTTCTACGGCCTGCCCGGCCACTCCAGGATTTTTTGTGGGAAAGAAGTATAGCAGTCCGCTGGAAACAGCGCCCAGAAAGCAAAAAAATTGCATAAACTGTTTGCGTTTGCCGCCTGCATCGGCAATTCCGGACAATAAAGGTGTAAGCAATGCCACCACAATGTATGAAACACAAACCAGATAGGCATAAAATTCTGTGTTTTTAAAGGCATGACCGAAAAAGGTAATCTGATCGAATATGGTTTTTCCATCAACCTTGTAGCTGGTAGCATTTTCGTATACTACCGGAAAGATCGCAGAGCTGATGATGAGCGGATATACAGAGTTGGCCCAGTCGTAAAGCGTCCAGGCAAAAAGGGTTTTCTTGTTGTTTTGGAGTAGTTCAGCCATTGTAAGGTCAATTTGACGGGCAATTTAACCAAAAATAGCTTTTCCTGTAAAAATCTTAGGCCGCCTTAAAAATCTTCTTATTCCGCTCCCACTTATCCTGAGCGTCTTGCAGGGTAATCTTTAATTTTTTATTATTTCCCTTTTTAACCGGGGCATCGTACATGTAATCCAGGAGAATGGCTTCACAGATACCTCGCAGTCCGCGTGCTCCCAGTTGGTTATCGTGTGCCTGTTCCACAATAAAATCAATTACTTCTGTGTCTATCTGCAATGAAATATTTTCCATGGCAAACAACTTTTCATACTGTTTAATCAGTGCGTTTTTGGGTTCAGTAAGGATGCGCCTCAATGCTTCTTTGTCTAATGGTTCCAAAGAAGTGATAATTGGCAGGCGTCCTATAATTTCGGGAATCAGCCCAAATTTTTTAAGATCGGCGGGGGAAATGTGTCTTATTACATCCTGCTTGGCAACCTCAGTCTGCTCTCCATTATTAAAACCAACGGCACGGCTTTGAATACGGCGAGAGATGATTTTCTCTATACCATCAAAAGCACCACCGCATATAAACAGGATGTTGCGGGTGTCAATCTTCACATATTTCTGTTCAGGGTGTTTTCTGCCACCTTCGGGTGCCACATTGGCCACAGTGCCTTCCAAAATTTTCAATAAACCCTGTTGTACACCTTCTCCGCTTACATCTCTGGTTATAGAAGGATTATCGCCCTTTCTGCTGATTTTATCAATTTCATCCAGGTAGATGATGCCTTTTTCGGCGGCTGCCGCATCATAATTAGCCACCTGCAGCAGTCGTGAAAGGATACTCTCAACATCATCCCCCACATAACCGGCTTCGGTGAGCACGGTGGCATCTGCAATGCAAAAGGGAACATTCAGGTATTTGGCCAAACTACGGGCAAGTAGTGTTTTACCCGTACCGGTTTCTCCAACCATCAGTATATTGCTTTTCTCCAGCTCTACTTCATTGGCTTCCTGAGGGTGCAAAACACGCTTATAGTGGTTGTAAACCGACACACTCAGCACTTTTTTGGCTTCATCCTGCCCAATGACATACTGGTCGAGGTATTTTTTAATTTCATCCGGACGTGGTAAGGTAAAAGCTGCTGTATCAGCCGCATCTTTTTCGGTTTCTGCTTTTCCAAAACCGAGTTCCTGTTCCACAATCTTGTGCGCCTGGTCGGCACATTGTTCGCATATATGCGCCTCAAGACCTGAAATGAGCATCAGGGTTTCATCTTTCTTGCGTCCGCAGAAAGAACAGGAGGCGTTTTTCGCTTTCATTGATGGATAAACAACTAGAAGATAAGTAATGTTTAAATTACTTGCTGCGCTTCATCAGCACTTCGTCAATCATGCCATAATCTTTGGCTTCCTGCGCTGTCATCCAGTAATCACGGTCGCTGTCTTCCCATACTTTTTCATAGGTCTGACCGCTGTGAACAGCGATGATATCGTATAGTTCCTTTTTCAGCTTGCTGATTTCCTTGTAGGTGATTTCAATATCAGATGCCTGACCCTGTGCACCGCCCAGTGGCTGGTGAATCATGATGCGTGAGTGGGGAAGGGCTGTGCGTTTTCCTTTTTCACCGGCACACATTAACACAGCGCCCATACTGGCAGCCATACCGGTACAAATAGTGGCCACATCCGAGCTGATAAACTGCATGGTGTCGTAAATAGCAAGGCCGGCATATACGCTGCCTCCTGGACTATTGATGTAAATCTGAATATCGCGGTTAGGATTGCTGCTTTCCAAAAACAACAACTGACCGATGATGATATTGGCTACGTCATCATAAATGGGTACACCCAAAAATATGATACGATCCATCATCAGGCGTGAGAAGATGTCCATGGCCACGGCGTTCATCTGTCTTTCCTCAATGATGTTAGGCGTAAGGCCAGTGATAGGAGGAACCATGCCCGCTTGCGGGTTTCCGGCCGTCATTTCCATGTATTTATCTATATAAAGACTATTTAAACCGAGGTGCTTTACAGCGTATTTGCGAAATTCTTTTCCGTGATCCATGTGTTAATTAATTGTATTCGAATTTAATGCTAAAAACTGAATTCTTATTCTCCGTGCTCGTGTTTGTGTTCGTTCACATGCTTAAAGTAATCCTCTACGTTAACCTTTTTCTCTTTCAGGGTTACCGTTTCTTTTACCTTGTCATAGGCCATACGATACATTACACGGTCTGCCATCTGGGTTACAAATTCCCTTTCAGCCATGCGTTTTTTAATGGTTTCATCCAAAAATCCGTCTTCAGGATTGATATTCATGCCATACTGGCGATACATGCCTACATAGTAAGTTCTTGCTTCCTGCACAATGGCTTCCTGAGAAGGTTGCAGTTCATATTGCTCCGCAATTTTATCAATCACCAGGCGACGCCCCAACGCTGATTTCTCCTCTGCGTATTTTTCTTCAATGTTTTCAGCGGTGTAATGTTCGGCTTTGGTAGCCAGCAACCAGCGTTTGAGGAAGGCATCCGGTAATTGAATACTGTGCTTTTCCATTAGCAGGTGCCCGATTTGATGATCTATCCAAAGATCGGCCTCATTGCGGTAGTAGTTTTCCAGGTTTGCCTTGATACGCTCACGGTATTCTGCTTCATCTTTTGGGTAATCCATCGGGCCAAACACTTCCTTGAAGTATTCTTCATTCAGTTCTGCAACGGTGCGTCGCTTGATGTCTGTGATTACCAGTTTGAAATTTGTATTAAGATCTTTAACTCCTTCGCGTGCAATGCCCAGACTACTGGAAATTACGCCCTCATTGCTATTGAACAGCTTTTGGATATCAACTACCATTTCTGCTCCACGGGAACTTCCTAATAGCGCTTTCTGGGTTTTTTTATCTTCGACCAGACTGGCGACCATGCTAACTGATTTGTCCGCAATCCCACCTTCAAGGGGTTCACCGTTTTCATTAAGCTCTGTTAGGTTTGCATAAATGATGTCTTCAGCTTCAGCTTTGTCTACGTCTTCCAGTTTTCCGTAGCGCTTGCGGGCGTATTCAATGTCTTCATCTATTTCCTTATCACCTACGGAAATAATAAAATGTTCCAGTTTGTCTTTGTCGGAGAAATTCAATTCAAAAGCGGGGGCAAGTCCAAGATCAAAAGCGAAGGCGAATGAATCTTTATTCTCAATATCAATATCGCTGGGTGTATTTTCTGATGAGATCGGATACCCTAAAATATCCAGTTTATTATCCTGTATATATTGATTAAGCGCGTCTGAAGCGGCTTGTTGGATTTCTTCCGCAATCACGCTTTTGCCGTAAAGTCGTTTTACCATGTCAAGGGGGGCTTTGCCGGGTCTGAATCCTTTCATGGTGGCATTTTTCTGAATGCGGCGGAGTTCTTTGTCTACTTTTTCGCTGTAATCTGACTTTTCGAGGTTGATGACTACCGTTGCGTTCAGGTCGTCAATTTTATCAAAGGTTATGTTCACGTTTTTATTTTAGCAATTAGAATACCTAAAAAAATACATGACGGATTGTCATGTATCAGGTTTTTTTAGTGCACGCGGAGGGACTCGAACCCCCACGCCTTGCGGCGCCAGATCCTAAGTCTGGTGCGGCTACCAATTACGCCACGCGTGCGGAGACCATTCTTAAAAGATATTTTCTTTCTTAAACGGGGCTGCAAAGGTACGGAAACATACCCTTATTTGCAATAAATTCAGTATAATTTCGAACTTAGATAACTGTTACGCTGTACTGATAGGTCTTTTTGTTTTTCAACGTGATTTTAACCTGCCAGCGTGTGCCGGGTTTCCTGTCACCAAGGTCTGAAGCAGGTCTGAATGACAATATCGGGTGATTGAGTTGTCCGGCGGGCTGATAATATGTAATGGTGGGCACCTCCGTATTGTTTTCGTCAAACACTTTCACCTCAGCGCCTTGCAATGGAGCATCCATGCTAAAGGTCCATTTATCCATAAAAAGCATTTTGGGGCAATACCTGTTGGGCCATGCCACAAAATGGGTTTTATACCAGGCAGAATCAGTGGTTGGAGCCAGGTCCAGTAACCAGAATACAGAATTATTTTCGGCACTGCCAAAACCGGCATACTGACTGCCCGGGTTAAGAATACTTCTGCGATTGATCAACTCATCGCTTTTGCGGTCATCCATGAAAATGGTTACACACTGCGCAGGATTGGGTTCCAGAATGGCTTGTGCTCTTGCCGCTGCTTCTGCTGCATTTTTGGTATAACATTGATGGGTTTCAGGTTTGGGTTCTCTGCTGAATATTCCCAGTGGAGCATACATAACAGCCGCCTCCTGACATTTCTTCACCTTATCCATGCTCAATGCCATGGGTTGTTTTACCCCGGCATTTTGCCTGAAATAATTGATGCGGTCAATCACCTTGTACAGGGTGCTGTCCGGCAGAGAGCCAGCTTTGCAAAGATTGCTGTTACCATCCCAGCCGGTAGCAGCACGTTTTACCCCGTTTTTGGTCTGATAAACAATGCGGGTTTTTGAATAACGTACCAGAAAATCCTTTTCAGCAACACGCTTATAGAGCTTTTCAAAATCTTCTGCATTGGGATTAAGGGCCTCGAGGCGGTTGAGATAACGCCATGCTGCATACATGTTGTCATCACCAACTGCTGAATCTGTGCACTGAAACAGTAGTTTTACGCGGGTAACAGGCAACAATTTGTCTTTGGGAAAATCGGTGACCAGTGCTTCACACATTTCAAGTTGAAGGTAGGTTTCTGCCGCTTTCACCGACTTGGTGGACCAGGAATTGAAGAAATTCAGCCGATATTGAGATATGTTTTTATTTTTGGGGTAATCCTCTCTGGCATCGGCAAAAAGAACAGAAATGAGTTTACGACTAATAGTGCTTGGTGGAGATTTTAGCAGACTTTCCATAATTGGTTCGTCCACGGCAGGAATCCCTTTTTGTGCAGCATACCATTTTTTAAAATGAAATGCAATGCTTCCGGCCTGGTTTCTGCGAAGGAAATAATCCAAACATTGGTACAAAAATGCGGTGCTATCTTTGATTAAAAATGCATCAGCGGGGTTTACAATGCCTTTTACTACCGCCTCTTTTTTCATTCGGTAAAACTGCGTTAAGGTGGATGAAGCTTCATCCCAGGGTTTGCTGCGGGTAAGGGTGCCAAGCTTAGTCAGGTAATAATTATTTTGTGCCAACAAATAACTGGTATCTGCAGGAAAGTAATTAAGGGCCCGGTTGATTATTTCCAGGTATTCGCTGTTGTAGCCCTGCTTGGCTGCAGCGGTGAGGTCTTTATTGATAAGATTTTTGATGTTGTTTTTTAAAATGATATTGGAGGGATAAACCTGCAAGCCCATTTCGGTGTAACTGAGGGCACTGTCATAAAAATTCCTGCCCATGTAATAAGTGCTCAGTACTTCAAACGGTTCGCGCATGAAGGTGCCCGGACAAGTTTGTGCAGACCACGCACCAAAATTCCAGCCAGCGACGGTTTTCAAAATCTTTAGTCCCTCTCGTTCCTGCCGATCTTTCGTGTAGCTAAGTCCGAGCATGCCATAGGCGATGGTGTCTCCGGTTAGCAGATAGCTGTTTCGGTATAGCTGAATGGCTTTGGCATAACTATTTTGTGCGAAGGCAGCCATGGCTTCTTTGTTGTTTTGAACAGTAATACCCTTCATCCACTTAGCGTATGGCTCATAATATTTACCATTAACGTCTTTGGTGCGGGCTTTAACCGCACTTTTGGTGCATTCTTTAAAGTAATTGACTTTTCCCCCACGGTACTTATCCATCTGGCTCATTTCAAATTCCGCGGAAGCTTTGATATACCAAAATTCCAGGGCTGTTTTGTCTTCTTCAACCACAGATTCAGCAATGGATTGAGCCCGGGCCCACTGCTTGCTTTGTATGGCATTACGGGCCTTTAATAGGTCTTTGTCCTGGGCTTTCAATGCTAATATTGAAAGTGTGAAAATGAGGAGGAATAAATACTTCATGCTATGCAAATTTTCAATATTTATTTGAAAACGCAACATCATGTGGAAATATTGGGTAAAATACCCTGGATGGTAACCCTTTAATAAAGATTCAATAATATTAGGAAAAGCCGCACATTTGCCTTAATTTTGCACTGCAAATAACCAATATTTATTTGCATGTCGATTTCAGACAAAATCACCCTTGAAGGTTTAACTTTTGATGATGTACTGGTGGTACCCCGTTACTCCCAGGTTTTGCCCCGCGAGGCCAATACATCTACCCAATTTACCAAAAAACTTCGCTTGAATATTCCATTGGTGAGTGCTGCCATGGATACTGTTACCGAAAGTCGTATGGCCATTGCCATGGCTCGTGAAGGCGGGATTGGGATAATCCATAAAAATATGAGCATTGCACGGCAAGCAGAAGAAGTAAAAAAGGTAAAGCGCAGTGAAAGTGGCATGATTCTCGACCCGGTGGTACTATATGCCGATGCTACCCTGGGCGATGCTATGGGGCTGATGCGCGAACATAAAATCGGGGGGATTCCGGTTATTGATCGCGACGGAAAACTGGTAGGAATTATTACCAATCGCGATCTACGTTTCCAAACAGATTATAGTCGCAAGGTAAGTGAGGTAATGACCTCGGAAAATCTGGTAGTTGCACCCATGGGGACAGACCTAAAAGGGGCGCAGGCCATTCTGGAATCCAGCAAAGTGGAAAAACTGCCAATTGTGAATGATCAGTTTCATTTGAAGGGACTGATTACCTATAAAGACATTCAAAAGGTAAAGAATTATCCCCGCGCAGTAAAAGATGCCCACGGACGTTTGCTTGCAGGGGCAGCCGTTGGGGTTACCGCAGAAACAATGGATCGAGTGACCGCTTTAGTGGCTGTGGGCGTGGATGTAATAGCGGTGGATACGGCTCATGGACATAGCAAGGGCGTAATTGATGAAGTGAGACGCCTGAAAACGGCTTTCCCCGATTTACAGATTATTGCGGGCAATATAGCAACTGCTGAAGGGGCTAAAGCCCTCGCAGAGGCGGGAGCAGACGCGGTAAAGGTAGGCGTGGGGCCGGGCTCTATCTGCACTACACGCATTATTGCCGGAATAGGAATGCCCCAGCTTAGCGCGGTGCTTGCTGCTGCTGAAGCATTAAAGGGTACAGGCGTGCCTGTGATTGCAGATGGTGGTATCCGATACAGCGGGGATTTGGTGAAGGCCATTGTGGCCGGTGCCGGTACCATTATGGCAGGTGGATTGTTTGCCGGTACGGAAGAATCTCCCGGTGAAACCAGTTTTTTTGAAGGGCGAAAGGTGAAGAGCTACCGTGGAATGGGCAGTATAGAGGCCATGAAAGAAGGAAGCAAAGACCGATATTTTCAGGATGCAGAGGATGAGGTAGCTAAACTTGTACCTGAAGGCATTGTGGGCTCTGTGGCCTACAAGGGACATTTGAGTGAGGTGGTATATCAACTGGTAGGTGGATTGCGGGCAGGTATGGGCTATTGCGGCGCTTCCAGTGTGGATGAGCTGCAGCAGGCCACGTTTGTGCGCATTACCAATGCAGGCATGCGCGAAAGCCATCCGCATGATATTGCCATCACGCGGGAAGCCCCCAACTACAGCCGATAATTCATTTTGCGTTTCATTTTTTTATGAACCTACAAGACTTTTTAAACAGGTTTGATGTGCCTGGTTCTGTGGTTTTGTTGGAAGGAAAAAGAGAGGTTCATAATGCTGACATTGAAAAACTTATCGAGCTAGGACGGCTGTTGGCATCAAAATCAAACAATATGATTTTCAGAAGCGGAAATGCGCCTGGTGCGGACCAGTATTTTTCTGAAGGCGTAGCCTCGGTGGATTCATATCGCCTTCAGGTAATAACGCCCTATGAAGGCCATCGAAAAAAACACAATGTTGCCGGGTATACCATGGCGCTGGATCAACTGAGTTTAGTGGCAGAATCAGCATTGGTTTATGCGGCCAAACATAATTCCTCCACTGCCAAACTGGTCGATGATTTTGTAGCAGGAGCAAAGAATAAAAACACCATCAAGGCAGCATATATTCTGCGGGATACAGCCAAAGTGCTTGGATGCGGGGACTGGGGCCCGGCAAATGCGGGTCTGTTTTATGATGATTTACGGAATTCGCTTCAGGGTGGGACCGGGCATACCATTCAATTGTGCAAGAAATTTCAAATTCCGGTTTTTGACCAAAGTTGCTGGTTTGATTGGCTGTGATTCAAATTGATGAATTTAACATATAGTTGATAACAATAAGTTTAAAACAAGTTAATCTTAAAGCATCTTGCAGTATGGTTAATTTTGCAAAAAACATGTCTTTCCCTTCAGTATCTTTTTTTACTGCTTTTTTACTCTTTGGAACCTTTTCTTGTAGCGGACAAAGGTCTGCCACACCGGATTCAGCCAAGCTTTTAAAAGTAGGTTTCTGGAATATGGAAAACCTTTTTGACACCAGAAATGATGCCTGGAACGATGATGATTTCACCCCTGAGGGGCAGTATTTATGGGATGAGAATCGATATCAGCAGAAGTTGAAAAACATGGCCAGGGTATTGGATTCTATACAGGCCGATATCTTTGGTATGTGTGAGGTTGAAAATAAAAGGGTTCTGTTGGATTTAAGGGCAACCCTGGTCTCAACAACAGGTAAAAAGTATGAAATTGTGCATTTTGATTCTCCCGATGAGCGCGGTATAGATGCTGCCATTTACTACCATAAAGAAAAGTTGAATCTGATTACGGCCTCAACGGTTCCGGTGGTGTTGCCCAACAATCAAAAAACGCGTGACATTCTACATGCAGTTTTTTACCATACTGCCAGCGGTGATACCCTACATTATTTTGTCAATCACTGGCCTTCCAGAAGAGGAGGGATGGAGGGGAGTGCCGGCAAGAGAGCACTGGCTGCAGAAGCACTGCGGCGTGAATTACAATCTCAAAATCTTTGGAATAAAGCATTTATCATTGTTGGTGATTTTAATGATAATCCTTGGGATAGCAGCATAAGCAAAGTATTGGGTGCCTGCAAACCAGCCGTCAAATCCGATTGTAAGATCCATAACCTTTCCGGATTTCATGACGTTACGCAAACCGGAACGCTCAAATACAACAATAAGTGGGATATTTTTGATCAGATTATGATTGGCAGTGCCCTTTGGAATAAAGCTGGTGCAACGTTGAAATTTAAACCCTACAGCAATCAAATTTTCGCACCTGAGTGGATACTACAGCACGGAGGAAAATATGAGGGCCATCCACTTAGAACGTTTGGGGGCAAGACCTGGCTAAACGGCTACAGCGATCATTTGCCGGTAACGGCTGCATTTATTTATGACAAATAGCAAATCAGATAAAACCACTAAGTTACCAAAAAAAAACCATAAAAGCAAGGTACTTGAACCTTCTTTTAATCTTATAGACCGAGAACTGAGTTGGCTGGCTTTCAATGCCCGTGTTTTACAGGAAGCTGCTAATAAAAAGGTGCCTTTGCTGGAAAGAATCAAGTTTCTGGGGATTTTCAGCAATAACCTCGATGAGTTTTTTAGGGTCCGTGTGGCCGGCGTAAGGCGACTGCTGCAACTAAACAAGGAAGTTGGAAATAAGGAGTTCAAATCACTTAAAAAGGAGCTGGAGGCCATCAAGGCAAATGTTTTATTGCAGCAAAAAGAATTTTCAAGGGTATATACTGATGAAATTCTTAAAGACTTAAACAAAGAGGGTATTGTTATTGTGGATGAAACCACACTAACAGCCGAGGAGGAAACTTTTATACACGATATATTTATCAATAAAATAGCAGGCAGGATAAGTCCATTGCTATTGCAACACGGCAAAGAGTTACCCAACATCAAAGACGGTGAAATTTACCTGGCAGTGAGCATGAGAAACAGCGTTTCAGGAAATGTGCAATACGCTTTGGTAGATATTCCCTCAAAAGCACTTGGACGATTCCATGTTTTACCCCACACAGAGGGTGAAAAGCGCATAGTTCTCCTGGATGATATGATTCGTGTGGGTTTGCCTTTGCTTTTCTCCAGCTTGGATTTTAATGAATTTACCGCCCACACCATTAAACTGACCCGCGACGCAGAGCTGGATATTGACAATGAAGTGGCAGTTTCGCTGATTGATAAAGTGGCCAAGAGCTTGAAACAACGTAAAACAGGAGCTCCCACTCGTTTTATCTACGATAAAGACATCCCTGAAGATTTACTCGATTTTTTAACCAGAAAACTGAAAGCCGACAAAGACAGCATTATTCCCGGTGGCAAATACCATAATTTCAGGGATTTTATTAAGTTTCCCGATGTTGATAGGCCTGACCTGTTAAATCCTAAACAAAACGTTACACGCATCAAAGAAATTGATGAAGCCAAAAGTATGCTCAACCTGATCCAAAAGCGCGACTTGCTTCTCAGTTACCCCTATCAGCCTTTTGATTATATCATTCGATTGCTCAGGGAGGCGGCCATTGACCCTACCGTATTTGCCATACGCATTTCTTTGTACAGACTGGCGGAAAATTCCAGCATAGCCGGCGCATTAATCAATGCCATCCAAAACGGGAAACAGGTGATAGTAGTAATGGAGCTTAGGGCCCGGTTCATGGAAGAACACAACATTTACTGGGCCAATCGGTTGAGAGAGGAAGGGGCTTATGTAATTTATGGAATCCCGGATTACAAGGTTCACAGCAAGCTCATGGTTATTTCACGCAGGGTGGGTTTTGAGACCACCAACATTGTGCATATCGGTACGGGTAATTTCAATGAGGATACCGCACGACTTTATTGTGATCATGCTTTGCTTACTTCCAGAAAAAAAATTGGGGAGGAGTGCCTCAATGTGTTTGATCTCATCCAGAATTTCAGACCTGATAAGGCACGGTTTAGGACGCTATGGGTGAGCCCGGTGAATACCCGTGAGCGATTTATTGCCATGTTGCAACGCGAAATGGATTTTGCATCAAAGGGAATGCCGGCCAGGGCTATCATAAAAATTAATTCTTTGGTAGATGAAGCCTCTATCAAAGCCATTGTGCTGGCAGCAGATGCCGGAGTGAAAATAGATTTAATCAACAGGGGTATATGCTGTCTGGCAATCGATGAAAATCATCCCAATATCAGGGCTGTGAGTATTATTGATAAATACCTAGAACATGCCCGTGTATTTTATTTTGAAAATGGGGGGGAGCCCGAGGTGTATATTGGCAGCGCAGACCTTATGCAGCGGAATCTGCAATCCAGGGTGGAAGTGACTGTGCCCGTGCAGGATAAGGAACTGAAACAGGTTTTAATACAAATGTTACAAATCCAACTTTCAGATAATGTAAAAGCGCGTATCCTTGAGCAAGGAATGCATAACAGTATGGTCAAAAAAGCCGTCGGAGAAAAAAGGATTCGTTCTCAGGAACTGCTACATTCCCTTTTTAATTAATCATCTTGCTCTCTGCAGTGTTCCACCACCATATCAGGTTGGGAATAAACAGCAACATCCCCCAGCCCGGAATTCTGCTTTCCATGATAAAGTGACGAATATCCCACGGAAGTATTGGGAAAAACAGGGTTAAGCCCATAAGGGTAAAAGTGATAATGCTGAAAAACAGTATGGTTTTTGGTGGGCGGAAACCATCTACTATGTAGCTATGTAGCATAAGCGCAACTGCAGGCAAACAAAGCATTACCGAATAATCACGTTGATGCGGAAAAGCCACAGGAATGCAAGCCATAAAAAATGCAGCTCCGGCTAATACGGCTTTTTCTCCGGTGAATTTTTTGGGAATTAGGTACATGACTACCCACGCACTCAACAGGGTTATGATGGCCCGAAACGTCCACTGAATCATGAAAATCTGCTGGGTTGATAAACCGGCGATCGAATAATCACTTTCGCCCCTAATAACCGTTCTCGTGAGATATCGGGTTAGCAAACTGGCAAAATCGGTAAATCCACCTTCGCCTACTGTGTTTACATGTTCCTTATTCAGTGGATTGAGGAGTCCCAGCCAGTCTTTCATGATTTGGCTATGATAATCAGCTGAAAGATACAGGTAGGGCAGAAGTAGCAATACAATCACTCCGGCTATAATCATCCCAAGGGCCCGGGCATTTTTCTTAATTATGTAATACCACAAAAAGAAAATGGGCAGAATTTTAATGTTAATTCCTATGGCAAAAGATAAACCTCCCGTAATGAGCCGATTTTGATTCATCCTGTAAACTCCTTCCATGCAACACCAAAGTATCAGAATGGTTAACTGACCGTAGAGCAGGTTCATGAATACAGCGTGATAGGAGATAAACGCCAGCACAATTAAGAACCAAGTTTCACGACTTGAGTAACCGATTCCTAAAAAATGCCTGAGTAAAATATAAATGCGGTTGAGCATGGTAAAACCCAGCAACATCCACAAGACTTTTAAGACTTGAACCGGGAAAATGGTTAGTGGCGCCAGCACAGAAGCAAACAGTGGGCTATAATAGAACCACATGCCAAACATGTGCGGACCGTTATAGGGATTGGTGCCAAAATACAATTCCTGAGAAGCCAGGTAAAATATATCAAGGTCATTGTCTGCACTGATGTTTCTAAGTACCGGAAACAGTGCCAGGCAAAAAATTAAACCAATAATAACTTCCTCCTTTTGGAATCCACCTTTTTTCCATTTTATCAGAGGAAGAAATTTCATGGTCATAATGGCTTATTCCATCGAAGCTTTGATGAATTTCACAAACAATGGGTGAGGGTTTGCCACTGTGCTTTTTAGTTCCGGGTGAAACTGCACCCCCACAAACCATTTATGATCAGTGATTTCAACAATTTCAGCCAAACCGGTATCCGGATTTGTACCGGTTATTTTCATGCCGGCGTCCTCCATGCGTTTTTTATATTTATCGTTAAATTCATAACGATGCCTGTGCCTTTCAGTAATTTTTGCCTTTCCGTAAGCTTTTAGAGCATTGGAGCTTTTACTAAGATCACATGCGTATGAACCCAATCGCATGGTACCGCCCATGTGGCTAATTTTTTTCTGACTCTCCATCAAATCTATCACCGGATTCTTGGTGTCGCTCATCATTTCTGTAGAATGAGCATCTTTCAATCCAAGTACATTGCGGGCAAATTCAATTACAGAACATTGCATGCCCAGGCATATACCGAAAAATGGGATATTGTTTTCACGGGCAAATTTTACGGCAGTCAGTTTTCCATCAATGCCGCGATTGCCAAACCCAGGTGCTACCAGGATTCCATCAAAACCACCCAATTTATACGGAGCATTTCCTTCCGTTATCAACTCGCTGTGCACGTAGGTTACATTGACCTTGCACTCGTTGGCAGCACCTGCATGTATGAATGCCTCATTGATGGATTTATAAGCGTCCGGCAATTCTACATATTTACCAACCAAAGCAATATTTACCTCGCTTTTGGGGTGTTCAAGTCTGAATAGAAAATCTCGCCATTGCTCCAGATCCGGTTCTTGTATGCTTTTTAATTTTAGCTTGTTCAATACAACCTTATCCAGTTTCTCCTTAAGCATCACCATCGGAACTTCGTAAATGGTATTCACATCAATGCTTTCTATCACTGCATTTTGATGAACATTGCAGAACAAGGCAATCTTTCTGCGCATTTCAGCCGTCAAATGCCTTTCCGTTCTACAAACAAGAATATCGGGCTGTACACCTTGTTCAAGCAGCATTTTCACACTGTGTTGCGTAGGTTTGGTTTTTAATTCACCGGCTGCAGCCAGATAGGGAATAAGTGTCAGATGGATGACAATGGCATTTTCTGAGCCCAATTCCCAAAGCAACTGTCTCACACTTTCCACATAGGGCAGTGATTCAATATCCCCAACAGTACCGCCTATTTCTGTAATAATGATGTCGTATTCACCGCTTTCACCGAGATACTTCATACGCTTTTTAATCTCATCAGTGATATGGGGAATGACTTGAACGGTTTTGCCGAGGTATTCACCGCGACGCTCATTTTCAATTACGCTCTGGTAAACACGTCCGGTAGTTACATTGTTGTTTTGTGAGGTTGGCGAGTTCAAAAAACGCTCGTAGTGTCCCAAATCCAGATCGGTCTCAGCACCATCTTCAGTTACATAGCATTCCCCATGTTCATAAGGATTGAGCGTGCCCGGATCTACATTGATGTAGGGATCAAATTTTTGGATGGTTACACTGTAACCTCTGGCTTGCAAAAGTTTGGCCAGGGATGCGGAGATAATGCCTTTGCCGAGAGAGGATGTAACTCCACCCGTAACGAAGACGTATTTGGCTTTTTTCATGTTGGAAAAGCGATGGGAATTAGTCGCTACGGGATACAAAAGTACTAGCGGAAACCGGGCTTGGAAAAGAAACTAATTCAGTAGTTTTCAACAGAACAAAAAACCCCGCTAAAAGCGGGGTTTTTGTTATTTTACTTCCATTAGTTCGGTGTCGAAAATGAGCGTGGCATTGGGCGGAATCACACCACCTGCACCCCTGGGTCCGTATCCGAGTTTGGATGGAATGATGAGTTTGAATTTTGCTCCTACACTCATTAATGCAATGCCTTCATCCCAGCCGGGAATCACCTGTCCAACTCCGAGTTGAAATGCAATGGGTTCGTTTCTGCTGTATGAATTATCGAATTCCATTCCATCGGCCAGTTTGCCGCTGTAATGTACTTTCACTTGCTTGCCAGCAGTGGCTTTTTCTCCAGTACCGGCCTTTTCTATCACATACCAAAGGCCACTTTCTGTTTTCTGTGCGGTGGGATATAATTTCAGTACTTCTTCTTCACTGCGGGCAAAATCCTGCTTCTTCAGTTTCTCTTCTTTTGCTGCTTTCAGCGGTGCCTGCAATTTGTCAAACATTTCCTGGGTAGCCGTAAAAGATTCAGCTTCTGAACCTTTTCTGTATATTTTCAGGGCCACAATCGAATCACCCTGCTGGATTGCATCCACTACGTTTTGCCCTTCAATTACTTTTCCAAAAACGCTGTGTTTTCCGTCCAGCCAGTCGGTTTTGACGTGGGTAATGAAAAACTGACTGCCGTTGGTACCGGGGCCTGCATTGGCCATAGACAAAATACCGGGGCCTGTATGTTTCAAATCTGCAGAAAATTCATCGTCAAAGTTGTAGCCGGGTCCTCCGCTGCCATTTCCTTGTGGGTCACCGCCCTGAATCATAAAATTGGCAATTACACGATGAAATTTGATGCCTTCGTAGTAGGGCATGCCCTCAGGTTTGGCGGTATTTTTAATTTTTCCTTCGGCTAACCCTACGAAGTTGCATACTGTTACTGGAGTTTGCTTGTAATGAAGGGTCAAAAAGATGCTGCCTTTGCTGGTTTGCATTTCAGCATAAACCCCGTCAGGCTGTGTTTGGATGATTTGTGGTATGGAATTCATTTTATCGTTTTTCTTTTGGTTGACCGCCTTTTTTGCAGTACCCTGTGCAAAACTTGTGCCTGCGTATGCAAAGGCAAGAGCGGTTATTATGTATTTATTCATAGTTGATAGGTATGTTGTTCTGAATCTTTTTAGGCAATTTTCGTACCACTTCCTGAAACGAGTGCAAAATTAAGCGTTCAATGAAGGTTTCCGACAATCCATCAAAATAAACGGTATTCCACATCGTTTTATTCATATGCCATCCCGGAACAATCTGCGGGTATTCCTCGCGAAGTTGCTGCGCCCACTCCGGATTACATTTTAAGTTTATACGATCGAAATCATGAATATTCCCGAGACAAAACATCTTATTGGCCACTTTCCAAACCAGTACGCTTTCATCAAACGGAAAAGATTCTGTGACCAAGGGCAAACCCAAACAATAATTTCTCACCTTATCCAAATGCATGTGGAAAATAGTATGAAGGCAAAGCTAACAATCACCAGTAAATTTGAAAAATAAAATAGCATGAGAAAAGCCCTGAGGCCTTTGAACTTAATTGGATTGCTTACTTACACTGCATCCGTTTTGGCTCAACCTACAAACACAGTCAAAAAACCTTCTAAGATTTTTGCTGAAAACCTGGAGATGCGCAATGGTGTGGCCTATTCAAAAAATAGACCCTACACAGGAACCAGTGTGAAATTATGGGATAATAAAATTGTGAATGAAGAAATTCAATGGGTGGATGGATATAAAAATGGCTCTTACAAAGAATTTACCGAAAATAACGTGCTCGTTGCCAATGAAACCTGGTCAGCTGGCGTGAAGCATGGTCCTTATTCCTACTATTATCCCAATGGAGCGATTAAGAACACCGGGACTTTTCAGAATGGAAAATTGGATGGTGAAATTATAGGATATTACCCCAATGGGAATAAACAATACGCCGTTTTCTACAGCAATGGGGTTAGAAATGGCAGCAATGAGACCTGGTTTACCAATGGGAACAGGGAACAAACGACCCGGTTTGTGAATGATTTGCCCGATGGGGATGTTTTTGCCTGGTATCCCAATGGGCTGCCACGTTACCAAATAACCTATAAGATGGGCATAAAGCATGGCGCGCATTACAAATACCACAAAAGTGGTTGTCCTGCTGAGGAAAATTACTATAAAAATGGAAAGAGAGATAGTATTTACCGGCTGTATGATGAAATTGGATGCAAACTCATCGCTGAAGAATCCTATGCTGAAGGAAATAAACATGGCTTATTTATTAAGTATGGTTTTAAAGGCGATACCCTGAGTGTTGAGACCTGGCAAGAAGGAGAGAGGGAGGGCCGCTATGCAGAATGGCGTGATAGAGAAATCGAAACCACCGGAATGTATTTGGCTGGTGAAAAGCATGGTTATTGGAAACACGGGTTTTCATCGCATTACCAAATGCGAGAGGGAACCTACAACAAAGGCATTACTATAGGTGAATGGAGGTTTTATGACGACAAAGGCAGGTTACTTGCTATTCAGTGGTATAATGATGATGGTGAAGAAATAAAAAGTAAATTTTTTAAGAAGCGCAAATAAAGTGAAGGCCAATAATGAAAAATGGGTAATTGGCATTACAGGGCTAAGCGGCTCGGGCAAAACCTATTTTATTGAACGCATCAAAGAAAAATTGCAGGAGAAAGTAGCCGTCATCAGCTTTGATGATTATTACAAACCGGTGCATGAGCAGGAGGTTGATGATAACGGGATTATCAATTTTGATTTGCCCGGAGCCCTTTACCACCAGCAGTTTCATGAAGATTTACTTAAACTCATGGAAGATAAGCCGGTATTGCTGAGAAAATACAACTTTGAAAATCATGCGGCACCTGAACGGGTAGACATTATAGAACCGGCGCCAGTAATCATTGCAGAGGGCCTTTTTGTATTCGATTTCCCTGAAATTGACCATCTGCTGTCTTGTAGGATTTTTATAGAAACAGATATGCAGCTGAGTTTAGACAGAAGACTTGAAAGGGATATGCGTGAGCGGGGTATTCCCAAGGAAAGAAGCTTGTATCAATGGCACAATCACGTAATGCCGGCCTGGGAAAAACATATTATTCCACACAAAAATCGCTGCGATTTACACATATTCAATGACGGTCCTGCTGAGGAGAACACCCAACGAATACTGAGGCACATTGCTAAAAATGCGCATCCTGAAGTAATACAGGAAATAGCAACTAAGTGGTGAAGTTTACAGCGTAATAATGGCTGAACTGCGGGTGGAGGCGTCTACAATGCCAATACTGGGTTTACCAAATACACCGGCCACTTCTCCCGGATTAAGCAACAGTGCATTTCCAAATTTTTGCTTTTCTGCCTGATGGCTGTGGCCATAAAATACACAATCATACCAGCCGGTTTTAATCATGGTTTTTGCATAGTACGGATAATGGCTTACTCCAATTTTTAGGTCTCCCAATTGAAGCTGCGAATCGATGTCTCCTATGTATTCTCCATAGAGCTTCATATTGGTATATTCAGCACACACTTGTTGGATATGAAATCGGTCTCCATCGTTGTTGCCAAAAACCGCATGCACGGGTAGTCTGCAGGCCGCCAACATTTTAGCGGCAAACGGCGAGCAAAAGTCACCGCAAAATATCAAAGCTTCAGCTTTTTCTTCAGCAAAGCGTTGCAATGCCACTTCCAACATGGGTAAATTATCATGAATATCGCTGAGTACGCCAAAAATCATCTGAATTGTTTTTTAAAAGGGTGCTCGAAAATACGCAAGTGTTGTAATTTTGTACCAATTTTATGGCAATAATTATTACTGACGAATGCATTAATTGTGGGGCTTGCGAGCCGGAATGTCCTAATAACGCCATTTATGAGGCAGGATTGGAGTGGACCATTGCAGATGGTACCGGCGTTCAGGGATCCTTTACCATGGCTGATGGTCGTGTGGTGGGTGCTCATGATACATTTGCCCCCATTAGCAGTGAAGTATATTTCATTGTTCCGGATAAATGCACGGAATGTACCGGCTTTCATGAAGAACCTCAGTGCGCAGCCGTTTGTCCGGTAGATTGCTGCGTTCCTGATCCAGACCATGTAGAAAGCAAGGAAACCCTACTGGACCGCAAGGAACGTCTGCATCTCTGAAATTATTGCTTTTTTTCATAAGAATTTCCACCAATTTTTTTCATTTTTGAAACATGCATTACCTCTGTACACAATCCTGGGTTCCACTTAGGGCTGAAGCTTCCTCCACATCCGAAATGGTCAGCAGCCTGCTGTTTGGCGAAACTTGCAGTCTTATTCAACAAAAGGAAGATTGGCTGCAGGTGGCTTGCTCACACGATGATTATGTAGGCTGGATACCGGAAAATTACCTGACCCAAAACACCGGACAAGTGGATGCCCTGGGTAGTAAGGTATCTGTGCATGGGGCCATCATGCAGCATCCCGAAGGCCGGATTGACCTGTCTCCGGGCGCTGTAGTACCTAAAAATGGAGAATGCATCATTGATGGGAAAAAATTTCGCTATTCCGATGCCCGTGTTTTTGAACCTGAAATTAAGGATATTACAGGATTGTCCATGCTCTTTTTACACACGCCTTATCTTTGGGGTGGGCGCAGTGTATGGGGCATAGACTGCAGCGGCCTGGTGCAGGTTGTGTATGGTATTCTGGGATTTCAATTGCCTCGTGATGCTTCCCTGCAGGTAAATCAGGGAATTGAGATTGCATATGCAGATTCACGGCCGGGTGATTTGGCGTTTTTTGAAAAACAGGGAAAAATTATTCATGTTGGGATTTTGATGTCTGAACAGCGGATAATCCACGCCAGCGGTAAAGTAAGGATTGATTATATGACAGAATCCGGCATCAAAAACAGCGAAACAGGACAATTAACACACACACTATCTTGCATTAAAAGAATCTAAGTTACGAAATTTGCCTGACAAATGCAAAAATTACAGGAACATTTAATTGAAATTCGGAAAGAATTTCACCTGCGTCATGGCCACGAATTTGTTTTTTCTGAAAGCCAAAGCGAGGCCCATTTTGACATCACAACCCAGGCAGCGATGGCGTACATCCAAGGATTGGCCATGAGTGGCAAGATGCAGGAAATGCAGAGCATGGTGAAAGGGGGAGAGGATGCATTGCGCAATAGCCCTTATTTTGAAGAACTGATTCAAAAATGTTCCGACAGTTATTACGCGCTGGATTGGGATGCTGATCGCAAAAAGCAACTGGCAATAACTGCCCTTGCATTTGCTTTACAAGGGCTTAGAGATCGCTTTGTTGCCGGAGGTTATACGAACGATACTGCCGGCGTACTGAAATTTTTAGGCCTCGACAGCGGCATGCTGGGCCTCATGGGCAAAATGGGCGGCATGTTTAATATGTTCAAGAAAAAATAGTCCTAATCCACAAACGTCACCTTAATGGTATTGGTACGTTGTTTTTTGTGAATAGGCATGCTGGCACAATTGATTACACAATCACCGGGCTTCACTATACCTTCCTGTTTGAGTACATCGGTCACATCCTGAAAAGTTTGGTCTGTGCTCACATATTCATCGTAGAAAAACCCGCGAACCCCCCATACCAGACTTAGTCGGGTTAAAAGACTTGCGTTATCGGTAAAGATGAACACACTAGCCTTTGGCCGGTAACTGGCCACCCTAAAGCCGGTGTACCCGGATCTGGTCATGGCAACAATGGCTTTGGCCTCTAAATGATCGCTCATGCGCACAGCGGTAAAGCAGACTTCATCGCTTGAAAATGAGGGAGAGGAGTTATTGGGCTTTTTGCCTTTAAAATAAACCCGCTTGTCCTCTTCCACATCCGTAATGATGCTGCTCATCACTTCTACAACCCTCACAGGATACTTTCCAACTCCAGTCTCGGCACTTAGCATTACTGCATCTGCACCATCCAGAACGGCATTGGCAACATCGTTGATTTCTGCGCGGGTAGGCATGCTGTCATGAATCATGCTTTCCATCATCTGGGTGGCTATAATTACCGGTTTTGCGGCCTGAATACACTTTTCTACAATAGACTTTTGAATGAGCGGAACACGTTGCAAGGGCAACTCAACACCCAAATCTCCCCGAGCAACCATAATCGCATCAGAAACTTTGATGATTTCTTTGATGTTTTCTACGGCTTCTGGCTTTTCAATTTTGGCTATTACCCGGGTGTCTTTTTCATGCATCCCTATAATTTGCTTCAATTCCAGAATATCCTCAGCCCTTCTCACGAAAGATAGTGCTATCCAGTCAACATTTTGCTGCAGACCAAACTCCAGATCTTTGAGGTCTTTCTCCGTTAAACAGGGAACTTTTAACTGGGTTTCCGGCAAATTGAATCCTTTGTTAGATGTGAGCGTTCCCCCAACTACAACGGCTGCTTTCAGTCGTTTATCATCCAGAATTTCCGTTACTTTCAATTCAACTTTACCGTCATTCAAAAGAATCCGCTCACCCGGCTTGGCATCGAGCGCCAGTCTGGCATAGCTTACAAATAAAGTTTCGGTGGTAGATACACATTCTTCTGTGGTTACTGTGATAATTTGCCCATCGATGAGCTGAATTTCTCCGTCAACTTTGCCAATACGTAATTTGGGTCCCTGTAAATCCATGAGAATGGAAACATGCGTACCCAGCTCTTTATTGATTTTACGGATGCGCTCAATAACCAGAAGGTGCGCATCATGTGAACCATGCGAAAAATTAAGTCGGCATACATCCACACCGGCTTGAATAATTCTTTTTAATACATCTTCATCCTGGGTGGCGGGGCCAATGGTAGCAACTATTTTGGTTTTATTGAATAATCCTCTGTTCATCTTTCTTCTTCTTTCTCATTAGATTTCCTATCGGCGAGATACGAAACCCATGTTAGTTTCTTTTTTTCTTTATCATTTATGTCGTAAACCAGCGTCATACCTGGAATAGACTTTAGTTTTTCGGTCCAATCTGCACCTGCGGTTTCATCTTCACCACCCCGCCCAATCAGTAACATATCCGGCTGAGGTTTCACGTTTAATAATGAGTTTTGGGTCCCGGTGTTTTCCAAAAGCCACCATTCCGTGTCAAACTCTTCTTCGCGAAAATAATACTGAGTGTGTTCAGATGACACTTTTTTAACAACAAAACCAAAAGTAAAAGGCAATAAGGAAAACTTCGTACCCATGATTCTGTCTATCTGCCAGGCCATTATCGCAGGTGGCAATGCGGTATGAATGGCTATTGCCCGGAACGTAATGTCGTCGAAATCAAAGTCTAAATATTCCTTTTTTGGCATAAAGCTTTGGCAAAATTAACGAGCGAATACCTTGGTATGTGAAAAATTGTTTTATTTTGCACCGCAAATCCAAACAAAAAAGAACATGTCAGAAATCGCAACCAAAGTTAAAGCTATCATCGTAGATAAGCTTAGCGTAGAAGAATCAGAAGTAACCAACGAAGCCAGTTTCACCAACGATCTGGGTGCTGACTCATTGGACACCGTAGAACTGATTATGGAATTCGAAAAAGAATTCGATATCAGCATTCCCGATGATCAGGCTGAAAAAATTCAGACTGTGGGCGAAGCCATTCGTTACATCGAAGAAAACAAAAAGTAAATCGCATGCAACTCAGAAGGGTTGTTGTAACCGGCATGGGGGCACTTACACCGGTCGGTAACACGCTTAGCGAATATTGGAATGGCTTACTGAACGGAGTTTCGGGTGCTGCACCTATTACTCGCTTTGATACCACATTGTTTAAGGTTCGCTTTGCTTGCGAAGTGAAAAACTTTGATATTACCCAGTTTATGGACCGAAAAGAGGCCCGTAAAATGGATCCATTCACCCATTATGGAATTGTGGTAGCCGATGAGGCCATTCAGGACTCAGGCCTGTTACAACAATCTTTTAACCCCGATCGCGTTGGCGTCATCTGGGGTTCGGGAATCGGCGGACTCACCACATTTTTTAATGAGGTAGTCGATTATGCCAAAGGAGACGGTACACCACGGTTTTCTCCTTTCTTTATTCCCAAAATGATTATTGATATTGCCTCGGGCTATATCAGTATCAAACATGGATTCCGTGGTCCTAATTATGCCACAGTTTCCGCCTGCGCTACCGGCACACACAGCATTATTGATGCATTTAACCTGATCCGTCTCGGAAAAGCCGATGTGATGGTAACCGGCGGTAGTGAAGCATGTGTAAACGAACCTGCCATGGGCGGTTTTAGCAACATGAAGGCGCTTTCTGAAAGAAATGATGACTTTTCTACCGCGTCAAGACCTTTTGACAAAGATCGTGATGGTTTTGTGCTGGGTGAAGGTGGTGCTGCCATCATTCTGGAAGATCTGGAGCATGCTAAAGCCCGCGGGGCGAAAATCTATGCAGAGCTGGTGGGCGGCGGCATGACTGCCGATGCCTATCACATAACTGCACCCCATCCTGAGGGCTTGGGAGCCAGAAATGTGATGAAACAAGCCCTGGAAGATGCGCATCTAACCCCTGAAGATATTGATTATATCAATGTTCATGGCACCAGTACTCCATTGGGCGATATAGCCGAAACAAAGGCCATATTAGGGGTGTTTGGAAATCATTCTTACAACCTTAACATCAGCAGTACCAAAAGTATGACCGGTCACCTGTTGGGGGGCGCCGGTGCCATTGAAGCCGTCGCTTCTATCATGGCTGTAAAAGAAGGCATTGTGCCACCTACCATCAATCACTTTACGGATGATCCGGATATTGATGCCGGTTTGAATCTCACCTTTCATAAACCTCAAAAACGAGAAGTGCGCGCCGCGTTGAGCAATACATTTGGTTTCGGCGGTCACAACGCTTCTGTGATCTTTAAGCAATACCAAGACTGATCTAACGGTTGGCATTACGTCTTTTTTCATCCTCAGAATCTCAAAGATTTTCAGATCAAATTTTTAGGCTTACCGGCCTAAGACCCAGAAGACGTGCGATTTATCGTGAAGCCCTCCGGCATTCATCCGTGAATACATCCGATAAATCATACAATGGTGCACCGGACAATGAACGGTTGGAGTTTCTGGGTGATGCAATTCTCGATGCGGTGGTAGCCGAAATGCTGTTCATGCGCTATCCGGCAAAGCAGGAGGGTTTTTTAACAGAGATGCGCATGCGCGTGGTAAACAGAGAGCAAATGGGTTACCTGGCAAATCGATTGGGATTGGTGCAAATGATGGACATAAAACCGGAATTGTTAAAACATGCTTCTGCTGTACACTCCATAGCCGGAAATGCACTGGAAGCCTTGATTGGCGCTGTGTACCTGGACCACGGATATGCAAAAGCCAGAATTTTTATTACCCAAAGACTCATCGGTCAATATCTTGATCTCGAAAAACTGATGACCACCACCATCAGCTATAAAGCGGTGTTGCTAAAGTGGGCCCAGCAGCAAAAAAAGACGGTTTCATGGTCGCATACATCAGAACCCCATGGCAGAAAAGAATTGCATGTGGTTTCGGTTCTTATTGATGAACAGGTAATCGCTACCAATAAAAACCTGAGCCGCAAAAAAGCAGAAGAATTATGCTGCGAAAAGGCCTGTAAGGCACTACAGATTCAAGATTAAACTTCGTCCTCAGTTGCCGGTTCAGGCAGTATGGATTGTCCGGTAGACTTGGCAAACTGACACCATTCACAGTCCTCGCTTCCACAACCTTTCAAAAATTCCATACTCCGTAGTTTTTGATTGCCTGCAATCAAATAATCCTTCAGCAATGCCAGGTCTTCGCTGTTGTAATATTGGGTATAGGTAGGAAATTCCTTTTTCTCGTTCTGTTCCACAGAATCAATTTTGGCTGCTACCGCATTCCATTTTTTTTCCGTGTAATGATTGACTATCAGCATGTAAATACCCAACTGGAACCAATATTTTGGAGGTAATTTCCCTTTTATCAGACTGTCCTGTGTGGGTGGTTTAAAGGAAATTTCAGCATTTTCAGGTTTTCCTGTTTTATAGTCCACAATCGTAACATCGCCATTTTCAATGATGATTTTATCGGCTTTACCGCCAATTTTAATCCCATCAATGCTGGATTCCAGCCATTTTTCCAGGATAATCTCTTTGTCTTTGTAGGTTTTCCAGATGTTGAGTCTTGCCTGATGATACTGGGGCAACCTTTCGCGTCCCTGATCCATTTTTAGCTGGAAACCTGTTGGCGTAAAGGCCCCACGTTGCTTGAAGAGTTCAGTTTCAAATAATTCCAGAAACGACTTTTCATCCATCCACTCGTTTTTAGCGTATCCTTTTTCTACAATTTTCCATAGCGTATTGTGCACCGCAGATCCGTAGCCCAGCGCAGCACTGGGAGCTGAGGGAACCCTTACCATGCGGCCGAAATAGAAGCGAAGTCCGCAATCCAGAATATCGTACAGTGTAGATGGAGAAAAGGTGAATTCCTGCAACTGCAGATTCAGCCATTCGGAATCCTCAATTTTTAGCAGTGGTGGAGCTACCCTGGAGAGCAATTGATATTCAGCCAGTAAGAGATCATCCTTGTTCAGTTCAGTCTCTTCACATTCATTTTTACCCAATAGCTCCTGCAGAAATTTACTCTTTTTCTGCATGGTGGTTTTGGCACTGATCTTTTCATTTCCCCAGCTTAGGCGCAGGGTTTCTTTGGCACGGGTCATGGCCACATAAAACAGTCTGCGTCGTTCTTCCTTATCAGCATCCTCCTCGCTCGGGTCCTTCACGTTGTGCTTTAGTCCTTGAAAAAATGGTTTTATTTTGTAAGGAAGTGCACTGTTTCGGTCTTTGTCCCACGCTTCTTCTTCGCAGCCCATAATAAATACATGTTTAAACTCCAGCCCCTTACTGCTGTGTGCGGTAGTTAACACCACACCCGATTTACTGCCAATTCGTTTCTCGATACGAATGGCAATCTCGTTGCGTTTCATTTTGTCAAGTGACTCCATGTACTGGGTAAGGGTTAAATATGGATTTTTTTGATTGGCGGCAATTGCATGACTTAAGAATGTATGCAGTTGCTCCATATACCATTCCCGCTGTTCACTTTGCATGGCCATTTTTAAAAAACCACCCTGAGAAATCACATCTTGAATCAACTGAGGTACGGTCATTCCGGCAGCTTTTTTAAGCCATTCTTCCACCTGATTCCATAACACTCTCAATGCTTCGCGACTTTCTTTTCCTGCAGGTGCCGGTTCCGGATTAAGTTTTATGTATTCATTGAGAAAATCACGCCATTTGAGCTTTTCATGTCGCCTTGCATAAATTTCTGTGGCAATTTTTGAAACTTCAAAAGGGGCAATTTCATACAGCGGGTAATGCAATAAGGTATAAATGAGATGTTCCCCTTTGTGCGCCACTTCCAGCTCCCAGGCAAGGTACTGAAGCCAGTTTTGCAATTGTATAATCAGCGACTCCTGCAGAATGTCGGCACTTCTAGCTAGTGTAAATGGTATTTCCCTTTGCAGGAGCATCTCGGACAGTTCATCTGCAATTTTATGTTTTGGATAAATGACCGCAATTTCGTCAGGCGGACATCCGGCATCCTTGAGTGCCGCAATTTGGTTGCAGATAGACAGGGCTTCATGAAACCTGTTTTTTAAGGCGGTATATTGAATTGGGATTGGGGCAAATTGACGATTGGAACCCGATGCAGCCAAGTCTTTGCTTAATTCCGGAAATGAATTTACCAGCCGCTTCTTGTTGTTTTCAATGAGTTGTTTTGCACCGTCCAGTATGATTTGCGTGCTCCGATAGTTGCGGGTGAGCACAATTTTGGTGATATTTTTTTCATATCGGCCGGCAAAATCCATCATATTGCTCACCCTGGCCCCCTGAAAAGCATAGATGCTTTGGTCGTCATCACCCACTACAAAACAATTGGGATTGTCTTCCCAAAAAGAAATCAACTGATATAATAGTTCATTTTGGATGCCCGAGGTGTCCTGGTATTCATCCACCAGCACATACTGATACTTTTCCTGGTAGGTTAGCAATAAATCAGGGTGTGTTTTAAATGCAGTTAAAACCCATTGAAGCATATCGCTGAACTCATAGAGTCCCGCATCCTTTTTCATTTGCTGATATTGGGGGAACAACGCTGCTGCCTCGCGCAGTTTTTGCCATTCTTGCACATGTTTCTCATAATCTTTGCGTTTAATTTCGCCTTTGCTTCCACCCGCTACTGTTTTTTGATACACAAAACCCGGGAATGCTGTTTTAAACGCTTCCTCATCAACCAGTTGGTCTATGCCTTTTTCAAAAAAAGATACGTCCAGGTTTTCGCTCTGCATCAGGTTGAAGACTTTTTCCAGTGATTTTCTCAAATAATAGGGCTGTTCCTGAAAGTTTTGGAGCGGTGATCCCGAAGGAATGGTCCTGATTAGGTTATACATCAGTTCCAGTTTATCCAGATCATCCATTACCCTCAGATTGCCTTTGGAAAACAATTCAGGATTTTCTTTGATAATGGTATTGCAAAGACCATGGAATGTATGAATGTTTACATGGTAGGCATCGGCTCCCATAAACTTGCTCAGGCGATTGAGCATAGCTGTTGAACCCGCATCGGTGTATGTTAAACACAGAATTTCCTGTGGTTTGGCATCTGCCTGTTTCAGAATGTTGAGAATTCTAACGGCCAAGATCTGTGTTTTACCTGTTCCGGGACCGGCAATTACCATAACCGGGCCTTCGATGGTGTCTACTGCAAGTTGCTGTTCAGCGTTTAAAGATTGATAAAGTGATTGAAAATCAGCGTTCATAAAGATTGTATAATTTTACAAGAAATATAATTAAAAAAAATGACATTTCCAAATTAATTGAAATAAAAAATGGAATTTGTGAGGCCATGTGTATAAAATGGTCCAAAAATTGAATATCAAAACCATGTCTGTGTTATTATTTTCGCAGAAGCCAATACTGATGGAAAACACCCGTGAACAATACAATGCCATTCTGCAGATTTGCAGAAATATTTTTGAGAAGAAAAATACGGATTATGGCACTTCCTGGCGTGTTTTTCGTCCCCAAAGCATAACAGATCAGATCTTCATCAAGGCCCAAAGAATCAGAAATATTGAAACCAGCGGAAAGAATCTGGTGGGGGAAGACATACAGGGTGAGTTCATGGGCATAGTCAATTACAGCATTATTGCGCTGATTCAGCTGCAGTTGCTGGATGAAAACAGGGAAACCGGCGATGTTGGTGAAATCCTTGAGCTGTATGATTACCATGCCCGGCTGACCCGTGATTTGATGCTGATGAAAAATACCGATTATGGTGAAGCGTGGCGCGATATGAGGGTTAGTAGCTTCACCGATTTGATTTTGGTTAAAATTGCACGCATCAAGCAAATTGAAGACAATGCCGGCCAAACCATTGCCAGCGAGGGTGTATCGGCAAATTATCAGGATATCATCAATTACGCTATTTTTGCTCTAATTAGAATGCAGGAACTATGAGAATACCCGTTCAGATATCACGTGTTTTTACCGCTTTACTTTTCATTTTTTCCGGTATGGTAAAACTGAATGATCCCAGCGGTTTTTCTATTAAACTTAATGAATATTTTGATGTTTTTGCGGCTGATGTAGCCCAAAAGCAAGATTCAATTCACATACAACTTTTGGATGGTGCCACCGTACTGCAGCAGACCAGCTACCCATTGTTTAGTTCGGATAAAACCCAACCCTTGCAAATCAATGTTAGCAGCGAGCCCATTGTTGTCGCTGATTCATTGGCTGAAACAGACAGAAGAAAGAAACGCAACCGCAAAACCTTCAACCTGAAACTAAATGCCACCTACAAAGAGTTGCCGGCCGGTGAAATGGTGTTTCAACCTCAGGATTCCGGTGCCAAAGCCATGGCAGTGGTTCGCTGCGTGGTAGCCAATAAAACCATTTATCAGAAAGATATCCATTTTGAAAGTAGCAACAGTGAAGTTTTTAAAGCCGACCTGCAACTGGAACCGTTTGTAAAAAAGGAAGGAGCCCTACATGGCTTTTTTCTGAGCATGAAGCAATACAGTTTGTATTTCTCAGTGGCATTCTGTGCCCTTGAGGTCATACTGGGTTTTGCCCTGTTGGTGGGCTGGAGTATATCATTTACTGCCATATCCATGCTCTTGCTGATCGTGTTTTTTACATTTCTCACAGGGTATTCCTGGGTGTATAACAAAGTAACGGACTGCGGCTGTTTCGGAGATTTTATTAAACTCAAACCCAAAGAATCATTCATCAAAGACTTGGTGCTTACCGGCCTGATTCTTATCATCGTTTTTGGTCGGTCATACATCAAACCCTGGTTTAGTAAAGGTTTTGGGTGGAAGTTTATGGGCGTAATTTCCCTGTTGTCAGTGGCTTTTGGCTGGTTGTGCTATTTATACTTGCCGGTTTGGGATTTCTTGCCTTATAAGCCAGGAAATGATATCCATAAAATCATGACGGAAATCCCCAAGGGCATGCGCTCTTCAGATAGCATTCAGATGCTGTTTGTGCTGGAAAAGGGAACAGACAGCATGAGCGTAACGACAAAAGAATACACCGCAGGATATGAGAAATTTGAAAAGGAGGGATGGAAATTTAGACGTAGAATCGATAAGGTTATTGTGGAAGGATATAAGAGTCCGATTCATGATTTTGCCATATCCGATCCCCGCTCCGGAACCGACTTGAAAGACAGTTTCATTAGCAGTCAAGGATTTAAGCTGCTATGGGTGGTAACCTATACCGATAAAGTCTATAACGGGGCCAATCCGGAAATTAGTAAAATTTATCAATGGTCGAAAGGAAATGGTGTGGCGTTTTACCCCGTCACAGCAAGCAGTCCGGAGCCCGCTGCCGCCTATGTTAAAGAACAAAAACTGCCCTTTTTATTTCTATCTGCCGACCAAAAGATGTTGATGACACTGGCTAGGTATAACCCTACTTTGTATTTGTTTAAAAATGCAGTAGTAGTAGAAAAATGGAGCGGTAGAAATTTGCCCACTGAGAAAAAACTGAAGAAACTGATTAGCCGATGAGGGGCTTTATTGCCGGTAAGCTCAAGTTTTTGCTGGCAGTTTTGCTCGGTTTGGTGTTGTTAATTTTTACGCTGTTTATGGCATTGCCATCCCCGGAGCAAATTCTCACCGGTCAGCGCAGTGATAAAGCCACTACCACCGCCATTATTAAGGATCTTGGGCTGGATAAACCCAAATGGGAGCAATTGCTGCTGTATGTCAATGACCTTTCGCCGGTATCTTATTATGGCCATGAAAGTCCGAGGTTATCGCAAACCGGTGGAATAACGGTTAGCAAACTAGAGTCAGGTAAAATTCTATTGAAAACGCCCTATCTGCGAACCAGTTTTCAAAGTAAAAAACCCGTTTCTGAAATTATTTCTGATGCATTCACCGGTACACTTATGCTGGCATGCACTGCACTTTTGATTGCACTTCTTATAGGTATACCCTTGGGCGTGTTTTCTGCCGTAAAAAGGGGTACCCCGATAGACAATTTCATTGTGGCTGTTTCTGCAGCGGGAATTTCACTTCCTGCATTTTTTAGCGCAATGTTAATCGCATGGCTTTTTGGGTTTGTATGGAGGCAATATACCGGACTGGAAATGACAGGCAGTTTGTGGGAAGTGGATCCCATGGGAGAGGGACGCTATCTGGCTTGGAAAAATCTGATTTTACCTTCCATAGCATTGGGATTAAGACCCTTGGCGGTGTTTGTTCAGCTTACCCGCAATACGATGGTAGATATTTTGTACCAGGATTATATAAGAACTGCCAGAGCCAAAGGCCTGTCCGAAAGAAAAGTTATTTGGGTGCACGCCTTTCCCAATGCGGTGAATCCATTGGTGACTTCCATAGGAGGTTGGCTCAGCAGTCTGTTGGCCGGTTCATTTTTTACAGAATACATTTTTAATTGGAAGGGATTGGGTAAAGTGGCCATAGACGCCCTACAGAATTCAGACCTTCCTGTGATAATGGGAACTGTACTTTTTACGGCAATAATTTTCTTTTTTGTCAATCTTCTCACAGAGTTGTGCTATATTTGGCTCGATCCCCGCTTGCGTCATGGATAAAATTTATCTTGTAGGATTGCCCGGCTCGGGCAAAAGTTACACCGGAAAATGGTTGTCTCGTAGAATGGGATGGGATTTCATTGATCTGGATGAACTCATTGAAAAGAATGAGAAAAAAACCATTGCAGAGCTATTCAAATTGCTGGGTGAAGAAGGTTTCAGAAACATAGAACAAAAATATTTGAAGGCTACTTTTTCCTATAAACAATGCGTAATCAGCTGTGGGGGAGGAACACCGGCCTGGGGGCAAAATATGGAACTAATGGGGCGTCATGGTCTCACGGTGTACCTAAATACTGAACTTGCCGAAATTGAGAGGCGTCTTGAGGCAGGTAAGGAAAGCCGTCCTTTGTTGGCTCAAAATCAAAACCTGGGCAATCAAATCTCTGAACTCAACGAAAAAAGAAGGCCTTACTACAGCAGAGCCAAGATTATCTGGAATAAAAATGAACCTACCGAGCAGTTTTTTCGTTCACTGGATCGGTTGGTTGCCATTTACTAATTTACTTATTTTAAATGCCGAATATCGGTAACAGACAGTTTTTTTTACAGCATCTTGCTCAAACCAGCGATGCTCCGTTGTTGCTTGACATCGAACGTGCAGAAGGCCATTACATGTTCGATTTCGAAGGTAATCGGTATTTTGATCTGATTTCAGGTATTTCTGTTTCATCGCTTGGCCACAGACATCCACAGATATTAGAGGCCATTCAAAATCAGTTGCAGCAATACATGCACATCATGGTGTATGGTGAAGTGGTGCAGAGTCCTCAATTACAACTTGCTGAAGCCCTGGGCAAAGTTCTGCCATCGCAACTGGATAATTTCTATTTCGTGAATTCCGGAAGCGAAGCCATCGAAGGTGCCATGAAACTGGCAAAACGGTATACCGGAAGGACGTTGTTTTTGGCTCAAACCCATGCTTACCATGGAGGAACCCAAGGGGCGTTGAGTTTGATGAGCAATGAATATTACAGCGGGCCATACAGGCCACTTCTGCCCAATATTCGGTTTTTGGACGCAGATGATATTACTGCACTCAATGAAATGGAAGAGATACCGGCAGCCATTGTGTTGGAGCTTATTCAGGCAGAACGGGGTTCCATTCCTGTTTCAAGAGAATATGCAATGGCTGTGCGTGAGTTCTGCAATCGCACCGGAGCACTTATGATAGTTGATGAAATACAGACAGGCATGGGCCGCACGGGTACCATGTTTGCTTTTGAACAATATGATATAGTTCCAGACATTCTTGTGTTGGGTAAAGCGCTTGGTGGGGGAATGCCCATGGGAGCATTTATTGCCAATAAGCATGTAATGCATTGTTTGTCTGAAAATCCGGTTTTGGGACATATAACTACGTTTGGAGGGCACCCCGTTTGTTGCGCCGCGGCTACCGCTGCAGTGAATATAACCGCTGAAAATCTGAGTTTTTATCGGGTGAAAGAAAAAGAAAAACTGTTCAGGGAATTACTGATTCATCCCAAAATACAAAGGGTAGAAGGGAATGGGTTATTGTTGGCAGCCCATTTGGATAGTGACCTGACTTGCAAAAAAGTGATTCGCAATGCATTAAATGAAGGCGTATTTACCGACTGGTTTTTATATGCGCCCAATGCGTTGCGTATCGCACCACCACTGAGTATTAGCATGGATGAAATACATGATGTCTGTAATGTGTTGGTCAAAGCGTTAAATTAACCATCATTTTTGGGGGTAAAATGCCAGAATCTTGTTATAAACAATAGAAAAATGAGTAAAATGGGTAAATTCAGCTTCTTGTTAATGGGTGCTATGGTTCTGTTGTTAAGCATCAGTGCTTGCAGTAAAATACTGCAGGAAGCCCGCGATAATATTACCAGTGCTGAAGATTTTGCGGCATCTGAAACAGAGGCAGCAGGTCTATTTGATATTTCGGATGATATGAATGAAACCAATCTGCAATCAACCATTGTTCCTGAGGGCGCAATTTTTCGATGGATTGATTCAGTGAGTGCTGAGAAGGTATATGAGCTCGATTTTGGTCCCCTGGGTACCACTACTCCAAAGGGAAAATTGTGCGGAGATGGCAGATATCGTGCAGGCAAAGTTCGAATCACTACTTCTTTTCCATACAGCGCCATTGGTGCCGTGGCTAAAGTTTCCACCACCTCAATCAATCCGTATTATAGTGGAGACGGTACCAGCATGACACAGGTAATTACAGATATTTCCATTAAACGTACCGCAGAGTATGCCTTTGAAATCAATGTAAATAGCAGTGAATTGATTTTTAGTGACGGCACCACCGCAACCCACTTCGGTGTCAGAAATGTAACCAAGATGTCAGGGCAAAACACGCCTGGAATTTGGGGAGATGAGTATGAGGTTACCGGCAATGGAGGTGGCATTAATCGCGATGGCGAGGCCTACAACTGGAATGTGACAACACCTTTGGTGAAGAGATTGCAGCTGGGTTGTGCCAGAACATTTGTAAAAGGAGTTATCACCATTGAAAACGAAGCGGCCCGTAATCCCCTTGAAGTGGACTTTGATCCTTTCAATAATGCCGCTTGTGATCGCACCGCCAAAGCCATTTTTGGAAACCGCAGCGTTAACTTTACGGTGCGCTAGTGTAACTTTGCCTCATGCGGAATGTTATTGGCTTGTGGGGGGCCATATTGCTGTTGTTTGTAGGCTGTAGTAAGCAAGAGGATATTCGGTCCTCTTTTAACCCCGCCATTGATAATGCCATCATATTTCAGGGCTTGGCAGCCCATGCTTTTTTGCCTACGGCAGAGGTGTTGAGAGACTGGGGAAATTCCCGTTCGGCAGGTCCCTTCCTTTTACTCACAGATAGCGGAATATGGTTTGATTATAAAGCAGGAATTACTTGTCCGGATGGATTGACCCGTAAGGGGAAATGCCTCATAAAAAACGGATTTGGATTGAATGGATTTCAAGACACTTGCTGGATGATGGCATATCCTGTAGACAGTTTTGCTGTATTCGGGAATAAAGGACCTGTGTATTTGGCCGGTCGGTTAACATTGTTGGTAAAATCGGCGTACGCCATTGAAATATCCGGAACCGGCGAAATAAGCATGTCGAGGGGTTCCTACCCATTTGTGGTGAATGGCAATATTCAATTGGATCCTCAGGGGCAAACCACCCGAAGTGCCAAATTTAAAACCAACTGGGATACTGAATTTACCCTGGTTGGACAAGAACAATACCAATATAAGGTAATTCGCGCCAATGATTGTTTTCCCTGCTTTTCTCTGGGTAATGGTAATAACCAAGCCCGTCAAATCCAAATTGACTTCAATCCGTTTAACAACACCGCCTGTGATCCTGTGGTAAAGTTTACCTCTGGCAGGGATGAGTGGCTGGAGGATTTATGGTAAGCCACATAGTTTAACAGGCGGCTCAGACGGTTTCAGTGCGTTGTTTTCAAAATGTAGCCATGCGTGATGATGCCCATTGGTTACCCACAGCCACGGACAATTGTATGATTTATTGTAAACCGATGCCTGCAAAACCGTTTCGGTGGTTATTTTAACCTCCGGTGCTTTCACTTCCACCAAACAGGAAAAAGGCCGGTCACTGCATGAGACCATTACATCAAAGCGTTTTTTCAATCCATTAAACTGAAGTTCTCTTTCCACAGAAATCATGGAAAAAGAAACCCCGAAATGCTCATGCAAATGCCGAATTACGTGCTGTCTGACCCATTCTTCCGGTGTTAGGGGGATAAATTTTTTTCGTACCGGGTCAAAAATCAGTTTTTTTTGTCCAACGATTTCAAATGTAAATTCGTAAACAGGAAAATGAAGCGCTTCCAACGCCGTGAAATTAACACAAAATGTCAAAACAGTCTGGAACCATAGATCAATTTATCAGTCTTAGCAAGCGATTTGCATCCAAAGACTGGGCTCCCCTGATTTTGTTACAGGGCGAAGAAAGCTGGTTTATTGACGCTTTGACAGCAAAAATAGAAGAGGGCGCATTATCAGAAGCAGAGCGCAGCTTCAATCAGACCATTGTTTATGGTAAGGAAATAAAATCTGCCGAACTGGCCGGTATTGTGAGAAGGTATCCCATGATGAGTAATTTTCAGCTGGTGGTTTTGAAGGAAGCCCAGAATCTGGAAAACTGGGATATTCTGCTGCCTTATCTGGAGGCGCCTCTATCAAGCACCATCTTTGTCATTGCCTATAAAAATGGCAAAATGGATAGCAGAACCAAGGTTTACAAGGCCATAGCCAAAGGTATCGTATACACGGCTGATAAGCTGCGCGATTATCAGGTGAAAGGGTGGATTCCTCAGTTTTGTCATTTAAAAGGCCGAAGCATTGACAATGCCGCCGTAGATATGCTGGTGGATTTGTTGGGAGCAGATTTAACCCTCATTCACAATGAACTTGAAAAAATGTTCATTACCGTAAAGGATGAATTTATCCGGCAACACCATGTGGAGCAGCAGGTTGGATTTAACCGGGAATACAATGTGTTCGAACTGCAATCAGCCCTTGGAATGAAAGATTTTAATCGCAGTATCCAGATAGCGCATCAAATGGGAGTTAGGGCGGAAAGAGGAGAGATACACCGCGTTGTGCCGGTGCTTTTTGGTTTCTTCAATAAGGTAGTTTCTGCTCATTACCTAATGGCCAAAAGCGATCAGGAAATGGCCTCTGAACTGGGGGTAAATCCCTTTTTTGTGAAAGATTATCGTCTGGCAGCCCGTAATTACAATATGAATGACCTTGAAAAGGCGCTTGGTCAGATAAAATTTCTCGATTTGCGACTCAAAGGTGTTCACAGAGGAAGTGCCGAAGATGGTGATTTATTGGTAGAAGCAGTTTTGGGGATTTTAAAAAATTGATATTATTCTGACTTTTTAAAGTAATTTGGTATATGAAAAAAATGTTAATTTGCATTCAATATCAACTTACCTATGAAGAAATTATACTTTTTATTAAGTTTAACTGCCGCGTCTTTCGCACTGAAAGCACAGGGCGTTAAAATTCCTTTGAATGCGGACTTTGCTGTCCCGATGAAAAAAGGAACAAGCAAGGTTTATCAAGACCATCCTGGCAATGGCGGAAACTCAGCGGGTGCTAAAATTAACTCGCGCGGTGTTTCTTACACCAATTTTATCAAAATCGGTACGTCCTACTACGACCTGCAAAGCAATTATGCAATGCCTCACAGACTTCTGGTACATCCTAACGGGTCTGTTTCAGCTACGTGGACTACCAGTGCCAATGACTTTGCAGGTTTCCCTTTGAGGGGTTCAGGTTACAACTACCGCAATGTTGACATGGCAAATAAATGGTTAACCCCTGACAGCAATCGGGTAGAACCCAATGATCGTACAGGTTGGCCCAACATTGGCATTTTACGTGATGGTAGTGAGTTTGTCATCGGTCACGAGGCAAACCAAGGAGGTTTCATTATGACCAAAAACAATGGTTCCGGTACCAGACCTTCGGTAAGTACCAAAATTCTTTCTGAACCCCCATACAAGCCCATCTGGGCCCGCACTGCCAATAGCGGTGATACCATTCACCTGGTTTGCAGTTATGCCGATTCTGCACAACCTAATGAGAAACGCGCTCCCCTTCGCAAAGGAATTTTTGCTCCCATGGTATATAGCCGCAGTGTGGATGCCGGTGTTACCTGGGATATTGTACACCAGATGCTGCCCGATTATGACAGTACGTTAACCAATAATGGCGGATCAGATCAATATGCCATAGACGTAATGGACTCTGTAGTTGCCATTGTAAACGCAGACAGATTTCAGGGCGTCGTGCTTTGGAAATCAACTGATGCCGGAACTACCTTCAAACGTACTATTGTAGATACTTTCCCCTATGCTCCTTATGTAACTTCCGAACCCATGTTGGATACAGTCATTACCAATGATGGCACTTGCGATGTAATCATTGATAAAAACGGCAAGGTTCATGTTTTTTGGGGAATTGGCAGGTTGGGTGACAATGATACTACCGATGAGTCCATCCTAGACTTTTTTGCGGAGCAAGGGATTGGATATTGGAATGAAAATATTGGTGTCGGAAAATCCATTGTAGACCCGCTTGCGTTTGATAGAGACGGAGATAATGAAATCCGCTTGCATGCGGCTACTTTTTACCGGTTAGATCAAAATGGCAATTTTCCCACTCTATCTAATGGAGCAACCCTGCAACATTGTGCCAGACTTACCACTACCAACCCTATGCGTCAACCCAACGTGGCCATGGATGACAGTGGCTATCTATACTGCGTATTCTCTGTGCCTATTGAAGGGGATATCTATGACCTAGGAGCCAACTATCGCGATATTGCTGTTGTTAGCAGTAAAGATGGTGGCCTTACCTGGAGCACTCCTCAGGATCTTACTCAAGTTCTAACCCGTGAAGAAGATTTTCCTTCCGTAGCCCGCAGGGCCAATGGATTCCTGCACCTCATGTGGCAGCAGGATGCGATACCCGGTAATAACTTGAGCAATAATAATGATGTTGCACTAAATCACCCGGCTGTTCTCAACGATATCATGTATCAGGCCATACCTGTTAAGGATATTTTAGAGAATAAAATTGGCATGATATGGGGTGTGAATGTAGACAAACCCAACACAGGCGAAGTGATGCTGGTGAACCAGAATTATCCGAATCCATTTACCGGTATTTCCAATGTGATGGTGTGGATGTCAGCCCCAGGCGATATCAAGCTGGAGGTTCATAACATTGCAGGTATGTTGGTTCACAGCCATACCTTCTCCGGATTGAATCGCGGCAATCATGTGCTTCCAATCGATGCTTCGCGTCTTTCTGCCGGCGTATACACCTACAGTCTAATCAGCGGTGGCAGTAAGGTTTCACGCACCATGATGGTACATTAATTCCTGAAAATAATTTTAAAAAGGGCCTTCATGAGAAGGCCTTTTTTATTTCCTATTTTTGTATCATGTTCAAAACCGGACACTTTTATCACTTTTTAACAGCCGCAGTATTTATCTGTATGGGTATATATTTCTGGTTTCTTAATCCTGAAGCACTGACATTAAAGGGAATTAACCCCATGTGGTTTGGAGGAGTTTTGCTGATTTGGGGTGTTTTTCGCGGAATTAATGGTTTTCTGATGCTGCGTAAAAAAAGAAATAATCAGCATGACCAATAAGTGGATTGTGCTATTAGGCCTATGTTTGTCGGCTTGCACCAATTTTGATTATCAGAGCGAAGGCAAGGATGTGCCTACCGCCGGGAAGATTACCATCTGGGCAGATTTTGGTGATTCCCTGATGTTAACGCAAATGACTGAAGTTTTCGTTTCCAAGTATCCTAAGGCATTTTTGCAGTTTAAATTCACCTCTGAAACCGAGATTTTAAAAGCGGTAAACTCCGGAATTTGTAGGGTTTGCATATTGCACCGAGATTTGAACGCTCAGGAAAAAGAAGCCCTGGAAAATCGCAGTTTTAAGGTGCGTAGTGCAAAATTTGCCAGATCATCCATTGCTTTGGTGACCCATAAAAATTCATCCATGGATGTAATCACCGAAACAGAATTAAAACAGAGTTTGAGCGGGAATGCTGCCAACAACAATTTAAAATGGGTATTTGACAGATTGGGGGGAAACAACTACATGTATTTTTATCGGCGTTTTAAACTTGCTAATCAGACTGCAGGGTCGGTTGTTTCAATGCCTAATCCCTACGGCGTATTGGATTGGGTAATCGCCCACCCGGGCTCCATTGGCTTTGTCGGTATCAATGTCCTTGCAGATAAGTCTGATACTTTGGCCAGGCACTATCAGCGAAAAGTGAAAATTTTGAGGGTGCTAACAGACACAACCGAAGCATCCTACCCGTTTCAGTCTCAAATTTTTACGCGACAATACCCCTATACCCAAGATGTGTTTATTCATGATTTACAGGGATATTCCGGCTTGGGAAGTGGTTTAGCGGCTTGGTTATGTTCTCAACCCGGGCAAATTATGGTAAAGAAAAGTGGACTATTACCCTGCTTTGACGCAGGAAGAACGGTAGAAGTGAATACCCAAGAATAAATTTGGATTAATTTTTGATTGTTTCTTCTTAAAGCGTTCAACTTATATTTTTTTTGCAATGAAAATGAAAACACTGTTATTCACACTGGCCACTACGGGAGTATACCTGCTGCAGGCCCAAACCATTGATCAGGGAAGAAGGCAAACCCGAAATGAGCAATATGAAGATGCCGCCAAAACCTTTGAAAGCATTATTGCCAAAAAACCCAAAGTAGGTGAGCCTTATTACTGGGCTGGTATCAATATGCTGGAATCCGGTGATACCGCGGCAGCTAAAGGAATGTTTGAAAAAGGCCTGTTAATGATGCCAAAGTACACCGTCAACTACATTGGCCTTGGCCATCTGGCCCTAAGGTCAGGTAATTTGGCAGAAGCTGAAAATCAATTTGCATTGGCCAGAAAAACCGGTAAAAAGTTATTGCCCCTGATAAACAGAGAAATCGGCAGGGCTTATTTGATGGTGCAATATGGCACGGCTTCTAACCTGAAACAAAACGCGGATAAAGCTGCTGCCAGTCTTAAATTGGCGTCTGAATCTGATTATGAAGCCCAGTTGCTGCTAGGCGACGCGTATCTAATCATTCACAAAGGGGATGCATCATTGTCTATTGAACAATATACAGTTTCCGGCTACATGAATGAATCGGATCCTCGCTCAAAATTAAGGCAAGGAATGGTCTATCAGAGAGTGGGTAATTATGATGTAGCACTCAATCAGGTGAATGAGGCGCTTCGCATTGATAAGGATTTTGCCCCGGCGTACAGACAGAAAGCCGATATTTTTAACCTGATGAAAAAACGGGATAGTACGGTGTTGTATTATCAGGAATACCTCAAGCGGAACAATAATATTTCTGCCCGTAAAATGTATGCACAGGCATTATTCCTGGCAGGTGATTATGATGAGGCCATTACTGAGGCCAAAAGTATTCTGGACATACAGACAAAATCTGGCGCTAAATTGTTTACCAATTTGTATGGTGTAATTGCCTATGCCTATGCGCAAAAGAACGATACATCGAGAGCCATTAACCAAACAGGTCTCGATTATTTCGAAGTGTACGAAAGTAAACACGTCAAGGGTTTAAACAGGCCCCTGTCTGTTCAGGAGAAATTTATTAAGGCCAATCTTCTGGGTCGATTAGGTCAGGAAGAAGTGGCCTATGACTTGCACCTTAGCGTTGTTAGCGATACTGCGAATTGTCCTGCTATATGGTATCAGCAGCTGCAGGATTTTTATACTGGCAGAAGGCAGTGGAGTAGGGCTGTTACCATCATTGAATGGAAACAGGCAAAAAATAACGGGCTGGAAAATAAAGATTTATTTTATTTGGGAAATGCACAGCTGAATACCGGTCAGTATGACAATGCAATCAGTTCTTATACTCGCCTTATAAATAATGATTCCACCGCTGTACAGGGTTACTATAAAATTGCCCAGTCCTATGATCAGATGGACCCCACAGATTCTACCGGTAAAGCCACTTCGGCCTATCTGGTATGGATGGATAAGCTAAATGCTGAACAGAAGGAGAAATACAAGCAGACCATGCTGGTGGCATACAATAGAATGCAAACCATTGCCAGAGGCAACAAGCAATGGGAAAAATGCTCTGAGTTTCTCGGAAAAATGATTGAATTGGCTCCTGAAGATGAAAATATTAAGAAGGACAAAGAGGGGGTAGACAATTATATTAAAAAACTGGCCGCCCGCAAGCAAAAGCCAGCAACCAAGCCATAATTCATAAATTAGCCATATTTTTGAGGCCTGCCTAAAATGGCAGGCCTTTTTCATTAAATTTGATCATAGTTGAATAAACGCTGGCTACCGATATTATTATGTATGTTTTTGGTGCTTTGTACCAAAGTAAATGCTCAGTTTGTATCGGTATTGATTCAGGTTAACCCTGTTAAAATTGAAGAAATACGCACATTGTCACACCCAAGATGCAATTGGGCGACAATAGATGAGTCTTTTGGTTTATATCATTGCAGGATGCCTGAGGAAGCATTCACACCTGCATTGATTCGTCAGCTTAATGCAATGGAAGGGGTTCTGGCCGTTCAAAAATGCAGGAGTATTTCCAGGAGAATGCAACCCAATGATCCTTTATTTGGCCAACAGAAATATTTAACGACCATACGTGCCCCTTGGTTTTGGGATAGAAATACAGGTGGCGTAAACAGGAGAGGGGATACCCTGGTGGTGGGCATGATTGACGATGGTATGGATACCGCACATCCCGACTTACTCCCCAATATGTGGTTTAATCGACATGAAATTCCCTGGAATGGACTGGATGATGATGGCAATGGATACACCGATGATTACCGAGGTTGGAATGGCGGAGATTCCAATAACAGAACTTTCACCACCCAGAGTGTTTATGCGCATGGAACCGAAGTAGCCGGAATCATAGGCGCGGCCGGTAACAATAACAAAGGAGTTTGCGGTATTAACTGGCAAACAAAGCTTTTGCCGCTGTTATGTTATCCCGTTAATGGTGTAAATGGAGATTTGGGCGTAATACGAAGTATGTTGTATGCACTGCGAATGAAGAAGTTATATATGTCAACAGGAGGCCAAAAAGGGGCTTTGATTATGGCGGTAAATACTTCTGTTGGTATAGATGCTGCTTTTCCTGCGGAGCAACCCATTTGGTGCAGTCTGTATGATTCTCTCGGACATGCCGGCATCTTGAGCAGCATTGCCACCACCAATACCAACGTGGATATAGGAACGGTGGGGGATATACCCAGTTTGTGCCCAAGTTTGTTCACCATTGTGGTCAATAATACAGATGCCAACGATAACCGAATAAATTCAGGATACAGCGATGTGCATGTGGATATGGCGGCGCCCGGACAAGATGTTTATACCACCCAGTTAAATTCCTTTGCAGGGCCAAATGGTCCGTATAATAAGGTAAATGGCACTTCCTTTTCCGCGCCTCAGGTAAGTGCCGTTGCAACACTGCTGTGCTCAGAAGTGTGCGATTCTTTTTGGACCGTACATAAAAACTTCCCAGATTCTGCTGCCCGTTTGCTGAGGTCATGGATTTTACGAAGTGTTGATGTGCTTCCCTCCCTAAATGGTAAATGCGCCACTTCGGGGCGGCTCAATATAGAAAAAGCCCGGGCTGAAATGAATGCATGGTGCATTGCTGTTAATCAGAATCTGAAAATAGCTACTAGGGTATTTCCCAATCCTGCCATGCCCGGTCAGGTAATTGTTTGGAATGGACTGTTGCCCGGAGTTACATCCTTGTCGCTTCACAGCATGGATGGTAGGCAGGTGGCCACCGCAAAAGCAATTGAATCTAACAAAATTCAGCTACCGGATTTATCGGCAGGAATGTATTGGCTGCAGGGAAAAACTGAAAATACGGTTGTCCGTACCCGAATTTTTATTGCAGAAACCCCTAAGTAACCGGTTTGAACGCCTCAAATGCATTATGGCAGTTTTTGCAGTAATGCATGCTGCGACACAATGTGGGCCCAAACGGCGTTTGAAGGGTCGTATTTCTACTATCGCAGAGTGGGCAGGGAATATCGCTCAACACATCCAATTCGATGTATCCTGCGTGTTTTGGTGGCGGCGCAAGTCCATGTTTTTTAAGGGCAATTAATCCCTTTTCCGAGATCATGTTGGTGTTCCATGCAACTTCAAAACTGCTGCTTACTTTTGCTGATTTGTAGCCCGCCTCGATCAACTTATCGTGAACCATTTGCTCCATAAAACGCAAAGCGGGGCAGCCCGAAAAAGTGGGGGTGAGTTTTACATGGGGATTTTCATCTTCCCATTCCACAGCGGTTACAATACCCAAGTCTACCAGCGATATGGTTGGAATCTCCGGATCCATCACGGTTTCCAGAATTGCATATATATCGGCTGTGCGTTTGTCCATGAATTTTTTACCAGTCAGCGCCCGGGTCAATCTGAAATACCTCGCTCATTTCATTCAGCAAGGGCTGTAGGTGTTCGGTATGAAATCCTTTTCTGCCACCCAAAGCCGGACTTACCTGATCAGCATCGGGTAATGTATATCCGTATTTATGCAGTTCGGAGCTTACTTTTTCCAGCCATTGGGTTTTCAACGCCGCTTCACCCATAAAAATACCCGCTTCTTTCAGTTCGGCCTCATAATCTCCTTCCTCAAAAATACCCAAAGCTAGCGGAAATGCTTCATTGATAGCAGATTGCATGCGGGCTTTGCTTTCTTCCGTACCTTGGCTAAGTTGTTTCATCCATACATCAGCATGCATGGTGTGGTATTTAATTTCGCCTCTGAATTTTCTGGCAACCATAGACAACCCTTCAAAAGCCGAGTTTTCAAGCATGCCAAATCTGAGGGCATCGGCGTGATCATAGAAAAAATGACGAGCCAGACTGAAATCATATTCTCCGATGGGCATTTCTACCAGTTGGCAATTGTGAAATTGTTTGTCGTTTCGGGTAAAAGCAACTATGTCAGGCACATTTTCACCCAGTTCATGCAATAATTCATACAATGCCAAACTTTGTCCCAGTTTGTCTTGTGCCATGCTGCTGAAGGCAATATCTTCCTCCAATACCGGTCCAAGACCTGTCCATTCGCTGTTTCTGTGGCCAAGAATCAATAAATCATCAGCCATTTTATACAGGAGCTCTTTTAACCCCTCAACGTGTCTTTCTGTTAATTCCATTTTTTAACTGTTTTGTTTGGCTTTAAAAGCCTGAATTCTGTCCATTACCTTATAAACTTCAGGTTCACGGTACTTTTTTTCAGGTGTAGTAGCGAAAATATCTTCGTCTTCATATTCAGTGGCAAATACTTCTGATGTTTTTACCACCCAAAGGTTGACGCATTGTCCGCGGCGGGCATATTGCTCTTTGGCAAACAGCACAGCCAGCTCAGCATCCGGCGCATGGAGACTGCCTACGTGCACGTGGTGCGTTCCGCGTTTTTTTTGCTGAAACACCTCGTAGGTATGCCATTGGTCCATCGGCTGCTGTATGCCGTCCTTCGACTCGTCGTCTATGCCTGCGCGGGTTATCCGTGGGTCTAATGATTTGATGATCATGGTTGAATAATGATTTTTTTGTTGACAGCGATGTCCGGTGAATTTAATAGGTATACTCCGCTACTTAAATTACCCAGATTCAGAACGCTGTTGTTCGATGTTGATTTGAAAACTTTTACTATGTTTCCAGTGAGGGAGGTCAGATAGATTGTTACCGGATGGGGTGAATTGTGTTGAATTTGGATGAAATCTTTACAAGGATTAGGGAAGGCTTGCATGTAAGGGTTTTGCTTTACCAATTGGGTATTAACCCCGAAATTTTCAAACCAGATATCATCGATCAGGGCAATGCTGTTGATATTCATGCCGTTTCCGGTGCTGTCAATCAGGTAGAAAGCAATGGTTGCTTTGTCTGCGTTGCCTGAGTAACCGGGAAGCCATGTAATATCCTGACTGAATTTTTTAAACTGACTTGAGTTGCTGTCGATTGCTATGACGGTAGAGCCCACGATGGTATCTGCATTAAACAGATTGACAAAACACAAAAGCTTATCTCCAAACAAATTGGTTTTTGCGTAGCCATGAAAAGAGGCAGGCCTACTATTCAAGGTAAATGAAGGACTGCCATTATCCGGAGTTATCATATCCTGCCAGTCTCGGCTGCGTGTGGTGACTGCAAAAGCGGGAAAAGTGTCGGACTTTCCATTTGGCTGTTTGTGAACCATTCCTCTCAGAAGCAGTGAGGACGATCCAGTTCTTGCATCGTTGCTTCTGCTGCTGCTTACGTACTTTAAACCATCGTTATAATAGAGAATCTGGTGTGTTGTCCAGTCAACGGGCCATTCCACCCCTAAATTATCCCAGTTGGAAAAATTGTGATTGGGAATGTTGGTGAGTGCATTTCCTGCTTGGGTGAAAGTAAAGTCAGCAAAATCGATGTATCCACTGCCATTCGGCTCACTGACGGGGTTGGAAGCATAAACGATGATGTAAGCAGTATCGCAGATTACCCCAAAATCCGGATGAATGTAGTCAAGGGCAAAGCTTTGGGTATTCCATCCTGAATTGCCATGGAGTATAATTTCCTGAAAAACGGCCGGAAATGAATCTCCTGATTGCTTGGCAAATACAAATACAAAAGCACTGTCATTGAGCAGGGCCGGTTTGTAGGTAATCTTTAGCGAATCGGGGGTTCCATTGAGTCTGAAAGCCGGTGCCTGTCTCCCTGAATCATCGAAAGCAACCTGAGCGATAGCGGTGCTATTGTTGCTGCTTTTTTCATTCTGCAGGCGGATGGCAAAAGAAGTTCCAGGACCTTGTACCTTTGATACGTTTCCCTGTATGCTCCAATTGGCAGCTATGGGGGTTGTTTTATTCTCGAACCATTCAAAATAGGGGTTGGGAATGGTTTGGGCATACCCGGAAACAGCGGCAATAGAGAGTAGCAGCAGCAGGGGTTTTTGAAGCGTCTTTGTTTTCATAGCATGGGTTTTAGGCGAGGGGCGCTACATATTGAGCATCTTTCTTCAGGATAGCATTCCGCACCCAGCGGCCTTTTTCTTCTGCCATTCTGCGAACGGCAAGACGCTCCTTGTTGCAGGGTCCGTCACCGTTGATTACGCGCTTAAATTCTTCCCAATCGGGTTCTGTATATTCCCATTTGCCTGTGGTTTCATTCTTTTTTAGGTTGGGATCTGGAACGGTCAGTCCAAGGTCCCATATTTTGGGAACGTACATGTCCAAGAATTGTTGGCGCATGTCGTCATTGCTGGCCATTTTAACTTTCCATTTCATCAGGGTTTCGGTATGCTGCGAAATTTTATCGCTTGGACCAAAGAAGTGCATCAGGGGAGGCCACCAGCGATTGAGGGCTTCCTGCACCATCTGGCGTTGTTTCGGCGTGCCTGTTGCCAAAAACACCACATTGTCATGCCCGTATTTCAGGTGAAAAGATTCTTCCGCGCAAATCCTGTCAAGTGCCCTGCAGTAGGGACCATAACTTCCTTTGCTGTTGGTGAGCTGGTTAATAATGGCTCCGGCGTCAACCAGCCATGCAATCACCGCGCTGTCAGCCCAGGTTTCGGCCGGATAGTTGAATATATTGCTGTATTTGCTTTTGCCATTAATCAGGTCATTAATCATGTCCTCGCGGCTTTTGCCCAGCGTTTCGCAGGCAGAATATAGCAACTGCGCATGTCCTACTTCATCCTGCACCTTGGCCATTAATGCCAGTTTTCTGCGGAATCCGGGTGCGCGGGTAATCCAGGTGCCCTCGGGCAGCGAACCAATGATTTCGGAATGGGCGTGTTGCTCAATCATCCGAATCAGCTGTCTTCTGTATTCTTTGGGCATCCAGTCCTGTGGTTCGATTTTTTCGCCGGCAGCAATGCGGGCTTCAAACTCCGCCAGTTTTACCGGATCTTCGTCTGCTACCAGACTGTTCTGATTTTTGCCGTTGTTTTCGATGTAAGCGTTTCCGTACATGATATTATGGTTTTAGATTGTTTCTTTTTTAAGTCCACTGAGAATAAACTCGGTGAGTTTCTCTGCAATTTGCTCAGGTTTCATTGCTCCTTTGGGCTTGTACCATTCTACCACCCAATTGAGTGAAGCCAGAATGGTAAGTACTGCAAATTTGTTATTGACATCCTGAAATACACCTTCATCTTCACCTTGTTTGAGAATTAGGGTTATTCCCTTTTCATACTCGTCTCGTTTTTGAATGAATTGCTTTCGGTTTTCTTCTCCCAGGTTGCGCCATTCATGTACAAAAACCCAGCCTGCATTGGGATTCTCGGTTAAGATTACCACATGGTTTTTGATGGCCAGGGAAAGTTTCTCAATGGGGTTGAAGTATATATCATTAACCTCAGCCATTCCTTGGAGAAGGCGATGGGCCATGTTGAAACAGGTTTCCGATAAAATATCTTCCTTGCCTGAAATATGATTGTACAAGCTGGCAGCCTCCATGTTAATGGCAGCGGCAATTTCACGCATGGATGTTCCCTGATATCCGAGTTTCCGCATCATTTCCAGCGAAACGGCCATAATTTGGGCTTTTCGGGCGGAAGGTTTGCTCGATATATGGGTGCTAACTAACATTTGTTAGTATTGCAAACTTAGTTCAGAAAATTCATAAAAGCAATATTTTAAACTTTCGCTCGATTTTCTCATCAGATAAATAACAATAACATTAATTTCGTTTCGTGTCCAGGTGGGTTTGCCTATTTATAATTTCTTTTTCAGTTGCAAATGCTGTTAAGTCGCAGCATGCGCCTGAAATTCTGTTGCTGAAGTTTGAATGTTTGTTTAATGGAAAAGCTGTTCAGGAGCGTGATTCATTCGCCAATGGAAGTCTAAAAAATGCCTGTTGTTTTACCAAAATCAGACAGTACATATCCGGAATAAGACTGCTCAAGACCGGGAATGAGGTTTGGGTAGATTCAGGTGGGTACTATTTGATTGATTTACTCAATCCTGAAAAAAGTATAGTGTTTTTAAAAATAAATGGAAAGGATTTTGATGAGATTCAATTTATTGCTGGCATTGATAGCGCAATTCAAGAGGAAGGGGTAAAAGGGGGTGCTTTGGATCCGATTAACGGAATGTACTGGACCTGGCAGAGTGGGTATATTCATACCAAAATAGAGGGGTTTTGCCGAGAGAATGAGCTTAAATCGCCATACGAATTGCATTTGGGTGGTTATACTCATCCCAATTCCACTGTTATTTCTGTTGCTTTTAAAAATATTGTTCCTAAAACAGAATACAGGATCCAATTTAACCTTGAGCCGTTATTGGAAACCATGCATCAGATTAAGGTTAAAAAGGTGATGTCGCCTGGCTCAAATGCTGTAAAACTGACCCAATCCTGGACGCAGTCTGTAAAATTATTGCCATGAAATATCGCTCGCTGCCTATCATTTTAGTATTTGTGACAGGTTTATGTGCCTTTCAGCTGCCTCGTTTTCAGCAGGAAAAAATATCGAAGCCCTGGCCAAAGCCGATTTACGATTTTTCATCTGAACCTCAGTTCAAAGCACGGGTGGCACTTGGCAGAATCCTGTTTTACGATCCGGTTTTGTCCGCAGACAGCACCATTTCATGTGCATCATGCCATCTGCAATACACGGCTTTTGCCCACGTAGACCATGCGCTCAGTCATGGTATTCATGACAGCATAGCAACCCGCAACGCCACTGCACTGATGAATCTTGCCTGGCATAAGCAATTTATGTGGGATGGAGCCATTCATCACATCGATGTTCAGGCACTGGCACCGATTCATCATCCGGCTGAAATGGGGAGTTCAATTGGTGAAGTGGTATCAAAGCTTAACCGAATTAAAAAATATAAACCCTTATTCAATGCGGCTTTTGGAGATGATAAAGCCACAGGGGAAAGGGTGTTGACGGCCATTTCCAGATTTATGACGGTTATTGTAAGTAATCAGTCTAAATACGACAGTGTGATGCGAGGCAGTTCGGTATTTACCTCGCAGGAAAAAAGGGGATATGCGTTATTTCAAAAAAACTGCAATGCTTGTCATACGGAGCCGTTATTTACATCGCTGAAATATGAGGACAACGGATTGCCTGTAAATTCACAACTGCGTGATTTAGGTCGATATAAAATTACCCAAATTGCATCAGATTCATTTAAGTTTAAGGTCCCAACCCTGCGAAACATTGAATATTCGTTTCCATACATGCACGATGGGCGTTTCAATCATTTGTCGGAAGTATTTAATCATTATGAGAAAAGGATTGTAAAAAGGAATGGTGTTTCTGTAAAATTGAAAAAGGGCATTAAACTCAATGCCAAAGAGAAAGTAGATATAACGGCATTTTTATTGACCCTCACAGACAAGCACTACCTCTACAATCCCGAGTGGGGGTTTCCTGAAAAATAATTTTAATAATTGTTAAACCTTTGTTTATTGCTTGCATCCAACACCATATGATAAAAACTTTCTATTCGATTTTTCTTGGGTTTATGGGTATTGCTGCAGTTAATGCACAAATCAATCCTGCCATCACATCTTGGCTAATCAATAATAACGGGGCAAAAGGCATGCATTATGCCAAAGGCAATAGCACGCCCATTCAGGATAATGATTCTGTGAATGTGCAAACGGTTTTATACTCCAATAACAATGTGTATATCAGAACCAAGGGCATTCCGTCTTACATAACCGGTCCGTTTTTGGATGGAAATCCTTCATTGGCTACAAGTCAGTCGGCCATTTTTAAATTTACCTTAAATCCTGTAAAAAATACGGGTACACCAAAGGCTACAACAGGCGGCAATATTGGTGTTTTTATTAATGGAGTAGCGTTATTTGATTATCGCGATGGCGTGGCATGGAATTCTACCAGCAACGCACTTTGCGGGGGGCCAGGAAATCCGCCATGCCCCGGAGGCCCTACAGCTGTTATGGATTGGAACCGTGATGCGATTGTGGCGGAAAGGGCAGGTTTTGACTGTGCAAAAGGCCATCCTGCCATGGGCAATTATCATCATCATCAGAATCCCTCGGCGTTCAAGCTGGATAAAAATGTGCTTTCTACCATTTGTAATTTATATGATGCGGATGGACTTTATGTAATTGACAGCAGCAAACATTCACCACTCATTGGCTTTGCATATGATGGTTTCCCGATCTATGGAGCATATGGCTATAAAAACACCGATGGAACAGGCGGAATTACGCGCATAAAATCTGGCTACAGTTTAAGGAACATTGCGGTTAGAAATACCAGTCCCACCGGGCAAGCCGTTACCTCGGGTCCCAATGTCAGCAGCACTTATCCTTTGGGCTATTTTCGTGAAGATTATGAATTCATCGCCCATCCATCAGACCCGGATTACCTGGATGCCAGCAATGGCAGATTTTGTATTACCCCGGAATATCCGAATGGAACCTATGCCTATTTTGCAACGGTTGACGCCAACTGGAATTCGGCCTATCCTTACGTTGTAGGTCCCACTTTTTACGGTGTTTATTCAAATGCCAAAGTAACTTCAATTACTGAGAACGTTACTGAATATAAACCCAGCACCAACGGTGCAAAAAGAACATTGAATGAAGGTTCGTGGTCTGTTTTCCCCAATCCGGGTAATGAATTCATTGCTGTTCAATTGGGTGGGCTTAACCGGGATAAAGTTGAACTGCAATTACTTGGTTCCAACGGTAAAACTATTCAATCATCGAAAATTGAGCCCGGCTCTACAGTGGCCTGGTTTGATGTAAGGACCCTGTATAGCGGAACATATATCGTTCGAGCCATTTGTGGCGATGCAGTAAGCACCCAAAAGGTAGTATTGGTAAAATAAGCCTTTCAATAGCCCTATATTCGCAATCATGCGAACATGGCTATTATGTTTCTTTTCATTATCCGTCAGCGCCCAGGCGCAGGTAGATTCCGCTTTTTTTCATCGAGTTTTCACCGAGGCACTGGAAAATGGCCATGCCTATGCGCGATTGGGTGAGTTGTGTAAAACCATAGGTGCGCGTCTTTCAGGGAGTCCGCAGGCCGACAAAGCCGTGGCTTGGGGTAAACAGATGCTATCATCTTATGGGTTTGATTCTGTATTCCTACAGCCGGTCATGGTTCCAAAATGGGAGAGAAGCAAGACAGAAGCGTTGTGGTTTTCATCCAAAGTATTCAATACGGCTATACTAAATCAAAAGCAGCAGGATTTTAATTGTGAAGCGTTTGAAGAGCTGCCTTTAAAACCCCTGAAAAACCATAAAATCCCTGCAGTTGCTTTGGGCGGTTCTGTTGCCACAAACGGCAAGATAAAAGGCACATTGGTTAGCATTGATAATGATAAACAGCTTGATAGTCTGGGGAAACTGGGTATGCTGAAGGGGAAAATTATACTGCTGAACAGGCCTTTCCCGGAATCATACATCAATACGTTTAAGGCTTACGGGGCCTGTGTAGGCCAACGCGTTCAGGGTGCTTCAAAAGCAGCTTCCTTCGGCGCCATGGCCGTTTTAGTACGTAGTATGAGCAATCGATGCGATTTGCACGCCCATACCGGGGTGATGATTTATGATGAAAAACAGCCCAAAATTCCTGCCATGGCAGTGGCTACGGCTGTTGCCAATTTGCTTGAAAGGCTTGCGAATACAGACCCGGAATTAACCGTAACCATGGAATTGGGTTGCCGTACCTTACCCGATGCACCTTCGGCCAATGTGATAGCCCAGACCAGAGGTAATAAGCACCCAGATAAAATCATTGCGTTTGGCGGCCATTTCGATAGTTGGGATCAAGGCGAAGGTGCGCACGATGATGGGGCGGGATGCATGCATGCTTTTGAAGCGTTGCGGTTGTTAAAAGCCATCGGATATCAACCACGACATTCGCTTCGCTGTGTTTGGTGGATGAATGAGGAGAATGGATTGCGCGGTGCCAATGAATACGCTTCTGTTGCCGACAAAAACAAAGAGGTACATATTGCTGCACTGGAAAGTGACAGAGGCGGTTTTACCCCCAGGGGATTTGGCATTGATTCAGCATTTATGCCCGTTGCCATGAAATACCAAACCTTGTTGGACGCCTATGGCATTGGCGCGCTTGAGAAGGGTGGGGGCGGTGCTGATATTGGTCCCATTCGCAAAGGCAATACCAATGCTGTACTGGTGGGTTTTATTCCGGATTCACAGCGGTATTTTGATGTGCATCATTCAGAAACCGATGTGTTTGAAAGTGTTAATAAACGGGAATTACATCTGGGTGCGGCTGCTGTAGCGGTGATGATTGCCATCCTCGATCAGGAACTGGATTAGTTCCGATTTTTTTGGAAAATGGTTAAAAATGTTGTATCTTAGTATTTAAGTAGCCGCTCCACTACTTTTTTACCCTTATCGTCTTCATATTCTACCCAATAAATCCCTCCCGGCAGGTGCTGAATATTCATTTCACCTAAGTTGTCCGGAATAATGTTGTCAATCAATCTACCCGTCGGATTATAAAAACCGCAGTGACTGCCGGGTTTGCTGTTATGAAGATGCAATTTGTCTTTGGCTGGGTTAGGAATAAGTCCATGTCCTTTGGGTTGCGGCCGGTTTGTTTTTGTGGTGGGTAAAATCAATTCAAAAACTGCGGCACTATCGCCACTATATGCCTCACCACTAAAAAGTATGCTGCCGCTGTTACTGAAGCAAATGGTTTCTACTTGTCTGGTCCCGGTGTAAACAAGCGAAAAGGTTTTCCCTGTTCCGTGCTGTATCCGGCCATTCTTCATTTCGCATGTGTAAATGAGGGGAGTGAGTGAAAATTGCAGGTTGGGTACATAACCGCACAACAGTAACTGCTGATTGTGGTAATGTGCGCCTGTTACCCAGAATGGGGGCTGCACGGTGTCGCAGACCTGCGCGATGTAAGTTCCCGCGTTTACCGGTAAAGAATAGACACGGCAGTTTCCGGAAGATTTGCTTTTGCTGAATAGGTACAAGGAGTCGGCTGTCGCAACTATGGCTTCGCAATCGTAATTGGTGAATGTGCTTGATGTAAAGTCGGTCTGATCTGCGTAGCTGAAGGAAATAACTTCGGGCATTACATTGCTTTTACCCAGGCTATCTGACGTGAATTTTAATATTTTCAGGTCTTTTCGGGTGCCGTTATTGTTGCCAAAATCGCCCACGAAAAAATGGGTGGCATTTGTGGCCATGTCTTCCCAGTCGGTATTGGGTTTTAGAAGGATGGTAGTGTCAATGATTTTCCCCTTGGCATTCAGTTCAAAAATCATGGCGGGCGATCCTCCGTCTCCATGGGCAAAGTAGCGTTTTTGCCACGTGGTCATTCCACTAATTTCGGTGAGTGGAGCTGCCAGGTTAAACCATTTCTGTATGGTTTGTGCAGACAATGTAAAAATAGCCGTAAAGTGCAGTAATAGCAGGGTAAATCTCATGGCATAAACACATTTTTACCACCAATGTAGGTGTATTTCACTTTCGCCTTTTTGAGTGCTTTTTCGGGCGCCACCATCAAATCGGTATTTAGCACCACAAAATCCGCAAATTTGTTGGGCTCCAATGAACCCTTGTCATTTTCCTCCCGGTTGGCATAGGCCGCCCAAAGTGTCATGCCCAGCAATGCCTGTTTACGTGTGAGTGCACCCTCGGGCTGAAAGGGTGCTTTTACATTGCCCGCAGCATCTTTTCGGGTTACAGCACTGTAAAAAGTCTTGATGGGTGAAATGTCTTCTACCGGAAAATCAGTGCCCAAAGCCACCATCCCTGCCTGTTTGCATAGCTCGGCGTAGTTGTAGGCGCCTTGCAGTCTGTTTTCACAAATTCGCGTAGCAGCCCAGGGGGCATCGCTGGTGGCGTGGGTGGGTTGAACGCTGGGTACAACTCCATATTTTCCAAATAGGTTGAAGTCTTTAGGGTCTACAATCTGTGCGTGTTCAATGCGCCATCTCAGCCCTTCATTGTAGTTTCTCAGTTTGCCAAATGTTTGCAGTGCAAGGGCATTGGCACTATCGCCAATGGCGTGCACGCATACCTGCCAGCTTTTCTGGGCCAAAAAGTGGCTGTAGTTTTCAAAATCGCGAAGGTTGTTTAGCAATAATCCTTTATGCCCAAGTCGGTCGCAGTAGTCCTTTTTCATCAAGGCGCCACGGGAACCAAGGGCTCCATCCAGGTAAAATTTTACAGCACCTACGTGCATCATGCCATTGTTGTTCCAGCCCTGTTCGGTCACGTAGGCAAAACTTTCTTTTGAGGCACTAAGCATGGCGTATATTCTCAGGTTAAGATTTCCGGTGCGCTGAAGTTGATCCAGGTAATTAACCTCAGCCGTGGTAAGTCCGGCCTCATCGAGGGTGGTAAGCCCTGCAGCATAGCATCTTTTGGCGCCTTCAATAACGGCGGCATCGAGTTCTTTTTGCGGAAGTGGGGGCACAAACCCTGAAACAAGGTCCACGGCATTGTCTATGAGAATGCCGGTGAATTGGCCATTTTGAAAAACAAATTCTCCACCCAGGATGGTTTGGTTGATATTCAGATTTAACGCATTTATGGCAGCTGTATTGATCCAGGCAGCATGACCATCAATTCTTTTCAGAAATACAGGGGTATTGGGAAACGCTTTATCCAGCAGTGTTAAAGTCGGGAAGCTTTTGTTTTTCCAGTCATTTTGATCCCAGCCGCGACCTACAATCCAGCTTCGGGAGGTGGTTTTGGCGAATTTTTTGAGTCGCTTAATAACATCTTTCTCACTTTTGGTTCCAACCAAATCTGCTTCCTTTAATCCTTTGCACCAGGCAAGAAAATGACAGTGTGCATCAATGATGCCCGGGTATATGAATTGGTTTTTGAAATGCACAACCTTTGCATTGGGGTACAGTGCCTTTGATAATGCTGTGGGTCCTGTAAAAATTATTTTATCTTTTTCACAAACTATAGATTCTACCTCGTTCATCGCAGTATCAGCTACGTAAATCTTTTTTGCTGTGTATACAGTTAAATCTTGCGCAATTAGGTGCACTGCGCAGCTAAACATTGTAATGAAAGAAAGTAAATAGTGAATGATGCGACGCATGAGGTTTGTTTGTGACTTTAAAACTATGCAAATTTGAAGAAAATTTCGTCATTGACCACGTGTAATCAGCAACATTTTGGGTAATTGGGCGTTTAATCGATAAATATGACAGTAAAACACCTTCAGATTTTTTCCTTGTGGGCAGCGACATTGCTTTCTGGGCTCATCTTTGTTTTTTCAGGCAATACCCTTTTCGGAGATATCCCAATTCGGGTCATATTGGGTTTTTCAGCAATCTGTATCATCCTTTTTACATGGGTGTCTACTGTTTTTTTAACCAAAGGTTTCAAAGTATCATTTTTCAATCTCTTCAGGGTTCTGGGTTTTCTAACGGCGTTGCTCAACCTGGTTGTTGTATTGTATGCGGCCTTTACGATGGCCGGTTATTGGTCTGACGAGGTGAATGGCATCTTTTACGTTTTTTCTGGTGTTTCCTTTGTGTTTGTGCTGTTTAATTATCTGGCATTGGGGAACCATTCCATACAGAATCAAAAGCAAGTTCAAAAACCAGTGGTTACAGACTGGATATTCACCCTCTTCCTACCCGTTTTGATTGCCGCTTATGGAATCGTTTCATTATATAATCAGGAAACAGCCCTAAGTAGTGCAGGAGATCCGGACTTCACCATACAGCCTGCACCCTTAATGGATTTGTTTGAGAAGGATGCGGTGTCTGCCAATCAACAATACATTGGTAAAGTAATCCGATTCTCCGGTTCCGTGTCTGAAATAGGAGGGGATTCATCCATTTTGGTTACCCTAAATGCTTGGAAAGAAGGTTATACAATCAATTGTGACTTTGATATGGAATTGAAAGATAAACTTTCTGCCGTTTTGCAGGGCGATTCCCTGCTGTTACAATGTTCATGCAGCGGATTAAGTACCCCTGAAGAAGGCATGTCGTTATTGTCTGGTGCAACCCTGGAAATGACCCGTTGCGCCTTGATTACAAACTTCAAAAACAACCCGAATCTTGGCACAGATGTTGAACATCCTAAAGAAACACCCAAGCGGAAATAATTATGAAAAACTCACTCGTACTTATGCTGGTTCTTACTCTTTTCATTGGGGTAAAAGCACAGACTAAAGAATCGGATAAAACCCAGGTATACACTACCTCATCAGGGACTATTAAGTTTTTTAGCAAAACCACTGCCGAAAATATTGATGCTACCAACAACCAGGTAAAAGCAGCCCTGGATGCCAATACAGGGAATATGGAGTTCGCGGTTTCTATCAATAGTTTTTTGTTTAAAAAAGCACTCATGCAAAAACATTTTCAGGAAAATTACCTGGAAAGCGACAAGTTTCCGAAAAGTACCTTTAAAGGGAGTATTGTTAATAATGCTGCGGTGAAATATGGTACCGACGGAACGTATCCTGTGAATGTGAAAGGAAAACTCACCATGCATGGGGTTACCAAGGAAGTTAACATACCCGGTAAGGTTACCATTTCGGGTAAAAAAGCCATTTTGTCGGGAGATTTTAATGTGCTATTGGACGATTACAATATCAAAGTGCCGGCCAATAACGCATCTCAAATTGCCAAAAGCATTAAAGTGACTGTTGATTGCAGTCTGCAAAAGAAATGAGGCAGTTGGTTTTACGCATACTTTGGGCCTACTCAGTGTTGATGCTGCCTTGTGGGCTCTTTGCACAGCAGGATTCAGGATTTTCATTGCTAAGCGATGAACCGGCGGAAAGAATTAAGATTGAAAATGCCTTCAAAACCTCCAGGGTGATTAATTTACAAAGCATTGAGCTCACCGACGCCGGTGTTATGGATGTGAAAATAAACCATCGTTTCGGGGCTGTGGATTTGGGTTCCTATGAAGCATTTGGGCTAGACAATGCATCAGTGAGGATAGGGGCGGAGTATGGTGTTCTTCCAGATATTGCCTTCAATTTGGGCCGAAGCAGTTTGGGAAGAATGGTGGATGGTGGCCTTAAGTATCGCTTCATGCATCAGACCAATGACAATGCACACCCTGTGAGCGTTTTACTGTATGCCGGTGCCGCAAGAACCGCATTGACCATGATGGGTTCAGAATGGGTATATACAGGGCAGCTAATTGTCGGAAGGAAGGAAACGGACCGGTTTTCATGGCAAATCGTTCCTTCGGTGGTTGGTGGAAAAGAAGGTCGGGTATTGGCCGTAGGGCTAGGGTTAAGAGAAAAGATTACCCCGCGCACTACGTTTAATGCAGAATACATTCCCGTATTATCAAGACCTTTAGGAAGAGGCAATACCGGCTTTTACAATTCATTTTCGGTGGGATTGGATGTGGAAACCGGTGGACACGTTTTTCAGCTGCATTTCACCAATAGTGCAGGGATGGCAGAACCTCAGTTTATTGCCCAGACCAATGGCTCATGGATGGATAGGGGGTTCCGTTTTGGATTCAACATCAGTAGGGTGTTTACGGTGGTAGATCCTGCCCGGTTTCGTTAACGGTCACGTTGTTATTCAAACCATGCAGGTCCGTACATGTTTGGATTTGCACGACATAGTCTGTATTCAATGCGCGTTTTTATTCCTGTCTTCTCAGTTTTTAAATAAATGCTAAGTCTTGTATTACCTGAAACTCCAGGTATGTCTGCAGTTTTAATAAATAAAAATATTCGGTTGTCTCCTATACCCCTGAATTCAGATTTTTTGCTGCTTCGCCAGTCAATTTGATGGTCTCCGTTATGCAAACTCCCTATTAATTCGGCATCTTCCGGCAGTGAATCATCCACTAAATGAAAGACCAGTAAATCATTTTTTTGATAGCCCATATTTTTTAGGGGAATATCAAAGGGTTTATGGGTTTCAATGTTTACATGGTTATAAGTCACATTCTCTTGGCGGTTAGATTCGTTTAGATAAACCACCTCACCACCGGTAAAATACTGATGTCTGGATGCTTTTCCGGTCCAGTGTTCCAAGAGTGGCACTATTCCGGGATGACTTCCAGAGTTGACGGCCAGAATTATCGGAATGCCGTAAAATGGCTTTTCCCGATATTTTTCCCATAATCTTTGGTAGGAAAAAGGGATGTTGGAATGGCTTATAAATGCTGGAATGCAAACGGAATGTTCATTAAATAAATGATATAACAGCACATCATCCGGTCCATCTGCCAGCAATAAGGCCTTTTGCCCACATTGGGATTTTATTACCTTGGCCTGTTCGTGATAAACGTTTTTACGACCATCACCGAAATAGGCAGATTTCATCAATCCATAACCCAACATTAACGCCATGGCAGGAGCTATCAATATGATTTTTTTCTCATGAATCAAGCTAATGAGTCCCATAAAGAAAAAAGGTGCACTGAAAAGAAGCACAGTATGTTGTAAAACGGGTTTTTGTAACCACGACCAAGCAAAACCAATAATCATGGGAAATAAAAACACCGAAAAGCATAACAGTGCCCGTTCAATGCTTTTTTTATCAATCGGTTGGGGTTTAACAAAGAATGAACTAATCCATATTCCCAGCACCGCATACAACATGCCATTCAGTAAATACTGCAAGTGTTTTAATGGAAAATCAATACCGGGTTTCCCCAGCCAGTCCAGCCCGCCAATCCCCATTTGATGGGCGAAGACAGAGAGGGCAGGGGTGAAAAGCAGCATGCCTGTTGCAGCAGATAAAAGCCACTTTCCCCTTTGCTCGCCTTGTTTAATGATTCCGAAAATTCCAAGAATCAATACGGGAAGTGCGGTAAAATAATGCATCCATATGCTTATCCCGGCCCATATGCCAAGGAAAATAAATGCGCTGTATCGATTTGTTTTTCCAGTCCAAATAATGCTCCACTGCCAAAAAAATGCGTTGCAGAAAAACATGCCCAGTGTGTAGGGCCTTATTTGATTTCCCCAAATCAAAGGCAGATAGGAAAGGGTATACAATAGCACCACTGCAAGGGCTTTGGGTTTTGAAAAAAGTAATTCAGTGGCTTTGTAGATGAAAAAGGCAGAACCCAAAGAGCAACAAGCCATGATGCCGTGCATGAGGGGGACGCTTTCTCCAAAAGTGCGTATCCATAGCCAAATCAAGGTTTGCATACCGGGGGGGTGCCCGTCCGGCATTACTCCTTGCTGCCAGTGCTCGTTCCAGGTGGTGGCTTGTGCACGAAATACGGCACTAAGTTCATCGTAGGTAAAAGGAACATCAGCAATGCCCCAAAATTTCATTAAGGCAGAGAGAAAGAGAATTCCGGACAGCCCAAAGATGAATTTTTTATTACCCACCAATGCAATGATAACACAAAAAAACCATCAGGTTTTCATCTTATTCTTTTTGGCACTGGGAAACAGAATATTGTTTAGTATCAAGCGATATCCGGCGGAATTAGGGTGCAGGTTCAAATCTGTGGGCGGTTCACCCACCAAATGCTGATAGTCTTCGGGATCATGTCCGCCAAAGAATGTCCAGGTGCCTTTGCCCGCCTCTCCGTGTATATATTTAGCTTCTCCCAGAGCTGCGTTTTCGCCCATTACCAGCACATCACTTTTGATTTTTTCTTTGTGAAAAGCCGTGGTTTGGCCCATGAAACTTTTGATGGTTCGGGTATGGTTTTGACAAAGTATCGATGGAATTACATCCCATTTTGCGCTGTAATCAAACAGGGTAAATAGATCGTTTTCTTCGGTAACGCCGCGTCTTCTGGGGTCTACATCAATGTCGCTGTGCTCATAGATGTAAGGGTTTTGCTCCAGCATAAAATCTTTAAAAGCGAAGCAGTTGTCAAATTTTAAACGATTCTGGCAATCCGGATCAGCCGGTGTCCCGTCAAACATGGGACCACAGATGTCGGTGCTTTCTGCTGCCAAGGCAATGTCGTAAGTATCCGTGGCACTGCACATGGCAAATAAAAATCCGCCTCCCAGGCAAAAATCACGAATTTTTTTTGCCACAGCCAGTTTCAATTCGCGATTGGAGGCAAAGCCATATTTGGCAGCCATTTCTTCGGCTTCACGCACCTCATTCTGATACCATGGAGCATTGGCATAGCTGCTCCAGAATTTACCATACTGCCCCGAAAAATCTTCGTGATGCAAGTGAAGCCAGTCGTATTCAGGCAGTTTGTTATTTAAAACTTCGTCATCAAAAATGACCGTGTATGGAATTTCGGCGTAGGAGAGTACCATGGTTACTGCATCGTCCCAGGGTTGTTTGGTTTTAGGACTGTAAACGGCCACTTTGGGAGCGGTTAGCAGTTTCACCATATTCATATTCACCTCGGGATTGCTAATGGTGGCTTCTATGGCATTTGCTTCACTTTCAGTAATCACCTCGTAGGAAAGACCACGAATTTTGCACTCACTTTCAGTTTGCGGAGTGTGTGGAATCATAAAACTGCCACCTTTGTAATTCAGCAGCCAGTTAACTTCTCGTCCTTCCTGCTGCAGCACCCAAAATGCCAATCCATAGCTTTTAAGATGGTTTTTCTGCGTTTCATCCATGGGAATGAGAATTCTGGAAGCATGCAGGGATAAAGATGCTGTAAATATTAGCAAGTAGAGTATTGTGCGCATCATGTTTTTATAGTAAATCGGCAAATTTCCTGCCAATTAAAACCAGAGAATAACCCAAAGATACGGAAAAAAATCCATAAATCAAAGCGCGAACATGTTCCTGAGCTTGGGCATATTGAAGTAACTCCCAGCCAAAGCCAGAGAAGGTGGTAAATCCACCAAGCATACCGGTCACCAGTAGTAATTTAAGATGTTCGTCTTGAATTTTACCCATTCCCAACCCTATCAGCAGACATCCAAACATATTGACTGCGAAAGTGGCCCAGGCAAACTTTGAAGTTTCGAAGGGCAGAAATGAACCAATTGCAAAGCGCATTATACTGCCGCAAAAGCCACCAAGACCCACCAGTATGACACCTTGAAAGTTCATGCATGCAAATGTAACACACCGTTGTAAATTTGCGTTCTGTAATGCGGGTTGTCGTTTATAAAATTATCCAGGAAACAGTTTCTGTCAGAAGATTCTTTTTAAAGACTCTTGAATATGCAACCTTTAAATTTCAGCCGGGTCAATTTATTACCCTGCGCATGGGAGGGTTTGAACGCAGTTATTCCATAGCTGGTCCACCTAACCGGGATGGAGTAATTGAGTTGTGTATTGTATTGAATCCGCAAGGAAAGCTTACCCCGGAATTATGGCAACTAAAGCCGGGTGATGAATTGGAAATTTCAGATGCATTGGGCAGCATGGTATTACCGGAAACCGTAGATAAAGATTTGTGTTTTATCTGTACCGGTACGGGTGTAGCCCCATTTCGCAGTATGATTGGATATTTGTTGAACAGGGAAGAACCTCAGCATGATATTTACTTGATTTTCGGCAACCGATACAGTGCTGATATTCTCTACAAAGATGAATTTGAGGAGTGGGCGAAAAAATGGGATAAATTTCACTTTATTCCGGTATTGAGCAGGGAAGAGGGTGTTTACCAATCCGGTTATGTGCATGAAGTTTATGAAAAGATCTTTTCTGATAACAGAGATGCACATTTCTACGTGTGTGGCTGGGAGGCAATGTGCAGGGAAACCCGTCAGCGACTGAAAGCAATGGGCTATAACCGCAAGCAATATACTTTTGAGCAATACGATGGTTGATATTTTATAGCTCGTTATATACTTGTCTTACTCTCACTCCCACCTCGCGTGCGTGCGCGCCCAAAACCTTCCAGGTCTAAAACCTTCCAGGTCTAATATTTTATTTCTTCAAAGATTATGGTCGATAACCCTAAGCAGTATACCTTTGAACCACACTAAGGTTGATGTTTTTGGGCTGGTTGGATACTTGGCGCCTCGTGCGCGCGCACGCAAAACCTTCAAGGTTTATAAACCTTATTCGGGTCGAAATTTCCTATTTTATCTCCCGATTCACCCGCAAACCCGTTTTTTGGGGTATGCCCACCGCCATCAGTATAGAGCCCACCACCGCCTGTAACCTGGGCTGCCCTCAATGTCCCAGCGGTTTAAAACAGTTTAGCAGACCAACCGGTAAAATGAACCTGCAACAGTTTAAAGCGCTTTTACCCAGAATAAGCCCCACTACTGGCTACATAACGCTCTATTTCCAAGGTGAACCCTTCCTAAACAAAGAGTTTACCGAGATGATTTCTGCCGCATCACGCCAAGGCATTTATACTGTCACCAGCAGCAATGCTCACTTCCTAAGTCCCGAAGTGGCTGTGAAAACCGTGGAAGCCGGTCTGAAAAGAATGATCATCAGTATTGATGGGCTCACACAAGATACCTATGCTCAATACAGAATCGGCGGTAATGTTGATAAAGTGATTCAAGGCACTCAAAATATTTTGGCCGCACGAAAAGCCCTCGGTGTCACCTATCCTGTGGTAATTTGGCAGTTTATTGTTTTTGCCCATAATGAACATGAAATTGATGCGATTAGAAAAAAAGCAAAAGATATTGGGGTTGATAAACTGCAGCTAAAAACCGCACAGATTTACGATTTTGAAAACGCCGATCATTGGTTGCCTGCCAATCCAAAATTGACCCGATACCAAAAAAAAGAAGGTCGCCTGGCGCTAAAAGCATCAAGAATGAAACGATGTAAACGTTTTCATTCCAATCCCGTAATTACCTGGGATGGCAATATGGTTCCCTGTTGCTTTGATAAGGATGCGTCCCACCCGTTAGGGAATGTTCTTCATACTGATGTTAAAGATGTTTGGAAGGGTGTGTTGAGACAGTCCTTCGGACAACAGTTAAAAAAGGGTAGACAACATACCGACATTTGCAATAACTGCACAGAGGGCGCAAGGGTATGGATTTAAATTTAGAATTTGCAAAGTTGCGGTATTACCCTATATTTGCGTCGTCAAAATCGCCAAAGTCAGGATGCTGTGACTTTCTGCCTTGGCTCCCCAATATTATTTGAACTCCCTAAAATCATTCACTGTTACTACTATTTATGGCAGATAAACCTGACCTGAGCGCAATGTCGTTGGCCAATCTGAAGGAACTGGCCCAAAATCTCGAAATTGAAAATTTCTCCAAACTGAAGAAAAATGAGCTGATGGAAGCCATTAATCTGGTGCTGGATAAATTGGCAAGTGACCCAAAAACCGATGCCGACCCCTCAAAAGATGCGGAAAAACGAAAGCGTAAAAGATTTTCCAAAAATGAAGCCCAGGAAGATGTCCCCGAAGCTGAAAAGCCAATCAAAAAAACAGCCGTCAATGAAAGACATGAAAAACCTGAAAGCGTTGCCATTACAGAGGATGATTTAAACGCATTCATTCCCCCGATTCCGGAGAAAACCGAAAAAAAACCGGTTACTGAATTTGCTGAACATGTAAAAAAAGAACCCACTGGATTGCCTCCGGAAACAACTATTAATAAGGAGGATCAGCGCCGCCGCGAACAACTGGTTGCCTACACCGAAATGGAAGGGGTGGTAACTACGCAGGGTGTATTGGAAACCGTCCCAGATGGATATGGTTTTTTACGCAGCCCAGATTACAATTATATGCCCTCACCGGATGATGTGTATGTGCCCGGGTTTATGATTAAACAAAATGGCTTGAAAGTGGGTGATACCCTCAAAGGAACCATTCGTCCGCCCAAGGATAATGAAAAGTATTTCTGCCTTGTAAAACTGGAAAGTGTGAACGGAAGAACACCTGAAGAGGTGCGTGATCGCGTTGCATTTGAACACCTTACCCCATTATTCCCTAACGAAAAACTGAATCTCTGTGACGACCCGGGCCATTACAGCAACCGAATCATCGATTTGGTTTCACCTATTGGTAAAGGCCAGCGCGGATTGATTGTTGCACAGCCCAAAACAGGGAAAACCTGGTTGCTGCAAGGAATTGCCAATGCCATTGCCAAAAACCACCCTGAGGTTTACATGATTATTCTTCTGATTGATGAAAGACCTGAGGAAGTGACCGATATGGCCAGAAATGTGAAGGCAGAAGTGGTGGCCAGCACATTTGATGAACCGGCCGATAAACATGTGAAACTGGTGAATATTGTACTGGAAAAAGCCAAAAGACTGGTGGAATCCGGACATGATGTAGTAATTCTGCTCGACTCCATTACCCGATTGGCTCGCGCTTTCAATACGGTACAACCTGCTTCCGGTAAAATTCTGTCCGGGGGTGTAGATGCCAATGCCCTGCACAAGCCCAAAAGATTTTTTGGCGCAGCCAGAAATATTGAAAATGGGGGGTCGCTCACCATCATCGCTACTGCGCTCACAGATACCGGTTCCAAAATGGATGAAGTGATTTTTGAGGAATTTAAAGGAACCGGAAACATGGAATTGCAGCTGGATAGAAAACTATCCAATAAGCGAATTTATCCTGCCATCGATATTCTGGGAAGCAGCACCCGCCGAGAAGATTTGCTGGTGGACAAAAGCACACTGCAACGGATGTGGGTGTTGAGAAATCACCTGGCCGACATGAACCCGGAAGAAGCCATGAATACGTTCCTGAAATACATGCAAAACACCCGAGACAATACCGAGTTTTTGGTGAGTATGAACAGCTAATTCACCTCAAATATTTTTTCTTGGGTAAAACAAAAAACCCGATCGTTTTTTGCTGTCTTCTCCACAATGGAGAGCCCGGTAAGACTTCCAAATGCCGGCATAATCATGTGCTTAGTTCCCACATAAAAGCATGGTAAGGATAATTTTTGCCTTCCCGAACCTGATAATTTGAAACCTGGATGGATATGGCCTGAAATGGTGAATTCAGCATGCGTTTGAATCTCATTAAAGTCATGGATGCAGGAAATTTTTTCAAGCTGATAGCATTGGGTTAGCTCCAAACCAGCCTCTTGGTATATGTTATTTGGGAGTATATCGTGATTGCCTTTAACAAGTATTACAGGTGTTTTTATATGGGTGTATAAAAATTCAGACAACATATCCCATTCACGGTTGGCGGCACTATGAAATAAATCACCTAAAAAAACAATAACGCTGGGTTGCAGGCGATCTACAATGGCTTTTAAACGAAGAAAATCCCGTTGAATGGCCAATTCCGGAATGGGTATGGCGTTTTTTCGAAAATGGGTGGTTTTACCAAAATGACAATCTGAAACAATTAAAGAGCCCGTTTCCGGATGAAACAAAAAACCCTCGGAATGAGCGGTAAACAGCGTTTCACCAAACGGAATCAGAAGTTCTTTGTTCATAAGAATATCTGCAAATTTCATGTTCATCATTCAAGTTTTTAGAATTACTTTGCAAATATGTCAGCCATAGAAATTTGGATTGCCAATCACCCTTCGGTAATGGAATATAAAGTCTTTGCCGTTTTATTGATTGTGATTCTTGTGGGAAGAGCCACCGGAATATGGTTGTACAAAAAACGTAAGAAGGCTAAGGTAAAAGACAATTTCATCATTGGGCTGAATAATCTCACCTATGTATTATTGAGCATCTGGTTGTTTTTTCTGTTTTTGCATGTGTTTGGTATCACTATCAAAGAGTTTTTTACCAGCATCACCATTATTGCGGCAGCCCTTGCAATCGTATTCAAAGATTACATTTTGAACGGATTAAATGGGATGATTCTGATGTTTGGTGACAATATTCAGATTGGAGATTACTTGAAAATTGGCGATCATAAAGGCCGTATTGAGAATATCACTTTAATGAGTGTGCACCTGCTGAGCGATGATGATGACATGATTATCATACCCAACAACCTTTTTGTGAATTCTCAAATAATCAATTTTAGCCGAAATCCTCGCCATCACAGCAGCATTGATTTTGAAATTCAAAGTGCACAAAGCATTAATGCTGTCTCTTTGGAGGCCATGTTGCAGAAAGTACTCCAAAAGGATGAATCACTCATTCGCACCGACAGTTCCAAATTGAAGGTTTTGGAATTCAAAAAAGACCTGGTGCATTATCGGTTTAAATTTGTTCTTAAGCAGCACGACCCCAAGGTGGAATCTCGCATAAAACAGGCATTATGGAGAGAAATCCTCATGGTTATCAACATGCAAAAGATATAATCTTGACATAGATATTATTTTTTTTCACCGCATACTAATTTTGCGAAGTATTGAATATGGAAAAGAAAAAGGTTGTAACCGATTATTCCAAGTTAAGTGATGAGTTGCTAAAACTCTATGATGAAACCTATCCTACAGGTATTGCAGGACAAACCATTCGTTTTCCCAATTCCAAGGGTGAAATTGTTACCGCAGTGAGACTGGAAACCGTCGATACCATTTTTCTGGTGAAGGTGAGTGCTAAACCCAAGGAGGTGTTAACCGAGGAACAAATGGATGAATTGGTTCGCCCGTCTGAAAAGGAGGAAGGTGAAGATGAGGAAAAATCAGATGAGGATGGTGAATCTCCAAGCAATCATTCTATGGATGATGATTAAAATCAAATTGATGTTATCTTTGTTATAAGTCTGAGTTGATATCCTGCACCACTCATAGCATCCAGGTTTCTGTAAGTAGCCAGTTTATACAGAAAGACGGCAGTGAAAATCACCCTGTTTTTGTATTTGGTTACCACATCACCATTACCAATGAAGGTAATGAGGTTGTGCAGCTCATGGAACGACAATGGTTCATTACCGATGCCTGCGGGGTGAATAGGACTGTTAAAGGTGAGGGAGTAGTGGGGATGAAGCCAAAACTGGCACCGGGTGAATCGTTTTCTTACTCAAGCTATTGTCCATTGGCAGTTCCTTTTGGACAAATGGAGGGCTTTTACCTGTTTGAAACCCCTGAAACTACCCTTAGGGTGACCATTCCCAGATTTCTAATGGAATCGCCCTTTCATTTAAACTAAATGCATTTAAAAAACACCATCATTGTTACAGGGGCAACCCGGGGAATCGGTTTGGCCGTTCTGAAAAGATTTCTGAAAGCGGGTTTTGATGCCGCTTTTTGCGGCACCCATCCGGAACGGGTTGCACAAATTACCCAATCGCTGCAAGAAGAATACCCACAATCTCGCATTCAGGGTTATGCGGTTCGCCTCGATGTGAAAGAAGAAGCCATCGCGTTTTCAGCCAAAGCACTGGAATTTTTGGGAGGTTGTACGGTTTTGGTAAACAATGCCGGAACTTTCATGCCGGGCAGCGTGCTCAGCGAGGAGGACGGTGTGCTGGAAAAACTATTTGAGGTAAACGTCTCTTCGGCCTATCACGTTTCACGCGTCGTAATTCCCACAATGGCAGCCAATAGTCGTTCGCATGTATTCAATATGTGTTCAATTGCCAGCATCGTGGCATATCCCAATGGCGGCAGTTATTGCATCAGTAAGTTTGCACTGCTGGGCCTTAGCAAATTATTGCGGGAGGAGCTAAAACCCAAGGGGATTTGTGTGACTGCGGTCATGCCGGGTGCAACCCTTACCGACAGCTGGGCAGGTGTAGATTTGCCCGAAACAAGGTTTATTAAACCTGAAAACATTGCAGAACTGATGTTTAACGCGTGGCTGTGCAATGAAAATGCCTGTACCGAGGAGTTGTTGATTAGGCCGGTTGCCGGTGACATATAAGGGGTAAAAGTCTGTATTTCGTAAAAAAAAATTTGGAAGTATTGACCCATTGAACTCCCGCGCTTAATTTTGATTTAATATTGACAATAGTACATATATTTGCAAACAATAAAATAATCGTAATAGACCACATGAAAAAATTATTACCTGTTTTTACTGCTGCCTTGTTAGGTTGCAGTGGGTTAATGGCGCAGCAGAATGCAATTGAAAGCAATCCAATGCCCCGTCAGTTTAAAGATGGAAGCGGAATCATTCCGGCTGAAATTGAAAAAATGAAACTAAATAGAAGAACTGCGGGTAACGGATGGTATAATGCCGTTAGCGATGCTCGTGGAGCCGGCGAATCCTACGTTTACTATGGCGACGTAGTGCTTTGGCCTGATTCATTGCCTGTTTTGAGGTATACCGATCAAGGTGGTAAAGAAACAATTAACAATCTTCCCATTCATGGTTTGGGTTCAATTTTGGATCCCAAGGCGGATTATTACCCAACTCGACTGACCAATTTTCAGAATTACACGGTTGATTCAATTTACTTTGTTTATAAATATTACAATCCAGTCCCCGATCATACGGATTCATTATTTATCAATATAATGACAGATACATCCTTCACCAGACTGCGTTTTATATCCAATAATCAGCCTACCTACTCTACCAGAGTTAGTGGATATACTCCCACCTCAGGAGTTCGTCAATATGCATTCAAGCTCGATACCTCAAATAATACTCCAAATTTCTTCGTAAGAAATTCTGGAAGTTTTTCCGGAGCTCAAGAGATTGCTTTGGATCCTCCTATTTCTATCAAAGACAGAATCGATACCACCAATACTGGGCTATTTGGTTTTACCATGCATATCAAACCCAATTACAGTTACAACATGGGAGATACAATGATTTATGGTAATGATACATCTAGGGCAAAAGATCCAGTAAATAAAATTAGTGCTTTTCAGCCTCTGGTTATGGTACCGCAGTCTAATCTTGAAAGCACCAAATTTTTTAATTATGCCCTAGTAAACTGGAGCTTTGTGCGATATAACGGTGCTAACACATTTTATCAGCCAACCAATTCTCCAGGCAATCAAAGATGGTATCTGTTTTCAGGTTTCCATGTAAACTACTTCAACCTCGGTAACAAGCGTTTCGAAAATACCGGTGCCGATATCAGCAATGTGTACCCCAATCCTGCTGCCAAAAACAGCGATCTGATGGTTCAGGTGAAATTGAAGCAGGCCTCAGACGTAGCAGTGGATATTTTCAATGTTCAGGGCCAGAAAGTGAAAACCATTACCAAACAGCATTTTGCTGCCGGTACCTCTAACATCAGCTTCAACGTGGCTGAACTGCCTGCTGGTTCTTACTTCGTGAGAATGAGCGGTTCTTTTGGTTCCGTAAGCCAAGCCATGCTGCTTAAATAATTTTTTAAAAACTAATTGAAAAGCCGTCATTCGTGACGGCTTTTTTTATGGTTATTGTTGTAGATTGCAATCACAAAAACACTCCATGTACCTGCCGGTTCGAATCCTTTTTTTAATCATATTAGGCGCAATCAGTGCCAACGGAATGGCACAGCAACTGACAGGTTTACAATTTTCTAATTTTAATGGTGTACATGCCATTTACACAAACCCTGCCGGACTGGCAGACGCACGATTTAAAAGACACAGCAACGTTTTTACCACCGCTGTAATGTTTGCCAATGACTATGCAAAACTTGAAATGCCCTTTTCTTTTAAACAATGGATTTTTGGCAATGTTCCTGAAGAAAACAAAAATGCAAAGGGTAACATAGATTGGCAAAGCAGCTGGATTAAAGAAGATGTGAACGGTAACCCCAAAAATCTGTTTTTAGGTTTAGAAAATCGAGGGCCGGCCTTCATGAACCGGCTCGGAAAAAATGGGGCTTTTGCCATTGCAACCCGAACAAGGAGTACTTTTCAATTAAATCAGGTAGCCGAGCCACTCATACAATATGCCAAATCCCTGCTGGATAGTCAAAATGTTAAGCTATCATCTGTAACCGACAATCGATTTACCCTGAATATGAACGCCTATCAGGAGCTGAGTTTCTCCTTGGCTAGGGTAGTTTATCAAAAGAAAATGCATTACCTGAAAATAGGGGGTAGTGCAAAATATTTGATTGGATTGGGCTCTGGCTACGTGATTAACAACGGGATTAAATTCAATGCAATGGGCGGTGATAGTGTCATCGTTCAACAATCAGATATGGCGGTTGGTTTTACCAGGGGGACTGTTTTAGAGCGGTTCAGTAAGGGTGTCTATCAGTGGGCAAGGCCTTCACTTTCAGATATCACTGGGGGAGGGTTTGGCTGGGATGCCGGATTTATTTACGAATATCGCCCGGATAGATTGGATAAGATCACTTCAGCCAATCGCTATTTATACAAGCTGAGTGTATCACTGATGGATATGGGTTCGATTACCTACGGTAAAAATGCCAGTACATTCCGTATTGGCAATCAGACACCGGTGAAAATTCACATAGATTCTGGCTTTACTGCTGCGTTTGCTCACAATCTGGACAGCGGTATTCGATTTTCACAATCATTTGCTCAAAAAAACTTTAATTATGAAGAGGGTAGTGGCAGAATTACATCGTCTATTCCTTCTTCGGTGATTATACAGATGGATTGGAATGTGTTGAAGTGGTTTTACTTGGGAATTAACTGGAATCAAGCTGTGGTTAGCAGACGGCAAATTGCATCTCGTCAGCCTTCCTCTTTGATAATTATTCCCAGAATAGAGCATAAATGGGTTGAATTTGCTGTGCCATTATCACTCAATAATGATTACAAAAATGTGGGAATGGGCTTATTTACAAGGCTTGGCCCGGTGTTTTTTGGAACTGACAATCTAATAAAATCCATCTCCGGAAATAGTTATAGTGGGCTGGATTTCTACTTGGGACTCAGCACCGGATTGGGAATTAATAAAAGAAAAAAACGGGGTTAATCCAAGGTTGTTCTCAGAATAGAAGCCCCAAGTGGGTTCAGTCTTTCCTCAATGCGCTCATATCCACGGTCTATTTGTTCAATATTGCGGATGGTACTGTTGCCTTTGGCGCTCATTGCGGCTATGAGCAGCGCTACCCCTGCGCGTATGTCAGGGGATGACATGGTGATGCCTTTTAACCGGGTTTTTCTGTCCAGGCCAATGACTGTGGCTCGGTGGGGATCGCAAAGTATAATTTGTGCCCCCATATCAATCAGATTATCTACGAAGAACAGACGGCTTTCAAACATCTTTTGATGAATGAGTACTGTACCTCTGGCCTGTGTGGCCGTCACCAATGCTATCGAAATTAAATCCGGTGTAAATCCAGGCCATATTTGGTCGGAAATAGTAAGAATGCTGCCATCAATGAAGGTATCAATTTCGTAGTTGGCATTTTCAGGAATATAGATATCATCCCCCTGAATCTCCATGTTGATTCCAAGACGTTGAAACATTCGGGGAATAATTCCCAGCATATCAACACGACAGTTCTTTAGGGTGATTTCGCTTTGTGTCAAAGCTGCCATGCCAATAAAACTGCCAATTTCAATCATATCAGGCAGGCATCGGTGCGTACAACCTTGTAGTGAATTCACCCCATCAATGATGAGCATGTTGGATCCCACTCCGGAAATCTTAGCGCCCATACTGTTCAGCATGCCGCATAACTGCTGCAAATAGGGCTCGCAGGCAGCATTGTAGATGGTGGTGGTTCCTTCAGCCAAAACGGCTGCCATCACTATGTTGGCGGTACCTGTTACAGACGCTTCGTCCAGTAACATGTAATTACCTTTCAGTTTATCGGCATGAACCTGGTAAAAGCTATCCTGAGGTAAATATTCAAATTTAGCACCAAGTTGCGCAAAGCCCTCAAAATGGACGTCCAGTCTGCGGCGACCGATTTTATCGCCACCCGGGGAAGGGATATAACCCTTGCCAAAACGAGCCAACAACGGACCTACAATCATGATGCTTCCCCGTAATGCCGCTCCCTGCTTCTTGAATTCCTGCGTTTTTAAATACTCCAGATCAATGTGATCGGCTTTAAAACTGTACTTCCCCCTTTCAATTCTGTGGGTTTTTACTCCAAGACTGCGAAGCAATTCAATCAATTTTAGCACATCCCTTATTTCGGGAATATTCTCAATAATTACCTCTTCTTCGGTAAGTAAAACGGCACATAAAACCTGTAGCGCTTCGTTCTTGGCTCCTTGTGGTGTTAATTCACCTTTGAGTTTGTGTCCACCCTCAATTTTAAAAACTTCCATAATCAGTGCCTGCGGAATCCTCCGTTATTTCTATTAAATCTGCCTTTCTTTTGTCCCCCCCGCTTGAAGAATTTGCGCTGCTGGTTACCTCCCTGATTGAACTGAGCAGGACTATTATCAGGAGATACAACGATATCCTGGCCTTCAGGAGTTAATTTGCCTTTGGATAAAATTTTCAAATGTTCCGCAATTACATCATTGCTTAGATTTTCATTGTTCCAGCTTTTGCAACTGTTGTACATGAATGATGCAATCAGATTGACCAAATCTTGCTTTAGTTCGCCATTTTCCATTTCGCCCACTTTGTCAACCATATTTTGAAGGTTGCGACCATAGAACCTAAACTTGATTTTAGAATCAAAATAGGGGATATGAGCGGGTTTTTTGGCTTTGTCTTCTCGGGTGGGAATGGGATATGGACAATCCACATCCAGATTGAAATCAGCAATCTGAAATAAATGCCCCCATAACTTTTCCCTGTAATTACTCTGCTGCTTCAATTCCGGATTTAGGCTTGCCATAATGTTGACAAGACTATTAGCCCATCGGGTTCTATTCTCTTTATTGGGTATGGATTTGATATGTTTTACATATTCCTGAATTTGCCGACCATATTCGGAAATAATCAGATGCTCACGTTGTGTGTTGTAATCTTCCTGAAGGGTAATCATTTGAAATTTAAAAAATAAAAGGCCTCAGTTAGGAAGCCTTTTATAAAGATTCATATTGCTTAATACCAGTAGGGTTCAGTGTTAAGGTTTTTCAGTTGCATAGACCATGACTTACCTGCAGAGTCTACCCCCTTGAAACCTACATTTTTTTCCTTCAATTTGGTTATTGTCCAAAATTTAGCATTAGCGTGAAACCCATTTCCATTTCCATTAGCAGGTTCAGTAGAATAGGAGCGCTCGGGACCAATAATAATATGCTCGTGTTTTTTATCAAAACTCCAGTAACCTCTGGCTCCTAAAGCTTTTAAGGGTATAGGCATTTTTCTTCCATAATCGCCTATGTTTTTGGGATGCCACATAGAAGGGCCTGAATTATTGAGATTGTGGTTGGTTCCGTGAGATGTTCCGTAATATTTAATGCCATTATTGGGGTCAACCGTGTAACGAACCCACTCAACAGAATAGGAACCGGTACGGGTCATTTCAAAAATGATGCTGAATGTATCCTGGCGGCTGTTTACGGAATCTGTTACATTTTGTCCATCATAAATAAACTGATCAACAATCCATTCATTCGCAATTCTGTCTCTTTTTGAACGGAATGAAATACCGGGCCCATCTTCATATTTGCAACCAGCAATTACAACTGTCAACGCTATTGCAGCAATAAATATATGTTTTAGATTTTGCATATTATTCAACAAAAATAATGGAGGTGTTTGTATTAATGCAAATCTGATGTCATGTTTTTAATAAATGTCTATGTTTTTAGTCATTGCGATTTAAAAATGCGCGGAAATACTTGCCAGAAAGCATCTGCCATCAGCGGGCAGCAGGCCGGGTCCCGGGTAGCCCCCGGCTCTTCTGGTAGCATAGCGTGTGTCGCTTATGTTGTTAACAGACAGTTTTAATGCCACTTGTCTGTAAACAGGAATATTCAATGTGCAATCCCAAACCGTATAGCCGGTTATTTTGCCGCTTTGCCCATTTGACGAAGGGATTTCAGTATTCTGTGCATCGGTGAAAAATGATGATACATAGCTGCCCTGAACATTAAGCTGAACTTTTTGATATTGTATTCCCCAACCAAAACGCAGAATGTGTCTGGGCGCATTTTCTACCCGTTTTCCTTTCAATGAGGATTCTGTAATCACATTGTTATTAACTGATGTAACAGGGAAATGATTGTATGTTGCATTATTCTGTGCATATGAAACATATATGGGCATTTTCCACTTTTCTATTGCCAATATTTCCATAACATCTGTTTCAATCAATGCTTCTACCCCCCAGGTACTACTACTACCCACATTGGTTCTGAAGTTATACGTATTATTGGTGCTATCCAGTCTGCTGAGACTTGCTATTCGATTGTTGTATTGCAAATAGTAGCCGCCGATGTCAATCCGAACAAATTTGGCGATGTTGCCACGTATTCCGAAATCAGCATTGTAACCGGAGGCATCACGCAGGTTAGGGTCAATAACATCGGTGGTGTTGTTTTGTATCAGATCTGAAAATAATACCGGTCTGTATGCATGTGAATAATTGGCATAGATTTCAGTATTGGGCAGCAAGTGATATTCTATACCAATTCCCGGCAATACCATTTGCCTGGTGCGTTTTTCCGGATTTGTCATTATTTCCTGTCCGGATGAACCAAATTTTACCCTGCCTTGGGCACTGGAGATAATGTTTTCAAAGCGAATGCCCGGTATTATCAGCCATTTTTTCCCCAATCGAAAAACATTTTCCAGATAGCCGGCTATATTATGGGTTTGGAAGTTAAATGCTGTCGGAAAACCTTCGGAATTGACCGAAAAATCAGCTTTTGAATCTTTGCTTCCTACCCCTTTTTGCCATCTGTCTGTTATGCCATCATAATAACGCAAACCAGCGGTAAACGTATGAGCGCCAGCCCCTAATGTGTAATCTTTCAAAAAAGATACTTCCATTCCATAGTTGCTGTATTTGTCACGAGCAACTTCACGCGCTGCATATTCGCCGGTGATAGAAGAAATTGTGTCCGGTGTAGTGGCAGATTTCATAAATCCTACACTTTTTCTATCGCCATACAAATAAAAAGCCCTGGCCTGAATGCGGGTTTTTTCGTTAATATCCCAGTTAAATTTAAGCGCACTTACATACCAGGGAATATTCATCCAGTTGCGGCTTCTTAAGCTGGTTTGGGCGTTTTTTTCAAAGCCAGCATCCGTAAGTCCACCGGGCTGTTGACTAAGCATGGTGTATGCAGTTTGTTCGGCAGTTATATGGATGTTGGGTTTAATCTTCCATGTAAGTGTACCAAATACAGTTCTGGTTTGGAAATGACTGTTTTCGCGCCATCCATTTCCCTGTCTCTGATCAAAAAAGACATAATAATGAATATTTTTAGTTTGACCACCAATGGCATTGTAGGTATTGAATAAACCATAACTGCCCATTGCTTGCTGGGTTTCAATCTCTACGGGCTTTTTAGTTTCGCTGCCATCTTTTAGCACATAATTGACCATTCCCCCGAACTGTGGTCCATATTGCAATGCGCCTGCACCCCTCACTACCTGAATTTTTTGCACGGCATTCATAGGTGGACTGTAATACGCTTCGGGATATCCAAAGGGATCAGAGGCAATGTCATATCCGTTTTGACGCGTATTAAATTCCCAGCTTCGGTTAGGGCTTAGACCACGGGCAGCTATTCCAATCTGAATTCCGGATGGGTCACTTTCCCAAATATGGATGCCGGGAACCTTGGCCAAAATCTGCCGCATATTGTTGTTCACAACAATGGCATTCAGGTTTTTTAAAATGATTAAACTGTTCTTTTTACCGGCGTATATCTGCGTACCTACAATTTCAGGCAGTTGCATGGCATCCCGATTTTTGGCCATGCCTACAACATTTACATCGGGCAAATATTGGATGGGCTTGGTACTATCTTCCGTCACTGCCCCAAAGTTTTGTCCGATTTGAATGTTTAAGCTTAAAAGAATTAGGCCCCTTAAGATGCCCGCTCGATGTAATTTCACCTTCATTCTGCTCAATTGTAATGGCAAAACAAGAGTTTATTTAGAAAGATTCCAAATAGTGTGGATAATTTATTTAGAAAGGTTCTAAATAAAGTTAATAAAGTCGATTTTTCCAGTTGGTTTTGAAAGGTAGCAGGCTGAAAACAGCGGTACATATTGTATGAACAGAGAGAAATCCTTCATACATCAATAATTGTAACACAGATGGTCTATGCTCATCTAGATATTTATATATACTTATGATTTGAAGGGTTTGTAGCAGCCATTTTATTGTCCAAATGCAAAATCCCATCATTGGATTGATAAATAGGATAACAGGGAGCAGAAAATAGAATAGTCCAAATATTCCAAACAGTATCCACCAGTACCATGGCAGTTCCTTACCTCCGGTAAGCCAACGTTTTCTTTGATGTAGCAAATTGAAAAAGCCCGAAATGGGCGCAGAATAAGCGGTAACTTCGGGTTGCATAACATTATTCCATCTCCAACCTTTTTTGCAGATTTCACTGTAAAGTTTATAATCCTCGGTAATTGAAAATTGGATTGCACTGTAACCTCCTGTCTCATGATATGCTTTTGCACGCACAATCATATTATTGCCAACTGCTGTTGCCGGTACTCCATTGTATGAAATAATGTTCAACATGCCCATAAAATAGGCCCAGTCTATTTCTTGCATCATGGAGCCGGTATTTTCTCCTTTTACCAGGGTAGTGCCACTGCAAACGCCCATATCGGGCTTCATGCTGCGAATCATGAATTTTGCCCAGGTTGGTTTTACCATGATGTCAGCATCGGTAATGAGATAAAAAGTTCCGTTCGCATGTTTTTCAAGTTGTGACATTACCCTGGCTTTGGCCTTAAGTCCCAAATCATCTTCGATAATATCTACAACCTTGATGTGCGAATGTTTTGAGGCATATTCATGCAGAATGAAACCCGTTTGATCGGTACTCTGATCATTCCCACATACAATGTGCAGTTTCTCTTTAGGGTAATCCAGGTTTAAGAGTGAGTCAAGACAATGCCTGATGTTGGCTTCTTCATTTCGTGCAGCAATGAGGATGCTGATTTCCGGCCATGATTCCGGTTCGGGAAGGTAGTGGTGTTTATACTTAAAAAGCGTAATTAACTGCCAAAGTTGGATGGCTATGTAAACCCAAGTGATGCCCAGTAAAAAATAATAAGCAATCATTCTAGTATTTTCATTTCAAAACCATGCCTGGTAAGAAATTCCAGATATCGTGGCAATAGGAATTTTAAGTTCTCATAGGCTTTTTCGCTATCATGAAAAACCACAATACTGCCATTTGCAGAATGTTTTATCAGTTTTTTAAGCGATTGTTCCCGGTCCAGATTTGGATCGTAATCACAACTGAGCAAACTCCACATCACAATCTTAAATCCCATTTTCCGCAATTTGTTTGCCTGCGAATAACGAATTCTGCCGTAGGGCGGACGAAACAGGTTGCCCGGCAGCCACTCAGTTGCTTTGTTAACATTATCAATATAGGTTTGATCAGAATATTGCCAGCCTTTGAGGTGGTTATACGTATGGTTGCCAATTTCATGACCATGCTCCCGGATCAATTGCACGATGTTGGGGTACTTTTGGGCGTTTTCTCCTACACAAAAAAAGGTTGCTTTGGCATGAAAACGCACCAACGTCTCAATTACCCATGGAGTAATTTCCGGATGGGGACCATCATCAAACGTTAGGTATATCGTTTTGTGGTTCTTGCTGCCTTGCCATATCCATTGAGGAAATAATTTAGGTAGCAGGGCCGGAATTTTGAAAATGTGCATTGGCAGGACAAAATGAAGTCTTTTTTAGAAATAATCCAAATGTACTTATGCTTAATTTTGCCGCATGGCTGAAAAGGTTACACTAGTTGGTGGCGGTTTGTCTGGCGGTTTACTGGCAGTATTTCTAGCCCGCAAGGGTTACGATGTTCATGTTTACGAGCGCAGACCTGATATGCGTCAGGGGAATTACCTAGGTGGCAGAAGTATTAACCTTGCACTGTCTACTCGCGGTATACGAGGTTTGGAGAAAGCCGGTATTGATAAAGATATACTGGATATTGCGATACCCATGACCGGCAGAATGATGCATGATCGTGCAGGCAATCTGGCATACCAACCCTATGGTAAAGAGGGTCAGGCCATTTATTCAATTTCCCGTGGGGCATTGAATATCCGACTGCTGCAGCTGGCTGATGCATTCCCTAATATCCACATGTATTTCGATCATAAATGCACGTTTTGTGATCCTGAAACAGGCATAACCCGTTATGTAGATACAAACGGGACTGCTGTAGAAGATCAGGCAGACATCGTGATTGGAACAGATGGCGCTTACAGCGCTGTTCGCGATTCATTCATGACAAGTCGGTTCAATTATTCACAAACCTATGAAGCCCATGGCTACAAAGAACTGGAGATTACACCCGATGAAAATGGTGAATTTCGCTTACAGAAAAATTCTTTGCATATTTGGCCCAGAAGCAGTTTTATGATGATTGCACTGCCTAATCCGGGCGGGAATTTTACGTGCACATTGTTTATGCCCTGGGAGGGAGAAAATAGCTTTGCTTCACTCAATACACCTGAATCGGTAATGACTTTCTTTAAAAAAGAATTCGGTGATGCCGTAGCTATGATGCCGGGATTATTGGATGATTTTTTTGGAAATCCTACCGGAAACTTAGCTACCATGAGGTGTTATCCCTGGGTGAAGCATAGAGCAGCTTTGCTGGGTGATTCTGCCCATGCCATCATCCCATTTTATGGGCAGGGTATGAACTGCTGCTTTGAAGATTGTATTGTATTGGATGAATTGATTGATGAACATAATGGCCAATGGCCTACCGTGTTGGATGAGTACCAAAAGTCACGCAAACCCAATGCTGATGCAATTGCCAGTCTCGCCATACAGAATTTTGTGGAAATGCGCGACTTGGTGGGTACAGAGGCATTCCTGCATCGAAAACATGTAGAACATGATCTTACCGAGCTATATCCTGATTTGTTTAAAAGTCAGTATGAACTGACCACATTCCATACCACACCCTACCGTTACGCATTCGATATGGGGGCTAAAAATGATCGCTTGCTGAATTATATTATTGACGGAAAGCTGGAAGAAAAACTGGCGGACAGATCTTTCATGGAGCCCCTGATTCAGCAGATGCTGGCGGATTAAGTTTTACTTTTTTGAACAGTAAGAAAATTCCGTAAACCGCCACAAAATGCAATAGCCCGGCTAACTCTAATCCTATAATATACCAAGGCCATTCACCCATAATAAACGGGTTGTCCGCAATGGGCCTTTCGCTGAGATACATATAATTTCCTCCGGTCAGATAATTGGCAATCCCTACGAAAGCCAGCACTGGCTGGGTGAATAGCCAAACTTTTAACCAGCTGTTTTTTCTGAGTTTCATTCCGTAAACAACCAACGAGAAAATAGCCATGGCAAAAATGCCGGCATGTGCAATGTAATACTCGGCGTATAAAAACGGAGAAAAACCGTGGGTTAATTCCGGCGTAATGAGCGAATGAAAGGCCCCGGGTAGCCCCCAGTATACCAGCAGTTCAAATAAATCTTGCGCGGGTTTGAAATGAATGAGCCCTGCAATAATGACGCTGATAGAACATAAATGCAATGGTAAAGCGCTGTGTAGTTGCCATTTTCCATTGCTGAAAAGGTAGCAATGCTGAACAATGATAATCAGCAAAATAAAAGCTCCTATGGCTTTTCCGGTAGTTGTTTTTATCTGCTGAGATTTATCCTTGACAAAGTAGGGAGGAAGGGCAATGAAAGCAAGCGAAAAAATAATTCCTGCCCACCACTCATGGCTACCCGGAGAAATCGCATAGTGCATGCACGCAATAAATGTCTAAACGATGATTTAAACAACTTTGATTATGCGTTAATCCCGATTTTTTTTCTGCTTTGCCCTAACCATTGAATCCACATAACGCGGGTTGTAATCGGTGCGGTAACCGCCTTTGCGCAGGGATTTTCGGCCTTTGAGTTTGTATTGGTATATAACATAGCCGGTACCCAGAATGATGGCAACGAATACTACCAAGGCAATAATCTTGTGCGATTTTTTCTGCATGGATTACTATTCTAATACAATACCTGTTTGCGCAGAAATGTTTTGAAGATCCTCCCAAACTTTTTCCACCAGCGGAATTCCATGTTGGTTTCTGTTGTTTTGATAATCACGCTCTTTATCGCCCGGAATCTGCACCTGATCTTTGGTTTCTAACGGAATTGTTGACCTGAAACGCTGAATCCATTGATCCATATGTTTTTTAAAATCTTCTGCAGGCCGGAATCCATCAATTCTCCAGGCGCCTACAAAATGACCAATGCCTTTTCCCGGAAGATTTTCCAAAGGATCTAAAAAGGAAACAAACGGAGGAACCCATGGACCATAATTGGCGCCACTGAGCACACCACTGAGAATATCTACGGCTGCTGCAAGGCCATAACCTTTATAGCTGCCATGTTCCATATCGCTGCCTAAAGTTAGCAGCATACCCCCATTTTTAAGTTCCGCAGGACTCTGGCTGGCGGATCCATCCTTTTTCGTCAGCCAACCGCTGGGGATAGGTTTTCCGGCACGTTCGGCAATTTCCAGTTTGCCATTGCTGGCAGCCGATGTGGCCATATCCAGCACAAATGGAGGTTCATGCAAAGCAGGAACTGCTATGCATATAGGGTTGGTGCCCAGCATGCGCTCAGCGCCGAGCGCCGGTGTTACCAGCGGACTGGCATTGGTTACTGCAAAACCAATCATATCATGGGGTAGGGCTTTCATTGCATGGTATGCTGCGATGCCAAAATGATTGCTGTTCTGAATGGCAACCCAGCCACTGCCCACATTTTGGGCTTTTTCAATGGCAATATCCATGGCTTCCGGTGCTGAAACCAACCCGATTCCCCCGTCTGCATCAAAGGTCGCAGTAGAGGGGGTTTCGTGCACGATTTTCATGTTGGGTGCCGGATTGATGCGTTTTTTCTCCATCAACCGCAGGTAGCCCGATAAACGCGCAACTCCATGGGAATCGATACCACGCAAATCTGCCGAAACAAGCACATCAGCTGCTTGACGGGCATTTTCAGCAGAAAATCCGTAATGGCTGAAAATACGTTCAACCCAAGGCTGTAGTTTTTCTTTTTGGATAAGGATTCCCGCCATAATCAATTGATTTTACCAAGCCATTTTAACAGTGCCGGTGTGGTTTTGTCTTTTTCAAAACCCAGTGACAATGCAAATCTGCCAGTTAGAGAGAATTTAAAATCGAGTTCTTTAACAATGCCAGCCCGTGAAACCATCAGTTTTGCAGGTACTGGGTATGATAATTTTTTTAACAATTCATCGGCATCGTTATTGATACGAAAGCCATTGATAGCAATGAGTTCATCATTCACATTCACGCCTGCATTCCATGCCGGAGTGCCATTTTCTGTGAATTTCACAATGGTTTTTCCGTTTTCGAGGGCCGTTGTCATACCGCTAACATGCCGTTTTTCTGTTTTGATATTTACCGTTAAACCTGCATCGCTGAAAATTTCCCGATAATCGGGTGTTTCCAAAGAACGAACATGTTTGTCAAAAAACGGTTTCAGATCTATACCTGCAACTTCAGAGGCAGCCGATTCAAATTCTGCCGGGCTGAATCCGCGTTTTTTCTCAATGTAGAAACGGTTCCACAGTAACCTCATCAAATCGTCAAGATTCTTTTTTCCGTTTGAGGAACTGCTGATTTTTGCATCCAGCAGGGCCGCTACCACAAGTCCCTTGGCGTAATAACTGATGGCTGTGTTTTTACTGTTCTCGTTGGGACGATATTCCTTTATCCACGCATCGTGACTGCTTTGTGCCAAGGTCTGAATTTTACTGCCGGGTCTGTTTTCCAGATCGTTTACGTAACTTTCCAGCGTAGCCAGAAACTGGGCAGGTTTTACGAATCCGGCCCTGAGCATAGCCAGTTCATCATAGTAGGAAGTAACCCCCTCAGCCACCCAAAGCTGTTCGGTATAGTTTTCTGATTCGTAGTTGAAAGGTCCAAGTTCTATGGGGCGAATGCGTTTCACATTCCATAGGTGAAAGTATTCATGTGCACACAAACCCAGAAAAGATTTGTATTTGCTTTCATCTTTCCAGTTCAGACGATTCATTACCACCACTGTGCTATTCAGGTGTTCAAGACCGCCACCACCGGCTTCCACATTCTGAACAATAAACAGGAATTCCTTGCAAGGATGCACACCCACAATATCAGTCATGGTTTCGCAGATGGTTTTCAAATCTTTGAGGAAACGGGTTTTATCTGCATTGTGAACACCTACCATGGCCACTTTGTGCGGAACACCGCGCACTTCGAAATCCCATTCCTCGTGATTGCCAAGTTGTATAGGCGAATCGGCAAGTTCGTCATAATGCTGGAAAACAAAGTAGCCATCTTTGTTTTTGGGTAATGCAGTACTGATTTTGGTATAGTTACCGGGCAGGTTGATCCCAAGGGTACCCGATGCATTTTCCATTCCCTGAGCCATCATGCAAATGCTGCTGGGGTTAAGGAGCGTTTGGTCGGCATCTACAAATGAAGTGCGCACGCTGAATTCAAATGCATAAACCCAGTATGTTACTTTAATTCTTTCTGCTTTGCCCTTGGCAATGCTCCAGGAATTTTTATCGGTTTTCACCACCGGAAATGATTTGCCGGCTGACCGGGCTTCAACGCGCTCAACGCTTTTGCTGAATTCCCTCACCAGGTAGCTGCCCGGAGTCCATACTGGCATGCTCACAGTTACTTCCTTTTTGTTGGGGCAAGAAATTTCCATTTCTACCTTCACATAATGGGTGTGTGGCTCAGGAATACTGAGGTTGTAATGAATAGGACCGGTTTGTTGTGCTTGACTCATATGAATGAATAATGCTAAAAAAATACTCGCGTACATTCGCATACCACAAATTACGGGTATTTTTGAGGGTTCTTTATCGACAATTTGTATACCGCTTAACCATGAAATGGATATTCGCTTCAGTTTTGGTGACAATGGCTATGCTGTTTCAGCAATTTCGGTGCAACCGATGTGATTATGAATGTGCCGAATCTGGCAGCTTTAAAATTGTGGATGGCAAAACAGGAGCCGATTTGTTTTTTGGTCCCTTGGCAAAATATGTGGCAGATAGTGTATGGATAACCGGAGAAACATTGGGTGGCAATACATGGAGCAGAGCTTGGCAGATGTACTATGATTCTATGTTTACGACATATCCGTATTACAGAAATGGAAAAAGCTATCCGTCAGATACATTCTATCTCTTAAACCAATCAGATATTGATACCATAAAACTAATCTATCATCCAGAAGCAACAGATTGCTGTAAACCCTATTACAAAATAAAATCCATGATTTATAATGGCGTTTCAGGCACGAAAAAAGATGGATACTGGATTTTAACTAAGTACTAATTCTCGATAAACGAATGGCAGTGCTTATGTTTGCAATATGCAAGCAAGGATTGTCCTGTCTCTGCTGTGTTGCTCAGGGTTTTTGGCAAAAGCCCAGTACATCGTCTATGAACTGGGAAGCTGGCAAGAGCTTCAACTCATTATTTCGCAGGATGGCGGAAGCAGTCTGCGTTTTAATCCAAGGGTGTGGTCAGCCAATTCAGATTCAGTTACTTCCTCGCGCGGTGTTTCTTTCAAATCATATTTTCAGACAGATAATCCTGAATCTGCCGAAATCACAAAATTACCGGCGGGCAGAAACAGGCTGTTTAGGCGAAAGGGGATGTTTTACAGTTGGCAGGATATTAGTGAAAAAGGGAATTCCACATTTATCATCAATCCTGTACTGAATATGCAGGTTGGAAGCGGATATGACGGTACTTTTAACCAGAATGGCCGCGGGGTGGAAGTGCGTGGAAATATTCAACAAAAAGTGGCATTCTATTCCCGTGTCACCGAAAATCAAACATATTTACCGCAATTTGTGAACCGCTACCGCGATTCGTTGGGTGTAATTCCCGGACTGGGCTGGTGGAAAGGTGCCGGACAAAATGGCGGTGTGGCATCCCCAAAGTCCGATTATTTGCAGTCAATTGGCTATGTTTCTTTGGCATTGCTGAATGATGTAACCGCAAAAAATCACATCGTTATGAGTGCCGGGCACGACCGCTTTTTTGTCGGTCAGGGCATTCGCAGTTTGATTTTAAGTAACTATGCTTCCCCTTATGGTTTTGTTCGCTTAAACACCTCACTAGGTCCGTTTAAATACCAAAATTTATATGGGCAGTTGAATGGTTTTACACCGCTTACGGGAAACACCCTGTTACCCAAAAAATATTTTGCCTTGCACCGGGGAAGCCTCACATTTGCAAATCCCTTTCAAAAGTTGGAGCTTGGTTTTTCAGAAATGATTATCCATAACCGTCCACAAGGCGGATTTGACCTAGATTATTTGAATCCCATCATTTTTTATCGCTCTGTGGAAGCCAATGCCGGAAGTGCCGATAATGCCCTCATGGCATTTGATTTTACCTACAGTTTGCCATACCGTTGGCGATTTTATGGTCAGGGAGTTTTGGATGAATTCAAACTCAATAAGATTAAACAAGGCGGCTGGTGGGGCAATAAATTTGGTTGGCAACTGGGCCTGATGCGCATTCTAAGAACTCCGGCAGGCAATGGGCTATTACAAGCTGAGTACAATACAGTAAGGCCATATACGTATTCACACTATGATGTGCTGAACAGCTACACCCATTACAATCAGCCACTTGCTCATCCGCTGGGCAGTAATTTTAGGGAATGGAGTTTTAAAGGGTTTTTTCAGCCCAAAGCATTGCCCAATCTGCGCATACATGCGCTGGCTATGCTGGCTAAACAAGGAAATGACCCTTGGCTGAATGGGCCTAATTTTGGCAGCAATCCCCGTCGCGATAATGATGTTAGGGTAGGAGATGAAGGGATTAACATGTTACAGGGAGATATATCAAATATTCGCTCCTTTAAAGTAGATATAACCTACATGGTCTACCACAATGTAAATATAGATTTAAGCTGGCTACACCGAAACCAAACCGGCTGGCATTCTTCGTCAGGAAACTGGTTTAATCTGGGTATTCGATGGAATTTTGAACCGGTACAGCATTTGTATTGAGCGGCATCTCAAGCTCAAAGTACTTTTTGTCTACTTCCAATCTTTCCAAATGTTCTTTCACCCTGTCGGCATGCGTGTCGGTAATGATAATTTGCCCGAAATAATCCCGAGCTACAAGCTCCATGAGCTTTCCGGCCCTGTTTCCGTCAATTTTTTCGAAAATATCGTCCAGCAACAAAATGGGTTTCTTCCCTGTTTTTTCCAGAAAATACTTGTATTGCGCCAGTTTAAGGGCGATGACATAACTCTTTATCTGTCCCTGCGAACCATATTTTTTCAAGGGGTAATCGCCAAGTAAAAATTCTAAATCGTCTTTGTGTGTACCGCTGCCTGTGCGCTGTAGTACCCTGTCTCTTTCTCGGCTAAGAAACAAAATATCCATCAATGGCTTTTCATGCAATTCACTCACATACAACAAGGTGGGGCTCTCAGCATCTCCGCTCAGAAATCCGTAAAACTCCTGAAAATAGGGGGTGAATTCGGCAATGAATTCCCTGCGTTTTTCAAAAATGCGCTGTCCGGCAGCAGCCATTCGGTCGTCGAAGGTTTCCAGCAACAAAGGATCCACAGGCCTCCCTTCCGCTTGTTTCAAAAATGCATTGCGCTGGTCGAGCAGTTTTTTGTATAAACTAAGCTGCTCCAGATATTGCCTGTCGGTCTGGCTGATGGTAAAGTCCAGAAAACGGCGGCGTTCTTCACTGCCCTCCAGAATCAATGATATGTCATAGGGTGTAATGAATACCGTTTGTATGATGCCTATATGATCAATTACTCTGTTGTATGTTTTGCCGTTTTTCTTGAGGGTTTTTTTGCCTTTGCTGAAATTAACCAGAATTTCAGTACTGTTTTCGTTTTCAAAAGTACCGTGTATACTAAAAAACTCCTGCCCGTGTTTAATCAGTTGCTGATCTATTCCATTAAAAAAACTCTTGGTATTGGCCAGGTAATAAACAGCGTCAAGAATGTTGGTTTTTCCGCTTCCATTGGGCCCGGTGATGCAGTTGATGCCATTGCAAAACTGCAGGTGTTTCTCGTTGTGATTCTTAAAATGAAACAATTGCAGCCCGCCGATGTGCATCTTGCAAAGTTAGTTTTTTTTGAGCGGTCATTTTGCTATGGAACCACGCTATTTTATTGGGCTGAAACAAATCATGTGTGTTAATGATGATGAATAAATCGATAAAGAGTAGTTTTGTATATCCATCCACCGGAAATTCATACCGATTTACTGATTGTTGGGGGAGGCGCCGCAGGCTATTTTGCAGCCATACATGCCAAAACTGCCAAACCGACTAAAAAGGTGCTCATCATCGAAAAATCTAACAAAGTCTTGGCTAAGGTTGCCATTAGCGGTGGTGGACGCTGTAACGTAACCCACAACGAACCCGATCTGGCATCCATTTTGGAATTTTACCCTCGAGGACGTGGTTTGCTGAAATGGGCTTTGCGAAAATGGGGTGTCACTAATACCATACGTTGGTTTGAACGTCATGGTGTTTCACTAAAAACAGAAGATGACGGCAGAATGTTCCCGGTCTCGGACGATTCTGCAACCGTGGTGGATTGTTTGTTACAGGAGGCGCAACGTCTTGGCGTAGATTGCCTCAAATCAACCGGACTAAAATCGTTTGAGCCACTTTCTCCCAAAGGTTTCCGCATCACAACTGATGGTGGTTCTGATATACTTGCCAAGACTATGATATTGGCCTGTGGCGGATTCCCTAAACCATCTCAGTTTGATTTTATCACTCGTCATGGAATTGAAATTATAGACCCAGTACCATCTCTTTTTACCTTCAATATTCCTGATAAGGAATTGCATTCGCTCATGGGAATCAGCGTGCAGGGTTGTAAAGTGCGTGTGGTTGGGATGGATTCAGGTCCTGAAAAGGGCTGGTTTTCCGGCCCCGTACTTATTACTCACTGGGGTTTGAGTGGTCCGGCAGTGTTGAAAGCATCGGCGTTTTTAGCCCGTGAATTGTATGCTGAAAATTATGATGTAAATATGCTGGTTGACTGGACCGGAATGGGAGAGGAGAAGGCCCGTAGTTTATGGGATGCCGATATGCTGATGAACGCTGCAAAAAAAGTGGGGAATACCAATCCTTTTCATTTGCCGGCTCGCCTTTGGCATTTGCTCCTGAATCGCGCCGGTGTTAATGCAGAGACTCTGGTTAGGGACATGTCTAAACAGGATAAAAATCGCTTGCTTGAAAACTGTATTCGCAGTCCGTTTTCAGTGAAAGGTAAAACCACTTTCAAAGAAGAATTCGTAACAGCAGGTGGGATTTCTATTTCAGAAATAGACAAGGATACCATGGAGTGTAAGAAAATACCGGGTCTGTTTTTTGCCGGCGAAATTATAGATGTAGACGGCGTTACCGGAGGATTCAATTTTCAGGCCGCCTGGTGCACCGGATACCTGGCAGGTGTTCGGGCTGTCGAGAAAACCTAAGTATGCCTATTTTTTTAATTGGGTGTTTTCTTCTGCCTCTTTTAGCAACTGTGCTGCTTTATCGTTTGCCTCTTTCTCAATATTATCAGCACTTTTATCCGCTTCTCCCTGCATTTGACCGACCCTTTTTGTGGTTTCTTCTTCTGTTTGCCTGGCCCTCAGATTAAATTCACCCCTGGCTGCCTCTGCTTTCTTTCGGCCCTCATCTCTAACCTTGTCGGCCGCCTTTTTGGCGACAGCTTTTTGCAGGGGATCAGTGGCTTTGGCTTCGATGGCAGCGGCTTGTTTTTGTGCCTCTGCATTGATTCTTTCAGCAGCTTTTTCTCCTTCCTGGCGAATTTGATTGGCTTTTTGCTGCCCTTCACCGGATAATTGTGCCCCACGTTTTCTGCTTTCCTCTCGTATCTGTGTTGCTTTTTTAGCAGCTTCTTTTTTCAGTAATTCACCCTTTTCACGGGCAATTTTAAGGGCTTCAGCCCGTTTTTTCTCCAACCCTTCCGTAGCTGCGTCTTTCAGATTTTCCTTCACGGATTTAGCAAAACCTTTCAAAGAAACCGAAACCAAGGGTTTGGTAATGGTGCCCCCAATGCGCACATCAACCGGAATTTCCTCAACTGTTTTTGCATTAAGGCCTGTTTTTTGATTCCATTCCTTAACCCATGCATTACTTGCCCCCAGATTTTTTGCGGGTACTTTCATCCATCCGCCATAGGAAATGGTCTGGTCTAGTTTGGTATGTCCAGACAGTCTCATCATACCACCACTCGGTAAGGTTAAATTCAAGCTGTCTAATAGCTCAAAAGCTCCGTCTTTTATGCGAAAATTGATTTTCTGGGGTTTGATATTTAGCCGATCCAAAGCACGGGTGTTTAGTTGTTTACCTAACTGCTTCAAAAACTCGGTTCCTGTTATTCCGGACTGACTCAGGGATAATTTACCGGTTAGGTTCAAATCCTTATAATCGGGTTGCATTTTGCTATCCAGCGAACTCCTTAATTCAATTCCCGCGTCAAACAAACCTTCCAGCTTGCTGAAAATAGGCGCATATTTCTGAATCATGGGGAAGTTTGCTGCCGTCGTAGAGGGCGTGAATCCGGTGGCAGTGGTTTTTATCTCGGTTATTGGATGTTTGGTGTCTCGGCTGTCATAGTTTCCATTCAGCACAACATGTCCACCCAACATGTCCGCCGTCAGATTGTTTAGGTTTAGTATGCCACCTTTAGCAGCCACATTTCCCGAAATGCCTGTAAGCGTATATGTTTCATAAATGAGTTTTTCAATGCTGGTATTCAGCACCAAATCCAGGTTTTTGGGTATTTCAATGATGGGTAATTCTGTACTTTCCTCCTTATTGGCGAGAGTCTCCGAGTCAGACATAAGTCTGTTGATATTGATGAATTTACTTTTGAACGTGAGCGTTCCTTGCAAGTCTTCATCATTGAATAAATAACCGGGTAATTGATTAAGTACACCGTTTACATTGAAATCATTGCCATTTACGTTTCCAATACAAGTGGGCATAGAAATTTTCTGTGGGGTAAATTGCAGGGCAAAATCGCTGAGCTGCGCCGATTCTAAGGCAGTTTTCCATATCAGATTTTTAATTTCCAGCAATCCGCCCGCCTGCAAATTTTGCATTTTAGAAGCATCTAACTGGCTGTAATGTCCTTTCATGAATAAATCGGCATTCACCATGCCGGCAATATCAGTTCCTTTTTCCAATGGCATCAGATTCTTGATTGTTGAAAGTTCCAGACTGCCTTTGGCTTCCGCATCAATGAAGGGGTTGCTTTCCGGCGTTTTCAAAAGGCACTTTACGGAAATGGGCGCCCCGGCCAAATTCATTGTTAGCTTTTTGAGGTTAATTATACTATGATCGGGTATACCATCCGGATTGGAGAACGCAAAATCTACTTCAATGTTTTGGGCCGACTGTGAGAACTGTGGATAGCGGAAAGCACCTTGATTAACCTGTAATGCTATATCGGTTTTGGGCATCTTGTCGTCGGTCATTGTGCCTTTGAGTGAACCTTGTAGAGCCAATGTTCCCGAGGCGTCAAGTTTATTAAAATCTTGGCTATACATACCCGGTACAATGCTCAGGAAACTTTTAAAGGTGTTTTGAAGCGCTTTGAAAGAAATATCCATTTCCATGTCTTCTTCGTTCATATCCACAAAACCATTACTTTGAATATCGAGTTCATTCAATCTTACTTTGGCCTCATTGAAGCTAAATTTCATTTGCTTCATATTCATACCCAAATCTGCATCGATCATAGTTTTTATATTTTGCAACCATGCCATGCCGCCATAAGATAAAGTCAATGCGTCTGTTTCAGTATGGGTTTTTAGTGTGAATTCATCCTGGGTAAAATCACCCGAACTCTCATGATTCATGCCGGTTATTTGCGTTCTGAAACCGATACTTCTGTCATTGTAATTTAGGGTTGCGTTGTCAATTTTCAGCAATTGAAGGGCGAGTTTGAAACCTTTTGCGGCAGTGTCTACAGTCACTTTTGCCGTAGTGTCTGTCTTTACAATATCCCAGTTGGCGGTGCCACTTTCAAGGGTCTGTAAATAAATACGCGGACTTTTCAGTCCTATTTTTTTTAGCTCAATGGGGCCTTTTCCCATGGCGCTCAGGATGTCAATAGAGAGTGATATTTTTGGGATATATGCCAAAGTATCGCCATCAAAGCTGTCTTTCCCAATAATGCGTAGGTTGTTTATCTCAATCGATAGGTTGGGGAAACTGCGAATCAGCCCTAAACTGATGTCCTCATCAAAGGTAACCTGTGCATTTACCTGCTCGTTTACCACGCTTTTAATGGCCTTCAGGGCAGGGCCTTTAAGAAAAAAGGGGGTGATTAGCAATAAAATGAATATAATTCCAAGGCAAATACCGGTGTATTTAATGATCTTTTTTTGCATATTCAGTGAAACGGATTTGCCGCAAAAATAGTGCGAAAAGAAGGGTATGTATAGACCAACTGATGTAGATTTGCGACAGAATGGAAAGTTATTGGTGGGAACAGACCATGGTCATCATTTCGGTGCCCATTTATACAGTAACCATACTGGCTGAAATATCGGCAAGCGTTTATCTTAAAAGGGAACTATATACAACCAAAGATACCCTGAATAATTTTTTAATGACGGGTTTGAATATATTGTTGGATACCGCCATGAGAGGTGCATTTCTGTTGTTGATGAGTCTGTCTTTTCCCAATCGGATTTTCAACTGGACTGAGAACGGTCTCTTGTACTGGGTAGCCGCCATTCTGCTCACAGATTTGGTATACTGGTTCGTTCACTGGATGAGCCATATGGTGCGTTTTTTTTGGGCGGTTCATGTGGTTCATCATAGTAGCGAGAAATACAATATCACGGTGGGTTTTCGCAGTTCGGTTTTTGAGCCGCTATACCGCTTTCTGTTTTTTATTCCGCTGGGTTTTCTTGGTTTTGAAGCAGCCGACATCGTATTGGCATTTGCCATTCAGCAGCTTTATGGCTCAATTATTCATACAGAACTTATCCGACGCATACCCGTATGGGACTGGTTTTTTGTAAGCCCCAGCCATCACGCAGTGCATCACGCCAGCAATCCCCGCTACCTCGACAAAAACATGGGTATGATTCTTATCCTTTGGGATAAAATATTTGGTACGTTTGAGCCGGAGGATAAGCAGTATGAGAAAATAAAATATGGTTTAACCACCAATCTTAATTCCTACAACCCCGGTACTGTTTTATTTAAAGAATGGAACCAAATGTGGTTGGATGTAAAAAAAGCTCCGGGTTTTCGAAATAAATTTATGTATGTATTCGGACCTCCTGGCTGGAGCCATGATGGTAGCCGAAAAACCAGTCATCAGCTCAGATTGGAAGAAAAGTCTCAGTGAGCTGCAGTTTCGGCCTTGCCAAAATCAACCCCTCGGTTTTTTAGCACTTGCTGTATTCTCCAAGCAAAAAATGCCAGATAGGCAAAACAGGCCACACCCACCCAGTATGAATGCTGAATGCCCAGCAAACGATCATCCGAAAGTGCTCCTTGCAATAATGAAATGATACCGCCGCCCATAATCATCATAATAAGCAGACTTGATGCAGTATTGGTTTTATTTCCCAATCCGGCTATGCTTAGGGTAAAAATGCAAGGCCATAATGTGCTGCAAAACAAACCTACAGAGATAAAAGCATATACGCTGATAATACCGTGGGCAAAAATGCCGGTAATTAGGGCCGCAATTCCCATTAAAGAATAAATCAACAATTGTCTGGCTGGATTACCGTCGCTAACGGCATCGGCTGTGGCCAGCAAAATGACAATGAACAGATAAGGGTAAAATTGTGAAATGTCATAACCCGCTATAAAATTCACAAGTGCAAAAATACTAAAGGCAGCAAATGGGAGTAACAGACTTAATTTTTGTTTGGCATGTTCATTTAGGTTAAAAGCTCCTGCAGCACTGGTCCAGCGACCAATCATAAGACTTGCCCAAAACAATGAAACGAAAGGTGCGATGTCTTGTTCCTGTGTTCCCATTTTTTGTTTCATGAATTCAGGTAAATTACTGGCAGTGGAAACTTCCACACCCACATAAACAAAAATGGCAATCATCCCTAAAATAACCTGTGGCATACTGATAATATCAGTTAGTGAAGAAGATGATTTTTCTTCATCCATTCCGGCCTTGTCGGGAATATTGGAAAATTTAAAAATGGCAGCCACTAGCAAAAATGCAGCACCTAACACCAAATAAGGTGTTTTCACCGCTTCAAGATTAAGGGCTGTTGCTCCGGAAGAAACCTTTCCGAATATGGCAAAAGCTACAATCACCGGACCTATGGTGGTACCGATGTTGTTAATGCCACCGGCCAGACTTAAGCGCATGTTGCCTTCCTTGGGATTCCCCAAATTTACAGCCAGCGGGTTGGCCGCAATTTGTTGCAATGAAAAACCGAGTCCCACAATAAAGAGTCCGGATATCAGCAATGGAAATGAGGCCGAATTTGCAGCAGGAATAAATAGGAGTGTGCCGGCGGCTGATATGCTTAATCCCAGCGCCAGCCCATTACGGTAGCCAATGGCTTGCAGTATATCACCTTTGCGCAGAGCAGAAATGATGAAGTAGGTCAGAGAGCCAACGGTGTAAGCAATGTAAAAGGCAAAAGAGATAAGCTGGGACTGTAACTGACTCAAATTCAGGGCTTTTTTGAAGACCGGAATCAGAATGTCATTGCTGGCAGCGACAAAGCCCCAAAAAAAGAAAACGGAAATTAATGTGATAAAGGCACCGGTATTGTTTTTCTGCATAACATTTTTTCAAATGTATCAGCGTCTTTCCAATTTTTCCAAGCGTTCTTCCAGATTTTTTATTCTGGTTTCCTGCTCGCGAATAATACTGAGTAAATAAACTGGTAATCTGTCGTAGTGAACAGAGTAGGGGACAATTTTATTTGGGTTCAGAATTTCTTTTCCGTTGGAATCGGTTTCGGCTATCCCTGTATTGCCTTTCCACTTTCTTTCCGGCCCGTAAACTACAAGCTCGGGAATGACTTCTGCCACCTCTTCAGCAATTAAACCTATTTCAAAATCACCACCCAATGCAGGTTTTAAATTGTAGGATACCGGCCTGAGTGATAATATTTTTTCCTTTGAAAAGCTAAGATTTTTAACATTTTCCTTCACGTGAATGGTGGAGGATGTTGGCCTTAATTCACCACTGGATGTGCGTACTACGGTTGTGCCCGATCCGGTGCTGCTGGAATTCATGATAAAACGTGCATTGGTCTCTATCACTCCATTCGCCATAATACCACCTGATGCTGGAGCTGATGTAGTGCCAACCCTAAGGCCTCCTGTCATGTAACCGTCTCCGTCTACCTGTAAATCATAACTGGTGCTGGAGGTACTACCAATTCTTACCCTGCCGGCAAAGTTGGATGTAGTAGTCGTTCCGTTTACCAATAGACCGGATGTTCCTACAGACAAATCAAAAGAAGAAGATGGAGAAGTGGTGCCAATACCAACATTCTTCGAACTGTTAATCCAAATGGCATCTGTGCATTCCCAGTTTCCACTGCCGGTTCCTCGCACGGTGTAGCTGCTGTTGGATGATGTGCCGCAACTTATGCTAGTGCCGCTTCCCCCAGAACCCGGGGCCCAGCTGCTGCCGTTCCATTTCAATACATCGTTTGTGGAAGGGGTGGTTGAAGAAACGCTTCTTCCCTGTAGGAAATTGGCATTCCACATGGCTGTATTGTTTAGTGCATAAAGTGTATCTCCGTTTTTGGTTAATCCTGTGCCGGCAAAAACACTCATACCTGTTAACTGAGACGGAGTCCAAACAGAGCCATTGTATTGCAGTACATCGTTAGTACTTGGTTGGGTAGATGAAATGGAATTATCCTGCAGGTATGCGGCATTCCAAAGGGGGAATTTAGCCCTTGCTGAAATAGTGTCTCCATTTTTTAACAAGCCCAATCCGGCCACAATAGGATTACTGCCACCACCACCGACTGTGATTGCTGACGGCGCCCATGCAGATCCATTCCAGCGGTAAACATCATCCTTGGCCGGAGTAGCAGTTGAAATACTTCTCCCAAGAATGTCACCTGCACTCCATATAGCTTGTTTGTTTAATGCACTTAAAGTATCACCATTTTTCTTGAGGCCGTTTCCTGCAATCACATTCAATGTTCCACTGCCGCCTGTGCTGATTTTCACGGGTGTCCATTCTGTGCCATTCCACTGCAAAACATCATCCTTGGCTGGCGTATTACCTGAAACAGCTCTCCCTTTGATTTTCCCGGCATTCCAAATATCATTTTCAACATTTGCATACAACGTATCACCACTCTTTCTCATACCCGAGCCGGGAATAACCGAGGTTGTAACTGCATTACCTGACTTCGCTGCATACAGCGCGTATGGTACAGACAATAACTGTGTCGTGCCTTTGATGCTGTAGTTTGTCCCACCTGTTACATCAGAATTACTCTCCAGAAAATACGGCCCTTTGCTCCAGTCTATTGCGCTGATATTACCACTTATAACATTGCCTGCCCCAATTTGGGCAGTGATTAATCCATTGGCATTGCTGCTTACTTTTTGCGTTTCGTGGTAAACTATGGTGCCCGAAGTACTACCCTGTCTGATTATTAACTCCATACCCACACTCGAATTAATGACAAGTGCGCCACTGCCATCGCGTATAACGGCCTGGTATGAAAATAAATTAGGGGCTTGTGCACTGGATATCCCGAAATACCCAATGATGCCCAAAATAGCCAATATTGATTGTTTTTTCATGGTACTCAAAAAAACAAATATATATGTTTTTTAGGTAACTGTTAATAAACGTGAGAATTAAGCCATGAGTTCCTTACGCAAAAATCTGCCTGTATGGCTCGATTTTACTTTTATAATGGCTTCAGGAGTGCCGGTTGCCAAAATGGTTCCGCCGCCGGTGCCACCTTCCGGGCCCAGATCAATTACATGGTCTGCCACTTTTATTACGTCCATATTGTGTTCTATGACCAGAACCGTATTGCCTTTGTCGGTCAGTTCCTGCAATACAGATAGTAACTGTCTGATATCATCAAAATGAAGACCTGTGGTAGGTTCATCCAATATGTAAACCGTTTTTCCAGTGTCTTTTTTGCTTAATTCTGTGGCTAGTTTTACCCGTTGTGCCTCTCCGCCACTTAAGGTTGTACTACTTTGTCCTAAAGTTATGTAGCCAAGACCTACATCCACCATGGTTTTTATTTTACGGTGAATGAGCGGCAAATGCTCAAAAAAACTTACTGCCTGTGCAATTGGCATTTCCAGCACATCGTATATGCTCTTTCCACGGTACCTTACCTCCAAGGTCTCGCGGTTGTATCGCTTTCCTTGGCAAACATCACATTTCACCTCCACATTGGGTAAAAAGTTCATCTCAATGACTTTTTTCCCGCCACCGCCGCAGCCTTCACAACGGCCTCCTTTAACGTTGAAGCTGAACCTACCGGGTTTGTAGCCACGTATTCTCGCTTCGGGCAGCTCGGCAAATAAATTTCTGATTTCGGTAAATACACCCACATAAGTTGCAGGATTGCTTCGTGGGGTTCTGCCAATCGGACTTTGGTCTATGCGGATAACTTTATCAATATGCTCCAATCCTTTAACAGACGAATGCTCCAATGGTCTATAATGGGTGTTATAAACGTAATTATGTAAAATAGGGAAGAGGGTTTCATTGATTAATGATGATTTACCACTGCCACTTACACCACTGATACAAACCAGCAGTCCCAGCGGAATTTCCACATCCACGTTTTTTAAATTGTGCCCTTTGCAACCTTTCAAAACCAGTTTTTCTTTACCCGGCTTTCTTCTTGTAGAAGGCACAGCAATGCGTATTCGGTCGGCCAGATATGAGGCAGTTACACTATTAGATTTTACAAACTCCTCAGGAATGGCAGATGCCACGATCTCTCCGCCATGGGCGCCGGCTCCCGGACCAATCTCTACCAGCCAGTCGCTTGCCAGCATCATGTCTTTGTCGTGTTCCACCACCAGTACTGTATTACCCAGGTCGCGTAGCTCTTTCAGACTGTCTATCAGTTTCTCATTGTCCCTCTGATGAAGCCCAATGCTGGGTTCATCGAGTATGTACAACACATTTACCAGTTTACTCCCAATTTGAGTGGCTAAACGTATCCGCTGGGCTTCACCACCACTCAGGGTTCTGGCCGGACTGTTCAAACTCAAATAATCCAGTCCTACCGCATTGAGAAAACCAACCCTGGCACCAATTTCTTTCAATAGCTCCGCCGCAATAATCTTTTGGCGATCAGAAATAATGGCATCAATGTTTTTAATCCAATGGGCCAGGTCCCCAAGATTCATGGAAGCTACTTCTGAAATGTTTTTTTCGCCAAAACGGAAAAACAGCGATTGTTTTTTTAATCGACTTCCTCCACACTCCGGGCAAGCTTGGGTATGCATGAACTCCTCTGCCCACTGCCTAAGTTTATCATCGTCACTCTCAAAAAAATTCTCATTGATATAGTGTACTACCCCTTTCCATTGACTTTGGTATTTGTGTTTCTTACCATCATTGCCTGTGTATTCAAGGGTGATTTTATCTTTTAGTCCATATAAAACCGCATCTACCTGCTCTTGGGTGAGCTTTTCAATGGTATCCGCCAAACTGAAGTTGAGGTGTTTGGCAACTGCCCTAAGTTGGGTGAATGTCCAGTTGTCCCTAAGCTCTCCGACAGGAATAATGGCTCCTTTATTGATACTTTTGGTTCTGTCAGGGATGATATAATCTATGTTTACTTCTGCTACTTCACCCAACCCCTCGCAATGTTCACATGCTCCATAAGGACTATTAAAGGAAAAACTATTGGGCTGTGGTTCCTCATAACTGATACCGGAAACGGGATCCATTAAAAACTTGGAGTAGGGGTGAACATCGTTTTCGCAAAGAATCATCAGGTAGCCGTGGCCCATTTTCAGTGCAGTACCCACGCTTTCATTCAAACGCTGCGTATCAAGTCCATTTACCTGTATCCTGTCCACTACCGCCTCAATATCATGTATTTTATAGCGGTCCACCTGCATGCCTGGTTTGATATCCAGTATTTCACCGTCAACCCGCACTTTATTGTAACCCCGTTTCAGCGTTTGTTCAAAAAGCTCCCGATAGTGGCCTTTTCTGCCTTTCACAAGGGGGGCAAGCATGGTCACTTTTTCGCCATTAAAGCGCTCAATAATGGATGCAATAATCTGTGCTTCCGTAAACCGAACCATTTTTTCTCCGGTTACGTAGCTAAAGGCCTCACCGGCACGGGCAAACAACAGCCGCAGGAAATCATAAACCTCAGTAACGGTTCCTACTGTGCTTCTGGGATTGCGCGAAACGGTTTTCTGTTCTATGCTGATCACAGGGCTAAGGCCTGTAATTTTGTCTACATCCGGCCGCTTCATATCGCCAATAAACTGCCTAGCGTAGGCGCTGAAACTTTCCAGATAACGTCTTTGTCCTTCCGCAAAAAGGGTATCAAAGGCCAGTGAACTCTTGCCGGAACCGGACAATCCGGTGAAGACTACCAGCTTGTTTCTGGGTATAACCAGATCCAGGTTTTTTAGGTTGTGTTCTCTGGCACCAATGACGGTGATTTCACCTTTGTCTATATAATTGAGTTCCGGCTCCAAAACAGGGCTGCAAAGGTACTGAAAAAGCAGGGCTATTGGAAGGTTGAGACAATAATAAAGTGGTATCTACGCAATTTGAATTACCAGCCACCATCAGAGCCGCCGCCGTCAAATCCTCCGCCACCGCCCATGCCGCCCCAGCTGCTTCCAGAGCTTCCTCCGCTTCCAAAACCGCCACCAAATCCGCCACCCCAATAATAAGGGCCCATTCCCCCGATACCTCGGTTTCTACCTCTGCGTCCAAAAGAGGATGCAATAAACATGATCAATAAAACGATGAATAGGATTATAAAGCCGGGTGCATCACCCTGTTTTGTTTTTCCATCAGCTTTGAATTCGCCGGCAAGGGCTTCCATCACCGCCCGACTTCCGCCATCCAGCGCTTCAAAATATTTGCCCTGCTTGAGCAATGGTTGCATAATGTTTCTTCGGATCTCACCGGTTTCACCATCGGTTAGTGCACCCTGCGTGGCATTGGCTGTTCTGATACTGAGTTTTCGGTCATCAATCGCCAGATAGATTACCACACCATTGTTTTTGTCTTTTTTACCTACTCCCCACAACCGGGCAAAGTCCATACTTCGGTCAAACTGGTCTCGGCCGTTGAGGGTCTTTTCTATCACAACCACAATCTGCGTGCTGCTGCTGTCCTCATAGGCGCGAAGGCTGCTTTCCAGCGCTTGTACCTCTTCAGCCGCCAATACGCCGGCAAAATCATTCACCAGCCCGCGGTAATCCGGCACTGGCTTTCTGGCAATATCATCTTCAGTTTGCGCATTCAATTGGCTAAGGCTGTTGAAAAACAGCAATACCATAAACAAAAGGTTAATCCCTCGAAATTTCATTGCTCAATTCATTGGGATTGTGATCTCCTGCCGGAAAATATTGTTGTAGTTTTTCACCGGCACGGTTTATTCCATGGCAAATGGCTTCAGTGAGTTTACCGGTTTTCATCAGATCCTGCATCTCGGTTTTTATAACCTCCCAAAATGCACTACTTACATGTTGATGTATGCCTATGTCTCCTAATATGGCAAACTTTCTCTCGCTTAGGCAAACATAAATCAGCACGCCATTCCGAAGTTCGGTGCGGTGCATGCCCAATTGGTTGAATGTGGCCTCAGCAGCAGAAAGCGTTCCCGCTTTTCCGGTTTTTCTGGCTAGGTGCACACGTATTTCAGCCCTGGACTTACTTTCTGCGCTGCGAATGGCCTCCAATATGGCGGCCTCATCAATGCTTATTGTTTTTTGAAAGAATGAAAACACCCGGATTATTCTTTGCCTTTATCCCAGGACTTATCGTAATCAGGCGCTTTTTCACTTCCTGCTTCCGCTTTGAATTCATCCTTCACCACAAATCCGCCAAATCCTGCCACGATGTTGCCGGGGAAGGTTCGTACAGCTGTATTGTAAAGCCGCACTGTATTGTTGTAATCAGATCTGGCTGTGGCAATTCTGTTTTCTGTGCCGGGCATCTCGTCTTGCAATTTCAAATACGCTTCAGTACTTCTAACCTGAGGATAGGCCTCTACAGCCAGTGTGAACGCACTGCTGATTTTAGCATTGGCACGCTCAAGATCCTGAGGGTTTTTAGCATTGCTGATATCATCTTTGGCTTCTGTGATGCCAGCACGGGCTTTGGTTACCGATTCCAAAATGCCTTTTTCATTCTTGCCTGCTTCCTGTACAGTTCTGATAAGTGCAGGAATCAAATCTGCTCTTCGCTGGTATTGGGTTTGAACGTTCCCCCATGCATTCTTAACCTTTTCATCCTTGTCAATAATGCCGTTGTACTTGTTACAGCCCCAAAAGAAAATGATGGCAAAAAAGCCCACCACCGAAAGTAAAATAATGTTATTGCGGTTCATCGTTGTATTGTATTCCAAATATAGAAGCAAAATGCCTGCCTAATGTGTTTTTTACGACAAACATGTCAATTTGTCGGCCTAGTTCACCCTCCATGCTGCAAACCTGCTTATCAGATATGCCACACGGCACAATATGGTCAAACATGCTAAGGTTGGTGTTAACATTCAGTGCAAGTCCATGCATACTGACAAAGCGACTGCATTTTATTCCGATGGCAGCAATTTTTCTTTCCCTGGGCTTGTCTTTATCTAACCACACCCCAATTCTACCAGGTATCGTTGTCGCTTCTATGTTCCACTCAGCCAGTGTGCGTATGATGGCAGTTTCTATGCCTTCTACAAAAACTTTAACACCAATTCCCAGTTGCTCCAGGTCGAAGATGGGGTAGGCCACCAATTGTCCGGGTCCGTGGTAGGTAATATCACCGCCACGTTCAATGTCATATACATCAGCACCTATTTGAGACAAGGTTTCTGTATCTGCAAGCAGGTTGCTGCGTTCCGCGCTTTTTCCAAAAGTGTAGACATGGGGATGCTCTACAAACAGTAAATCATGCTGCGGCTTTTCGCCGTTTGTTTTTGCCTTTATTTTCTCCTCAAATAACGACAGTTGCAAATCCCAAGCATCCTTGTAATCCATCAATCCCAAATCTTTTCGGTTGCACATTTGCATGCGTGCAAAAATACGTCATTTTAAAACACTTGCTTTTTTGTAGAATATTTTGTAAATTTGGGTTGTGCATACTTCAAAACAAGTGGGTGATGCCGGTGAAAACTATGCTACAGAATTTCTACGGTTCAAAGGTTTTGAAATTATCCATAGGAACTGGAGGTCAGGTAAACTGGAAATAGACATTGTAGCCAAAGATAAAAATAGATTGGTTTTCGTGGAGGTGAAGTCAAGATTAATGGTAGTTGATGAGGTTCATCCTGAGGATAAGGTAAATGCTGATAAACAGCGCAAACTGATTCTGGCTGCGCAGCATTATTTGATGAAAAATCCGCACAACGGGCCATTGCGTTTCGACATTGTATCCGTGGTGATTTCGCACTTTAGCCGATGTCTTTACTATCATCCGGATGCCTTTTTCCCCATGGGTTCATAAGGTCATATTATTGTCATCCCCCAAAAAATTGAAAACCGTGCAACATCAAAAAGGTTATTTTTGCAGTCATTCATGAAGAGAATTATTACCATCACAGCTTTTTTAGGTTCATTACTTTTACCTTTAACTGCCCAGTTTCACCATGAGCATTCCTGCGGCACTGAGCTATATTATCAGCAATTGCTGAAGCAAGACCCAACGCTGGCAGCCAAACGCGAAGCTTACAACGCCGAAGTGCGTGCCGCCATGAAAAATCCGGTTAGGAGAGCAGCCAAATACACCATTCCTGTTGTATTTCACGTCATTCATACCAATGGTGATGAAAACATCAGCCGTGAGCAAATTCTCGATCAGATGCGGGTATTGAATCAGGATTTTAATTTTCTGAATCCCAATCGAACCAAAATCCGGAGCCAGTTTACCGCGGTGGCCGCCGATTGCCAGATAGAATTTAAGCTGGCCAACATTGATCCTTCAGGCAAATGTACGGATGGGATAAACCGCGTTTATAGCCCATACGGGGTAGAGGTTGATCAATCCAACGCAACCGTTAAATCCATTGCTCGCTGGGATTATACCAAATACCTCAATATTTGGGTGGTAACCAGCATAAAATCTTCGGGTAATGGCACCATTTTGGGTTATGCTGTATTCCCTTTTATCCCCAATGCATCTTCGGTTGATGGAATCGTAATGCGTCATGACCGCGTGGGCACCATAGGCACTGCTGTTCCCGGAGACAGCGGCAGAACCCTCACCCATGAAGTGGGCCACTGGCTGGGATTGTTTCATACATTCCAAGGTGGATGTAATGATGATGATCAGTGTGATGATACTCCTCCCGTGGCTTCTACCTTCACCAATGCCAATTGCCCGGCCAATGGCAATAGTTGTGCTACAGATAATCCCAATCTTCCCGATCAATGGGAAAACTACATGGATTACAGCGATGGTGGCTGCATGGCCATGTTTACCAAACAACAAAAAGCGATAATGGAATTTTACCTTGGCAGATTTCCACGCTCGAGTAATGTTTCTGCTGCCAATTTGCTGGCCACCGGTATCACCCCCAGCTCAACATCGCCGCCCACAGCATCTTTTTCTTCTTCCAATAGGGTGGTATGTGCAGGTGAGCCTGTTAAGTTTTATGATATGAGTTGTAAGGCCACCGTTACTGCTCGCAGCTGGAGCTTGCCGGGTTCATCCTCGCCATCTTCCAGTTCAGAAACCCCTGTAGTTATTTACCAAACTGCGGGTAAATATTCAGTTTCACTCACCGTGCAAAATTCCAAAGGCAGCAATTCGGCTTCCGTGACCGATTATATAGAAGTAATAGGTCAGGAGTCTGCACAATATCCAAATGCCGAAGAAAAGTTTGAAAGCGATCCACTGGACCGTGGTTTTCAGCACCTTTCTCCTTCAGGTTCCAGATGGGCTCTGGCCGATACAGTTTCCTACACCGGAACCAAAAGTTATCAGGCAAAAATAAATTCTTTCACAGCCCCTGGTACCGTATTTAGTTTACGCACGCCGTCCTACGATTTGAGCAAACTCGGAAAATTGGGTTTGCCCGCTCGACTGTCTTTTTATGCTGCTTATGCCTTGCCAACCGCAGATGCTACTGAATCTGAAATACTCAAAGTGTTCGTGTCCACTGATTGCGGTAACTCATACCGCCAAATTCTTGAACGAACCGGCACCGGCCTTGCATATTCAGGGGGCACTTCCAAGCCCGGCTTTGTTCCAGTAAACAAAAGCCAGTGGAAATTGATTAGTATCCCTTCTTTTTCGCAACTCAATAGACTGGATACGGCGAAAAATGCGATTTTCCGCATTGATGTTATCAGCAATTCAGGTAACTCTGTTTGGATAGACGACATCAATGTTAGCCAGTGGTTTTCAGGTACCCATGTAATCGATAAAGATGAGGTTAAGGTCGCCTTATATCCTAATCCCGCCCGGGATTTTGCCACCTTAGAGCTAAATCTTACCATGGGAATGCCTGTCACGGTGGATATCTGCGATGTTCAGGGAAGGGTTATTCAAACACTTTACAAAAAAAATATGCCTGTGGGTAAATCATTGATTACCTTAGGTAATCCCGCTGTGGATAACGGCTCAATTTATCTGGTTCGCATTCAAACAAGGAACGGGTTCATTATCAAACCCATTACCTTTGCACCCTAGATTTTTTGTTGAACCGTTATTTTTTTAAAGATGAAGAACCTCGTTATTGTTGAGTCTCCGGCGAAAGCCAAAACCATTGAAAAGTACCTGGGAAGCGGTTTTACCGTTACCTCAAGCATGGGCCACATCCGCGATTTAAGTCGTGGTGATGGTGCCATAGACGTGAAAAATGGTTTCAGGCCCAAATACGAGATTGACCCCGATAAAAAGGAGCTGGTAAAGAAATTGAAAAAAATGGCCAAAGAAGCAGAGGTTGTTTGGCTCGCAACGGACGAAGACCGAGAGGGGGAAGCCATTAGCTGGCATTTGTTTGAAACGCTGGATTTACAGGAAGAAAACACCCGACGCATTGTTTTCAATGAAATTACCAAGCCCGCCATCCTCAAGGCAGTTGAAAATCCCCGAAACATTGATAAATATTTGGTAGACGCCCAACAGGCACGCCGTGTATTGGATAGATTGGTGGGTTTTGAACTTTCACCGATACTATGGAGAACCGTTGGCCGCGGTTTGTCTGCAGGCCGGGTGCAGTCTGTTGCTGTTCGCCTGATTGTGGAGCGCGAAAGAGAAATTAACGCATTTCAAAGCCAGTCCGAATTCAAGGTTAGCGCTCTGTTCACCAACCAGGAAGGCAAATCCTTAAAAGCAGAATTAACCCGCAAGTTTAAAACAGAAGAAGAAGCTGTTTTTTTTCTCAAACAGGTTCAGCAAGCGGCCTTTACGGTGCTAAACACGGAAGTAAAACCTACCCACAGAAACCCTGCACCACCCTTTACTACAAGCACATTGCAACAGGAGGCGTCACGCAAACTGGGGTATGACGTGTCCAAAACCATGTCTCTGGCACAACGCCTGTATGAAAATGGACACATTACCTACATGCGAACCGACTCAGTGAACCTGAGTCAGCTTGCTGTAGCTGCTGCCAAAGACCAGATTACCGCTATGTTTGGTCCTGAATACAGTCAGGTGCGCAAATTCAGCAATAAAAACGAAAGTGCTCAGGAAGCCCACGAAGCCATTCGCCCTACCTATTTTGATAAAACCGCAGCAGGGGATGACCCACAACAGAAAAAGCTATATGAATTAATCTGGAAAAGGGCCGTGGCCTCGCAAATGAAAACCGCTGATCTGGAAAAAACAGTAATCAGCATTGGTAATTCTGCCAACAAAGATATTTTTACGGCTGAAGGTGAAATTATCAAATTCGATGGTTTTCTGAAGCTTTACATAGAAAGCAACGATGATGAGGATGAATCAGACGAATCAGGGGTACTGCCGCGTGTTGCTATCAATGATAATCTGAATTACCTGGAAATTAAGGCAGAAGAGAAATTTAGCCGGCCTGCAGCCCGCTTCTCTGAGGCGGCCCTGGTAAAAAAGCTGGAGGAACTGGGTATTGGTCGTCCATCTACCTATGCACCCACCATCAGCACCATACAAAAAAGAGGATACGTTACCACCGAATCACGCGAGGGGAAAACCCGCAGTTTTGTGTCGGTGTTAATGAATAAAAACGGATTGAACCGAGAGGTAAAAACCGAAAACTTTGGCGCCGAAAAGAAAAAACTGTTTCCTACAGATATGGGAATGTTGGTTACCGATTTCTTGCTTCAGCACTTCAATCAAATCATGGATTACGGTTTTACCGCTTCTGTTGAAAAAGAGTTTGATGAAATCGCCGAAGGCAATATGGGTTGGCAGGAAATGTTACAAACTTTTTTTGATCCGTTTGCTGAAAATATCCAGCGAACCAAAGAAACCGCTACCCGTGTAACAGGAGAACGCATTTTGGGGCAAGATCCCACATCCGGCAGGACTGTGCTTGTGCGTCTGGGTCGATACGGCCCCATGGTGCAGATTGGTACCCAGGAGGATGAAGAAAAGCAGAAATTTGCCAGCATCCCTTCCAGTGTTAGCATGGAGAATATCTCACTTGAAGAAGCCCTGAAATTATTTGAACTTCCGAAAAAACTCCAATTGTCCAATGGGATTGAGGCAATAGTTGCTGTGGGTAGATACGGCCCTTATCTAAAAATTGCCGATAAATTTCATAGTCTGCCAAGAAACACAGATCTACATGCCTTTGGCGAGGAAGATGCTGAATTGTTCCTCCAAAATCTGGCCAAAGAACCCCAGTTTCCCATAGAAATAGGGGAGTATGAAGGGCACAAATTGACCGTGAATAAAGGCCGCTTTGGTCCCTATATAAAATTTGATGAACTCTTCGTTAGCTTACCTAAAGGAACCAACCCTGTAAACGTCACGCTCGAGGAGGCAATCCCCCTCATCGAGGCCAAAAAAGAAAGCGAAAAATCCAAAATTATCAGGGAATTTGAACAGGATAAAAGCCTGAAAATCGTAAAAGGCCAATATGGTCCCTATATTAGCTATGGAAAACAGAATGTGAAAATTCCTTCAGGGAAAAAACCCGAAGAACTTACCTACGAAGAGGTGATGGACCTGGTGAAAAATACCCCGGAGAAGAAACCGGCTTCGCGCAAAAAACGCTGATTGTTGCTTTGCCTTAGTAAGTTTCATTCCAACTTGCGCTCTTTGGCAATGGATTTGTTTATATCGAGAAAATTTCGTATATTTGATAGTTGAGGCACATGATTTCGGAATCTGAACTGAAAGCCATGTTATACCTGCTTGACGATACCGATGAGCAGGTGGTTGGGACCGTAGCGGGTCGTCTTCTCTCCGAAGGCGCAGAAATAGTTCCGTTACTTGAGCAGTACTGGCTCACCAATCAGGATCCGCTCCGGGCCGGTCGTATAGAAGAAATTATCCGTAATATTCAACGAAAGGAATTGTCAGCCGGCTTTGATGATTGGTTGAAATCTACTGAAAAATCCCTGCTGAAGGCCTGTCTTTTAGTCAGTAAAATCCATTACCCCGGCCTGGATGAATCCTTGGTGTTGAACTTTGTAGAAAAGTTAAGGATGGATGCATGGATGGCACTGTATAACGCATCAAATCCCCACGATAAAATCAAGATTCTCAACCATATTTTCTTTGAAAGATACAATTTTAAAGGCAATTCAAACGATTATCACAATCCTGATAATTCACTTATAAACAGAGTGATTGAAACCCGTTCAGGTAATCCCATTTCCCTTTGTAACCTGTATGCAATCGTGGCTCAGAAATTAGGGCTGCCCGTTTTTGGCGTTAATTTACCTCAGCATTTTGTACTGGCCTACTGTGACGATTCACACATAAATCCCGTCATTCCTTTCAATGCTCCCACAACCCTCAACAGGGAAGATTTTGGTTCCATACTCTTTTACATAAACCCATTTAGCCGGGGACAGATTTTTTTGCATAAAAACATTCGCGATTTTCTGCAAGTAATTAAGGTCGAATCTCAACCCGCCTTTTTTGACACCTGCCAAAATCCCGAAATTCTGAAAAGAATGCTAAGAAATCTCCATTATGCCTATGAAAAAAACAAGGATGAGGGCAGAATGAAATATGTATCTTTCTTCATGAATAAACTGGGAATGACAGACAATTCCGATGCCGAAGAATAGGGTTCGAAAACACAAATTTGCAGTTACCCCAAAAAACCCCGAATTTTGCAGCTCCATATTATGGCAGAAAAACCCATCCTTATGCCCAAAATGGGCGAGAGTATCGCCGAAGCAACCATCATACGCTGGCTTAAAAATGAAGGTGACAAGGTTGAAAAAGATGAGCCCATTGTGGAAATTGCTACCGATAAGGTAGATAGCGAAATACCCAGCACCGAATCTGGTGTACTCGTAAAGCAATTATACAAAGACGGTCAAGTGGTGAAAGTGGGAGAGCCCGTTGCCATGATCAATACGGAAGGGGCTTCCTCATCAACTGCCGCTCCGGCTCCTGCTGTGGTTGCAACACCCCAGAACACTACGCCGGTGGCACAAGTGGAAAAAACCATTGAAGTGGCCGCAAATCATGCAAAACCTGTCTCTCCGGCACCGGTAACCCCATCAGGAGACCGATTCTATTCTCCCCTAGTGCTTAACATTGCCAGAACCGAAGGCATTGGAATGGAAGAGCTGGATCGCATTCCCGGCACCGGTAAGGAAGGCCGTGTTACCAAATCAGACATACTGAACTATGTTCAAAACCGTGGTACGGCACCTGCCACAACCCCTGCTGCGCCTGCTACACCGGCAGCTCAGACAACCGCTCCTACACCCGTAGCCGAAAAACACACCAATGCTGCCATTTCCCTGGGTGCCGGAGATGAAATTATTGAAATGGACAGGGTGCGAAAACTCATAGCCGACCACATGGTCATGAGCAAGCGTAACAGCCCCCATGTAACCAGTTTTGTGGAAGCCGATGTAACCAACCTCGTGAACTGGCGCAACAAGGTTAAGGACAGTTTCAAAAAACGCGAAGGTGAAAACATCACATTTACTCCAGTGTTTGTATGGGCTATAGCCAAAGCCATCAAGGATTTTCCGATGATCAACGTATCGGTGGATGGTGATAAAATCATCAAGAAAAAGAACATCAATATCGGTATGGCAGTGGCTCAGCAAAATGGTAATTTGATTGTGCCGGTAATTAAAAATGCCGATACCATGAATCTGTTGGGCATTACCCGAGTGGTTAATGACCTGGCCAACCGAGCCAGAATCAATAAACTAAGTCCGGATGAAATTCAGGGAGGGACCTATACCGTCACCAATGTGGGTTCATTCGGAAACGTAATGGGCACGCCGGTAATCAATCAGCCCCAGGTGGCCATCATGGCCATTGGTGCTATCCGTAAGAAACCCGCTGTAATTGAAACTGAATATGGCGATGTGATTGCCATTCGCCACATGATGTTCCTGAGCCATAGCTACGATCATAGGGTGGTAGACGGTGCACTGGGGGGAATGTTTGTGCGTAAAGTCGCCGACTACCTCGAGCAGTGGGACCCTGAAACAGTAATCTGATCATCCCTAATCTCAGAGGGCCTGTAATCTTCTGCAATGGAAGTGAAATTATTAAAGCTGGCCCGAATTTGTGCTATTTTAATTCTATTGCTTAACGGGGTTTATACCACGGACGAATTTCTGAAACCCCAATTGACAATAACAACCTGCTCAGAGGCCTTTCAGGGCGTATTTCCCAATGGGGATAGGCAATATACTGTGGTATTGGACAACCAGTCTATGATTGAAGTAGACCATACTGTAATATTGCCGGTTGTCGGTCAACGGGTAACATCATACCACACCCCAGTTTTCGGTGGTCTTAAGGCCATAGATTATGATGTGCAGGATTCGGCCGGCAATCCAATGGTTCAAACCCTGGGGAGGCCCCATGGGCCCAGAACAATAATGCTGGTAGTTTCAGGCATCCTGTTTCTACTGGGGTTTGTGGTGTTAACTGCACGTTTTGAATTTGCAATTGGAACCCTGGTCTTTACCATCGTGTTGGCAGGTGTTCGTTTTTGGATTTTAAAGTAGTATTTTGGCATCATGAAACAGCGATATAGCGCATTCATATCGTTCTTTAGGCAATATCCGCTGTATAGAATGTATCTGCTGTTGCTCCTGCTGGCGCTGGGAAAACAAATCATACTTCCATCGGAATTGGTAGATTCCGGTGAATACAAAGCAGCCACAACAAACCTACTTGCCGGCAATGGGTGGAGTGCCTGTTTAATGGCCAATGATTGCGAACAACTCAGTCTGCCTGAAACAAGACGCACGCCCGGATATCCAATACTGATAGCCATCTTTGGCTCGGGATATGTATTGTGGGTTTTTCAGTTTGTGCTTGCCGCATGGGTTCCCCTAATCTTAAAACAAATTCTCATTAATGTAGGGAAGGAGCAAGCTTTTAAACCGGCTATGGCTTTGCTTTTATTGTATCCGCTTCAATATTATTATACAGTCATGGTTATGCCGGATATACTCTGTCAGGTGCTGGTATTAGCTTTTATCCTCGCCTATATTCAAAAAAACTGGTTTCATACTGCACTTACAATAACAGCGCTTTTATTATTAAAACCTGTATTTATGCCCTGGGCATGGTTCGCATTGATCGGAATATTCTGGGCAAAAGGTCAACAAAGATTATGGCTCGTTCTTCCAGTGTTTGCCGTAATGGTTATTTCCTGGATCAATCATCTGCAAACCGGAATATTTCACTTTACGTCAATTTCAGTTACCAACGCATTTGAGTATAATATTAAAAGCTTGACCAAAGGAGGGTTTTCTAACAGCGAAATGTATTATCGTTTGGCTGCATCCAAGATGGATAGCATGGATTTTGCAGGAAAATATCAGTTCATGCAAAAAGAAACACAAAAAGCAATCAGGTTGTCGCTTAAAAAATATGCCTATTTGCATGCTATGGGCTCCGCTAAGGCACTTTTAGATCCGGGGCGGTATGATTTTGTCGCTTTCTTTCAATTGCCGCAAGGAAAAGGTTTTATGGATGCGGATGGTAAAGATTTATGGAACTCACAACCTCCCTTATTTTGGGTGTATATTATTTTCTTTGCCCTGTTGGCTTTGATTAAAGGGGTGCTGTCTGTTTTTGCCTTATTGAAGCCGCTTCCGCATAAAGGGATTTTACTGTTTGTAGTGCTGTACATGCTGCTGATTGTAGGCCCGGTGGGAAGCGCACGCTACCTCCTGCCTGTTATGCCCATTATCATTGTGTTGTCGGCTACGGGTTGGTCCCTGTTTATGAATACTAAAAATAATGAAAGTTCTGCTTCTGAGTGATAATCATGGTTGGGTGGATGAGGGCATCCTGAAACACTGCGCTGAAGCTGATGAGGTATGGCATGCAGGAGACTGGCTGAATACTACATTGCTGAAAGCCATAGAAAAACTGGGTAAACCGGTGAGGGCCTGTTGGGGCAATGTTGATGGACATGATTTACGCAGTATATTTCCTGAACACAACAAATTTACCGCCGAAGGGGTCACCGTTTGGATGACCCATATTGCCGGAAAACCGGGCAGGTACAACCCTAAAATCACCTCGCAGCTATATGCCAATCCACCCAAAATGCTCATTTGCGGACATTCCCACATTCTTAAAGTAGAAAGAGACCCCGCATTGAAAAATATGCTTTTTGTTAACCCCGGAAGCTGTGGTATTCAGGGGTTTCATTTGGTAAGAACCGCCATAAGGTTTGAATTGAACATGGGGAAGATACTAAATATGCAGGTCATTGAGTTTGGACCTAGGGTTCAAAAAATAACGGAATAATTCGGCCAAAATATAGCATAAGTTAAAACTAAAACCGTATTTTTGCACTCCCACTTTGCCCGGGTGGCGGAATTGGTAGACGCGTTGGTCTCAAACACCAATGGGGTAACACTCGTGCCGGTTCGAGCCCGGCCCCGGGTACAAAAAAAGCCTTGCCACTCAAGGCTTTTTTTATGCAACATGGCAGAAAAAATTTCCATCTCCATACCGGGTGCTGAAAATCAGCAAATTCATGCCCATTTATACTTGCCCGAAAAAGAAATTGATGTGCCTGTGTTTATATTCTGTCATGGATTTAAGGGCTTTAGAGACTGGGGCTTTTTCCCCAGAATTGCCGATTACTTTTGTCCGGAAAATGTGGCAGTTTTAACCTTTAATCACACCTGGAATGGGGTGGATGAATCGCATCCCGAGGAATTTGTACATCTGAATCTCTTTGCCCAGAATACGGTTTCCAGAGAGTTGTCAGAATTAAATGCGGTAATCGGTTGGGTTCACAGCCATGCAGAAACCTTTGGATTAGATGCAGAGCAAATCATTCTCGGCGGGCATAGCAGGGGAGGTGCCAACGCCATCGTGGCCGCTTCCACAAGCAAATATATTAGCAAGGTAGTGGCCTGGGCTCCGATAGCACATTACGCCTCTATGTTTGCTTCCGCAGATCTTGAAAAATGGAAGAAAGATGGTAGTTTAATCATTCCCAATGCCCGTACCGGACAGCAAATGCCACTCAATTTTGCGTATTGGCAGGATCTAATGAGTCATGAGGAAAAATACAATGTGATGGAGGCTGCCGGTGAGCTGAAGATACCGCTGTTATTGGTTCACGGCGTTGATGACAAGTCTGTTCCACCCATACACTCAGATAAACTGCATGATGAATGCTGGCATGCATTGCTGGTGAAACTAGAAAATGCAGATCACACCTTCAATACACCCCATCCACCGCCGGAAAATCTGTGTTCACAAACGGTAGAATTACTCACCAATACTCTGGATTTTATTCTGGATTAAATCATTTGGCTGCGGCCCTGCGCAAACGGTCATTGATGGCTCGACCCAATCCAATCTCAGGGAGCAACTCTGCTACAATGCAACGAAAACCCTGACTATCCAGTTTTCTCAACATGGCAAATAGGTTTATGGCAGCTTCTTCAGCATTTTGATGGGGACTGAGTATCATCTGACGGTCTGCTGCGATGTGCGGAAGCGTCTTATGATACCGTAAATAGGCAATGTCAAAGGAATCTGTCGCCAAGGCATCATCTGACAGAATTACCCGGCACTTCGGACTATAATGCACATCCAGCTGCCCGGGCGCAGCTGGGTTGCTGCTTGCAGAAATTTGTTCCAAAACAGGCCCTACAACCGAAACAATGGCTTCTATGCTGGTTCCGCCAAGGCGATAAATGACGGGTTCTTCCTCTCTAAATCCAACGATGGTGCTTTCTACGCCCACACTGCAAGGTCCACCATCTAACACGTAGCAAACTTTATCACCAAGCTGATCCACAACATGCTGTGCTGTTGTCGGACTGACATATCCAAACGGATTGGCACTGGGGGCAGCTACCGGAAAGTCAAGCTGCCTAAGCAATTCCAGGCAAAGAGGGTGGGAGGGCACACGGATTCCCACGGTATCCTGCCCTGCTGTTACCAAATCGGGAATTAATTCGGCTTTTGGCAACACCAGTGTTAACGGACCGGGCCAGAATACTTCGGCCAGCATTCTCGCTTTCTCCGGAATGCTCCTTACATATCGGTGTACTTCAGATAAGGCATGGGTATGCACAATCAGCGGATCAAAAAACGGACGATTTTTCGCCGAAAATATTTTGGCAACTGCTGCTGCATCAAGGGCATTCGCAGCCAATCCGTAAACGGTTTCCGTAGGTATACCAACCAGCTGCCCGTTTTTTAAACAACGCAAAGCCGTTTCTATATCCGTTCCCGGATGAACCATCAGCGTCTCTTAAGGTTGTATTTCTCTATTTTGTTGTATAGGTGGCTACGCTGAATATCAATTTCCTGAGCTGTTTTGGCCACATTCCAGGCATTGTGAATCAGCTTGCGCTCAATGAATATTTTCTCCGCCCAGTCCCTGAAATCCTGCAAAGTGCTGTAGTTGTCAACCACGCCAAAAGGATCGGAACCACGCTGTGCCGGATTACTGTATATAAATACGTCATCGCCGGTAATTTCAGGCCCACACAAAATCACCAAACGTTCTACCACATTGTGTAATTCGCGAATATTGCCGGTCCAGTTTACTTCTTTTAACGCTTCCATGGCATCCGAAGTGAATTTTTTAACCGGAATGCTGTTTTCGATGCAAATATTTTCCAGGAAGTTGGAGGCTATGGTGGGTATATCATCGGTGCGTTCGTTCAGCGTTGGTACATGAATCAATATCACCGATAACCGGTGGTAAAGGTCCATGCGGAAATTGCCTTTCTCAATTTCTTCTAAAAGATTTTTATTGGTTGCCGCCACAATTCTCACATCTACCTTAATCTCGCGATCGCCGCCCACGCGGGTGATGCGTCCTTCCTGAATCGCCCTCAGTACTTTGGCTTGCGCCGCCATACTCATGTCGCCGATTTCATCCAAAAACAAGGTTCCACCGTGCGCCTGCTCAAACTTACCGATGCGCTGCTTGATGGCACTGGTAAAACTGCCTTTTTCATGTCCAAATAATTCACTTTCAATCAATTCAGAGGGTATGCTTGCGCAATTTACCTCCACTAGCGGCATATTGGCCCTAGGACTTTTTTCGTGTATCCAACGTGCCACCAGTTCCTTGCCTGTGCCGTTTTCTCCCGTAATCAATACGCGCGCTTCCGTAGGCGCAACCTTCTCAATGGTTTCCTTGATTTTGAGTATGGCCGGAGTTTCACCAATAATATCATAAGTCTTGGCTGCTTTTCGTTTTAATACCTTGGTTTCTGAAACCAGGTTATTGCGGTCTACCGCGTTTCTCAGGGTTATGAGCAAGCGATTTAAATCCGGTGGTTTGGTAATAAAATCATAGGCCCCTTTTTTGGTGGCTTCAATGGCCATTTCCACAGACCCGTGCCCTGAAATCATGACCATCGGAACATCAGGCGCCAGGGCCTGAACCCGATCCAGCAATTCCATCCCGTCAATTCCCGGCATTTTAACGTCACTGAGTATGACATCAAAATTGTTTTTCTGCAGTAATTGAAGCCCCTTAGCGCCGTCTTCGGCAAGCGTTACATCGTACTTTTCGTACTCAAGAATCTCCTTCAGGGTTTCCCTGATAGCAGCTTCGTCATCAATGACCAAAATAGATGGCATAGTATGTATATAATTTTTTACAAGATTATGTAAAATTCATTGGACACACGCAGTTTTTTCGTGTTTGTTATCCACCTATTATCAATAATTTAATATTGTTTGTAAAGTAAAGAAAATCAATGTTTAGTATTGATTTTGTACCAACAATCCTGTTGATCACATTTTTATTTGTAATCCACACGACTTCTTTGCCTAAAAGAAAAAATAATGCAAAAAACTTGCACATTCATGCAGAATCCCCCAAATTTGTGCATTAACGATACAAGCGTTGTGTTCATGAGGAATAAAATATCAATTGCATTGCTTGCCGCATTGGCACTGCCATTTAAAGGATTTTCACAGCAAGATCCCTACTACACGCATTATGCATTCAACAAAATACTTTTTAACCCCGCATACGCCGGAGCTTCAGGTAGTTTCTGTGTGAATGCCAATGCACACAGACAATGGATGGGCCTGCAGGATGAAACCGGTATGTTCAAAACCCAGTCAGGCAAGGCGCCCATCAACTTTGTTGACAACATCATGCCCAAAACCAATGCCTTTGGTTTTACCGCACCCATCAATATTAAAAACGCTTCAGGCATTGTAACCAATTATGGTGGTGCCTTTTTGAGTTTTACCAATGATGTAATTGCTTACGAATCCAATACCTATCTGCGTGGTGGTTTGGCCGGTGCCTACAACCTGGCAGACGGAAGCAGCATCCGCCTGGGTTTTGACGTAACCAGCATAACCCGTCAGATAGACGGAACCAAAATGCGGGCACACGATCCCAACGATCCCTTGGTTCCAACCAACAAACAAGGTGATACCAAAACAGAATTGGGTGCAGGGGTATGGTATTCTAATCCTAATATGAAGGATTTATATGTGGGTTTATCCATGTCTCACATCAACCCCAAGGAATATAATTATGCAGCTTCCGGCGGTCAAATTAATGTGAAATCTGCCAGACACCTTTATTTAATGGCCGGTTACACCAAAGAACAATTTTTAGGTAATCCTGCTCTTACCCTCGACCCCAGCATCATGATTAAAACGGTGATGGAAGAGGGCGGCTTTGTAAAACCTCAGTTTACCCCACAAGGTATGGTAACCTGGAATAATACTTTTGCCGGTGGCTTATCTATTAGAGGACAGGGGGTAGGTTTGGATGCGGCCTCTATCTTGTTGGGTTATTATCCCCCCATTAAAGGAAATTCTCCCAACGGACAAGGAACTCAATTATTCAGAATTGGTTATTCCTATGATATCACATTGCAAAGTCTGCGCCGCAGTAGCAATGGTACTCACGAATTGCAAGTAAATTACTGCTTTAAAATAGCACTGCCTGAAAGGGTTGAAAAAGTATATCGTCATCCACGATACATGAACAGATCCAAGGATTTAGAATAATTAACAGTATTACACAATATAATAAAATTAAAATCGTTATTCATTATCGAAGTAAAAAAATAGTTGCGTATTCAATACTAAAACCTATTTTTGCAACTTCACGCATAATACACAAAAACGAAACTGCCAGATGAAAAGGAAAATAATCAGCAGAATCATCAGTGAAAATAATATGGTAAATAAACTGGTGAAAGCATTATCAAACAGCAGGTTGAGGTCAGCAATGATTATCGCAACCGTAGGCCTGTTTGCTTGCGGCCCCGCAGACACGGGTGATCTGACGGGCCTGCTCAACAGAAGACCATGGTTCCATCCCCAGCCTCCTGGAACTGTATACATTCCCTCCGGAACTTTCCACACAGGACAGTCAGGCCAGGATGTATTTCAATCCTATTTGGAGCCCAACAAGCAGATGACAATTGTTGCTTTTTGGATGGATGAAACAGAAATCACAAACAACGAATACCGTCAGTTTGTAGACCATGTGCTTGATTCAATTGCGCGTTACACCTTGGATGATGATCAGTACTTCTTCCCTGAAGACGACGAAGGCAACAGGTTCATCGATCACAGCAGACCCTTGGATTGGGAAAAGCACAAGGAAGATCTTGCCGACTTGTTTTATCAAGGTGCTGAACGTTTCCGCGGTTTATCTCAGATCGATACCCGTAAATTGATGTATAAATATCAATGGTTTGACTACGCAAGTGCTGCCGCTCAGGACCGAGATAAGTATAATCCCATGGATCGTTCAAAATTCATCAAGGACGAAGAAACGCTTATCTATCCGGATACGTTGTGCTGGGTGCGTGACTTTACCTACAGCTTCAATGAACCCATGGCTCGCGTTTATTTCTGGCATCCCAAGTATGATGACTATCCTGTTGTGGGTGTTAACTGGCACCAGGCCAATGCATTCTGTGCTTGGAGAACCATCCGCAAGGCCAGTTATTGGCATGAACTGGGATTGCCCAATACTGAAGATTTCCGCCTACCTACAGAATATGAGTGGGAATATGCTGCCCGTGCTAACAGAATTGGAAATAAATACGCATGGGGTGGTCCTTACACCCGCAACAGTAAGGGTTGTATGATGGCCAACTTTAAACCCCTTCGCGGTAACTATGGTGCAGATGGTGGTGTTTATCCGGTGCGTGCAGATTCTTACTTTCCCAATGATTTTGGCCTATACAATATGAATGGTAATGTGTCAGAATGGACTTGGACTGATTATCAGGTGGCTAACAACGCAATCGTTCACGACTTAAACGGTCAAAACTACCGCAGGGTTCCTGAAAGAGGTCCTGGAAGTGATGTTCCGGTAACATTAAAGCGTAAAGTGATTCGTGGTGGTAGCTGGAAGGATGTGGCCTACTTCATTGAAAATGGTGCCCGTACCTATGAATATCAGGATACCAGCAAATGTTATGTAGGATTCCGTTGCGTTCAAACCTATATTGGACGTTCAAACAGAGATAAAAAATAAACTTAAAAAATCTTAAACTAAACAATACAAACACAATAACTATGGAAAAAAGTTTCTTTGAAAGCAAAAGATGGAAAGTGATCATGAACTACGTTTATGGTCTGGGTGCAGCAATCGTAATTGCCGGTGCATTGTTTAAAATCATGCACTGGAAAGGTGCGGATCTTATGCTAATCGTGGGTATGGGTACTGAGTGTGTCATATTCGTAATTTCTTCATTTGAGCCGGTGCACATGGATCCGGATTGGTCTTTGGTATATCCTGAACTTGCAGGTGGCGAAGCTCAAGAAGGCGGTAAAAAGAAGGGTTCCATTACCCAGCAACTGGATTCAATGCTGGCTGAAGCCAAGGTAGGACCGGAACTGATTTCCAGCTTGGGTTCTGGCTTACAAAGCCTTAGCACCAACGTAAAGGAAATGTCCAACCTTTCCAATGCTGCAGTAGCTACCAATGAGTACGCTGACAGTGCATCAAAAGCTGCAAAGAACATGAACGATATCAGCAACAGCACTGCCATGGTGGCTGATTCAATGGGTTCTCTGAGCGGAGGCTTATCAAACCTGGTTAGCAATCTTTCTGCAAGCGAGAATGAAACCATGAAATTCAAGGAAGAAATTGCTAAACTTAATAATAACCTTGCAAGCTTGAATACCGTTTACGGTAACATGCTGAGCGCTATGGGCGGAGCACGATAATTGCCCTCTTTGTTTAATTGTTAAATATAAAAACAGGAGTTAAAAATGGCAGGTGGTAAAACTACACCACGTCAGAAGATGATTAACATGATGTATCTCGTGTTGACCGCTCTGCTGGCGTTGAACGTGTCCAAAGAAATTATTAAAGCCTTCAACCTGATTGAGAATTCATTGAATACCTCAACCAGCAACATCAAGGCTAAAAACGAGATGACCCTCAAGGCCATTGGTAAAGAGGAGAATGAAAGCGCAAAAGCAGCCCTTGCAATTGCCAATGAAGCTAAGAAAATTACCGACCAGTTTGAAAAGAACATGGAAGCGGTTAAAACTGACTTGACCGATTTATCCGGAGGTAGAAAAACTGATCCTGAGGCCATGTTGGTAAAGGGTGGTGTTGCCGAACTAACGCAAGGGGATAATATGGAGCTTCATTCTAATTATTTCTTGCTAGAAAAAAACCCACAGCGTCCTGACGGAAAGGCATGGGCTTATGCTCCTTCAGGCAAATTGAGAGGGGATGCCGTTTTTGAAAACATTAACAAAACTCGTGAAGATTTGTTGGCCCTGCTTGATAAAGCGGTTAAAGACCCAAACCTGGGCGGTAAAGATGACAAAGGTGAAACTAAGAAGCTATTGGAAGAAGCCAGAAAAAGTTTGAAAGAGAAGACAGCCCTTGTAGCTACAGACGGTAAAAACTCTGATGGTCGCGAACAGAAATGGGTGTCTATGTATCTCGAACACTCTCCCTTGGCAGGTGTTTTTGCACTGCTCAGTAAGTATGTAAACGATGCCCGTTCTCTGGAATCTGAAGTTACCGCTGTTTTGGCTAAAGCTGTAAATGCTTCCGACTTCAAATTTGACAAGTTGGCCGCAGTAATCTCTGCACCAAGCAGTGCCATCATGCAAAACCAGACGTATGAAGCTGATATCATGTTGGCTGCATATAACAGTAAGGCACAAATGAACATCACTGTGGGTGGCTCTGCCGTTGAAATTAAAGACGGTATCGGTAAATACAAAGTTACCGGTGGTTCTCCCGGTGAGTTTAACTACAAAGTAAATATTGCTGTTCCCGGTCCTGGAGGTAAAATTGAAAATCTTACCGCTGAGGCAAAATACAGTGTTTTCCCGCCTATGGCTGCTATCTCAGCTGATGAATTAAATGTATTCTACGTAGGTTTGGATAACCCTATCTCTGTAGCTGTTGCCGGTGTAGATTCACGTAACGTGGCTGTAAATGCTAGCGCAGGTAACCTGCAGAGTATTGGAGGAGGCCGTTATAAAGTTCTTTTCCCAGCTCGCCAGGGTAATGAATCCATTATCAGTGTAAGTGCTAAAATGGGTGATGGACGCGTAGTTCCTATGGGTTCCAAGAAATTCAAGATTCGTAACGTACCCCGTCCGGTTTTCCGTGCTGGTGCCATTTCTTTCGATAAACCCATACAACTTTCCGCATTGATGGCCCAGTCTTCAGCTGTAGCTATTCTGGAGAACTTTGTATATGATGGTGTTAAGTACACGGTTCAGGGTTACACCTTTACCGGTATCGGAAGAACAGGTCCCAAAAAGGCATCAATTACCGGTGCTTCTCTGCAGGGTATCAAGGGTATATTGGGCGGTATGCGCGCTGGTGAGTTTGTGATGTTCTCAGATATTCGTGCTGTAGGTCCTTCAGGTCCTGTATTTTTGGAAAACGTAAGCGGAATGCTTCAATAAATAAAAGTTAATTTAGAATTGATTATGAAAAAGGGAATGTTAATCGTTGCAACCTGCCTGATGGCCCTTAATGGGTATAGTCAGGACTGGGGTTGGGGAGACTCAGGCGGATCCGGTAGCGGTTCCGGCAGTTCATCTTCAGGTGGCTCTGCTTCAGGCTCATCAGGAGCAGGATCGGGTGCCGGTGCAGGTAGTGGTGCTGGTTCAACACCTACTCTGGCTGTGCCCACTATTGGAACACACTACGATGATCCACCTGCATTTCACAGAGAAACGCCCTTTACTACCAATGATGGTCGTCCCGGAATAGACGATGCGGTTGTAGTTCCTTATCCTTTTTTGCGTGAGGGAGACCTAAAGTTTCGTCGCCGTATTTGGAGAAGAATTGATTGTCGTCAAAAAATGAATCGTTCTTTTACATGGCCTAAAAATCCTGTAACACAAATTATTTATGAAGCTGCCACCAAAGGCCTCGTTAGAGGTTACTGGACGGATTCATTGAACAGGGTGAAAACGCCTGAAGATTGCTACAAGGAAGGTTCTAAATTGGTTGTTACTCAAATTCAAAACTGGAGAAACCCTGAAGATAACGAAGATTTGGTAGATACTGCCTACTATGATATTTTCAAATGGGAGAAAATAGTTAGGTTTGAGATCATGGAAGATTGGCTCTTTGATTACAAACATAGCGAGCTTCGTCCCCGCATCATTGCTATAGCACCCATGTACGAAGAGAAATTCCCCAATGGACAAACTTACGAGCTTCCTCTGTTCTGGATAAAAATGGATGATTTAAGGCCTACACTGGCAAAATCTGAGGTTTTCAATCGTTATAATGATGTAATGCGCATTAGCTGGGATGATTTATTCAATCATTACCGTCTGTTTGACAGCTACATCGTGAAAACTACAGATTGGGATGATCGCTATTTGAGCATGAGAACAGAATATCAGCAAGATCCTATTGCGATGTTGCTTGAAGCTGAGAATATCAAAAACGATTTATTCATTTTTGAACACGATCTTTGGGAGTTTTAACAACCACAAAATATTGATTTAAGTCCCGGCCCTAACAGGCCGGGACTTTTATTTATGGGTAAACCTATATTTAATAAATGGGTTGTAATATTATGGATAAATCCGTATTTTTGCCGTTCGTTTTGAAAGACGTAAATTTGAGTCTGGAGGAATTTGACATTGAATTCGTTAAGCTAAAGGACGGAATCCATGAATTTAGCTACAGACTTGAAAAGAAGTTCTTTGAGATATTTGGTAACGAGGATTTACTGGGCGCCGATATTGCGGTAAAGGCAATATTGGAAAAAACGGTTAATTTGATGAACCTAAACTTAGTGATTAACGGTTGGGTAAATTTAAGTTGTGATCGTTGTCTAGTGCCACTTTCCATAGGAATAGATACAGAGCACCATGTTTTGTATAAAATGATTCCTGAAGCAGGACATGATGTGGACTTGAGTAATGACAACTGGGTTGTACTTACTCAGCAGGATTATAAAATAAACCTTGCCCAGGAATGTTATGAAACCACGCTGTTGTCATTGCCCATGATTCGCAATTGCGACGATATGGAATCTAAGCCCTGCAATTACCAAATGTTATCAAAGCTAAACGACCTAGCAGGAGATGATGGTTCACAGCCAGATCCAAGGTGGGAAAAACTAAAAGAATTGTTAAAAAAGAAATAAAAATAAGAAAATGGCACATCCTAAGCGAAAAATATCCAAAACACGTAGGGACAAACGTCGTACTCATGACAAACTGGAAGTACGCCCTATGATTGCCGATCCTGTGACCGGTGATGTTTCTCTTTACCACCGTGTAAATTTGGAAACCGGCATGTATCGTGGCCAAAAGGTCATGAAAGGCCGTAACGAGTCGTAATGATGAAAATTGGAGTGGATGCGATGGGTGGCGATTTTGCCCCCTTAGAATCTGTAAAAGGCGCAGTTACTGCAGCCCGTATTCACCCAGAATTTCAATTGGTGCTTTTTGGAGACAAAAGCCCTATAGAAAGCGTATGCATTCAGGAAAACCTGGATGTCTCAACTTTTGAAATCGTTCACTGTCCCAGTCAAATTGAAATGGGAGAGCACCCTGTGCGCGCGTTTACCACCAAGCAAGATTCCAGCATTGCCATCGGTTTGCATTATCTGGCGGAAGGTAAAATAGACGCATTCCTGAGTGCCGGCAATACAGGAGCTATGTTGGTTGGTTCTCTCATGACAGTGAAATCCATCCCTGGAATCGACAGACCCTGTCTAACTTCAGTAGTCCCCAGACTTGATAATCATCCGGGTTTATTGCTGGATGTGGGGGCAAACGCAGATTGTAAACCTGAACATTTACAGCAGTTTTCCATATTGGGATCTGTATTTTACAGTGCTGTAAATAAAGTAGAAAGTCCAAAGGTGGGACTGCTCAACATTGGGGAAGAAGAAGAGAAAGGCAGTTTGTTCACTCGTGCTACCCATTCACTCCTTAAAACCACCGGTGGTATCAATTTTGTGGGTAATGTGGAAGGCCGTGATATTTTTGGCGATCATTGCGATGTGATTGTTTGTGATGGATTTACAGGAAATGTTATTATCAAGGTTTGTGAGGGTATGTATTACCGCCTCGCAAAACGCGGTGTGCAGGATGATTACCTTGATAAATTCAATTTTAAACATTATGGAGGCAGTTCCATTTTAGGTGTTAATGCACCGGTTATTGTGGGACATGGCATCTCCAAAGCAGATACTTTTGTGAAAATGATAGAACTTGCAGCCGAAGAAGTGAGCAGTGGAATGATTCAGAAAATTAAAGAAGCTGTAGCCACTTATATTAATCCTCAAGCTACCGCCTGATGCAAAAAATAACAGCAGCCATTACCGCCGTTGGGGGGTATGTACCTGAAACTGTTCTAACCAATAAGGATCTTGAACAGTTGGTAGATACATCGGATGAATGGATTACCACCAGAACCGGTATTAAAGAGCGTCACATACTCCGTGAACCCGGAAAAGCTACCAGCGACATGGCAGTCAATGCCATTCTTCCAATGCTGAAGAAAAAAGGAATTTCTCCAGAGGAGATAGACGTAATTTTGGTGGGTACCATTACAGGAGATTATATTTTTCCTGCTTGTGCCAACATTATTGCCGATAAAATTGGCGCTAAAAATGCCTGGGGTTTTGATATTGCTGCCGCATGCTCCGGTTTTTTATATGCCTTGGAAACCGGAAGTAGATTTATTCAGAGCGGATACAAAAAAGTGTTGGTATGTGGCTTTGATAAAATGAGTTCCATCATCGATTACACAGACCGCAATACCTGTATCATTTTTGGTGATGGTGGCGGATGTGTATTGCTTGAGCCCAATACCGATGGATTTGGTGTTATGGATTCAATTCTGAAAATGGATGGCAGTGGTAGAGAATTTCTTTACCAGCCTGCGGGTGGTTCTCTAAATCCCCCCACGCTTGAAACGGTTAGCAACCGACAGCATTACGTTTATCAGGAAGGTAAAACGGTTTTCAAATTTGCCGTTACCAACATGGCTGATGTTAGCTATGATATTATGGACAGAAACGGACTGAATGCCGATTCGGTGAACTGGCTAATTGCACATCAGGCAAACCTTCGTATCATCGATGCTACCGCTGAAAGAATGGGGCTGGATAAAGACAAGGTACTTGTGAATATTGATCGTTATGGGAATACCACAGCCGGAACCCTGCCTTTGCTTATGTATGATTTTGAAAAGAAATTTAAAAAAGGCGATAACCTCATTCTGAGTACTTTCGGAGGTGGATTTACCTGGGGAAGTATTTATATCAAATGGGCGTATAATCCGGAATGATTATTTCTCAAATACAGCCCTATAAATAAAATCGGCGTCTTTTACATATCCGCCGCAATAATCTTCAGAAATGGTCTTTAATCCCATTTGAGATTCGAAGAATTGCCTATTGGTTTCGTTTTCTTCCATAAATACCGAACAGGTGAGGTATATGATTTTTCCTCCGGTTTTTAAAAATGGTAAAGCGTTTTTAATGATGTCTCGTTGTGTTTGCTGATAGAAACTCAAATCCTTGATTGAAAAAGCAGTCAGCATTTCCGGACTGCGTCTCCATGTACCGCTACCTGAACAAGGAACATCGCAGATAAGCGTGTCAAAAACCGGTTTTGAAATTTGGATTTTATCATCAAAAACAATCTTATTCACCGGTGCGGATAAATTAGCAACACCCGAAAAGGGTAGGGGCTTTCCTTCCAGGGAGAACCGCTGTATGGCATTATGAACTATCTGAGATCGGGAATCGGAAATATACAATGTAGCATCAGGATTTAAGTCGTTTACCAGCAGTGATTTTCCACCGGCTCCACAACAGGTGTCCCACACCAGAGAAGCATGAGCCAATATTTCGCTGTTTAGCGATTCCTGACTCCCCAGGTCCTGAATACGGCACCATCCGCGCAGAACCGCATCATCCAGATTGCCACTATTTACTTTTACACTATGGGCCCCAAATTCTTCAAAAGAGATGCCTTTTTGAATCAAAAATGCCCAAAGTTCGGTTTTGAAACGGGAATTAAATTTCAGCCATACAGGTGCCTGTTTGCCAAACCATTGATTGAGTTCAGGCGTTTTTACCATTGGGGAAAGTAGGGAATCAAATGCCCCGTAAGGATTCCATTCTTGATTGGCAAAGCTTTCAATTTCATTAAAACCTGCTGCAGGAGTAAGTCCGGAAAACAACTCCGGAAGGAGTTCTTTAAGATTTTTATCGTCCGGGAAGATTCTTAAGAGCCCAGCTAACAGGCGTTGCTCTGTTGAAAAGGATTGTCCAAAATTTCCAAGTTTCCAATAGGCGTAAAATGCATCTTTATAGAACCGACGGTCTTTACTGCCAAAATGTTTATGTTGCCGAAAAATATCTTGTAGCCAAAGGGCAAACGGTTGTTTGAAATGAAACTCAGACAGCAGTCCGGCTGCAATTCGCAATCTGTTTCTAAGGTTGCTCAGGGTTCAATTTCCTCCCGAACTCCTTCATTCAGTCGTATGAAATGCAGACCAAAGTTGACAATTTCATCGCCATGTTTTTTCAGGTTAATGTGGTTAATATAACCTCTGTAATCCATGTTGAGCGTATGACTGATAAACGAATCACCGAATGCCATAAGTCCATAACCAATAAACATGGCCTGATCATAGCCGATGAATGCATATTTACTGGGGTCACTGAAATAAGCGTCGTAATACAGATTTTCGAACTCCAGCATGGAAGTATCACCGGGCGTATTCACCGTAACTTCCGGGTATAATATCGATGGTTCGTCTTTATTTACGATGGTTCTATAGCTGCCATGCCAGTCATGATGGGCAACTATCCAGCTGCTTTTCTTATTCTTGAGGAGTTTCTCCAATTCCGGTTTAACAGCAACTCGTTCAATGGTGTTGAAAATGATAATACTGTCATTTCTGGTTATAGGCAGAGATAGTCTGCCATTGCTCAATGTAGCGTATTTTATCTGGTTAAAGCCCATTTTGCGGGCAGTATTTCTAATCCTGTAAACCTCACTTTTAGAGCGTGTACTCGCATCGGAAATCACATAAAAACGATGTTTTGGGAAAATCCGGACTGCTTTCTCAAAAGCGGCACGCACGCGAAGGGTGTCCGGTGTGAAAAAATTAATAACGCCGGTGCCGGAAACTAATGGTTTGTAATATTTAAGGGGTGAAACCAAGGGTATTCCCTTTTTTGAGCAATACGCTTCCACCGGAACTAAGTTATCTGCATAAACGGGGCCTACCACGATGTTTTTATCATCAAGCGCACCACTATTCAGTAAAGATTCGAGTGCAGTGCTGTCTTTATCGCTGTCAAAAACCGTGATTTCAGCTTTGAAACCCTCCGATTCCAGCATTTTGGCAGCCATTGCAAATCCTTGGTAATAATCCAGCATGACTTCCCCTACTGCACTGTGGTTTCCCGAAGATTTAAAAGGAAGGACCAGCGCAATTTTATAGTTTTTCTTATGATGATTTTGTGCGATAAGGGATTGTATTGATGATACCACCAATGCAATTCCCATGGCCATATATAAAATCACCTTGCTCATTCCCATTCAATGGTGGCCGGTGGCTTGGAACTGATATCGTAAACCACCCGGTTGATGCCCTTAACGCGATTGATGATGCTGTTGCTGATATCTGCGAGTACTTCATAGGGAATGTGCACCCAGTCGGCAGTCATGCCGTCTGTGCTGCTTACTGCCCTCAATGCCACTACCTGTTCATAGGTTCTTTCATCGCCCATTACACCCACACTTTGTATTGGTAGGAGAATGGTTCCGGCTTGCCAGATCTGGTCATACCAGCCATATTCTTTCAGTTTTTCCAGGTAAATATGATCGGCTTCCTGAAGCAGTTTTACTTTTTCTTCTGTAATGTCGCCAATAATGCGAATACCTAGACCCGGTCCCGGGAAAGGGTGCCGGTTTAGGATTTCATCTGGCAGCATGAGGGCTTTGCCCACCCGGCGAACTTCATCTTTGAATAGTGCTCGTAATGGTTCCACAATTCCCAGATGAAGTGATTCCGGGAGTCCACCTACATTGTGGTGACTTTTGATGGTTGCACTGGGTCCTTTCACGCTCACACTTTCAATTACATCTGGATAAATCGTACCTTGAGCAAGCCATTTGGCATCCTGTATTTTTTTAGATTCATCCTGGAATACCTCGACAAATACCCTGCCAATAATTTTACGCTTGGTTTCCGGATCGGAAACACCGGCCATAGCATCGTAAAATCGCTGTGATGCATCTATTCCATGAATATTGAGGTTTAGTTGCTCATAAGCCCTAAGGACATCATCATATTCATTTTTCCTAAGTAGGCCATTATTGATAAAAATACAATGCAGTTTGGGTCCTATGGCTTTGTGTAGCAAAAGCGCAGCCACAGAGCTGTCTACTCCTCCGCTTAGCCCCAGAATTACGGTATCGGTACCTACCTGATCCCTTATTTTCTGAACCGTTTCATCAATAAAATGGCCGGGAGTCCAATCGCCTGAGCAGCCGCAAATGGAAAATGCAAAATTGGATAACAGGGCAGAACCCTCTGTACTATGGTAAACCTCAGGGTGGAATTGTATTCCATAGGCATGAGGGTGGCTTCCGAGCTTAAATGCTGCTACTGGAATGGATGCAGTGGTGCCAATAATGGTGCTGCCTTCAGGAACTTTCAAAATGCTGTCGCTATGGCTCATCCATACCTGACTCTCATAATGCAGACCCTCCAGTAAATGGTTGGGTTCTCCGGTTTGAATGAGCATGGCGCGGCCATATTCGCGATGAGCCGATTTGCCAACCTCTCCGCCAAATTTTTTTGCCATGAGCTGGGCTCCGTAACACACCCCTAAAACAGGGCCATGGGCAAGAAGAGCATGCATGTCCACATCTGGGGCGTCCTGTTCGTTCACAGAGCTCGGACTGCCTGAAAGTATGATTCCTTTTACGTTTGGTCCAGGTTCGGGGTAATGGTTAAAGGGGTGAATTTCGCAATATACGTTTAGCTCGCGGATGCGTCGGGCAATCAATTGCGTGTACTGAGAGCCAAAGTCAAGTATGAGAATGGTATCGGTCATCTATGATACTGCGAAATTACAAGAATTAAGGCGGCAGCCCTAAAATTTCATGAAAATTATGGGAAAAGCGTGATTTGAGACTTTAGGAGGGTAAAAGACTTGCGGTGATGCACTGTTGGCCCAAGTCTGGCTATTGTATCACGGTGTTTTTCTGTTGGATATCCCGCATTGTTATCCCAGCCATATCCAGGAAAATCAGGGTGTAGTTTTTCCATGAATTCATCCCTGTGGGTTTTGGCTAGAATACTGGCAGCGGCGATAGCAATAAAGCGCGCATCACCCTTGATCATGGTATTGTGAGGTATGTCGCCATAGGATTTGAAACGATTTCCATCCACCAAAATGTGTTTGGGTTTTACGGTAAGCCCGTCGAGTGCTCGGTGCATGGCCAGGATACTGGCATTCAGTATGTTGATTTTGTCGATTTCTTCAGGACTGCAATAGGCAACAGCCCAGCTTAAAGCTGTGTTTTCAATAATTACTCTCAGTTCATCGCGGTTTTTTTTGGAAACCTGTTTGCTATCGTTTAACAATGGGTGTTGAAAATCGGGAGGCAGGATGACCGCGGCTGCAACCACAGGTCCTGCCAGGCAACCTCGCCCGGCCTCATCTGTGCCCGCTTCAGGGAAAAGGCCGCTGTGGTTGGAAATTAAAGGCATCTTATCGCAATTTTATAAGGATGGCCAATCGGTATTTATGAAATACTTCCAGGGCCTGATATAGACAGATTTGAAAACCCATATTTCCATCCATAAACCCTTGTTTTATCCAAAAATTTTTCGTAAATTTAAATATTGGGCTAAAAAGCATTTTGACAATCAGCCAGGGCAGTGGTTTTTTTGCAAAATGCGTTGCGGCAATGTCAGCAAATTTTTGCACTTGTCTTATCATATCTGCTTTGGTGGGGTAGGTGTTGTGTAGAATATCACCCTCAAGATGAGCCGCGGTATGGTCGTCAAAAAGTTCAAAACGGTCATGTGGATTAGTACCGGTCCAGGCACCACTTTGTTTCTTCCATAACCGCAATTTGGTGTCGGGGTACCAGCCGCAGGTTTTAATGGGTTTTCCGCAGTAAAAATTGAGTCGGTTCATGGTATATCCGGCTAGGGTATCCGGGAAACCATGATGTTTAAGCCGTGAAATATTTTGTTTTAACAGTGCATCCGGTTTTTCGTCTGCGTCCAGACTTAGCACCCAGTCGTGGCTTGCCAAGTCTTTAGCTCTATTTTTTTGTTGTATATGACCTTCAAATATGTGTTGGTGGAAACGAATGCCCTTTTCACGACAAATTTGCTCGGTGTTGTCGGTAGAGAAGCTATCCAGCACCACAATTTCATCCG